>NZ_KE387175.1:35768-93009 GCF_000430625.1 Aneurinibacillus terranovensis DSM 18919
AACGTTCGGCACACCCCCGTGAGTTTTTCTCAGGTGACCAATGGAAGAAAGTATATGTTGCTTTAACACTGTAAAGCAACATATACTTTCCTTAACGATAAAAAAAGACCACCCATTGAAGTGGTCTTCGTAATCGAAAAAAGTCCGGCGCCATTTTGAGGCCATCATTTTTTCGTAAACTTACCCGGGAGGATCCTGTCGAGCACTTCCCCCAAGTCCTCTTTATTATCAAATTTACTTCCCAAATAAAACCCGGCTGCCACAAACACGGCAAAAATAATCGTTTTAAAAAAGCCTACCAATAAAAATAGAAGGCCAAAAATAAACCCAGCCGTTACTCCTAACGCTTTTCCCCTGTTTTCCTGAATGAACTGCCAGAACATAGGCACCCCTCTATTCTACCCGGCGCACGCGTCCGCCTGCTCCGGAAGCCACATCGGTTACAGTCACAGTGACTTCAGTAATGGTAATTCCCGCGATTGATTCCACATGTTCTTTAATCTTTTGCTGTACCTGCGCAATCAGGTCAGGAATCGGTGTTTCACCGTCAACCAGCGTTCGGACATGGACAAACGTTCCACTTTCTTCCGGCCTTATTTTTACTTTCAAGTCGCGCACGCCGCGCACTCGCCGCGCTGCATGCAAAGCAAGGCTTTCCAGTGTTTCTAACGTAATCCGCACGTCGCCGAGTTCGGTAGGCTTGCGCACGGTATGGGAAGCCGCATCCCTCCGCTGTCCGCTTCCCCGCAGGCTGGTAAGCAGGAATTTGACACTGATGATTAAAAAAATCACCGCGGCTACAAAATAAATGAGGCTCGTTTGAGTTGATGAGTATACATCCTCAATGCCATTAACAATCCATTGATACGAAATAAGATTGAGGCTCATCGCCATAACAAACAGGGAGATGACGACGAGGGCCAGACTGTAAAGGGTTAAGACAAACCGGTCAAATAGATTCACATATACCCTCCTTTGTAAAAGCAAGACCCCAGAGGGGTCTTGCTAACGAACTCGGTGAACGTCTTCGATAACAGGAACGACTTTCTTTTCCTGCTTAAGCTGAACATCCACAATATGTACATTAACTTGCGTTACATTCAATCCAGTCATATTCTGTATAGAATTGCTTACATTCTCCTGCACTTTGTGGGCGACATCCGGAATGGGGTATCCGTATTCCACAATAATATATACATCGACGGTCGCTTCCTTCTCGGTTATATCAACCTTGACGCCGCGCCCGCTTGATTTACGTCCCAGCCGTTCTACCAGGTCTCCAACCAGTCCGCTTCGCAAATCGGTAACCCCATTAATTTCAGAGGTTGCCATATAAGCAATCACTTCTATCACTTCAGGTGCAATTTCAATTTTACCTAAATCCAGTTGCAGTTGTCCGTTTATACTCGGATCCAAAAACAACACCTCCTCTAAAGCATATGTATACGCCTATTATAGCAACGCTTACGCTATAAGACAATTTTAATGCTTTAAAGGAGGTGTTTTTTTATTCCTCTATTGGAAGTGTATGTGTCTCAAGAAACTTCGTATTAAAGTCACCCTCAACAAACTTGTCATGTTCCAGCAGTTTTAAGTGGAAAGGAATCGTGGTGTGAATTCCTTCGATTACAGTTTCTGACAGGGCCCGCTTCATACGTTGAATGGCATCATTTCTGTCTTTGCCCCAAACGATAATTTTCGCAATCATCGAGTCATAGAACGGGGAAATTTCATAGCCTTGATAAGCTGCGCTGTCGACACGCACCCCAAACCCGCCCGGCGGAAGATAAATATTAATTTTACCGGGGGATGGCATAAAGTTTTTCGCCGGATTCTCGGCATTAATACGGCATTCGATCGCCCACCCGTTGATTTTTACATCTTCCTGAGAGAAGGAAAGCGGGTAATCGGCGGCAACCATAATTTGTTCTTTGATTAAATCGATGCCTGTAATCCACTCGGTAACCGGGTGTTCCACCTGAATCCGCGTATTCATCTCCATAAAATAAAATTTTCCGGAAGAATCAAGCAAGAACTCAATCGTTCCGGCACCGTGATAGTTAACGGCTCTGGCCGCGGCCACTGCTGCGGCCCCCATCTGATGGCGAGTTTCTTCATTCAGGGCCGGGGACGGTGCTTCTTCAACAAGCTTTTGGTGACGGCGCTGAATAGAGCAGTCACGCTCTCCCAAATAACAAACGTTTCCATGTTTATCCGCGATAATCTGGATTTCAATGTGGCGTGTATCCTCTAAATACTTTTCGAGGTAGACGCCGGGATTACCAAACGCGGCTTTTGCTTCCTTCTGCGCCTGGCGGACAGAAGTAACCAGTTCTTCTTCGTTGCGGGCGACCCGCATGCCTTTGCCGCCGCCGCCGGCCGTTGCTTTAATAATAACGGGATACCCCGCTTCTTCCGCGATTTTCACCGCTTCATCAATATCTTCGATCAAGCCGTCCGTTCCCGGAACGATCGGAACTCCGGCATTTTTCATCGTTTCGCGGGCAATGTTCTTATCCCCCATTTTTGTAATGGCCTGCGGGTCTGGTCCGATGAAGGTAATGTTGCACGCTGCACAAATCTCCGCAAAATCGGCATTTTCCGCAAGAAAGCCGTATCCCGGGTGGATGGCATCCGCACCTGTCATCGTTGCTGCGCTCATAATGTTGGTTAAATTTAAATAGCTGTCTTTGGAAGCTGTAGGGCCTATACAATACGCTTCATCCGCGAGGCGAACATGAAGCGCATTCCGATCGGCTGTGGAAAATACAGCAACTGTTTTAATCCCCAGTTCACGGCACGCCCGGATGACCCGGACCGCAATCTCTCCACGATTGGCTATCAATACCTTTTTAAACATAGAGGCTCCTCCCTACTCTGCCTTCACAAGGAAGAGAGGTTGTCCATACTCAACAAGCTGTCCGTCTTCGACGAGTATTTTTACGATTTCACCGGTTACCTCGGCTTCAATTTCATTGAAGAGCTTCATCGCTTCCACAATGCAAACGACCGTATTATTTTTCACCTTGTCTCCAACCGATACATAATCAGGAGCACCCGGTTCCGGTGACTTATAGAACGTTCCTACCATCGGCGAAGTGATTTTGTGGAAATTGGCGTCGTCTACATCAGCGCTTGCGCTTGGAGCGGGAGCCGCCGGAGCCGCCTGCGGTACGGGTGCAGGAGCTTGAGGCGCAGCTGGTGCCGAAACCTGTGGAGCCACCGGAGCCGGAGCCGCCTGCGGAACAGGCGCTGCCTCAACGGTGCGCACGGCGACCGCCGGAACACCTTCAACCCCTTTTTTTATGCAAATCTTCGTTCCATCTTCTTCGACTTTAAATTCGGTAATAGTGGACTGGTCAATAAGCTTGATGATTTCTCTAATTTCATGAATCTTGAACATTTCGTGGTTCCACTCCTAACTCACTTTTTCTATGTATGGACTTGTTACATAACAACTCATATTATAGCATAAACAGATCGGGTTCGTACTAGTGGGAATTTAAATTATTAATATATTGAGAAAAATATCGCCCCTTCAAACTCTTTCTGTAGTACGCTCTCTATTCGAACAATTGACGCGGGATGTGGGGACCGGCCCGAAACATCACGGGCACATGCACAGTAGGAGGGGATACATCACGAAAAAAAGACAGGCGCAAAAACGCACCTGTCTTTCTCTCGATATTAGGGCTTGTAGCTAACGATAATATTGTTGCTCGGCACCTTCATCTGCTGGTTCACCAGGCCGATAATATCAACAGCCTTGTTTTTCGGCAGGGATTTCGCCTGGACGATGACATGCACCATATCATCTTTTGCAATAACAATCGCGTCTTTATAGTGGCCTGTCGACTTGATTAATTCTTCCACCTGATTTTGCATATCCTGCAGCGCAGCTAATTCTTCATACTTCTTTTTCGCCTGTGCAATTGCCGTTGGCTGGGCACTGCTGCTCTGCATCACTTGCAGGAATTGATCCATCTCCTGCGACTGTTCGGCGTCACGATTCATTTTAAAGCTTATAAAATAATCATCCGTTTGCGTCGGTGCCGGCCCCTTGTCGACTGATGTTTGCTTTGTTTTTACGGTCGCACCGAAATTCATATCCGCCGGAACGCTATCCTGTTTGTCTTTTGAAACGACCGGAACCTGCTTTGTAGGGCCTTGTACCAGATAATAGGCGGATAACACGACAAGAATGGTCAACATAGACAAAAGCCATACGGTTTGCTTCTTTAGTACCATACAATAACCCCCTCAATCATTTTTTTGGCAAAATTGAAATTTTATAGGATGGAACCGCCAGAACTTTTTGGACGGCTTCCAAAATCCACGCTTTCACCTGCATGTTTTCAGCACCCTTTGCGACGACAATAACCCCCCGGATTTTTGGGGCGATCGTTTTGACAACAACCGGCTCCTCATTATTGTCCTGCTTTTTCATCACTACCTGCTCTTCATTTGATTGGTCGGTAACTTCCCTTGTCGCACCCTTGTCGGACTCTTTCGTTGTCTGCGTATGCTGCGTCCGGTTTTTTTCCACAACCGTTTCCTCGGTTGAATCGACGTTGACCATAACCGTGACATCGCTGACCCCTTCTATATTCGTCAGCACAGCTTTGAGCTTTTTTTCGTACATCGCTTCATAGTCAGCCATTGTGTACGATTCGGGCGCTTTTTGCCCGAAAACCGGCGTGGCCTGGTTAGGCGGTTGGGAAGGCGCTTCGTGCTGTGACGTTAAGAACGTACTTAACAGCATAATACCAACCCCGATTCCGCCGATTACAATCAGCCATTGAAATCCGTTGATGCGTTTTTCACCCGATTGATTAAACAACTGCCTCCATCCCCGTTTTTCCTGTGACACGTTATTCCCCCTCCCCTGTCCCCGGCAGAAGAACACGAACCGGAGCGTTCCAGGATGCGGTTAAACCAGACTCCATTTTTTTAACAAGCAGTGATTTTGTCTGCATAGCCGCTACCGAATTTTGGTGTGTTTGTCCATTATCCCCTACGTGGATTTCGATTTTAATGGGATCCACCGGTTTCATAAATGCACTCTGGGTGGTGCCTTCACTAGAACGATCATTGCTTTTTTTTAAAACCACTGTAATGTTTGAAATTGGGGCCTTTTCTTTGTCTGGTCCCTTGTTAACGGTCACCTGAACAGAATCAACCTGAACACGGTATTCCTCCTCCGCCTGCTTTTTTACCGCCTGCCCGACCTGTTCTTCGACATATCGTTCCGCTGATTCATCCTGGGTGGACATGAGCTGTTTCGTCAGCGCGTCCATTCTGGCTGAATCGAGAGCAAATGTATTGTTTTTCCCGTAGGAAGAGGCGAGCGATTCAACAGTGACTCCTTTATTAAAAAAATCGAGAATCGGAGTAATCAGGGTCACCAGGATTAAGAGGCCCATGACAAGCCGGACGTATCGCTGATAGGCGTTATTGGGCAGCAGCATATCCAGAAATGTAGCCATCAGCACAAGCAAAATCAGCCGTTTCAGCCAGAGTGTAATCATTGCAATCAAATGCCCACCCCCTTACCGAACCATAACCGACACATTAGCCGCCGAAATAATAATGGTAATCGCCAAAAAAAACATGAGACTGACCGTTGCCAGCGCGGCGAAAACAAAAATTAAATTTTTTCCGATGATGGACAGGCACGAAATAATCGGACTGTTTCCCAGCGGCTGCATGATAGCGGAAGCCACATTATAAATAAAGGCAAGTGTTAAAATTTTTAAGGCGGGAAAAGCGGCGATGAGCAAAAGGAGTACAACACCGGCAACACCCACCGTATTTTTTACCAATAAGGATGCTCCGACTACCGTGTCCGCTGCATCGGCAAACATTCGGCCAACAACCGGGATAAAGTTGCCGACCGCATACTTGGCGGTTCGAATGGCCAGCCCGTCCGTCACGGCCGAGGTTGCTCCTTCAAGCGAGATGACGCCGAGAAAAACAGTGAAGAAACTGCCAAGCAAGCCCATGCTGACGGTTTTCAGCAATTGCGCCATCTTCGTCAGTTGGTATTTCACAGAGAATGTACTGACAATGCTTAACACCGCCGAAAGAAACAGCAACGGAAAAATAATGGTATAAATGAGCATTGAACTTGTATTGATTAAAAACACAATCATCGGGTGAAACATCGCGACCGACGTGATATTCCCGGTGGAAGCGAGCAAAGCCAGAACGAGCGGCATCAATGCAAGCATGAACTGGACCATTTCGGAAATCGCATTTTCCGCCAGTTGGGTCGCGATACGGAAACTGTTAATCGCCAAAATAATGAGCACCAAATATGAAATAGCGTACGCAACGGTACTGACCGTATTCTTCTCAAAAGCGGTTTGCAGCGTTTGCAGAACCATCGCGAATACCGTGATAATAAGAATGGAACCGAGCAGCTTCCCGTTTATCAGGAGTTCATGAAATAAAAAATTCAATAACCCTTTTGTAACGTTAGAAAAACTAAAGGAGTTGCCCGACAGCATTTCAAACACGCTTTTTGATTGAACTTCGGGCAGGTATCCGTTGTATTTCTGGAGCAGGTTTTTCCAGAAATCTTCAATTTGTGTAGTGTCGAGCCGATTCAGTTGACTGCCGACCACTTTTTCCTGTACGGATGCTCCCTGCTCCGGTGCCGCCTGTTGGACTGAAGTCTGTTCGGAAGAAATCTGTTCGGAGGCAGCCTGCGCCGAACCGCCCAGTTCAGCGAATAGAGCGATTGCCAGTAATAAGAACAGCCATTTTTGCCACATACGGATTCACAACCTTTGCTAAGAAGGAAGCAGTCTAATAATCGTTTCGATAATCACAGAAAGAATCGGGATGGCCATGACCAGGATGAGCACTTTACCCGCCAGTTCAATTTTCGAGGCGATGGTTCCCTGTCCGGCATCGCGCGTGACCTGTGCGCCGAATTCGGCGATATAAGCGATGCCGATAATTTTAAGGATGGTATCGAGATATACCATATTAAGATTGGCCTGCATCGCCATCCGTTCCAGCACACGGATCACATCAGATATCTTACCGATGAGAAAGAGAAAAATAATCACACCGGTAAACGTGGCGAGCATAAAAGCAAAGATCGGCTTTTGTTCTTTAACAATCAGGGCTAAGATGGTGGCGACAATGCCCAGCCCGACAATCTGGATAATTTCCATTGTATGCGGCCCCCTTATTTAAATAAGAAGACACGTTTAATTTCCTGAAACAAATCATGAATAAACGTTGCAACCATGAACAGTACAACAATGAAGCCGATTAGCGTCACCCACTGTGCCCAGTCATCCTTTCCCGCCTGCTTTAAAACGGTCTGAATCATGGCGACAATGATGCCGATTCCTGCAATTTGGAAAATGGCGTTCACGTCATATCCCATGTTTCCTCACCTCTTCAAAATAGTAAGATGACAACCAAGAGCCCTCCGAGAAACCCAAGGCTTTTCGCAACTTTTTCATACTTTGCCTGGTTTTCTTTTGCCTGATTTTCCTCGCTGTGCAGGTTGATGATGGTTAATTCGATATGCTTCTTTTGATCCTCCCTGTCGCTTTGCCCGAGTACAGTTCCCAGGTGCAGCAGCATCTCTTTTTCGGGAGCTTTCATGGCGGTATGCGGCCATGTTTGCTCAATGGCTTTGCGGAAGCATTCATACGTAGTGAGCTCATCATTGTTATCAAGAAGCCTGGCAGCCGTTTTAAACAACCGGGACACTTCACCATGGAGCCGGTTTGCAATATGTTCAAGAGCCTGATAAAGAGGCGTAGCCCCGTACACAATTTCCGTTTCGAGGATTTTAAGGGCGGTGCGCAGCTGCCTAATCTGCAGGGGGCGTCGGGCAAAATAGCCAGCCACTCTTAGCCCCGCCAGGGTGGTGGAGAGAAGGATAATCGCAGCACCGATAAGCTTCAACATAGCATCCTTTCCTTTCTCCGCTCCGTGAAGTTCTCATCGTACACCGCCTGAATGCTGCCAATTGACGGCCGGCGCCCCAGTATCAAATAGCGTTCAAACACCCCGGATTGCGCAATGCGGGATAATGTCGGGCGGCGCATAATATCTTTTAAATCTTTGCCATGGGCGGTAGTGATGACACTGATGCCTGCGTGAATCGCTTCTTCCAGTGCGTAGCCGTCTTCCGCTCGCCCAATTTCGTCTGTAATGAGCACATCCGGTGACATCGAACGAATCATCATCATCATGCCTTCCGCTTTTGGACAGCCATCCAACACATCCGTCCGCGGGCCGACATTTTTTTGCGGGATTCCTCCAACACACCCGGCAATTTCCGAGCGTTCATCAACAATCGATACCTTCCTGCCGGGCAGGCGGCTGGTCCCCGTGCTCAGGAGGCGGGCCAAGTCCCGCAGCAACGTTGTTTTCCCGCACTGGGGGGGAGAAATAATCAGGGTACTGCGAATAACCTGTTCGTTAACGAGAAGCGGCAGAACGCGCTCCGCCACACCTGGCTGCTCTCGCGCAATACGAATATTAAAACTGGTGATATCCCGGATCAACTTTACGCTGCCGCCTTCTAAAACAACCTTTCCGGCGATACCGACCCGGTGACCCCCGGAAATGGTAATATAGCCCCGCCTCATTTCTTCTTCCATTGTATAGAGGGAGTGCAGGCTTAAACGGTTCATTAATTGGACGGCCTCTTCCCTCGTGAAGGCTGCGGTCTGCTCATCCGATGGTACGAGACTTCCCTCCCCTGTTATAAAAAAAGAGCGCCCGCCAACAATACACTCCACCGGCCTGTTTATGCGCAATCGGATTTCTTCAACTTTGTTCTGTACATCGGACGGAAAATCTCCCACCCACCGGCGTATCCGGTCGGGAAGCACACGTGTTACGTCACCTATCACCATTCTTTCTCCCCTTTAACTAGTCCTATCACATTCTTATGGGGTGCCTGGCCACTTTATGACACAAAAAAATGGGCCAGTCCATGGCCCACCACTGTTACCGTATTAATTTCTATTGCTCAGTATATAGATTTGCTCTACATCGTCCTCACAATCATTCATGTCGTCATCAGCCTCATCATATTCTTCCTCATCCAAATCATCGTCAAAGAGGAATATTTCGACGTTTAATATGCTTGTTGAGGATTTTTTAGATTAACATAGGTAGATGCCCCTGCATACGATGTTTGTAAAGAAACCGGGCGACAGCCTTGTTGCTCTTAATGCGTACAGGAAAGACATCCTTTCCTAATACCTCAAGAAAGCGAGGGGGGAGACTTCTGTGAACATCCTGAACACACCGCTGTGGAATTCACTGCTTCTTGATCCGTCACAGACAAGAGAGGCAAAACCAAGAAATACAGGGATGACGATGTTGATTGATAAAGGAATCGGGCCTCTGGTATTCGAGGAAATCCTTTCTTATGCTACTCCTTATATAGATTTCATCAAGCTGGGATTCGGCACAGCTGTTCTTTATCCGGTTGAAACGTTAAAACAAAAAATAGCGCTGGCCAAAGCAGCGGGAATTACGCTCTATCCAGGCGGTACTTTTTTTGAAATTGCCTATTTGAATGGCCTCTTCTCAGAATACCTGGTATCCCTTGAGGAATTTGGTTTTAGCTGCCTTGAAATATCGGATGGCACGATTTCCCTTTCCGTCGGAGAACGTCGGCGGATAATCAAAGAATGCAGACAAAGAGGGTTTACCGTGCTTGCCGAATGCGGAAAGAAAGCAAGCGGGTCTCACCTAACGATCGATGAATTGGAGCGTACACTCTATTCGGATATCGATTGTGGAGCCTCCTATGTCATTGTAGAAGGCAGGGAATCAGGGGCCAATGTCGGAATTTACAACAGCGAGGGAGAGCCGGACTACGAATTTTTAACCGCAATCAGACGAATCATTGGACCGGAAGTGAGAGACCGGTTGATCTGGGAAGCACCGCAAAAAAATCAGCAAATCGATTTTATTCACTTTTTCGGACGAAACGTTAACCTGGGAAATATTCAAACGGATGATATATACCCGCTTGAATGCTTACGGAGAGGGCTTCGCTCTGATACGCTTCTGATGCCGTCCGGCAATTCTACGTCTAAATCAGCACTCTCATCGTAGCTGCCACCATACACACGATAACCCCCCACAGCCGTGGGGGGTTATTATCCATCGTTTTATATTATGCACGGGAAACGTACGCTTCGTTGCGCGTATCAATGATAAGTTTATCTCCAACGTTAATAAAGAACGGCACTTGGACAACAAGGCCGGTCTGCAGTGTAGCCGGTTTCGTACCGCCGGAAGCAGTATCCCCTTTAATGCCTGGCTCTGTTTCCACGACTTCAAGCGTTACGTTATTCGGAACCTGCACCCCAAGAATTTCCCCTTCAAATGTGACAATGCTTACATTCATATTCTCAAGAAGAAATTTTAATTCGTGCTCAATCCGGCTCGTTGGCAGTGTAATCTGGTCATATGTAGACGTATCCATAAATACATGCTCATCGCCTGAAGCGTATAAATATTGCATTTCCTTTGTCTCAATAAGGGCCTTGGAAACTTTTTCACCCGCGCGGAATGTCGTCTCTTTAATGGCACCGCTCCGTAAGTTACGAAGCTTTGTCCGTACAAACGCTGCGCCTTTACCCGGCTTAACGTGTTGGAATTCGATAACGGAATAAATATCCCCGTCCGTTTCAATCGTAACACCCGGACGTAAATCGTTAACTGAAATCATGAATAAACCTCCTGCGATAATAGGACTAATAACCTTAACTATCAGATTATATCATAAAAAGGGGGTTAGAGAACAATAAGTTCCTTCGGTGATTTGGTGATGATTTCACAGCCGGTTTCCGTAATAACGATATCATCCTCAATACGTACCCCACCCACGCCTGGAAGATAAATGCCGGGCTCACATGTGACAACCATGCCCGGGTGGAGAATATTTTCGCCCTTTACGGAAAGCGCAGGGCCTTCATGAATTTCCAGGCCTATTCCATGTCCTGTACTGTGGCCAAAGTATTCACCATACCCGGCCTCTTTAATCATGTCACGCGTCAGCGCATCGGCCTCAATGCCGCTCATGCCGGGTTTTATATGATTCACTCCATGAAGCTGTGCTTTCAGCACAATGCTGTAAATTTCCTTAAGCTTTTCATCAGGTTCGCCTACCGCGATTGTTCGGGTAATGTCCGAACAGTATCCTTTATAGTATGCGCCAAAATCGAGTGTAATCATGTCTCCCTTCCCGATCACTTTATCGGACGCAACACCGTGCGGCAGGGCGGAACGCGGACCGGATGCAACGATCGTGTCAAAGGAGGAGGACACCGCACCGTGCGAGCGCATATAAAACTCCATCTCATTTGCTACCTGCAGTTCCGTCATACCTGGCTGAATGAATGTGAGAATGTGCATAAATGTTTGGTCGGCAATCAAGGCCGCCTCTTTAATAATCGCAATTTCTTCCGGCGTTTTAATTAGCCGAAGCTTTTCGACGATTCCGGATGTTGGCACGAGTTTAACACCCTGGGCGAGTTTTTCCAGCCCTTCAAAAAGGGTATACGTTAAATCATTTTTTTCAAACCCGAGTTTTTTCACCCCGTGGTGCCGGACTCTTTCAACAACGGTGGCCATAATGTCGGCCGGATGGCGGATGATCTCAAACTCGGCTGCCTGTTTGCTTGCCTGCTCAACATACCGGAAATCGGTTATAAGTTCCGCACCGTTTACCGTGACAAGGCAATAGCCGGATGAGCCTGTAAACCCTGAAATGTAACGGCGGTTGAAAGGGTCTGTAATCAGCAGCCCATCAAGCTCACGTTCCGCCAGTTGTTGACGAATTCTATCAATCCTAGTCCTCAATTGAATCATCCTTTACTCATTTTTTGGCTGTCTTTACTATAGCCCGGAGTGCAAGTTCATATCCATATGTACCGAGGCCTGTTATTTGCCCGACAGCGATAGGCGCCAGGACAGACAGATGGCGAAAAGCTTCTCTCGCATGAATATTTGAAATATGAACTTCAATAAAGGGTACACTGATAGTGGCCAGCGCATCCCGCAGCGCATAACTGTAATGGGTGAAAGCACCGGGGTTTATCACAATTCCGTCACATACACCAAACGCGTCGTGCAACCGATTAATAATCTCTCCTTCTACATTCGATTGAAAAAAATCAATCCGAACGTCTAACTCATCGGCTGCAATACGCAGCTGCCGTTCAATATCAGCAAGCGTTTCCGTTCCATACACGCTTGGCTCTCTTTTACCAAGCATATTTAAATTCGGTCCGTTTACAACAAGAATATTTGTCATCATCATTCTCCTCTTCATCAGCTTTCCATCATTTTTATTGGCTCACCATTTTATATGAAATATTTTACCATAGGAAACCCTTTTGAAAAGGAAAAGCATCTTTTACCCCTTGTTCGGATAAAAGATGCCCAGCACCACTGTGTAGTGTTATGTATAAATCTTCTCTATTTATTTTTGTTGTGATAAATATTTTGCTACCGTTTGAATATCTTTATCATCTTTAATCAGGCCGCCAGGCATGCTGCCGCTGCCATTTTTGATTTGTTTGACGATTTGTTCTTCGGACAGCTTGCTGCCAACCTTTTGCAGGTTAGGACCTGCCCCGCCTTGAAGATTTTGGCCATGGCAGCTTTCGCATGAACTTTTGGCCATGATGGCTTTTGCATCGCCACCGCCGGTAGTCGTTGTGCTGCTGCTTAATGAACTGCTTCCAGCGCTCGTACTTTGCGCCTGGTCCGCCGGTTTGCTCGAAGCAGTGTCAGAACTGCTGCCGCACGCGGTTAATCCAAATACTAATGTTATCATCATACCTGCTGCTAATTTTTTCATATCTTTTACCCCCCTCTCTCCATATTACTCATGCTCTACGCCAAATAGCAATACCTAACACATAATCGCCTTCATATTTGCTCTTTTTTGCTAGAAACAGCCTTCGAAATACGGTAAAATACTTGTAAGGAAGGTGTTAACATTGCCAAAACAAATCCCGCTTGCATATGGCGGTCAGGCTGTTATTGAGGGCGTGATGTTTGGCGGCCGGAAATACAGTGTTACTGCTGTCAGGCGTAAAGACAATTCTATTGAGTATTATCATGAAGAAAAAACGGAAAGTCCATGGGTAAAAACCCTCAAACGCATTCCTTTTATCCGCGGGATTGTAGGGCTTATCTTCGCCAGTGCCAATGGAGCAAAACACTTGAACTTTTCAACCGAGAAGTATGAGGTCGAATCAGGTGAACAGGAATCCGATCCAACACAAAAACCATCTAAGCTTACTATGATTTTGGGCGTCGCAGCCGTTGGAGTCTTGTCTTTTCTTTTCGGTAAGCTTATGTTTACCGTAGTACCTGCCATCCTCGCAAGCGTGCTGTTCCAACATCTTGTATCCAATAACATCCTTCAAAATCTGATTGAAGGAGCCATTAAAATCGTATTTCTTTTCGGATACATTTACGCTATCGCCAAAACACCGATGATTAAGCGCCTTTTTCAATATCACGGTGCCGAACATAAAGTGATTAACGCGTATGAAGCCGGGGTAGAATTAACTGTACAGAATGTACAGCGTTTTTCTACTCTGCATTACCGCTGTGGAAGCAGCTTTCTTGTTTTCTCCGTGCTTGTAGGTGTCATTGTTTATTCCTTTTTCCATTACGATACGTTATGGCAAAGGATTTATCAGCGTATCTTTCTGCTGCCTGTTGTCATTGGCGTTTCCTATGAAACGCTCCAGGCCACCAATAAACTAAGGAACATTCCAGTTTTGCGCATTCTCGGCTATCCGGGTCTTTGGCTGCAGAAGCTCACGACCCGTGAGCCGGATGATATGCAAGTTGAAGTAGCGATTGCCTCTTTTATGCGCATGCGCCAGCTTGATGAAGGAAACACTGATTGTATGGTGTCGATTGGCTGAAGACAATGATTAACTTAGAAATGGGGTGTTAGGGTGTCGTGGAAATCTAAAATCACTGCGGCTGTACTGTTCATTCTTGTTGGAATTGGCCTTCTGTCGCAGTTGGCTCACGATCCATGGAGCCTTGTAAAAACCATTGCCGCTGCCGTTATTTTTGCAGGAGTCTTCTATTTTGTGTTTACACGTTTGTCTCCATCCCGCACACAGGGAACCACCGATTCCGGTTACCAAAAGGCGCTGAGACAGCAAAAAAACCGAATCAAAAAACAAGGTACAGAGCAGCCTGCACCCCATGTATCTGCTGCAAAATTTAAAAAGATGAACCGGTTAAAGGCATCGGCCCGGCGCGACCATCCTTTCCGGGTCATAGAAGGTAAAAAGAATAAACCGAAAACGAATGAAACAAAAACCTCTTGATCGATAACGTCAAGAGGTTTTTGGTTTACGCAGTGTATGAATGCGGGTGAGGAAATGTTTGGCTGCCTGCTCTCCCGATGTATATAATCTTCCGCGGTCGGTTAACGAGAGGTCGAATTTGGAAGACGTAATGCCGTCCGTCGGAATAAATACGGTACGCGCCGCATTTTGCTTTTCTACATAGCGCTGGTCGTGCGCCATAAGCATCGTTTTAAGCATGGCATGAACATAAGCAGGAAAATTATGAATGTAATTAACAGATTCCATCTGATAGCCGGCGGATAGCCGGAATCCAATGGTCGGATAAGATGACACATGATTTTCCCCAAAAATCCAGAGGGGAAAGTTACTAAGAATGCCACCGTCAACAATATAAATTAACTTGCGGTTTTGCTTTAAAATCACCGGCTGCAGATAAAAAGGAAGGCTTGCGCTCATCCGCACCGCCAGGGCTATCGAAAGACATCGGGGCGTATAGCCGATTTTCTCTGCGTCGTCAGGCAGTACGAGAAGCCGTCCATTTGTAATATCCGAAGCGGTTATTTTTAGTTTTCCTTCCCGCATGTCCGCAAACGTCTCAATCCCCTTTTGCCTCAACTGTTTTTTCATCCAGTGAAAAAGATAATCACCGTTATTCAACCCTTTATGCATCCAGAGGTACAGCCACGGGCCAAGAAGCGGCACATGCGCCACCCCCAACTTTTTTTTCAGGGCTACATAGTGAAAGTCTTTCATTAATACAGCAAGCTCTTCCGCAGTATAGCCCGCCGCCAGCAAGCTTGCAATAATCGCCCCCGCAGATGTACCCGCAACGCGATTCCACGAAAAACCCTGTTTCTCAAACTCACTGATAGCGCCAACGAAAGCAATTCCTTTCACCCCGCCTCCTTCGAATACGGCATCAAGCTGCTTCACTATTCACACCTCCTTTGCTACCAATGTACTCCCGAATGTATACATTAAGAAGTGTGAATGTAAAAAAACTGCCGGATGGCAGTTTTTATTAGACTTCCGTATTATTTTCAAGTTCAAGAATCCGACGCAAATTTTCTATGCGGCTGCTGTCTTCCTGAAAATACTGGACCACGCAGCTGATACAGGTCAGGGAATCCCAGCTTAAATGATGTTCAATGCCTTCCACATCATCATAAATAACTTCCTCGGACACCCCGATGATGCGCAAGAAGTCCTCAAGCAGCGCATGCCTATCGACAAGCCGCTTTCCCATCTTTTTCCCCTTTGTTGTGAGAACAAGACCCCTATATTTTTCATATACAAGATAGTTATTCCGGTCAAGTTTTTGAACCATTTTCGTTACGGAAGATGGATGGACATTTAGTGCTTCTGCAATATCTGAAACACGGGCATATCCTTTTTCTTGTATTAATGTGTAGATTCTCTCCAAATAATCTTCCATGCTTGGCGTTGCCACAGCCGTTCCCCCATCCTAACGAACCTTTTGCACACTTCTTGTTCGCCGTCCCTTAATCATACCGTACTTTCAAAAAGACATGCAAGGCTATCAGGTAAAATACTCAATTTTCGCTGCGGGAAAGTGCTGATAAATGTACTGCTCAATCGTTTCCTGAAGCTCTGCGGCGTCGGGCTTTTTATAAACATACTTTCCCCGGCCGTACCTCCCCCACTTATACTGGCGCTCTTCTTCGTTCATTTCTAATTTCGTATTCGGATAGTGCTTTTGAATGATGTTCTTCGCTGTTTTGGTAAACCGGTGCTGGATGAGTTCAAAGGTTAAATCGCTTCCGGCTTCGTCGGGCAGGGTGTCACTAAGGCGCTCAAACAGCTCCCGGTAGCCTTGCTGCCAGCCGTCGAAACGGTACAGCGGCGCTACAATAAAACCGAGCGGATACCCTGCACCCGCCACTTTCCCGGCCGCTTGAATCCGCTCCAGGAAGGGGGATGTGGCAGGTTCAAAGTTTTTAATTACGTAATCCGCGTTAATGCTGAATCGGAACCTGGTTTTTCCGTTATGAACGGCATCCAGTAAAGGATCCACATGCGCGAATTTCGTTACGAACCGAAGACGGCCATATTCCTGCTGTCCCATAAATTCAATGCAGCGTTTTAAATTTCCTGTAATGTGTTCAATTCCGACCGGATCGGATGTACAGGCCGCCTCAAATCGGGTAATTTGTGGCTTTCTTTTCTCCATGTATTCTTTTGCCTTCGCAAGAATATCATCGATGTTCACATATACGCGGATATACGGTTTATTGCCCATCGTGGTTTGCAGATAGCAGTAGTGGCAGTGCCCCATGCACCCGGTGGCGATCGGGATTGCGTACTCGGCAGACGGCTTGGAGGTATCAAAGGTTAGTGTTTTTCGCACCCCGACCACAAGCGTGCGCTTGGCGTTGCGGTATTGCTGAAGGTCGTTCTCCCCGGGGATTCCCCTCACCTGATTGTGAGAAGTAGTCATGCGAATAGGAATACCAAGCATCTCGAAGCGTTTCATCAATCTTTTTCCGAGCGGGTAATCCAAAGCCCCCGGCTCGAAAAACACAAGGTCAGGTTCGAACGGCTTGCTCAATTGCTTCACCGGCTTCTCAGTAGTTGTCAGCATGATGGACCACCTTTCCCTTTTTGATTTTCCGCTTCAGCTTAGTGTTCGCTTAAGCGCCAAGGAAAATAAAGAAGCTTCCTGGTAAATCATGACAATGAAATCAGCGAAAATTAATAAACTGAAGATCAAGTGGCAGATCCGCACCTTTTAACAGCGCGATGATTTGCTGCAGCTCGTCCCGGCTTTTGCCTGTTACACGAATCTGGTCATCCTGAATCTGGCTTTTTACCTTTACCTTTGAATCTTTAATGATTTTATTAATCTTTTTCATATTTTCCGCATCAATTCCCTGCGCGATTTTACCGCGCTGGCGAACCGTGCCACCTGAAGCCGGCTCTACTTTTCCGTATGTGACACTCTTTAGCGAAATTCCGCGTTTAATTAATTTTCCGTTTAATACATCCTTCACCTGCTCAAGTTTAAACTCATCGTCAGATACAACGACAAGTTCATCCTGCTCAAGCGTAATATCACTTTTGCTTCCTTTAAAATCATAGCGCGTTTCAATTTCCTTCATCGCCTGATTGACGGCGTTCGTTACTTCCGACAAATCAACTTTGGACACAACATCAAACGAATTCTCTTTGCTCATGTTATTCCTCCTCACATCCCTATGTATATGTTTATCGTAGCAGATTTTCCAGCGGGATGCGAATTATTCAAACCATATAACAAAAAGCAGCCATGATTGATGTCATACAACATCAATCATGGCTGCTTGACCTTCTAAATGCATGATATAACTGGATTTTTGAATAAGATATAAATCGTATTGATTCAAACTTGCATTATCATTCATACATAAATGCTCCGGCTTTTCATTATGTCTTTCGCAGTAAGGCAGCTTCTCCGCAGCTGTTCGGGAACGCACATTTTCTTTACGGATTCGCATATAAACCGTTTCAATCTGATGTTCATAGAACAGTTCGTTTAAAAAAGCCTCTTTAGCGAATTGATTATACCCTTTTCCGAAATATTCCTTGCCAATCCATGTAGCCAGAAATCCCGCCCGGTTCTGAATATCATATAAATTAATAAGTCCAATTGGATGCCCATACTCATCAAGAATGGTGCGGGATATCAATGCACCCAGCTCTTCCTGTTCCATGATTTGTTTTGTTATAAATAAGAATTCTTCATAGGAATTGGCCCGATGACGTACAAAGGGAAAGACGGCGGGGTCACTCATTAATTCAAACAAAACACGACAATCCGATAACTCGCGTTTTTTTAACACGATTCATTCCTCCAAATACAAATAATGAGTCGGTGTTCCCCTTGTTTATCTACATTTATTGTACTTGTTCATTCCCTTCTAAAGATTGATTTCATGTAAAGGAATTCTAAAGTTTTAGCCATTTTTTCGTTTATAAAAAAACATGGTGATTCAGCAAGCAGGAATACCTGCGATTGAATCACCATGTTTTTAAACTCTTGGTCGGGCGACCGTTTAGTCTGACCAGACAAAGTTCATATGTCACTTTTCTTTCATACTTACACTTTTACTCTCGCTCTTACGGCTACTGAATCAACATAAACTCTTGTATGCGCTTTATTTTTGCAGTTAGGACATTCATGAACCGGACTCCCATCCAAAGGATTCGTACAAGAATCGCACCATATCGTATGACATTCAGTGCATTGGTTAGCGGTACGTGCATAGTCATCTCTTTTTCCGCAGGTCGGGCATATTACCATCATTCTCATCCTTTCCGGTTAATACTTCAATATTATCATATTATTTTTATTCTTTTCACAAGTTATTATTTGGTAATTTTCAAGATCCAAACCAGTTAGAAAATTTCCTCGATCGTTTCTAAAAAAAGTTGCAATTTTATTTATTAATAAACAAAAACCAAACATAATGATATGTTTGGTTTTCGAATTTACTACTTATTTGTAAGATATGCGACCAAATCATCGAGGTTGGGAGATCGCAGGATATGCTCCACATGATATCCAGCTTCTTTCGCAGCCTGGGCTGACTTTTCCCCCATACACACGATCTCGGCGGTGGATAGAACATCATCCACACGCATGCCCGAACGGCTGAGGGAATCGGTAAGCGTCCGAACAGAAGCCGCGCTGGGGAAAATAACCGTGTCCACGTTTTCCTCCTGAAGCAGCCAAAGCATCCTTTTCCCGTATTCTTTAGACTCTTCTTTTTCATAAACAGCCAGCATTTCACATCCCCCCCACGCCGCACGATACCGCTTTTCATCCGACAGGGAAGAGGTATCTCCTACGATTAGCAGCTTACCCTCTCCCGCCATGCTTGCCGCGTCTTCTGAAGCAAGTCCGAGCGCGCGCAGTTTCTTCTTCGTCCGACCAGAAAGAGTATACAGCTGTGCCTGCATAGAGCGGATATCCCTGCCGCTTTCAAAAAAAACTTTGAAAAAGAAAGCGGCGCTGTCAGGGGACGTAAATAAAATTCGTTCAAACATGCCGATTCTGGCGAATACTTCTTCCGCTTTTTCGCCGCATGTGGGCCGGGTGAAGAAGTAGGGGTACTCGATAACATCCGCTCCCTGGTCCAATAATGCTTCCGCGATCCGGCCCGCTACACCTCCGGTTCGCACAACGAGTATCTGCCGCCCAAAAAGCGGCTTTTTTTCATACCACTTTATTTTTTCACGCAAGGTTACAATTTCACCCACAATAATAATGGCCGGATTCGTAAAGTCAGATTCCGCGACTTTTTTCACGATGGTTTCCAGTGTCCCTTCCAGCGTCTGCTGCCGGCCCATTGTCCCCCACCGGATAAGGGCGATCGGTGTTTCGGGACTTTTCCCGTGCATAATAAGCTGTTCGCAAATGTATGGCAGGTTGGAAACCCCCATATAGAAAGCAATCGTATCGATGCCCCTAGCGAGGGAAGGCCAATGGATAGAAGGGCGCCCGTCGATCGACTTATCGTGGCCTGTAACCATCGCAAAAGTTGTCCCGTATTCGCGGTGCGTGACAGGGATGCCGGCGTACGCTGGAGCTGCTATCCCGGCCGTAATGCCGGGCACGATTTCGTACGCAATCCCGCTGGCGGCAAGTTCCGCAGCTTCTTCGCCAACACGGCCAAACACCGCAGGATCCCCGCCTTTTAGCCGGACAACGTTTTTTCCTTCCTTTGCTTTTTCAACAAGGAGGGCGTTGATTCCTTCCTGCCGTAGGGTATGCCGCTTGGGCAGCTTTCCGCAGTAGATAAATTCTGCACCCGGCTTCGCATATGTAAGCAGGCGGGGATTGGCCAAGCGGTCATACACGATCGTGTCAGCCTGCCGCAAACATTCCATTCCACGGACGGTCATTAATTTTTCATCTCCGGGTCCTGCCCCGACTAAGTAAACTTTGCCTGTTTTCATCTTTTTCCCCTTCTACCATGCATTCTGTTGAGGATGCGCTTTTTTAAACGTTAAACATGCTGTAATCCAGCGCGTAACCAGTTCAGGTTGAGAAGCGAAATGAATGTGCGTGTATCCGGCGACAAGGTTTTCTTTCAGTATTCCCTCCGGCTTGCTGCCAAATCTACCTTTCGTTTCATAGGCCGCCGGCAGCTGCCCTGCAGGCTCAAACGTAGAATAGTGAAATTCGTGGCCGCGCGCCGTCTGCGCCGGTCCGAGCAAAAAATTTCCTTCCGTCCCCGTAACTTCCCGATACCCGAGTGCAGCCCGCTTTGCCTGCATGCACGCGCGTCCGGGTATCATACCGACCATCGGGTACGTTTGGCCGTCACTTGTCACAATCTCATCCGTTAAAAACATAAATCCTCCGCACTCGGCGAACGTTGGCGTACCGCGGTCGATGGCCATGCGTATGGAAGCCCGGCTCTCGCTTTTTTCCGCTAACACGGCAGCGAACTCTTCCGGAAAGCCGCCTCCGATATAAAGTCCGTCCGCATCATCAGGTACGGTGTCCCCGGCCAGCGGGCTAAAATATATAACCTCGGCTCCATGAGCTTCAAGCATCTCGATATTTTCCGGATAGTAAAAATTGAAGGCGGCATCCTTGGCTACCGCAATCCGGACAACAGGCGATTTTGCTTCCGAAGCCGTATGCCGGGCGGATTCCGGTACCGGCAAAGGCGGGGTATCCGCTATTTCCAGGAGCCGGTCCAAATCAATTTGTTCGGAAATAATATCGCCGGCCCGGTCGAACAGCGGCTGCAGTTCCCCGCGTTCCACCGCGGGAAGCAGACCCAGGTGCCGTTCGGGAATTTGAATGTCCGGGTTCCGTACAATAGTGCCCAGTAATGGAATGCCGCACTCCTGTTCAACCGCCTGTTTAATCAGTTGACCGTGTCCAAGGCTCCCTGCATGATTGGCAATGACACCGGCAATGGAAACGGCAGGATTTAGCAGTTGAAATCCTTTCACCACGGCGGCCGCACTGCGCGCCATGCTGTGGACATTTATCACAAGCACAACAGGCGTTCGGGTTATGATGCTAATCTCAGCCGTACTCCCGGTATCCTCTGTCGGGCTTTTGCCGTCATACAGGCCCATCACGCCTTCAATAATGGAAATATCGGCCTCACTGCTTCCGTTATGGAAAACTCGTCGAACCACGTCTTCCGACAGCATCCAGCTATCGAGGTTGCGCGAGGGCCGGCCTGTAATTGCAGTATGGTAAGCAGGGTCAATATAATCCGGTCCGCATTTAAATCCCTGTACGACGAACCCTTTTCTTTTTAACGCTGCCATTAAGCCGAGTGTGATCGTCGTCTTGCCCGCTCCACTTCCTGTCCCTGCAATAATTATACGTTTATTACCCAAAGATTCCACTCCTATATTTTAATAAGAAAGAACGCCAACCGATATCGTTACATTCCCGGATTTTCGTTTGATTAGTTCTAGCGGATCGTTGTTGTTGATATACCTCCTGCAGGCCGGCTCGCTCACCCCAAAGGCACCGGTATACTTGTAAACCGTTTCCGACGGCTGCTCGATATGCATTTCATTCAGTTGTTCTGGCGTATAATAGACGAATTCCCAGCCATATTTTCTGCAAACTTCCAACAATCCCTCTTCATTCTTTTTGAGATCGATGGTGCAGATAGCCTTTACGCTCCGAATAGAAAACTGCAAATCATCCAGCGCACGTTGGATAACCCCTTCAATCTCATCCGCTGAAGTCCCCCGGTTGCAGCCGATGCCAAGCACAATCACCTTCGGCCGGTACAGCACCCCGTTATGCAAAATTGCTTCTTCGTCATGCGAAAGCAGGCGGTGGGTGACAACGAGCGCCGCATTCGGCTGGGCGGCGAGGGCATCCTCTATCGAGCCGTATCGTTTTAGTGACGCAGGCATCGGCGTCTCATGCATCCACCAGTTCTTTTCCCCCGATTCCTGCACGATTGCTACATGTTCTTCGTTAACGACAGACGCGCTAACAGGCGTTAATTTTTTCTCGGACACGGGGTCCCACTCCCAGCCAAACCGCCGGCCGAACAAATCAACCGGTATCGTTTTTTGCACATCCGAAGCGGTTGTGATCACCGGTTGCGCACCAAGCATCGCTGCGACTTCCCGCGTTAATTCGTTCGCACCGCCCAGGTGGCCGGATAACACGCTGATTGCGAATTCGGCGCGGTCATCAACCACGACGACACCGGGGTCGACTTTCTTGTCCTTCAATAAAGGGGCAATCATCCGGACAACCGCACCGAGAGAGATAAACACAATCAATCCATCGTAAACGGGGAAAAGCGCCGGGAAGAGAAGGCGCACACTGCCGGAAAACAGTTGAATTCCTTTGTCCGCTTCATCTCCCCGTTCAAATTTGTTCATATAGTATAAGTCCGCATCGGGAAACCTGGAATAAAGCGAACGCGCCATCTCCACCCCGTGGCGCGTAATCGCTACGATCGCGTATTTCCCTGTCTGTTTGACGGACGGAATGACGCCTTCCGTTAATGGAATGATTGTGGTTCCGGTTGTGGCTTCTTTCATGATGAAACACCCCGGCGAAAGCGGTGGGTAAACGCCGCATCATACAATTTCGATCTGAATTGATTTTTGTCCGTAATCTCCGGATCCAGCGCCCAGCCAGCCAGAATCATCGCATGGGAGCGGATGCCGTTTTCCCGCATATCGTCAGCTAATTGCTCAAGCGTGGAGTGGATAATTTTCTGGTCCGGCCAGCTTGCACGGTACACGACAGCAACCGGAGTGTCCGGCCTCCACCCGGCTGCAAGGAAGTCTTCCACGACTTTTTTTACAAGGGTCGCGCTGAGGAACAGGGCGATTGTGCAGTGGTGGGAAGCCAAATCCTTTAATTTTTCCCGCTCGGGCACGGGCGTGCGTCCCTCCGCGCGCGTCAAAATTAATGTCTGCGTTAAATCCGGCACGGTTAATTCGGCCCCGAGCGCAGCTGCCGCGGCAAATACGGAGCTAACACCGGGGACGATTTCATACTCGATTCCCTGCTGCTTTAAAAGTACCATTTGTTCAAGAATCGCGCCGTATACGGCAGGATCCCCGGTATGGACACGAACCACGACCTTCCCCTGCTTTACCCGCTCAGCCATAATGTCTACCATTTCCTCAAGTGTCATGCCGGCGGTCTTCAACACCTCGGCGTCCGGCTTCGCCCGGTTGATCAGCGCTTCATTCACAAGGGAGTCCGTCCAGAGAATGACATCCGCCTGCTGGAGAAGCTTTAAACCTTTGACCGTAATTAAGTCCGGATCTCCCGGACCTGCCCCGATGATGTACACTTTCATTTTCTCACCACCATTAACGTTAAGTATTCCAGTTCCAGCCCCTTGAGTTCCGTTACATCCGGCCATATCACTTCTTCGCCGGACGTGACTTTCGTTACGACCGACGCTTTGTCTGCCAGCCCTAATTCCTGCAGCAAGTCAACCATCATATCGATGACTTTCGCCACCTTGATAAAAACAACACAATCGTGGTTTGTCAGAGCGTCTCTCATCTTCTCTTTATCATCCGTTGCCGGTATGATGGCGACATGCTCATCCCCGTCGGCAAGCGGAAGGCCAAGCCGCGAAGCGACCCCATTTACGGACGAAATACCCGGAATCGAAACAACCTTTACGTCCGGATGCTGCTCCTGCATCAAACGCATCATATGAATAAACGTACTGTAAAGAAGGGGGTCTCCTTCGGTGATAAACGCGACATCCAGACCTTTAGCCAGGCGCTCGTATACCTCCTGTACCGTATGATTCCACTCGCGATCCAGAGCGGCCTGATCTTTCGTCATCGGAAAAATAAGACCAAGCATTTCTTTTTCATGCTGATCGATATACTGCTCGGCAATAAGATACGCGTAGCTTTTGCTTCCCTTGCGCTTTCTCGGATACGCGATGACCGGCGATTCCTTCATGATGCGAAACGCCTTTACGGTAATGAGTTCCGGGTCACCCGGCCCCACACCTACTCCATACAATGTTCCTGTGCCAGTCGCCACCTACATCTCCTCCTTACGGGATGCCGTTATGATATAAACAGGATTCAATCCTTCAAATCGGTTCATATGTAAAATCGGTTTGCTCCTTGAGATTTGGGCAAGTGTGACCGACGTTTGATAGCCTTCTTCCGCAAACGTCTGCATCGCTTCATACAGTGTCTCAATCGCTGCTGCATTCAGCACAATACGCCCGCCAGGTTTCAGGCGCGAACAGCAAACATGGAGCAGTTCTTTCATTTCGCCGCCGCTGCCACCGATAAAAACCGCGTCCGGGTCGTCAAACGTTTCCAGCCCGGCCGGCGCCTTCCCGTGAACAGCGGTAAAGTCCGTCCGAAAACGGCGCATATTCTCGTGGCAGTTCTCCAGGTCGGCTTCATTTTTCTCGATCGCAAATACGGAACCCTCCCTGCACAAACGTGCGGCTTCGATCGCCATCGACCCCGTACATGTTCCGATATCCCAAACCGTACTGTCGTTTTTCAATTCCAGAGCAGCCAAACTAAGCACCCGGATTTCTTTTTTTGTAATGAGTCCTTTGTCCGGCTTTCGCTGGGCAAACGCTTCATCAGGGATACCGAGCGGCCAGTACGGTGACGGGGAGACACGCTTTAACACAACAAGATTCAGGGGCGAAAACTCCCGTTCGGACATTTCTTCAATGGTCATCCACGAAGTCCGCTCACCCGCCCCGCCCAGGTTCTCGGCAACGAACGCGTTGTATTCGGTCATACCAAAAGAAAGCAGGTAGCGTGCGATGGCTCCTGGATTGTTTTCCGCATCCGTAAGCAAACACACTTTATCGAGGCCGTCCACTTTCTGGGCAAGCCCTCCCATGCTCCGCCCATGCACGCTAAGAAACGTGCAGTCGTGCCAGCTTTCCTTCATCAAGGCGAAAGCTTGCTGGATCGAGCTTATGCCCGGGTAAATTTCAACAGGCAGCTTTTTCGCGAGATAAGAACCGATGCCATAAAACAGCGGGTCTCCGGAAGCGAGGACGACAGTATTTTTACCGGCTTTCCCGATTCGTTCCACAATAGCCGTAAGCCCGCCTTTGATCGGAAGAATTTCTCCATGGTAGTCAGGAAAAAAACTTACATGCCTTTCTCCTCCGACAAGCAGTTCGCTTTCTTCAATCCACTTCTTATATAAAGGAAGCAAACTGTCGCTTCCACTGTCTCCTATTCCTATGACTCTAATGGTCGATCGCAAGGGATCCTCCCCCTTCCCAACATTTCACTTTTCATGGTAATCACGACGGCTTCCACGTCCACTCCGCCGCCCATTTCCTTCAGGCAGGACTCGCAAATAGAATGGCACAACTTTTCAAAAAACGACGGGTACCCCAGTTGCTGCATCATGTCCCCTACCTGTGAGGCGGTGTTTGCGTCCCTCACCTGCGCGACGATCTCTTCAGGCACACCGGCCTCTTCCGCCAGGCGGGCCAAAAAGCCGAAATCGACTGGGGCGCTCTTGGAATGAACCATCATAACCCCCTGTGCGACTTTAGAGAACTTACCCATCATTCCGACCAGTGTAATCCGCTTGACCGCGTGCGATTTGCACACTTTTAATGTAAAACCGACAAAGTCTCCCATTTCGATAAAGGCTTCTTCCGGGTATTCCTTATACAGTTGCATCGCGAATTTCTCGCTTTTGCCACCGGTTGTTACGATAAGGTGCTCACAGCCGGCAAGTACAGCAACATTTACAGCCTGTTCGATGCTCGCTTTATAAGCCGCGCTGGAGAAAGGATAAACAATTCCTTTCGTTCCGAGAATCGAAATGCCGCCGATAATGCCAAGGCGCGCATTCATCGTTTTCTTGGCAATTTCTTCCCCCTTCGGAACCGAAACAATCACGCGCACACCCCGGCTGATTTCATAGTCCCTCAGTACGGACAGCACCGTTTCCTCTATCATTTTACGCGGAACAGGATTAATCGCAGCTTCGCCAACCGGTACAGGCACACCGGGTTTTGTAGCGCGGCCAACCCCTACGCCGCCGTCAATCTCAATACCTGGTTCATTCCGCCAGCTTACCGTCGAAACGATCAGCGCACGATGGGTAGCGTCCGGGTCATCGCCAGCGTCTTTAATGACACCTGCTGATGCGCTTTCCTCTGTAAACTCGACACTTTCCATATGAAAACCAACAATGTCGTTCGTCGGAAGAATGATTTTTACATCTTTGATTTCTTCCTGATGAAGTAACGACAGGAGGGCGGCCTTCGCAGCAGCCGTTGCATTCGATCCCGTTGTATAGCCATGCCGCATTTTTGCCGGATCTTTTTCCATGTCTATCCCCGCTTTTCCGCTAAAATCGAGAGGGCGTTGACAGCGGCGACAGCGACCGGGCTTCCACCTTTGCGGCCGATATTCGTGATATAGGGGATATCGAGCTTGGCAAGTTCTTCTTTCGACTCGGCAGCCGAGACAAAACCGACCGGCACACCGACGATAAGGCCCGGGCGCGCCTGACCTTCTTTGACTAAACGAATCAATTCAAGCAGGGCTGTTGGCGCATTCCCGATGGCAAAGATGCCGCCGTCCGCTTCTTTCACTGCTTTGCGCATCGAGATAATCGCGCGCGTCGTATTCAGGCGCTTCGCTTCTTCCATCACGTCACGATCCGAAATGTACACATGGACACTCCCGCCAAACTTTTCAAGGCGCGGCTTGCTGATTCCCACCTGCACCATCTGCACGTCGGCTACTACTTTCCGGCCTTCGCGAATGGCGCGAATCCCGGCTTCGATCGCCTCGGGGTGAAACACGAGGCTTCTTCCCAGTTCAAAATCGGCGGATGCGTGGATAACCCGCTGTACAACGGGATACTGCTCTTCGGTGAAAGGATGCGTCCCGAGCTCTTCGGTAATCATTTCAAAACTTTTCCCTTCAATCTCCTGCGGTTGTACGGTTAACGGTGTAAAGTCTGTATGAAAGTTCATGGTTTTTCCCCTCCCCTATTTTTTCGCGCAAAGCATACAAGATATCGTCAAAGCCGGAAAACACCGTGCCGTAATCGATCTTTGGCCGGGCAATCATAACAATCGGGATACCCAATTCAACAGCAGCCTCCACCTTTTCATCGACAGAACCTACTTTGCCGCTTTCTTTCGTAATCATAAGAGTCGTGCCGTACTGCTTATACAACGCCATGTTGAGTTCTTTGGAAAAGGGCCCCTGTAAGGCGATAATGTTTTTCTGCTCGACCCCAAGCTGTTCGCATTTCTCCATGTTATCTTTGCGCGGCAGCATACGGGCTACGAGTGTCAAATCAGGAAGCCCAAGCAATTTTTTCGTAAAAATTTGCAGCGTTTTGCTTCCGGTTGTTAGCATGACAACTCCCTTGTGCCGGGCAGCCAGTTCGGCAGCTGCTTCATAATCCTCCACCACAGTCACAAGCGGGTGAATGCTCCCATCCGCTGAAGCGCGCTCGTAGCGAATGAAAGGGACTCCTGCTGCATGAGCGCCTTCCAGTGCGTTGCGGGACGCCTCTTCGGCAAACGGGTGACTCGCATCCACCACACACGTAAACCCTTTTTCCTGTATCAACTGCCGGATTTCGTCCGCATTCATTCGCCCGACACGCACGGGCAACCCGGCCTCCTGCATGCTCTTTGCCGCACTGTCCGTCACCACGGTTGTAAGCAATTCGTAGCCTGCTTGTTGAATCGTGAGCGCCAATTCTCTCGCATCACTTGTTCCCGCAAGAACGAGGACCATATTAGACCGTCTCCTTTTCTTTTGCATCACCGGAACGTTCGGGGTCCTGATGGGAGTGGTGGTGGTCGTGTTCATGATGAAGTTCATGGGCATGATCATCATGGTGATCCCCGTGATGATGGTGGTGACCATGATCATGATGGTAGTGACCATGGTCATGATCATGGTCATGGTGTAAATTCAACTGTTTGACCGCAAATAAACGGTACTGGCATGTATCGCAGTTCATTTTCACTTCATCCTGGAGCGCTTCACGGGCCCGTTCAAGAAAAATCTCATGCAGGGCTGGATGGAAGCCCAGGTATTCCGTCATCACAAACGCACGGTCAGGATAGGCGGACCGGAACGTTACCAGCTTCTCTTCCATCCGCTTCATCAGGATGCCGGTAAAGAGCAGGTAAGGAACGAGGACGACCCGCTTGGCCCCAAGTGCCAGGCACCGCTCGATTCCTTCTTCGACGGAAGGAGCCGTGACACCGATAAAACACGTTTCAACCCACCGTACGTGCAGGCGTTCCCACAATAAGCGTGAAAGTTTGTATACATCACCGTTTGCATCCGGATCACTGCTTCCCCTGCCAACGATAAGAATCGCTGTATCGCCTGATTCTTCTTCTGTGTTAAAGCCGGCTTCATTCAGACGCGCCTCCAGAATGGAAAACACTCCATCATGAATGCCAATCGGCCGGCCATACGTAAACGAAACATGCGGATAGTGTGCGCGTGCATGGTCAATCGCCGCCGGAATATGGATTTTGGAATGGCCGGCGGGGAAAAGCATCATCGGAATCACGACAACCTCAGCAGCCCCCTGCTTCAAACAGTTGTCAATTCCCTCGTTAATCCCCGGGTGTGCAAATTCAAGAAAACACGTTTCAATGATTGGAACATCCAGTTCACCTTTGAACTTTTCAACAAACGCAAGAATCTCTGCATTTCCCTGCGGATCCTTACTTCCATGCCCCACAAATAATACAGCTTTCATCGGTTCCCCTCGCTTTATCAATTTTTTTAATCCCCGCACACAGCTTCTACTAAAACCTGAACCGGCGCGTCCTCGTGTCTAAACCCTTCAATTTCTTTTACTCGCTTAAAAAATTTATAGAACCGCTCATTCGGATGCCCTTCTGCCTTATATTTCCGCATAATTTTTTCCAACGTTTCAACGATTTCATCCGGTTCAATCCCTTCCGCTACCGGCTGTGCCACATGGGCATTACGGCCGGTTGTTTTTGCCCCGAGGAACAAATCAAATTTTCCCTTGCGATAAACAAGGCCGATATCCTCCGTGACCGCCCCGTAGCAGGACATGCCGCAGCCGTTAATTCCAATTTTTAATTCTTTCGGCACACTCATGCCGCCCATAAGTTCCTGCAGCTTTTCAGCATATGGCATCGCATCCGTTTTTTCACCGTTGCAAAAATCGCACGCTTTAATGCTCACCACGTCTCCCACCGGCAGGACAATCAGCCCCGTTTCCCGCAATTTCCCGGTGATCACCTCAGGACAATCCGTCGGAACACTGACGTTAATCTGGTGGTGCGGCGTATATTCCATCGTGCCATTTTCCCCAACGATTTCAGCCAGCGCGATCAGTTGGGCGGACGTTATCTTCTTGTTTGCCACGCCAGGTGACACGGCAAATTCAAAAATCGATTCCTGAACGAAAGCCCGCGGGGCAGCAGGAACAGCCGGGACAGATACTGAAGCTCCTTTCGTCCCCTGAAGCCTGCTTAACGCTTCCTCAGCCAGGAAACGGGGGGAACTCTTTTCGTTTTTTTTATCCGCCCCCACTGTATGCAGTGCCCACGGCTCGTTCTCTTCGCGCAGGCGCTGGTGGGGGGCAAGCGTCTGTTTTTCGGCATCCAGTGTATACTTTCGCTGGTATCCGCGCGGGGTGATTATTTTTCCGTCATACACTGAGGTTGAATTGTTCCCGATGATAACAGTGGTCAGCATCCCGATTTCATGGTCAAGCATATGCTCCAGATCAGTAACGATGACCGACTGGCGGTCACGGTAGGCGCTTTTCACAAGACCGACAGGCGTCCGGGGCGAACGGTATTGTAAAAGAATTCTCTGCGCTTCCTCAATCTGGCGGGTCCGCCGTCCGCTCTTCGGGTTATAGAGCGCAATGACGAAGTCAGCCTCCCCTGCCGCTTCGATCCGCCTGGCGATAAGCTCCCACGGTGTTAAATGGTCGCTTAAGCTAATCGTACAGGCATCGTGCATCACCGGGGCACCCAATAGGGACGCGCAGGAGTTAATCGCAGAAATACCGGGAATCACTTCAACGGTCACGCCGTCCCTTTCCGACCAGTTTTTTTCCATGAGAACTTCATACACAAGTCCGGCCATTCCATACACCCCGGCGTCCCCGCTGGAAATAACGCCAACGACCTTTCCAAGCTCCGCCTGGCGGACGGCCTCCTGTGCACGGCTTACCTCTTCCGTCATCCCTGTCTGAACAATCTGCTGATCCTCACGCAGGAGCCCACGCACAAGATCAACGTACGTGGTATACCCGAGGATCACTTCGCTTTCTTCAATCGCTTTCCGCGCTCGCTCGGTAATGTGGTCAAAACTTCCCGGTCCGAATCCGATGATGAGCAGTTTTCCTCTTTTGTTTTCCATTTTCTCACCTCAAGGTTTTTTGGAAAAAATAATAAAGGACGCCTCCCGGAAGAGACGTCCTTTTTCGTATGTTTAAACGTTACAAGCAGTTTATACACAGAAATGTAGCAGAACACCTCTCCTATATCCCCGTAGGATGGGTCCATCCAGCAGCAGGCAAGTATCCTGGCTTAAGACTCAAACGCGATTCATGCCTTCCCGGATTTCTCCAGTGGCCTTATGAATCGCTCGTCTTTTACAGTGGCGGGACCGCGACGGATTTGCACCGTTCTTCCCTGTGTGAATGTGCATTACATTCCTCTACTGCTTATCTATTCATTTTTATGTACTTAATCATAATTCATAATTATTCTATTTGTCTACAGGAGATGCTGTTGTCATCGGCCTCTTACTTTTTGTCATGCGCATAATCTCATATACCTTCTCCATATCGAGATGCTGTCGTACGAGGGCTGCAAGCGAAGCATAGCTGGCCTCCCTGCGGACGGACTCCGCTTCCACTTCATCCTGTACGACAGGCAATCCTTTATCGGTCCGGATGGTATTCAGCCATGCGCGCGTGAACGAACGGTTGTGAAAAATCCCGTGCAGGTAAGTTCCCCATACCTTTTCGTTTTCCGTTATCGTTCCATCGGTCCGCTCACCTTCCAACGCAAACATTGGAGAACTTCCAGCCTCCCTAACCGTTTGCCCAAGATGGATTTCATACCCTTCCACATGGCACCCTTCCGCAAAACCTGTGCACACTTTTCCCTGCACTCTGACGGTTCGTTTTCCCGCCTGAAAGGTGGTATGGATGGGAAGGAGACCAAGCCCATTCATTTTGGCATGGTTTGATTCGATGCCATCGGGGTCATGTAAAGTAAGTCCGAGCATTTGGTAACCGCCGCAAATGCCCACGACACACCTCCCTTCATTCGCCGCTTCACGAATGAAGGCCGCAATCCCCGTCGTTTTCAACCAGTGCAAATCATCGGTTGTGTTTTTTGTCCCCGGAATAATAATGACGTCCGCGGCTTTCCAATCCGCCAGGGAAGAGACGAGCCGAACGGTAACTCCCGGCTCGTCATAGAACGGGTCAAGGTCTGTAAAATTGGAGATGTGCGGCAGCCTGATAATAGCTACCTTTAATGCGTCCGCAGCCTCATCCTGCTTTTTCAGCTGTAAAGATGTCAGGGCAAGGGAGTCTTCTGCATCAATCCCGGTCATTGCATACGGGATGACACCCAGTACCGGAATGCCTGTCCGCTCTTCCAACCAGGCGAGTCCCGGCTCCAAGATAGAGAATTTTCCGCGAAATTTATTAATGATAAACCCTTTTACCCGAGCGCGTTCTTCTTCATCGAGCAATTCCAACGTTCCCACCAGTGAAGCAAAAACCCCGCCTCTGTCGATATCCGCCACAAGAATGACAGGCGCATCGGCAAGCTTCGCTACCCGCATGTTAGCAATATCGCGGTCCTTTAAGTTAATTTCAGCAGGGCTGCCCGCTCCTTCAATGACGAGGACTTCGTACTCTTCTGCGAGGCGCCCGAGCGATTCCTGCAGAATCGGAAGAGCTCTTGGTACATAGTCGTTGCGATAGGCACTCGCTTCCATATCCGCATAGTGTTCGCCCCTTACAATCACTTCAGCCACCATATCTTTTTTCGGTTTTAGCAGAATTGGATTCATATCCGCTGTCGCTTCCACCCGGCAAGCCTCCGCCTGAACTCCCTGCGCACGCCCAATCTCCTTGCCGTCTCTCGTGATATAAGAATTCAAAGCCATATTTTGTGATTTGAACGGAGCCACCCTCCAGCCGTCTTCATAGAAAATCCGGCACAGCGCCGTACATAAAACACTTTTCCCCACATCCGACGAGGTTCCTTGCAGCATAATTGCTTTCATTCTGACACTTCCCTTCCCCGTTCTTCAAGTATCCGTATCAAACCGTATGCCGTTGTAATACGGTTCATTGTAGGAGAAAAGCTTTCGTTTTGTCCACTGCTAAATTGTCGTCCTAAATTTTCCTAGCAAAATGAAATTTTTTCTGTTATCCTATCCGAGAGAACAGACAAACTAGTTCAGACAACTTGGCTCACGCCAAAAATCAAATGTAAAAATTAGAAAATGCAGGCGGCTAGGTGCCTTTGTAAAAACAAGGCGTAACAGGGAATCGGGTGAAAATCCCGAGCGGTCCCGCCACTGTAACCGGGGAGTTCTCTTTTCAACGATGCCACTCGACCACTGGGGAAGGCGATTAGAGTTCGATGATCCGGGAGCCAGGAGACCTACCTAGATGCCCACGCCAAACAACCTTCGCGGAAAGGAAAGGTGTAAGTAGTTTATGGAAAATGTATCGCTGCTTTTTCTCGTATTTGTATTAGGGCTCAGGCACGGATTGGACGCGGATCATCTGGCCTGCATTGACGGGCTAACCCGCTATAACTGGCGGATAGGGAGTTCCATATCCCGCTGGGTAGGCACGCTGTTTTCTTTCGGACACGGTCTCGTTGTTGCAAGCGTATCCATTATTTTGGCGATGTTCAGCCGAAAATTCACGTTTCCGGATTACTTCGACAGTATGGTCACGTGGATTTCCGTAATTTCCCTGCTTCTTATTGGCACATTAAACGTCTACAATCTTGTAAGCAGAAAATCGGCTCAAACAAACTTTCAACCGAAGGGAATCAAGGGGAAATTTCTCCCCCGTTTCATTCAGGAGACGTCCAACCCTTTTCTCGTCATTCTCGTTGGGGGCCTGTTCGCGTTAGCCGCTGATACGGTAAGCCAAACATCGGTATGGGCGCTTGCAGCCGGACATTCAACCAAATATATGCCTTATATTTTAGGGGTTACGTTTATGGTTGGAATGATGATTACGGATACAATCGATTCGATGATTGTCTATCGAATGATGACCCAATCGAATAAACTGGGGCAATCGACCTCACGAATCATGGGATGGGTAATTGTGGCACTCGCCTATGGGGTTTCTCTTTATGAAGCGTTTACATACTTCTATCCGAATTCCAAGGTAGATTTTGAAATTGTTGGGGTTATCATCTTTATGTTCCTTGTTCTGTGGTTCGTAATCGTAAATCTGCGGATGCGTTCCCAAGCAAGCGAAATAGCGAAGCCCGGCAATGCCTCTGGAAAAACATTGTAAGCAAGCCGGATATTTCGGCTTGCTTTTTTAGGTAATTCAAATTTTTGGCCGCTTATAAATAGAGCGTAATTACACTACTACGTTGCTGCTTACCATTAACTGTTAAGAATGCCGAACGGTTTTAAGATAAGCAAGCAGTTCTTCCCATCCGGTTGTATGTTCAGCAATGAACCGGTGGTCATCGTACCCTTCCTCAAGGATGATTCGCAACATGCCGTTCACGAGTGCTGTGTCTGCTCCCGGCTTTATCTGCAGGTGGAGATCGGCGATTTTGGTTGTCCCTGTCACACGCGGATCAATCGCAATGATAAACGCGCCGTTTGATTTTGCCTTCCGCAAATAAGGCATCATCGTTGGCTGAGAGCTGTTTTACAGGCGAGAAACGCATTTCTAAATCCATGTACTAAGTAATACCAAAATACCTACTACCCAACAATAGTACGCAAACGGGCGCATTGCATTGATTTCATGCGTCTTGAACCATCGCATTAAAATCCAAACACTTAGAAAAGCAAAAATCCCGGACATCAAACCGCCAAGCAGAGACATTTGCAGCAAGCCATGCGTACCAGATTTTAAAATTTTAGGAATCTCAACTATGCTAGCTCCTGCAATGATTGGAGTGGCTAACAACATAGAAAAACGCGCAGCCGCTTCATGCTTTAATCCCATCCAAAAACCGGCCGTCATACTAGATCCAGAACGAGAAAAGCCTGGGATTAGGGCAAGCGATTGAAATAAGCCAATCATAACAGCTTGTCCAACGGTTAAATCCTCAATTTCTTTACTGCCTTTCGAACGAAGCCTCTCTCCGAAAAAAAGGAGAAAGCCGTTGATAATCAAAAAAATAGATGCACTGGTTACGTTACTGAATATATGTCGTAGCGGTTTTTCAAAGATAAGGCCTATCAAGGCTGCAGGTATTGTTGCAACAATAACCATGAACAAAACTTTTTTACTGCCGCTAAAAATAGATTTAATGATCTCAACCCACTCTTTCCAAAAAAACAAAAGCAAGGCAATCGCTGTTCCTAAATGAAGCATAACAACGTATGGCAGGAAATGTTCTTGGAGAAATTGCTGATCCAAATTCCAGTGAAACACATATGGTGTCAGCACACCATGGGCTACACTACTAATTGGAAATAATTCGGTTATTCCTTGAATGATTGCAAAAATCAAAGTTTGAATAGTGTTCAAAATAAAATCCAACCTTTCGTTATATATTTAACAATAAAAAAATCTTATCACATTTTATCTTCCTAAAACTTTAAGACATTACTAAATAAATGTTAAGCTAATGCTTCAATCCAGTACACCTTTATTAATATACGTTCTGCAAAAAAGAGATTATTGCGGGCAATTTAAAAAGCCGTTCCGTGTATGGAACGGCTTTTTAGTTATCTCTTAATTCTGTGTTGTGGCAGCTGGTTGTACATTGATTGAATCAGCTGTAGTAGGCTGGGGAGCTGGAGTCGGAGCTGGTTCTGTAGTAGCCGAACCACTAATGATTACATTTAAAGCTGCCGTTACACTTTGCTTGGTTGTTAGAATTTGCTGCTTACTAGTTAAAATTTGTTGTTTTAATTCAACGATTTGGTTAAGCGCGGTGGCAGCTGCGGCATAGTTTTTTGCTTTCATTGCTTGACGGAACGTATCCCATTGGGATTTCTTTTTAGCTTCTAATGGTTTAATAGAAGCCCATTGATTTTTTTCCTGTACCCATAAGGTATGTATAGAGGCAAAAGATTGTTTGTTATCGCTAACCCCATCTTTTCGAGAAGCCAAAACTTGTTGATATTGGCTTCTTAAAGCTTTTAATTGATTGTTGTCATCCTTAATTTTAGCCTGAATGGCAGCAAGTGCAGTTTTATCTTTGCTTTTTTTGGCTGCCTTTGCTAAATCGTATTGAGCTTTTAGGTCATCACGAATGCTCTTTCCTTGCTGAGCTAAAGATTGAAGCTGAGTTTTTATAGCAGAATGGTCGTCTTTGTGAGCAGCCTTCTGCCCTTTGAGTAAATCTTCATTTTTTGTTGTTTGAGCCTTCAATTGGGTATCCATTTGTTTGTCTTGCTGGCGAAGTTGAACAATTTGGGCATAAATTTGTTTAATGGCTTGAACTTGTGGGTTAACTGTTTTACCAGCTTTCGGCAGAGTTACTGTAATTGGGGGGGCAGGAGTGGTTGCACCATCAGCAGTAGATACATCAGAAGTAATGATTGTAGTTGCATTATTAACCGCTGTTCCGTTCGTTGAATCAGCAAATACAGAAGAAGATAACACGGATAAAGACGCAAATACAGCAAAAGCCACTACTTTCTTTTTCATTTTGCTTTCCTCCCATATATTTCATTTTTGGTTTAAACCTTTTGATGCCTTTACTTTATATGTATTACGTGTCTACTATAAGTCGAAAAGATTAATTTACTATTAGAATTAGATTTATTTATGATTAAAGACCTGCATAGGGGTAGCTGCACTTTCGCCAGGCTGCGGATTTTGTCTCTAAATTGTTTATTTGTACTTTACAAAAGTAAGTTAATAATTTATTATAATTGTATATAGTAAGTAACTATTCAAAAATAGATTTAGGAGGGCAAAAAGATGATCAATCTTGGACTTTTACTTATTCGTTTGGTCATAGGGTTAACATTTATGGGGCACGGTGCACAAAAATTGTTTGGTTGGTTTGGCGGATATGGGTTAAAAGGAACCGGAGGATGGTTGGAATCCATCGGAGTGAAACCAGGTGTATTGATGGCCTTTTTGGCTGGAGCAGGTGAACTGGTCGGAGGGATTTTGTTTGCTGCCGGAGTCTTGACTCCAGTTGGTGCTTTTCTCATTGTCGTAACGATGTTAGTCGCTATCTTTACGGTTCACGGAAAAAATGGATATTGGGCAACCGAAAACGGTTTTGAATATAACCTTATTTTGATTGCCGTTGCCATTGGCGTGGCTCTCATTGGCCCTGGGGCTTATATTCTTTTTTAATTCATACCCGGTAATGATGGCCAGCACATGAGAAAAACCCGGAAGGCGGAGAAATGTAGCCGTCTTCCGGGTTTTTTCCGTATGTTTCGTTATTTCGCACGAACGGCATACATAGCAGCCGCTCCATCCACTCTTTGCTCGTTACTCTCTTCAATTAATGGATGACGGGCGGCTTCGTAGAACCTCGATAAATCATTTCCGGTAATAACACAACTCGTCTCTTCATGTTTGTCGCGCCTTCAATTCTCTGTACTAATAAATCCATGACCTGGCGACCCATTTCTTCAATCGGTTGAGCCACGGACGTTAGCGGGGGATTAACGCTTGTTGCAAGAATTGTGTTATCGAATCCAATAATCGACAAATCATCTGGAAAAGTAAGGCCGTATTCTCGCGCCGCCTGCATGACGCCCACGGCTAATAAATCATTACATGCAAAAATCGCAGTAGGCCGTTCTGTAATCGTAAGCATTTCCCGAGCTTGTTGTTTGCCTCCTTCAATGGTCGAATCACAGACATAGATGAAACGTTCGTCCAAGTCCAGACCAGCATCGGTCAACGCCTGTCGATAGCCTCGAATCCGTTCCTTGCTACTTCGCGCATTCTCTGCAAAAACTGCAATTCTTTTATGGCCTAAGGATATTAAATGTTCAGTGACTTTATATCCCCCCAGATAGTCATCCACGGTTACACTATCGGCGGCAAGCGATGGAATATCCTGCGAAATGACAGCAATCGGAAACTTCTCATCGACTAATTGCTTTAAAATCTCATCATTGTTAAAACCGGCTGCCAGAATAATGCCATCCACGCTTTTTTGCCGTAAAAGAGCAATATACTTCGCTTCCTTATTAGAATCATTATCGGTACTGCATAGGACAATGCTAAAACCTAATTCATGCCCTCGATTCTCCACACTTCTAGCAATTTCCGCAAAGAAAGGGTTTGCAAGGTCGGGGATAAGCAAGCCAATTGTATACGTACGTTTTCCCGTGAGTGCAGACGCCACGATACTGGGTCGGTAGCCAAGTCTGTCCATCACGTCCATCACTTTTTTTCTCGTTTTATCACTGATTCTTCCGGTATTATTAATAACCTTCGAAACCGTAGCAATAGAGACTTCGGCTTCCCTTGCAACATCATAAATCGTTGGTTTCATCTCACACCACTTTTTACATTAGGATACGGGGAAAAGCCCCAGATTACCTCTCTATTATAACTGGTTATGAGAAGTTCTTCCATGCACCGGCTTTATATAAATTAAGGCGGTTCATTCACATATTCTAAAGCTATAAAGGCACCCCAAATCACTATAACTATAAAAATGGTAGGGGCTATTTTTTGCCGAATTTCATAGATGAAGATGAACAATCCCTTCACAAACCAAATGATAAAGAAGCTAATGATGTTCATCTACATAGACACAGGGAAAGAACATTCCCGGATCTAAAACAGTTGAATACACAGTCGTTTATATTTTGAAATTTCCTACCATCATTTGCAACTCTCCTGCCATTTTAGATAAAGACAAGGCAGAGGCAGAGATTTCTGTCATAGAAGATAATTGTTCTTCAGTTGAAGCTGCCACATTTTGCGAATTGGTTGATACTTCTTTTGCAATCTGCGTCATTTCTGTCACAGAAGATGCCACCTGTTTGGAACCGGCCGATATATGTTGGGCTGTGGCTGAAATCTCTTGAATTTGCTGGGTAATTTGTTTCATGGAATCTAAAATAAGATTAAATTTTTCTTCGGATTCATAAGCAACATCCATACCGACTTGGACTTCATTTTTTACATGACTCATCGCTTGAACAGAGCGTTGGGTATCCCTTTGAATTTCTTGGATGAGTTCGACAATTTGTTTGGCGGAGATATTTGACTCTTCAGCTAATTTACGAACTTCATCGGCAACCACAACAAAACCCCGCCCATATTCCCCCGCACGAGCTGCTTCAATCGCTGCATTCAAAGCCAATAGATTGGTTTGGCTTGCAATCCCCGTAATGGTATCTACAATCTTCACAATTTCCTCGGAACGTTGTTGCAGAGATTGGATAGTCATATCTGTTTCAGAAACCGATTGATGAATAGAATTCATTTGAGCCAAAGTTTTTTCAACGGATTCCCCACCTTCCTCTGCTTGTTTCATCGTATGAATAGATGCACCTGATATCATAGAGGCATTTTCGGACATATGCTGAACACCTTGCGTAATCTCACTCAAGGATTTGGAACTTTGTTCTACTCCCTGTGTTTGGCTTTCTGAACCACTGGCGATTTCTTGAATAGAAGCTGCAATTTGTTCTGCTGCCTTGCTCGAATGTTCGGCACTTGCTGTTAATTCTTTCGATAAGGAAGCCACATGTTCAGCACTAAAACTAATTTCTAAGATAAGCTCACGCAGATTTTTGGCCATTTTATTAAAAGAACGGGCTAAATTCCCGATTTCATCCCGCTTTTTAATTTGAATGTCTTCAATAGACAAGTCACCCGAAGCAATTCGTTCCGCCTCTTTTGCCATGGAAACAATGGGCTTAGATATGGATCTTGAGATCAAGTAACCTGTTAAAATAGCTAACATGAACGCAATAACACTGATGAATAGAATGGTCATAGCAATTTTATTCACCGTTTCCGTGTTTTTTTTCGAGCCTTCGTCCATTAATTTTTGTTCATCATTTGCAATCATAAAGGATTGTATTGTCATTTCTTGATTAATCGGATCAACCTTTGAATTTAGTAACAGGATTGCTTCAACACGATTGGTTTTAAGTGTTCCAACGGCTTGTTGTGCGTTTTTCTGGTATTGACGGTTTAATTCCTCTATTTTTCTAAATCCCTGCATATTAACATCTTCTTTTGTCAATGTTAATGCTTGACTGACATGTTTATTTAGGTTTTCACTGTTTTCTTGAAAACTTAGCAAATCAATTTGGCTGGGCATTAAGAGATACTCAGTTAAAGACTTTTCCTCTTGAGCAATATCATATTGAATATCTTTTGCAAGACTTAAAATATGTGCCCGTCTATCTACTAGATCGGAATAAGAGGCATTTATTTTTTTAATATAGGAATAAGAAATACCATTGATAATCTCGAGAATAATTGTAATGGCGAAAAATCCACTGATTAATTTTTTCTTTACAGTTAACTTCATATAGCTACCTCATTGAACTAATTTTGAAAAAGCTTTAAAGATGATTCGTTTCTTCCTATGAATAATACATTGTTTCGTATCTCCCTATCTTCATGAATGACACCCCCCATCTAGTGGATTACCATCGGATGGGGGAGATCGATAAGTATCTAAAATTTTCTATAACTCTAGTGGAATTAAACCGAATGCTTTTTGAGAGCAGCCGAATTCACGCATTTTCCTTTTCACCGTTACTTTTACCGCTTCTCTTGCAGGGCCTAAATATTTTCGCGGGTCATAATCCGTTGAATTTTCTGATAGGAAACGGCGTATCGTTTCCGTACAAGCCAGTTGGTTTTCTGTATTCACGTTGATTTTGGCGGTACCTAAAGAAATAGCTCGTTGAATATCCTGGGTAGGAATACCAGTACCGCCATGTAGTACAAGGGGAACACCTGTTAATTTCCCGATTTTCTCCATTTGGGAGAATCCCAGCCGTGGCTCCCCTTTATAGGGTCCATGAACCGAACCTAATGCCGGTGCGATGCAGTCTACCCCTGTTTCTTGGACTAATCGAACACACTCTTCCGGAATGGCATACATTGCGTCCGCTTCATCCACAATTAAATCATCTTCTTGTCCACCGATTCGCCCTAACTCTGCTTCCACGGAAACCCCTAAAACCTTCGCAATCTCCACCACTTTTTTCGTTGTGGCGATATTCTGTTCCAAAGGGTGGTGTGAAGCATCAATCATCACCGAAGAAAATCCGGCATCCATGGCTTGAATACACATTTCCGGCGAGGAACCATGATCCAAATGCAACGCAACAGGAACGCTGACCTTTAATTCTTCGATAAGTGCACGGACCATCAATGACACGACTTTCAATCCCCCCAAATAGGGAATATACCCCGGACTGACAGCAAGGATCACGGGAGATTCTTCTTCCTGTGCCGCCTGCAAGATCGCTTGGGCAAATTCGAGATTATTGACGTTAAAATGACCTATCGCATATTTGTTTTCTAAGGCCTGTTTTAACATCTCTTTCATTGAGACAAAAGGCATTTATCCTCACTTCCTTATCAGTGCAAATTAAACCCACACTCGCTCTTTGGAGACAAACGCTTGGGTTGAACTCCGTAAAACCAATTCCGGCAGTAAGACAACCCGCCTTTTCATCGTGCATACTCCTTCAATCCGTTGGATCAATAAATCAACCACCTGATGTCCCATATCCCGGATCGGTTGAGATACGGTGGTTAAAGGAGGTTCGACGCTTTTCGCTAAATTGGTATTGTCAAATCCAACAAGGGATAAATCATCGGGAATCGTCAGTGTAGCAATAGAGACGCCTGCTTCTCGGGCCACATCGTAAATGGTTGGTTTCATTCTCCACATCCTTTAGGTATAGGAATACCAGGGGAAACCCCCGGTTTTAGAAAAGGCGATTACCAACGAGCGGTCACCATTTTCTTTCTAGTGTAGAATTCGACACCATCCGAACCATTGGTATGAAGATCCCCATAGAAGGAATTTTTCCAACCGGAGAACGGGAAAAACGCCATCGGTGCAGGAACGCCCAAGTTCACTCCTAACATACCGGCATCGATCGTTTCGCGGAATTGACGAACGTTGCTACCATTCTGGGTAAAAATACAAGCCCCATTCGCAAATTCGGATTGATTGGTCAACTCAATAGCTTCCTCCAGCGTGTTCACACGAACAACGGATAAGACGGGGGCAAAAATTTCGTCTTTCCAAATTTTCATGTCGGTGGAAACTTGGTCAAAGATCGTGGGTCCGACAAAATATCCTTTTCCATTTGTCGCTGCATCTTGACGTCCATCGCGTAACAAGATCGCTCCTTCATTTTTACCGATCTCAATATATTTCACAGTTCTTTCTTTATTGCTGTCCCGAATCACAGGACCAAGAAAGACTCCTTCTTCCAGTCCGTCCCCGATTTGAAGTTCATCTGCCGCTTGTACTAGCTTGTCAACAAGCTGATCCCCAATGTCTCCAACCGCCACGACGACGGAGCAAGCCATGCATCGTTCACCGGCGGAACCAAATGCGGCGTTTATGATTTGATTTACAGCGTCATCCAAATTGGCATCCGGCATCACAATGGAGTGGTTTTTCGCTCCCGACAAAGCTTGCACACGCTTGCCATAAGCCGCACCAGTTTTATAGATATATTCCGCAACCGGTTGAGATCCCACAAACGAGATAGCTTTCACATCGCGATGCTCCAACAATCCGTTTACCACATCGTGAGCCCCATGAACGATATTCAGAACGCCATCCGGCAATCCAGCTTCTTTGAACAGTTCAGCCAGGCGAACCGCCAATAGAGGAGTCCGCTCGGAAGGCTTTAAAACAAAGGTATTTCCGCAGGCAATGGCTAATGGAAACATCCAGCAAGGAACCATCATCGGAAAGTTAAATGGCGTGATTCCCCCTACGACTCCAATCGGATAGCGATACATCCCGGATTCCACATTCGTTGCAATATCCGGCAATTGTTTCCCCATCATGAGGGTAGGAGCGCCTGCTGCAAACTCCACACACTCAATCCCGCGTAGCACTTCTCCATAGGCTTCTCCGTAGCTTTTCCCGTTTTCCAGTGTAACCAGGCGAGCAAGTTCTTCCCAATGCTCCACCAATAGCTGTTGATACTTGAACAGGATGCGGGCTCTGCGAGGTACAGCAGTCCGGCTCCAGGTTTTAAAAGTTTCCTTGGCTGCTTGAACGGCTTGATTTAAATCGTCCTTCAAAGAAATCGGAACATATGCAAGGATTTCCTCAGTTGCCGGGTTATAAACTGGATCCAATTTTCCGGAAGTGGATTCTACCCATTGTCCGCCAATAAAGTTTTTCAAGGTTTGTATTGTAGTTGTAGATGTCATGATCTAAAATCTCCTCTCTGATTTTCATTTTTAATGATTAAATCGTGACAATTTCTCCGTTTTTGCACTTTTCCATATAGCTTTTGATTTGTTCCACTGTCGGCATCGCATCAGAACAGCTGTGGCTAGAAATAACAATCGATGCGGAAGCACTGCCGAATTCCATCGCTTTGTCGACACTCCAACCCTGCATTAGGCCATAGATGAGAGCGGATGCATAAGAATCACCTGCTCCAAAGGTTTTCAGGACTTTCGCGGGGAAGATAGTTCCCGGATAGATCTTTCCATCCTTCGTATAGCCAGCCGATCCGTCTTTTCCGTGTTTAATTACTACTAGCTTCGCGTGATAATCAAACCATTTCTTCGCAGTAACCGTATCATCCCGGTTGGGATTGTGATCAAAGCATTCCATTATATCGAATTCTTCCCGAGTTCCAATAATCACGTCGCATTTTTCTGCCGCTAGATTGTAGTACACCGCCGTTTCCTCCGGAGAAGTCCAGGTATATGGGCGGTAGTCGATATCAAAGAAGACAACGACATCATGCTTTCTCGCATAATCCAAGGCGACAAAAATGGCTTCGCGGGATGGGCTTTTCGCCAGGGCGGTTCCGGAAATGAGGAGGGCTTTCGAATTTTTGATATATTCTTCTGAGACATCCTTCGATTCCAACTTCAAGTCAGCCACATTATCACGGTACATCAAAATGCTGCAATCCGTTGGGCTTTTGATTTCCGTAAAGGCAAGCCCGGTTACCGCGCCCGATTGATCTGTAACGACGTTAGAAATATCAATTTGATTCTTATTCAAATAGTTTCGGATGAATCGTCCCATCTGGTCGTCCGCGACTCGACCAATGAATCCGGCCTTTTTCCCTAATCGAGCCACCCCAATGGCGATATTGGCAGGTGAGCCGCCTACATATTTGGTGAAGGTCATCGTTTCTTCCATTGGACGATTCGTTTCATTGGCATTCAAGTCGATGCATAATCGTCCAATCGCGATCAAATCAGTTGGTTTTGCTGTATCAAATCGTAAAGGATTCATCGTTCTATCTCCCTCTTTTTTAAACTACTTGGTCACATGGTTTCGCTTCAGAATCCATTCATGATCGGCATCATTATGGAATTTCCAAGTGCGTACAGGACCCGCCATTACGTTTAAATAGTAAACTTCATATCCGGGAGGAGCCGATACCGGGTGATAGCCTTTCGGAACCAGAACGGCATCGCCATCTTTCACGATCATCGTCTTATCTAAAGATCGATCATCCGTGTACACTCGTTGCACCGCAAACCCATTTCCCGGGTTTATTCGATGGTAATAAGTTTCTTCCAGGTAAGATTCATGCGGCAGGTTATCTTCATCATGCTTATGCGGGGGATAACTGGACCAATGTCCTTCCGGAGTAAACACTTCCACAACGAGTAAACTGTCCGCTTCTTTTCCTTCCGGCAAAATGTTATGAATTTGCCGTTCAATATTTCCCGCTCCTCTAGTCTCAACACCCACATGTCCAGGGGCAATCAATCGGGCCGGATAGGTTTCCTTACCGGGAGCTAGGCAAATCGCCAGTTCCAAATCCGTGACCGCTTCAATTTCGTAATGGTCGTTGGAAGGAACATAGACAGAATAAGGAGGAATTTTTTCAAACACATTCATTCGCTGTCCGATGTTTTCCCAGGTTTCTTTGGCTGTCTCCACGGTTGCTTTTCCACTTAGAAGAACGAGGCAAGCCTCTTGATTCCCTGTTTCCTTTTTCAATGTTTGACCCTTCTTCAAAAAGTAAACCTCAAATCCAACATACTTCCATCCTGCCAACTCGGGTGTGATGGTAAGCACATTTCCATCATGATCAGGTTCAAACAGACTAGGAACAATGAGTTTTGACATTATGACACCCCTTTTTTCTATTTTGGTGGGACAACTTAAACTGGCTCTTATGATTAAGCGCTTTATCACCATTTGAAAATGTGTTTATAGTTGAGATAAATATTCCTTATTGGTTACTTATCCTAGATACCGGCTGTCTCCCGAATGAATCGGCGAGCCCTTACAGCATATTCAAACGGATTGGCTTTGGCAGGATCCTGCTCCGCTTCGACAACGAACCAGCCCTCGTATCCCTGTTCGGCAAGAAAGGTAAAGATCGGTGCAAAATGGATCACTCCGTCTCCAGGCACCGTGAAGACTCCTTCTTTTACCGCTTGCAAAAAGCTTATATTTTCTGCCTTTACACGATCCACGACTTCCTGTCGGATATCTTTTAAATGAACGTGCTTAATTCGCGACATATGCTTTTCTAAAATGTGCATAGGATTTTCTCCAGAGAAGACAAGGTGCCCTGTATCGAATAACAGGTAGACGAACTCCGGATCAGTCATCTCCATTAATCGATCAATTTCTGCGGTGGTCTGAACACCGGTTCCCATATGATGGTGATAAACGATCCTCATATCCTTTTCTTTCGCTAACTCGCCTAGGTAATTTAAGCCGTTGGCAAGACGATTCCATTCTTCTTCTGTAAACACCGGTTTTTCCTGAAATAACGGGACATCTATGAGCCCTTGTATGCTATGTCCCTGTTCTGAGACCACAATGGCTTTCGCTCCCATCTCATAAAGGAAGTCACGGTGTGGGATAAAAGCATCCACTGTTTCCTGAAGCGGTTTCGTCGTTACGAAAGAACTGAACCAAGCGCTCGCGATCTCCAAGTGACGCAGTCCTAGCGCTTTCTTTAACACTTGGGTATCCCGGGGATATTTGTTTCCTACTTCACTTCCCACAAATCCAGCAAGTGCCATTTCGCTGATGCATTGTTCAAATGTATTTTCTTTTCCAAGCTCTGGCATATCATCATTAGTCCAGGCGATGGGGGAAATCCCAAGTTTTATGGTATCTTTCTTAAACATGTTTTATCGCTCTACTTCCCTTTATTTTGATCCTCAGTTTTCAAGCACCGAGGGGCCTACATCTTAGTCTCGTTCGGAATTTAATATTGCCTTGCCTTCTTCAAGTTGTCCTCTTTATTTTGGTACGCTTTTTGAACCTTTACATTGCCTGATACACCCGCAATCCCCACATGCCACCAGGATTCATACCCGCTGGTCATCGTTTTGGGCAGTACTTTGATATCAATCAACGTAGACACCGCTTGCTTTTTCGCGTCTTCGATAGCTGTCCTCAATTCTTCCAGAGTCTTGACCTTATAGGTTTTCACGCCATAGCCCGCCGCGCTTTTGGCAAAATCGATTGGGATCAATCTTCCATCCAGTTGGCCGGTATCAGGGTTCCGATATCGGAATTCCGTTCCGAAGCTGCCCATGCCATTCTCCATTTGGAGGTTGTTAATGCACCCGAACGCCGCATTATCAAACAAGAGCACATTGATTTTTTTCCCTTCCTGGAGGCTGGTCACCAATTCCGAATGCAGCATCAGGTAGCTTCCGTCCCCGACCATCACATAGACCTCTTTGTCCGGTTCTGCCATTTTCACCCCCAGGGCTCCAGAAATTTCATAGCCCATGCAGGAATAACCATATTCCATATGGTAGGTGTTAGGCCGGCGAGACTCCCACATTCTTTGCAAGTCTCCCGGCAAGCTTCCCGATGCTCCAATGATAATCGCGTCGTCGTCAATCAATTGGTTCACGCAGCCGATGACTTCGGTTTGCGTTAGGCAGGATTGAAGCGCTTCGGCAAATTCGGGCAGCACATCATCGAGATGGCCGGCTACTTCCGGCTTAAACCCCGGACCTGTATAGCGGATTTGCTTCAGGCGGTTCAACTCGGCCTTCCACGCGTCTTTCGCCGCTTCGATTTCATGCGTGTAGCGAGAGCGGTATCCGATCTTTTCCAGTTCGGATTCGAGGGCTTCCAGCGCCAATTTGGCGTCCGCCACGATTTTTGCCGCATCGAGCTTATATGCATGGTATTCGGAAACATTGATCGTCAGAAACTGCACTTCAGAGTTTTGGAACAATTGCTTGGATGACGTCGTAAAGTCGGAATAGCGCGTGCCCACCCCAATTACCAAATCTGCGTCTTTTGCAATCAGGTTGGCAGCCAGATTTCCGGTGACGCCGATCCCACCCAGGTTGTAGGCATGCGAACTCTCGATTGCGCTTTTTCCGGCTTGAGTTTCGCCATATGGGATATTAAACTTTTCGGTAAAGCGCTTAAGTGCGTACGCGGCTTCGGAATAACGAACTCCCCCCCCCGCAGATGATGATCGGCTTTTTCTTTGCTTTAATCAATTCCACCGCATCTTTTACATCTAAAACGGTCGGAATGCGGCGTTCGATCCGATGCACACGCTTTTTGAAGAAATACTCAGGAAAATCATACACTTCTCCTTGTACATCTTGTGGAAGGGCAATGGTTACCGCTCCCGTATCAGCTGGGTCCGTGAGAACACGCATAGCCTGGATCATAGCTGTCATCAATTGTTCCGGACGGTTCACACGATCCCAATACTTGCTGACTGCTCGGAATGCATCATTTGTCGTGATGGTTAAATCATGGTAGTGTTCCACTTGCTGAAGAACAGGGTCCGGTTGTCTGGTGGCAAATGTATCGCCGGGAAGCAGTAAAACCGGAATGTTATTCGCAGAAGCTGTTGCCGCAGCGGTCACCATATTGGCTGCCCCTGGACCAACTGAAGAGGTACAGGCCATGATTTGCTTGCGATGCTTTTGCTTCGCGAAAGCGACAGCGGCTTGCGCCATTCCTTGCTCATTTCTTCCTTGGTAAACTTCCAGGTCTCCCGGATTTTCTTCTAACGCTTGACCAAGGCCGAGTACATTCCCATGGCCAAATATGGTAAAGATTCCTTTTATGAATTTTTCCTCTCTTCCATCAAATTCAACATGCTGCTGATTTAAAAAGCGAATTAAGGCTTGAGCGGTTGTCAATCGAACCTTTTCCATAGATTCTCCCCTCCTTAAAGAGTAAGCGCTTAACCTATTATATGATTAACTTTCTTAAAAATAAAGTTTTTTTTAAAAATTACGGTATCATAAAAGCTGAGAAAGTACATGGAGTACCAATAATATATCTAAAAACTAAGAAGCCTTTTTCTTCATGACCCTCTGCAAGAAAGTCAAGAAGGAAAGAAGTTCCGCTTTGCTTAAAGGAAAGCGGAACTTCTTTGAAGAAATCAAGGGAGCGTTAACCCAAGTTAATTTCCTTCGGGGTCACTTGCGCGATCTTCACCGGACGGCCTTCTACTAACGATTTTTTCGCAGCATGAGCAATCAGTTCCGCCTGTAAACCATCATTTCCGTCCACAGGAACATCCTTACCATATAACACGCTGTCAATAAACGCTTTGGTTTCTTCTACATAGGCCTCTCGATATCGTTCCAGGAAGAAATACTTCGGCTTATCCGCAATAACCCCATCAACTGTACTTACTTCGGCAGTGCTGGGCAGATCATTCTTAATGTTAACACAGCCTTTGGAACCAAATACTTCTACGCGCTGATCATACCCATAAACCGCCTTTCGGCTGTTATCAATGATGCCAAGGGCACCATTTTTAAATTTTAGGCTGATGATCGCCGTATCAACATCTCCATATTCCGCAAAGACAGGGTCGACCAATACCGCCCCTTGGGCATAGACTTCCTCTACATCACTACCGGATAAAAAGCGAGCGATATCAAAATCATGGATGCTCATATCGATAAACATCCCGCCAGACACCTTAATATACTCACTTGGAGGAGTTTCCGGGTCTCTGGAGGTAATCTTGATTACATAAGGTTCCCCTATTTTTCCAGCCTCTACGATTTCGCGAACTTGTTTAAAATTATGATCAAATCGGCGATTAAAGCCGGTTTGGAACTTTACCCCGCATTCTTGAACCACTTGAAGAGCTTGTAGGGTTTGCTCCAAATCAAAGCTGATTGGCTTCTCGCAAAAAATGTGTTTCCCCGCTTTCGCCGCTTCGGTGATTACGGAAACATGCGTATGCGTTGGAGAGCAAATAAAAACCGCATCAATTTCAGGGTCATTCAAAATATCCTGATAATCCTTGATCACTTTCGGGATGCCAAAGCTTTCTGCCCAGGATTGGATTTGATCGGGAAAAATATCTGAAATCGCTCTAATTTCCACCTGCGGAATCCGCACCAGATTTTCTGCATGTAATTTACCTATTCTTCCTGCTCCAATAATTCCGATTTTGACTGTTTCCATTCTCCATCCCCTACCTTTATCGTTGTCCAATGTTGAAACCTACTAAAGTATATAGGGCTAAACGCTTACCCTACATACCCAGTATACTGGACATGAACGACGATTAATTATTTAGAAATACTTTTCAAAAAGTCCAGTTTCTTTTGAGCATTATCTTTCGTGATCACATCCACACCGCTATCGATTCGCTTATCGATCTTTTCACCTTTAATCACTTTTACAGCATCCTCTACGCCTTTATACCCCATATCATAAGGACTTTGAGCAATCGTACCTGCTAAACCTCCATCCAAGATAGATTGAACCGCTTCAACGGTACCATCCGTTCCAATGACGGGGATATTCAATCCTTTATCTTTAGTTGCTCGTAAAGCACCGATTGCCATATCATCATTACCGGCATAAACCCCCTTGACATCCGGATGGGTTTGCAGAATATTTTCCATGACAGTCATTGCTTTCGCTTTGTCACTGTCCGCAGGTTGTTGGGCAACAATTACCATCCCAGATTGTTCCAGAGCTTCCTTGGCACCTTTTGCACGGTCATCCATAGCCGGATTACCCAGAGCTCCCCCAATCAAAGCCACTTTATCTCCCTTTTTCAGCTTAGATGCTAATAATTCACCGGCTTTTTTCCCTGCTGTCAGGTTATCCGTCCCAATAAATGTGGTTTTATCATCCCATTTCGCATCGGTATCAACAAGTAAAACCGGAATCCCTTTTTGTTTGTATTGCTGCAACGTCGGTATCGCTGCAGAAGGCTGGCTTGGGGATACCACTAAAGCATTGGGATTTTGGTTAAGCGCATCCTGCATCATATTGACTTGCTCCATAATTTGAGACTCAGCAGCAGGTCCAAGAACCTTACCATCGACATTCAGGTCTTTGAAAGCCTTTTCCGCACCAGCCTGTACAAATTTCCAATACTGACTGCTTAACGTTTTCAGCACGACAACTACCTTTGGCTTATTGCTGCCGCCAGCTCCATTGGAAGGAATGTTGGCTTGAGAAGATTGCGAACTGCTGCAACCAACTAAACCGGAAAGAGATAAAGCTAATACCATCGAAAGAACTGTAAATTTTTTCATGATAAACCCCCATTTGTTTTATGTTTCATTTAGTTATTTAACGCTTCTAACAAGCGGTTAAACCATTGACCCGATAGAATGAAGATGCACTTTTTGCCCAGTTTCAAAAGACTTTTTGGCGGCCGCGGCAATTTCTAAAGCGATTTTTCCATCGATCGCTGTGACGGCAGGCGCTTCGTTTTTTCTTAAACAATCGATAAAATGAGCCATTTCCAATTGATAGGCATTGTTAAACCGCTCCGGGAAAGCGGGAACAATATCATGCGTGCTGCCGTTCTTGTTTAAGACTTGGACATCATGGTAACGAAGAGATCCGATGACAATCGTGCCTTCCGTTCCCATGATTTCTCCCCGAATATCGTAGCCATAGAATGCATTTCGGCTGGCTTCCACATCTGCAGCAGCTCCCGAATCAAACGTGATATAGGTAAGCGATTGATCTACATCATGAAATTCTTCCATGAAGGAATTGACTAAAACGTTTCCATGGGCGGATACGGTCGTTACTTCCGCTCCTAGCAGGAATCGAGCGACATCATAATCGTGAATGGACATATCAAAGAAAATCCCGCCGCTATTTTTAATAAATTCTGCTGGAGGCGACCCCGGATCCCTTGAAACCCCTTTAAAGTAAATTGGTGTACCGATATCTCCCGCCAAAACCCTTCTTTTCGCTTCCACATAGGCCGGATCAAACCTTCTCATGAAACCTACCTGACATAAGACCTGGTTTTCTTGTATGATTCGGATGACTTCATCCGCTTCTTTTACATCATTTGTTAACGGCTTTTCTACAAAAATATGCTTTCCGTTCTTGGCTGCTTTTTGAATCATATCTGCATGCGTACTGGTCGGCGTGGCGATAATAACCGCATCGATATTAGAATTTTCAAATACTTCATTCGGATCTCGTGTCCATTGTTTCGCATCCAGTTCTCTCGCTACTTTTTCCGCTTGTCCTGCAAAAGGATCCGCAACACATTGCAATGTGGCTCCTTTGATTTTTGTCGCCAGATTTTCAGCGTGCCAATATCCTAATCGTCCCAATCCAAGTACTGCGCAACGAATTTGTTTTTTCATGGTTTCCTCCTAGATAGGTATGTTTTTTCCTAGCTACTTCTTCGACGAGCGTTGGCGGAGAACATCCACATATACCGCAGCGATAATCACTAGACCAATAATAGCCATTTGTAAATCAGCCGAAACATTTAACAGATTTAATCCGTTTCTTAGTACGGCAATGATCATCGCTCCGATGAGCGTTCCCCAAACCGTTCCCACACCACCAAAGAAACTGGCTCCTCCGATGATAACCGCAGCAATCGCATCCAACTCATATCCGAGACCAGCCAGCGGAAACGCGGAGTTCACTCGTCCAACCATGACTAAACCTGCCAAACCGGACATCAAACCGCTTAAGCTGTAGACAATCACAAGAATTTTATTCACATTAATCCCCGATAAATGAGCCGCTTCTTTGTTTCCGCCAATCGCATAGATGTATCGGCCCGTTGCTGTTCGGGTTAAAAAGAGATGAAACACGACATAAGTCACGATAACGAGCAGAAAACTAACAGGTACAGGACCAACAAATTGATTTCCCACATATTGAACCGCGAAAGGGAATCCAGCGATCGGTGCCGCTCCCGTAACAATGAGAGCAATTCCACGAGCAACATTCATCGTTCCCAAAGTCGAGATAAATGGGTGAGGCAGACGAAGTTTCGTTAGCATGATTCCATTCAACCAGCCGCACAACGTCCCCACTGCTAAACAGACAAGAATGCCAAGGAAGGAATTCATCCCCCAATTGACAACCACAATTCCCATGGTCATGATAGAAATGGCTAAAATGGAGCCGACGGACAAATCAATCCCGGCAGTTAAAATCGGGAGTAGCATTCCGACACCCAATAAGGCATTGATCGAAGATTGACTAGCAATGTTCATCATGTTGTTGATCGTTAAAAACCGGCTATTCAATATTGATAAAATTATGACTAATCCAACTAATCCAATCAAGGCGCCAAATTTGCTCAGCAGTTCCTTGGAAAACTTGTTTGAAAACGGTTTCTTTTTATCCATCGCTAATTCTGACATATTTAAACCCCTCCTGTAGCAGCTTTCATGATTTTCTCCTGATTAGCTTCTTCCCTCATGATATCCGCAGTAATTTCCCCTTCACTCATGACCAGAATCCGATCACAAATTCCTAGAATTTCAGGTAATTCTGAAGATATAATAATGACAACGCATCCATTTTTCACTAAGGAATTAATCAGGCGATATACCTCTACCTTGGCCCCCACGTCAATACCTCTAGTCGGCTCATCAAAAATAAAGACCTTGGCTTCGGTACACAACCATTTTGCGATAACAATCTTTTGCTGGTTTCCACCACTTAATTTTCTGGCATGTTTATGGATGTCTCCAGGGCGAACCTGCAGCTCGCGAATATAACCCTCTGAGCTTTTTTTCATTTGTTCCCGTTGGAGGAAAAGGCTTTTTCTAAATTTTTTCAAACTAGAGATCGACATGTTGAATTCGAGCGTTTGATCCAAGAACAATCCTTCGCCTTTTCGATCTTCAGTGATAAAAGCCAGACCCGCTTGAATGGCATCTTTCGGAGATTTAATGTTCACTTCCTGCCCAAAGACAAACACCTTCCCGGTTTCGACGGGATTAACCCCAAAAATGCCTCGTGCCAATTCGGTTCGACCCGCCCCAACCAAACCAGATATCCCTAAGATTTGACCCTGATAAGCAGTAAAACTGATTGCTTTTTGTGATCCTTTCAAACGAAGATTCTCCACTCTCAGCCCTTCCGTGCCCAACTGGAAGATTTCTTTTGGATACTTATCGTCCAATGTTCTTCCCACCATCAGTTGAATCATTTTATCTGTGCTGGTTTCTTTGACAGGCAGAGTCTCAATGGTTTTTCCATCCCGCAAAATCGTAACGCGGTCACCGATCCGTTTAAGTTCCTCCAATCGGTGAGAGATATATACAATGGCGATTCCTTGTTTACGCAATTCCATAATCGTTTCTAAAAGCTGTTCAGCTTCGGAAGCGCTTAAACTGGACGTTGGCTCGTCCATGACAATCAATTTCGCATCTATGGTAAGCGCTTTAGCAATTTCCACTATTTGTTGCTGCCCAATCCCCAACGAAGAAACCTTGGCATCCGGGGAAATATCTTGACCCAAACGTTGTAAGTATTGAACCGCTTTCTTTTTCATGTCTTTTCGATTCAAGAACGAAAACTTGCTATTTTGTTTAAGTTCTCTTCCAAGAAAGATGTTTTCATAGACTGTTAGTTCGGGAATTACATTTAATTCTTGATAAATCGTTGCAATTCCAATGTTCATCGCATCGGAAGGATTTTTAATTTCCACTTTTTTGCCTTCCCAAAACATTTCCCCCTCATCCTTGGTATAGGCTCCTGTCATAATCTTAATCATAGTCGATTTGCCGGCTCCATTTTCACCAAGCAACACATGAACCTCGCCCACTTGAATGTCGAGATCAATATTCTTCAAGACAGGAATTCCGGCAAAACCTTTACAAATATTTTTTAGTCTCAGTAATTCCGCCAAAACACAATTCTCCTTCCCGAATCCTTACTTGGATGTATAGCCAGATTCACATTCCATCTCCAAATATAAGCGTTTACCCCAGATCTATAAATTTTGGGGAAGCGCTTAATCAGTTGCTATGAATTTATCCTACCCGATTATTTTATTTTTTTCAATAAAAAAAATGTAAAAAAACTTTTAAAAATTCCACTTTAAAAGTTTTTTGAAGCTCAATATATTTGTTATTTGGAGCATGCACATAGAAACATTCCCCGTTGGCTGAAATTCATATATATTAAAAAAAACATCCAATCATTGGATGAGAGGATGTTTCTGTTCATTAATTCAAGATTTAGCTGCCCTTGTACGTGTAAGAAAATGTATGCTTTCTTATACGCCAAGAAAGTATGGCTCCAATCAGGCTAATGAAGCCAGAAAACAAAAACCACCAGTCAGGCCTCCCCATTTGCCAATCCAACCCGCAACAAAAGGACCTCCAAAAAAAGACCTTAAATGAACTATCTTCAGAACATGGGATCCATGTGAATCAGCTACGACAGTGGAAGAAGACGGCCTTAGAACGAATGCCTGGTGTTTTTTGCAAGTGAAAATTCCTCATTTTTGCAAATGTTTTTCCCCAGTGTAGGGTGGGGAATTTTTTATTCACCATTACAGGGTCACCAATGATTTTTTCAGTATTCAAGTAGTTATTTCATATTCCATATTTGTAAGAATTATCTACATTGGAAATTGGATGTTATCCACATGTGTGAAAGTTTATCTCCTGAATATTTACATGTGGATAACTTATTCCTATCTCTTGCTTTTACTGAGGATTGAGAGGAAAGGAAATATTTCGCTTTCCCGATTTCGCTCCCCTTTCATACGGCAATTCGACCTGTTCATTACTCTAGCAATTTGAAGAGATGCTTGAATTTTGGATAGGCAGCATAATCATCAAACGCCTCATAAAGGTCGCTGTATGGCTCAGGGAAGGGGATCTTTTGACCGGAGAGAGCCATCTGCCTATTTACTCGACAACGCAACTCTACAACCTGTATTTCAAGGCTCCTAGCGTATCCTACAAGCGCTGAAATGAGCTTTTCTGTATCTTCGTCTTGGATCCATTCCAGTGTGTTTTCATCCATCATAGGTTCTGAATGGTTAGTTAGGGTTGTTTTCTTTGTTTTCTTTGTTTTCTTTGTTTTCTTTGTTTTCATTGCTTTTCCCTCTCAATTTTTTATTGTGCTAATCCCGATTCTCTCATTCGATGACTTGAGCCTGGAAACAAGAGCAGATGGCAATGGTGCAATACTCGATCCAATATGGCTCCTGTCATTTGTTCATCGTAAAATACGTTAACCCACCGCGAAAACTGAATATTCGTGTTGATGATCAGCGTCTTCCGCTCATAGCATTCGGAGATCACTTCAAACAATAGCTGGGCTCCAACCCTGTCAAGGGGAACGTAACCCCACTCGTCACAGACCACAAGTTCTGCTTTGGCTATTTGCTTCATGAATGCGGACAAAGTGCCGCTCTTCTTGGCTTCTGAAAGCTTATTAACCAGGGCAGCTGTTCGAAAGAATCGTGTTTCAATGCCTTTTTTACAAGCCTCAACCCCTAGCGCAATAGACAGAAAGGTTTTCCCCGTCCCCACATTGCCATACATCACGAGATTGGTTTTGGTATTCAGAAACTCAACGTTTTTTAAGTATTCAGGTGTCACTCCTGCTGGTAAGGTTACTTCATCAAACCGGAAGTCTTCAAAAACTTTCAGGCTATAAAAACCTGCATTTTTAAGCAGTTTATCCTTCCGAGCCTGTTCCCGGTGCTCCAGCTCCGATTTCAACAGTTGCAAGAGGTATTCCTGATGACTCTCTGCTTGCAGTTTTTCAGACATCTCCGCAATGTTTTGGCTTAAACGCAACGCCTTACAATAGGCTGCTATTTCATGAGTCAGCATAGTTAGTTAACGACCTACCTTTCCAAGCTTTGCATCGTAAGCTGCCAGGTTGGGGATTACCTTGGTCAACTCAGGTATGTTGCCAGCCAAACGGATGGGGGCAAGCTCCACTACATTTCCATAAAGCCGACGATGCAGATTAATCAGGCTGTCGGTGTCCGTTGCCCCATACTGTAGGGCATGATCCACGGTCTCTACAGCAGACTCAAATCCACTCTTTTCCGTCAGGCTAGCTATGGCTTGTAAGACTTTGCCCTTATCACTCTTATTGCATCGATCCAGGTAACTCTTCACAGATTCGGGCAGCATTTCGAATATACCGGTATATTTTAACGCTCCGGGATTGCGAGCCAGTTGGGTAAGGTACGGTAACCATTTCATGCTTTGCTGTTTGGTATTGCCGTAAAATCTCTCGTGCCTAACGATTTCCCGATGACTTTCGTCTAAAGGGATGACTTCATTGGCTGTAATTTTTACCAGCACTTTGCTATTAGCATATTTAGGCGATACGGAATATTCATGCAAACCATGGTTCAGGTAAAACCGGCCATATCCATTGGTTTTCATGGTCGTATATTTGCTAACATCTAGCGGTACGGCAGGGAGGCTAAGAAGGGCTGCCTGATCTTGTTTGTAGAGTTGTTCTATGGTAGCATCCTTGCGGTAATGTTCTCTTTGTGCATCCGCCTCACATTTCTCAAGCAGTTCCTTGTTAAACACTGCTAGATTTTCAAACCTGGGGATCCCCCTGTGTCACAATAGTTGTCGTACCCCTCATGAATACGTATAGTAAAAAAAGAGAGGTTGAGGTGACGGACGATGGCTAGATACAGTGATGAATTAAAGCAGAAAATGCAACTTCGAATGATGCCCCCAAATAATGAACCTGTAAGTCAAATCGCTAGAGACAGTGGCCTGTCAGAAGGAACGTTATATAAGTGGCAGAAGGAAGCCAGAGCCAATGGGTTCGTTGTTCCCGGAGGCGGTTTAGAGCCAGACAGATGGAGTAGTCGGGATAAGTTTTCTATCGTGGTGGAGACCGCTACGTTAAGCGAAATCGAGTTGTCCGAGTACTGTCGTGCTAAAGGGTTGTTTGCCGAGCAGATTGAAGCTTGGCGTGATGCATGTATGCAAGCCAATGGCGGGATTGCCCAGCAGGCGTCTCAACTGCAAAAGGAACTTCGGAATAAAGAGCGGGAAATGAAGACGCTAACCCGTGAGTTGAAGCGGAAGGAAGCCGCATTAGCGGAGACAGCAGCCCTACTCGTGCTGCGAAAAAAGGCCCAGTCGATTTGGGGGGACCAAGAGGACGCATGATCAGTGCCTCAGATCGACAGCATGCCATTACACTGATCCAAGAAGCGGTACAAGCTGGTGCCAAGGAACGACTGGCCTGCTTAGAGTTAGGACTGACCCAACGGACCTTGCAGCGGTGGCGAAGAGACGGCTCCCCAAAGGAAGACCAGCGTCCGTATGCGACGAGACA
>NZ_AUMJ01000024.1 GCF_000430625.1 Aneurinibacillus terranovensis DSM 18919
GCTTTGAGATGCACACCATTCGCGGCATGGCCAAAATGAAGGTGAGATGTGGACTTGCGCTATGTGTCATGTTAGCTATGGCTTTGGGACGAATCAGAGAGAACCAAGCAGACAAGATGCGGAGTCTGGTTGCAAGGGCATAAACTTATCCACATCTGGATAAATGATGGGAATCAATCACCGGCCGAATAGGGCTGATGTGGATAACGGGATACGTATGCCCTTTGATAGGGAATATTTGGATAAATAGACCTAAATAAAAGGATTAATGGGTTCTAACGAACCAAAAAAGCATTTTTTCCCGTAGATTTCATTGGTTCCGTACAGAAATTGAGCACATCGCAAATAGCTCAATCAATAAAAGACTTGCACATACGCCTAATGAAATAATACCATAATGGAATGCTAAACGATCTCCTCGATTCGCAAACATCCGGGGCAGATTTTTATCCAGCGCCATAATGGAAGCAAGGATAGGAAACCCGTTGAAACTTGTATTGGCCGCCAACGTTAGAATTAACATCGTCGAAATCTGCATGGCATAATACATCGCGCCTCTTCCAAAGGCATGCTGCGTTACCATCGACAGTACGGAGGTATGTCCTGCAGGGTCCGGTGCTATGTCATAAGCTAACGACAAAATGGTGACTCCCCCAAAGATGACAGCTAGCAGAATCCCGAGTGTTACTAATGTTCTTTTCGCGTTTTTTTGAGAAGGGGTCCGAAAATGAGGGACCGCATCGGAAATCGCTTCAATTCCTGTTACGGCTGAACATCCGGAAGAAAACGCCCTTAATATCACAAATAATGTGAGCCCCGAGGGGACGGCCGGTGCAATCGACATCCCGCCCGCAGAGTGAGCAGATCCCGCTAATAAATCGAACGCCCCCTTCACAATAAGAGCTAACACGCAAAAAATAAAGAAATACGTGGGTATAGAAAACACGGTTCCGGATTCTGATGTGCCCCGCAAATTAAGCCAAACCATAACCCATACAAGGATAAGTGCCATAGGAACGATAAATGGTATGGTTGCCGGAAAAGCCGAGGTTATGGCTTGAACACCTGCGGAAACGGATACAGCCACGGTTAGTGTATAATCAATTAACAGTGAGACTCCCGTCAGCCTGCCCCATGTCATCCCCAGGTTTTCTTTGGCGACCATATAGGCGCCGCCCCCCTGCGGATAGGCATCGATTACCTGGCGGTAGCTGACAATCAAAATTCCAATCAACATGATAATTGCAATCGCAATCGGTAAAGCGAAAGCAAATGCAGCGGCTCCCACAGTCATAAGCGCTAATAAGATCTGTTCCGTTCCATATGCAACGGATGATAAAGCGTCCGAGGATAAAATAGGGAGACCTTTCCAAACTGGCATTTTTTCGGTCTCCATTTGGCTGGTTTTTAAGGGTCTCCCCAGAACTAATCTTTTAAATATATCAGCACTGCTCATAATGAATCCTCCGTCACAAAATAAAAATGAAGTTCCTGGTTAGTATCCACTTTTTTATAGTTTTTTACTAGCCTGTAATACCACCCCTGATGAAAGGTTTTCTCTGGTGTACCAAATTCCCGGATAATTATCATTACCCCTCATTGTATCCCCCTACTCTTTTTTTCTGGTGAAGCAACTGTTAATTTTACGATAAAGAAAATTTAACGCTAAAACAAAAAAGACCTTTAACTATTGAAAAGACTCATCCGCTGCTGTACGCAACAAAAAAAGGCCTCCTCAAATAGGCGGTCTTCTGACCTCCTTCGCTTTAGCCGACGAAGTTAGCTGACGGGTAGGATGGCGAAAGAGTATCTCATCCTTTCTACATTATGTAGAATTAACCCCACTTGATTGGGTCCTCCGTTCCCGATTATCCCGGAATTTGGCCAATATACAATTGCTTTTCACCAATTATACGGACGTAAGCGAAAAATATAAAAGGTGATTTCAGACGAAACAAACTTTTTTTACGTTTATTTATTCCGTTACAGCGCTTTTATTGGATGATTTCTTAGCGGATCGGAGTTTTTCTTGATTTTTCTGATCCTTGCTTAACTTTATACAAAAATATAAATAACTAGTGGCTCTACACCAAACTCTGGCTTGACGTTATACAAAAGTTGGAGGAATGGGAGGGTAGATGAGCAATGGAACGCCTTTACGCGACTTCCCAGCTCCAGGACCCATCAAGCGGGCCATTATAAAACATCTTTGCATCCGTTTTGTGGGCGAGCTTGATGGGTTCCGGAGCGAACAGCTTACACTTCCCTGCGGAGCGTAACGAAGCGACATGCTTCTCTCTTCTCCCATCCTTGATCTGCTTTTTATAGTGTCAAGCACAGTTTATGGTAAAGAACCTTTTGTTCCAGTACATTTTATGGTCATGCATCTTATTGGATGACTAAGGATTTTTCTAAAATTTCAATCACGTCGAGCGTCTGTACTTTTTCTTCGACTTCTTTCGCTTTTACACCGTCCGAGAGCATTGTCAAGCAGTAAGGACAGGCGCTTCCGATGATCGTTGGCTGCACTGCCAGCGCTTGCTCGGTACGCGCAATGTTAACCCGCGTGCCCTGGTGCTCTTCCTGCCACATCATCCCGCCGCCGGCGCCGCAGCACATACTGTCACAGCCGGAGCGCTCCATCTCTACAATGCTCATGCCTGGAATCGCGGATAAGATTTCCCGCGGTGCATCATAAATGTCATTGTAGCGGCCCAGGTAACAGGAATCGTGATATGTGACGCGCTCTTTCACTTCGTGTACCGGCTTCAAGCGGCCTTCGCGAAGCCAGTGGACGAGAAGTTCTGTGTGGTGATACACTTTCACGCCTTCAAGGCCAAATTCCGGATACTCCTTTTTAAAGGTATTGTAGGCGTGCGGGTCCATCGTGACAATTTTCTTGACATTATATTTCTGGAAGTTTCCGATGTTCTCCATCGCCAGCTCCTGGAACAACAGTTCATTTCCCAGACGGCGCGCCGTATCCCCGGAGTTTTTTTCATCATTGCCGAGAATGGCAAACTTGATCCCCGCTTTGTTCATAATGCGGACGAAGGATTGGGTGATTTTGATCGTTCTGTTATCAAATGAACCCATTGAGCCGACAAAAAAGAGGTATTCAAATTCTTCCGCTTCCTTCACGGTTGGTACCAGATCTTCCATGCCTTCGCACCACTTGATGCGGTTTTTGCGGTTAATCCCCCATGGGTTGCTCTGGCGCTCGATGTTGCTGAGTGCGCGCTGCGCGTCAGACGGCATCTGCCCTTCAGTCATCACCAAGTAGCGGCGCATGTCAATAATGTGGCCAACGTGTTCATTGGCAACGGGACATTGATCTTCGCAGTTGCGGCATGTCGTACACGCCCATAATTCTTCCTCTGTAATGACATCCCCAATCAGGTTCACATCATACTCAATTTTCAATGCAGAAGAACCATCGGTTGCTGCCGCTACTTCTTCAGCAACCTGGCCGGATGCGGCCTGCGCTTGCATCGCCAGCACGTTTCCTTTTGCTTCCTTAAACAGACCTGCCGGCAGCCATGGGATACGGCCCGTAATCGCAGCACCCTTCTCGGTTAAGTGGTCACGCATTTTTACAATCAAGTCCATCGGTGACAGCGTCTTGCCTGTCCCGGCAGCCGGACACATGCTGGTGCAGCGGCCGCATTCGACGCAGGCGTACAGGTCAATCAGCTGGTTCTGCGTAAAATTTTCAATGCGACCGACCCCAAACTCTTCGGCCCCTTCTTCCTCCAGCTTCTCAAAATCAATCGTGCTTAATTTTCCTGGCGGACAGGTTTTATCCTTCATCAGCCAGTTGTACGGGGCAAACAAAAGGTGTGCATGCTTTCCCTGCGGAATATACACGAGGAAGAACAGGAGGGTCAGCAGGTGAACCCACCAGAACACATAGAATGCCGCCCCGGCTGCAGAAGAACCGTTCCCCCTAAAGGCAACGGCTAAGGTTGACGCAATCGGCTGTGTCGAATGAAACGCCACATTATCAGAATGCAGCCAGATGATTTCCATCGCTTCCGATAAGAGCGTACTGATCATCAGAATTGTAATGAGCCAGACTACAAGGTTTGCTTTCCACCCCCGCTTCAAGCGCTTCAGCTTCTCCACATTCCGGCGGTACCAGGCATAAAAGATAGCAAGAAGAATGGCGACAACCACAACTTCCTGGAACAGCAGGAAATATGGATAAGAAGAGCCGAAGGGCAGATGAGACCCTGGCTTCAAGCCTTTCCAAATTAAATCGATAGCTCCGAACTGCACAAGCAGAAAGCCGTAAAATAACACCATATGCATGACACCGCTTTTGGAATCTTTTAATAGTTTTTTCTGTCCAAAAACGTTCACCCAGAATGCATTGATGCTTCGTGTGGCGTCTTCTTTCAGATCGACCGCACGCCCAAGCTTGATGTACGCCAGACGGCTGTGCACCAGGTGGGCAAACAGGTACAATGCATAACCGACGACCGCAAAAAACGCGAGCAAGTTAAACAGCGGTAAAAGAGACATTAGCTGTACTCCTGTTTTAGCTGTGCGGCGATAATATTTTTTTGAATTTCCGAAGTCCCTTCATAAATTTTCGCAATTCTCGCATCGCGATAGTAGCGCTCAATCGGGAATTCAGAGATATAGCCGATTCCCCCGTGAATTTGCACGGCTTTGTCCGCAACCCGGCTGTATACTTCAGAGCCTAGCAACTTGACCATAGCAGCTTCTTTAATGACTTTCATTCCTTGATCGACCATGCCGGCGACCCGGTAGGTCATCCAGCGAAGCGACTCAATATCGAGCGCCATTTCCGCGAGATAGTGCTGGATAATCTGCTGCTCGAAGATAGGTTTGCCGAACTGGATACGTTCCTGCGCGTATTTCATCGACATATCAAGCAACTTTTGTGCGGACCCGAGATTCCTCGCAGCAAGGCCGGCGCGCCCGTTTGCCAGAATTTTGAGCGCATTGACGTAACCCTGACCTTCCTGTCCCAGCACATTTTCTGCCGGTACCTCGCAATCTTCAAAAAACAGTTCCGCTGAGTGGGAGCCTCTCAGTCCCATTTTTTTCTCAATCTTGCCAAGCTGAAAGCCCGGAAAGTCTTTTTCTACAATAAAAGATGTGATCCCCTTGGCCCCTTTCGCAGGATCTGTGACCGCCATAACGGTGAAGACGTCGGCGATTGGAGCATTTGTAATATAGTGCTTACTACCGTTTAGAACATATTTATCGCCTTTACGCACCGCCGTTGTCTTAAGATTGGTGGCATTCGAACCCGCGCTTGGTTCTGTTAAGGCAAAAGCGCCGATTTTTTCTCCTGAAGCCATAGCAGGTAAGTATTTTTGTTTCTGCGCTTCATTTCCCATTTCAACAATGCCTACAGAACCGATGCCGGTATGAGCGCCAATAACGGTAGTAAAACCGTTATGTGTTTTTCCCAGTTCTTCATAAAGAGCGCACTTGCCCACCATACCGATGCCAAGGCCCCCGTATTCTTCCGGAATACTTAACCCAAATAACCCCATTTCCTTTGCCATGCTTAGAATACGTGACGGAATTTCATCTTTCTCCTCGATGTCCATAGCTGCCGGTTCTACTTCATACTCTACAAAATCCCGAACGCTTTGCCTCAGCAGGGCAATGTCTTCAGATGATTCAAAAATCACAAAAAAACCTCCTCTATCAAAATCTTTACCGATCAATATATTCGTAAAATCCTCTGCCTGATTTTCTTCCCAGACGGCCTGCTTTTACATACTTTACAAGAATAGGCGAAGGACGGTATTTTTCGCCCAGGTGCCTATAGAGATATTCCATATTGCGTAGCCGACTGTCCAGCCCTACCAAATCGGCCAGCTCCAGCGGCCCCATAGGGTGATTGAGCCCAAGCTTAAGCGCTTTGTCGATGTCTTGGGCGGAAGCCACTCCTCCCATTAGCATGTTCATTGCTTCGTTGCCGATCAGGCAGTTCATACGGCTTGTCACAAACCCCGGAAATTCATTCACTTCCACCGTTTCTTTCCCCATTTTTTCTGCAACCTGCTTGACCGTTTCTACGGTAGCGTCTGATGTATCAAGCCCGCGAATCAGTTCAACCAGCTTCATTTTATGAACCGGGTTAAAGAAATGCATGGCGATACATTTATCCGGACGAACGGTAGAAGCGGCGATTTCCGTAGGGCTCATCGTCGATGTATTGGTAGCCAGGATTGTATGCTCCGGCGCGTGCATATCAAGCAGCTTAAAAACCTCGATTTTTACTTCCATCACTTCCACAACCGCTTCGATGACGAGATCCGCATTTTTAGCCGCGTCCGGTATGTCGGTTGTATACGACAGGTACTGGAGCGCTTCTTCGCGTTGTCCGTCTGTAATAAATCCTCTTTCTGCGCTTTTGGCCATTTCTTTTTCCATGTATTGCTTTGCCTTTTCCAGCACGTCAGACGAAATATCCTGCAGCATCACTTCAAATCCGGCCAGGGCCGCCGTATAGGCGATTCCCCGGCCCATTGTTCCACTGCCGATGACTGCGATACGCTGAATACTCATAAGCTATTCCCTCTCCTCTTTTATACGAAAATCATGAAAATGAACGAGTGAAGAAAGAAGAAGTCAGATCCAAGGAAGAAAAAGGCATTCGCCTTTTTCCACGCTGACATCCTGGTTTCTTTCTCTCCTCTCTTTTCCTCGTGCCACCCTCATTTGTGTCCTGGACAAAACGGTTCCTTTTTATGTCGGGGTTGCGGCTGAAAAGCCATGGCTGTTTTACGACGTGACGAGCATCACTTTGAATTCCTCCGTTAACAAAGGAACGACTTCAAATAAATCTCCTACAATACCGTAATCGGCGATTTGGAAAATAGGAGCCTCTGGATCTTTGTTGATCGCTACGATAATTTTTGAGTTGGACATCCCGGCCAGGTGCTGAATAGCGCCTGATATACCGCAGGCAATGTACAAATCCGGCGTTACCACTTTCCCTGTTTGTCCGATCTGCAAAGAATAGTCGCAGTATTCGGCATCACATGCCCCGCGGGAGGCACCGACAGCTGCTCCCAGTACTTTTGCCAATTCCGCAAGCGGTTGAAAGCCTTCCGCGCTTTTAACCCCACGGCCACCGGCAATGATCACTTTCGCTTCGCTTAAATCAACAGTGCCAGACGTTTTCCGCACAACTTCTTTTACAACGGTTCGTATATCCTTAATTTCCGGCTGAAAGCTTTCAACCGCCAGTGTAGCTGGCGCTTCTGCCATTTCAAAATTATTCGGCCGCAGTGTGGCAAATATGCTCCCCTCATTGAACATCTTCTTCTGAAACGCTTTGCCCGCATAAATCGGGCGGGTAAAGATGAGAGAATCACCCTCTATCTCAAAGGCTGTACAATCAGAGATAAGTCCAAGCTGCAGCCTGGCTGCTACACGGGGTGCCAGGTCTTTTCCAAGGCCTGTATGTCCCATAAAAATGACATCCGGCTGTACCCGTTCGATCATCTGGCAGCAAGCCTGTGTGTATGCATCAGAGTTGTAAACAGACAGCGATTCATCTTCAGCGATGTATAATGTATCCGCTCCGTATCTCTCAATCCCCTCTATGTATTCGGGCTTGTGGATACCGAACAGGGCCGCAGTGACGTTTCCGCCTTCCGCTGCTTTTCTTGCCGCCGCCAGTGCTTCAAACGATACGTTGCGAATTTTTCCTTCCTTTGTTTCTATAAATATCAAAATATTTCTGCTCATCTGTTTTTCCTCCTTTTTACACCACTTTTGCTTCCATGCGCAGCAATTGGGCGAGTTCTTTCACCTGTTCCTTTATCTCTCCTTCTAGCATACGGCCTGCCTGCTTCTTCTCCGGCGTGTACTGTTGAATTACTTTTGTGCGGGGCGCCGCCGGCTCGTACGCGTCCAGGTCATCTGTGCTCAACCGGGTAAGCGGCTTCTTCTTTGCCTTCATAATGCCGGGAAGAGACGGATACCGGGGTTCATTTAATCCCTGCTGGGCTGTAACAAGCACAGGAAGATTCGTCTCAATCACTTCAATATCCCCCTCTGCGTCCCTCTCTATCGTGACTTTTTCTCCCTTGGTTGCTAGCTTTGTGATAGCGGACACATGAGCAATGCCAAGTTCTTCCGCCACACGAACCGCTACTTGGCCGGAACCCGAATCTACCGCCATGTTACCCCCGATAAGAAGGTCAAAAGATTCGTTTTTCACCGCCGCTGCAATCAGCTTTGAAATGGTATATTCGTCCGCTTCCCCCTCTTGTTCGATAACGATGCCTTTATCCGCTCCCATCGCCAATGCCGTCCTTAGCGCGCTTTCTGCCCGCTCCGGCCCCACTGTGATCACCGTAATCTCTCCGCCATGCTGCTCGCGCTGGAGAATGGCTTCCTCAACCGCGTATTCATCATACGGATTAATAACAAACTCTACACCTTCTTCATTAATTTCATTATTTTCGATGACAATTCTTTCCTCTGTGTCAAACGTCTGTTTTAATAAGACAAGAATGTTCAATGGATTCTCCTCCTTTTTTTCTGGTTCTATTTACCGGAAAATACAGCTTCCCTTTTGTCAAGAAAGGCCTGCGTGCCTTCGTTTTTGTCGTCTGAACCGAACAGGATTGCTTGCGCCAGTTTTTCAATCGTTAAAGCCGTGTCCATATCGAGATCAAATCCACGGTTGACCGAAAGCTTTGCCAGCCGAACGGCCAGCGGCCCTTTGGCCAAAATTTTCTCCGCTTTTTCTTTCACCGTGTCCCATAATTGTTCATAAGGTACGCATTGGGAAACGAGACCGATCTCCTCCGCTTTTGGACCGGTGACAAATTCCCCTGTTAAAATCATATCGATCGCCCTTCCTTTTCCTATGATGCGGGCTAAACGCTGCGTACCGCCCGCGCCGGGAATAATGGATAAATTCAATTCAGGAAGACCGATTTGTGCGTGCTCTGCTGCAATTCGAATGTCACATGCAATCGCAAGCTCGCACCCTCCGCCGAGCGCAAAACCGTTAATTGCCGCAATCGTTGCTTTGCTGCAGTTCTCAATCTCCCGATACAGAGCAGACATACTCGGAGCAAGGGCATCCAGCGCTTTTTTCTCCCTGAGCTGCCGGATATCCGCGCCTGCCGCAAATGATTTTTCGCCTTCCCCGATAAAAACAATGACGCCCACTTCCTGATCCGCTTCTAACCGGTGCAGGGCATCCTGTATTTCCCCTACCGTTTTTCCATCCAGTGCGTTTCTCACTTCAGGCCGATTGATTTTAATGACGCCAATCCGTCCTTCTCTTTGCAGCAAAATGTTCTCGTATTGCATATGCGTTCACTCCTTTTATTTTGTTAGAATGTTCGATCGCCTTTTTTCTTTCTATACTTTTTATACCTGTTGCAAAAACGATACCAACTAAAAAAATCCCTTTTAGCAAGGGATTTCTCAAAATATTCGATTCGATTTTGTCATTCTTGATTCATCTGCGTATCATGCGCTTTTGCTGCCAGTGAATCTGGTGGGGAATAATACGTTTTTGAATTATGGTGCCTTTGTAAACGGGAAAGGATGCCTATTAGCACGCCTGCTGCTCCCGCCGTAAGCAGAAGACAGAAAGCATTACTGTATACAAGCGCTGTTCCTTTCCATAAAGGATTGACATGGACGATTCCTTTCCAATCCAAAACAAGTCCAATACAGGTAACGCCAAACGCACCGCCAAAAAACTGAACCAATTGCTGCTGACCGATTGCGGTTCCGAATTTGCCAGCGGACAATGTGCGCGCCAGATAGTAAGGGATGCCTGACTGAATACAGGCAAAACCAATGCTGCAGAGAAGATAAAAAAACAGCACATACCAGACAGACAGGTATGCAAAGCTTACACATAGAAAAAGGCCGGTACACATCATTCCAATGCCTGTAGCAAGGATGCAAAACGTTCCTTTCTTATCAAGCCACCTTCCGATATAAACGTAAGCCGCAGCGGAACAGTAAACATAATAGAAAAATTAAAAAAAAAGAGAAAAAATGTAGGGAGTTTTTTCAGGATATAGCAGGAGAAATAAATGGATGATCTTTGCGGTGAATATGACGCCAGAACAACCAGAAACAGAGTATGGCACTAAAAAACACCGCGTTTTTTGTAGAAATAAAGAGCAGCAAGCCCATGACACCCACGCTAAGCAGTACAATCCCTACAATGTCTACTTTACTCTTCCCCTCTTCTTCCACCGGCAGCTGGGTATAGTATACAGGCAGCATAATAAGAGCAAAAAAAGTGATAAAAAAAAGATACTTCCAGCCTGCATGCTCCGATATCAACCCTCCGAGGAGCGGCCCGAGCCCAAACGCCAGCGTTGCGGCGAATGAGATTTTCTCATCGCTTCTCCCCGGCGGTTCATCGGTATGTAGCGATTGGTAATAATCATACTAACCCCGGGAATACAGGAAGCGCCAAGCGCCTGAATTAAACGGGCGGCAACTCTCATTTTTAATGATATTGACCGGATATTCCGGCATTCTACTCACTCCTGTTATCGATAAAGTTCCATGCTAATCCATGCTAAAAAGAACGAAAAAAGAAGAAGCCTCTCTTTCCACACTTCTCCCTTTTCCGTTCTCTGCTATGTTTTAGGTCCTCCCGCCACGTATAAAACCTGACCGTTTACAAATGAAGAATCTTCCAAAGCGAAAAATACGACCGCGTTAGCGATGTCTCCCGGTTTTCCACTGCGCCTTACGGGTATTTCGGCAGCACGGCTTATGGCGAAGTCGTCAAAGGCCACTCCTATCCTCTCCGCTGTGGCCCGGGTCATCTCCGTTTCAATAAAACCAGGAGCGATGGCATTCACCGTAATCCCGTATCTCCCCAGTTCAATAGCAAGTGTTTTGGTAAAGCCCTGGATTCCTGCCTTGGCCGTCGCGTAGTTCGCCTGCCCCCGGTTGCCGAGGGCTGAAGTGGATGAAATATTTATAATTCTGCCGTAGCTTTGTTTTACCATATAGTTTTGCGCGGCCTGGCTGCAGTAAAATGTCCCTTTGAGATGAACGTTTAGGACAGTGTCCCAATCATCCTCTGTCATTTTAAAAAATAAATTGTCACGTATGATCCCGGCATTGTTGACAAGAATATCAACCGTGCCAAAATGAGAGGCGGCCTCTGCAAAAGCTGCATCCACCTCCTCCCGGTTTGTAACATCGGCTGTCACCTTCAGAAGTGAATATCCGTGCCCGCTTAATTCATCATAGCAGCGGGTAAGACCCTCCTCGTTCATATCGAGAAGACAAACGCCCGCCCCTTCACGAGCCAGCCGTTCCGCCGCAGCTTTCCCGATCCCCCTGCTTGCCCCGGTAACGATCGCTGTTTTTCCGGATAATCGTGCCACGTAATTCTCCCCCTTATTTGCCGCGTACAATTGTTCAGGAATAAGTATAAAAACCCTTTCCGGTCTTTCGTCCCAGCTCTCCTTTTTCAAACAGTTCTGTTACCGTTTTCGAAGGTTTGGCTGATGATTCTCCGGTTTCTTCATACCGCTGCATGCGCACATAGTAGTGAACATCGATGCCGGTTAAATCGATCAAAGCAAATGGACCGATGGGGTGGTTTAGCGCTTTGGTACAGGCCAAATCGATTTCTTCCGGTGTCGCAATGCCATTCTCCAGCAGATAGATGGCTTCATCCATGAGCTTGCCGAGAATACGGTTGGCCACAAAGCCGGAGATCTCCTTTTTCAACAGGACCGGCGTTTTGTTAATACTTCTCGTAAGTTCCATCGTAAGCTGCGCTGTTTCTTCCGATGTATGCGGACCTTGCACCACCTCTACAAGTTCCATAACAAGTGCGGGATTAAAGAAATGCATATTGCACACCTTATCCGGGCGCTCCGTTGCGTCCGCGATTTTGGAACTAACAATGGTGGAGCTGTTGCTGGCGATAATTGTATGGGCAGGGGCCAGTTTATCGACCGCTGCAAACAGCTCGCGTTTTGCTTCCAGCTTTTCAACGATCGCTTCAATCACAAAATCGGTGTCATTTACCGCTTCTTCCAGCGAAGTAACAAGTTCTAGTCGGGAAAAGGCATCGTCCACCTGTTCGCTTGATAGCTTTCCTTTATCAATGCGGCGCTTCATATGACCTTCTAACGATTGCTTTGCTTTGCCTAAGCTTTCCTCACTCACATCCTGCAGGCATACATGATAGCCGGCGAGCGCGCATACCATCGCAATTTGCGAGCCCATAGCCCCTGCCCCGATGACTGAAATTTTCTTCATTTGATTTGTATTCATATTGATTCCTCCTCTATTATCTTTCTAGAATTAAGGCAATTCCCTGGCCGCCACCGATGCACGCTGTGACAAGTCCCCGTCTGGCATTGCGGCGCTGCATTTCATACGCCAGTTTCATGATCAGCATGCCGCCTGTCGCGGCAATCGGATGTCCGTGGGCGATGGCTCCCCCGTTTACATTTACTTTATCCCAGTCAAACTGCAGTTCTCGATCGCATGCCAGCACTTGAGAGGCAAACGCTTCATTAATTTCAATCAAATCGATGTCATCCAGGGTGAGTCCCGCCTTTTGCAGTACGCTGCGGGTAGCCGGAACCGGCCCGATGCCCATAATAGTAGGATCCACGCCAGCAACCGCCCAGTGTGTTACACGGGCCAGCGGCTGCAATTCTCTGCGTCGGGCTTCTTCACCGGACATCATAACAAGTGCGGAAGCTCCATCGTTCACCCCGGAGGAATTGCCTGCCGTCACCGACCCTCCCTCTTTAAATGCGGGACGAAGCTTTGCGAGACTTTCAAGTATTGTGTCCGCTCTTGGGTGTTCATCCTTATCAAACTGAATCGTCTCTCCTTTTTTCCCCCGCAGGGAAACCGGGACAATCTGCTCTTTGAAATATCCGTTATCCATAGCCTGCTTCATTCTCTGCTGACTGCGGAGAGCGAACTTATCCTGGTCTTCACGGCTGATAGAATATTTTTCTGCCAGGTTTTCAGCTGTAATCCCCATCGGCGGATCGCCAATGTGATCAGGGGACAGCTGGCGGCGAATGAATGTTGGCGGGGTTCGGTCGAACGCCTGCTCAGGCGGAGCCAATAGATACGGAGCGCGCGTCATGCTTTCCGTCCCCCCCGCTACAAAGATTTGGCCGTCTCCCGCCATAATGGCTTGAGCCGCGAGCGCTACTGTGTTAATCCCCGATCCGCACTGCCGGTCAATCGTCATGCCCGGCGTGGAGACGGGCAGACCGGCCTGCAGAAGCGAGAGGCGAGCCATATTTCCACCTCCGCCCAGACAGTTTCCAAAAATGACATCATCTACTTCCTCGCCGTTTACACCGGCCCGATCCAGCGCTTCTTTAATGACCAGCCCGCCGTACTCGGAAGGATGCAGTTTCTGCAAACTTCCCCTCATTTTTGCAATCGGCGTTCGTACCGCCGATACGATGACTGCTTCTTCCATGCTATCTATCCCCTCTTGCTCTCTGCTTTATTTGCTTTTTCTATTTCCTGCTCAACCAGTTTACGGCGAAGAATTTTCCCTACAACGGTTTTCGGCAGTGCCTCTCTGAATTCAATCAACCGGGGGACCTTATAGCCCGCCATTCTTTTTTTACACCAATTGATGATTTCCTGCTCAGTTACCGTTGTTTCCTTTCGCGGTACAATGACCGCTTTTACTGTTTCTCCCCGGTATGGGTCGGGGATACCAAACACGCACACTTCTTCCACAGCCGGATGCTGGTAAAGTACTTCTTCGACCTCTATCGGATAAATGTTATATCCACCGGCAATGATCATTTCCTTTTTTCTTCCGATAATGTAGAAATAGCCTTCCTCATCCATCATGGCGATATCGCCGGTGTACAGCCAGCCATCCCGCAGCGCAATGTTTGTTTCCTCCGGTTTTTTCCAGTATCCTTTCATGATCTGCGGGCCTTTTACGATAAGCTCCCCCGCTTCTCCAGGCGCAAGCTCCACTGTTCCTGTGTCGATATCGACAATTTTGCAATCCGTATTTGGGATCGGGAGACCAATGCTGCCTGGCTTTCTCTGCCCACGGATCGGATTGCGGTGAGTAACCGGCGAGCTTTCCGAAAGTCCATAACCCTCAATGATGCGGGATCCGGTTTTCCCTTCAAACTCTTTCATGACTTCCACTGGCATCGGAGCCGAACCGCTGTTGCATACCTTTATACAGTCAAGTCCGGCCGATTCTGCTTCCGGATGGTGCAGCAGAGCAATATACATCGTAGGTACACCCGGAAAAAAAGTAGGCCGGTATTTTCGTATTATTTCAATGACGTTATCAACCTGAAACCGCGCAACACAGATAATGGCAGCGGCGGCAAATACAGCGATGTTGAGAGCGCTTGTCATTCCGTATACGTGGAAGAAAGGAGAAATCGCAAGCATTTGCTCTCCCGGTTTTTCAAAAATTCCAGCGGAAAATGTAAAGCTCTGGTACACATTGCTAATGAGGTTGGCGTGCGTCAACATCACGCCTTTTGACCTTCCTGTCGTTCCTCCTGTGTACTGAAGTACGGCAAGGTCGTTCTGCGGATCGATAGCAAGAGACGGCAAATCGATAGAAGCGGTCGCGATTAAATCATAGAAGTCGTGTTCCTGCCGCCCATCTCCATTGGTAATGAAGATGGCGGTACCTTCATAGCCGATTTGCTCCAGCTTTTCTCTTTGCGTTTGGTGTCCAACAAACCATTTTGCTTCCGAATCTTTCAGAATGTATTCCAATTCTGACGATTGATATAAAGGATTGACTTGAACAACGACACCTCCGAGACGATGGATACCAAAATAAGCAATGATATATTCAGCACAATTCGGCAGCATGAGGGCCAGCCGGTCTCCTTTTTTAAAGCCGCGCTGGTAGAGGGCCGATGCAAAATGATCGGCAAGATTTTTTAACTGGTAATACGTGAGCTCTTTTTCGCCATCGATGATTGCTTTGCTTGCCGCATACTCCTGTTCCGTATTTTCAAGCAGTTGATAAATAGACTGGGAAGGAATATGGATATGGTGCGGAACATTTTCCGGATAGTGCGTATACCATGGCCTGTTCATACGAATCCCCTCCCCCTTGTTACCCGTTTTTATCAAGCAAACGCGAAATGACGAGACGTTGAATCTCTGCAGTCCCTTCCCAAATTTGATAAATCTTCGCATCCCGCAGCCATTTTTCTACCGGATATTCCTTCATATAGCCATATCCTCCCAGAATCTGAATCGCTTCCAGTGCGGTTTTTACGGCAATATCTCCTGCGAACAGCTTTGCCATACTTCCCTCGCCGCGGCGGAAAGGAAGTTTATTTTTTACCATCCAGGCCGCACGCCAGATAAGCAAACGGGCGGCATCGATTTCCATCGCCATATCTGCCAGCTTAAAGGAGATCGCCTGGTTTTGGATAATCGGCTTACCGAACTGCTTGCGCTCTCTTGCATAGTCCAGGGCGTATTCATAAGCGGCACGGGCAACACCCAGGGCAGCGGCGCCAACGGAGGGCCGGGTTGCCTCCAGCATTTTTAACGCTCCAAGACCGCTGATATAGGTAGGGGACCCCGGCTCCCCGCCCAGACGGTTTTCCACCGGAATGCGGCAGTCCTCCAAAATGACCTGTGCCGTATGGGATGCACGCACGCCAAGCTTCTTGTCTTTTGCTCCCATTTTAAGGCCAGGCGTCCCTTTTTCTATTACAAAGGCGGCAATGCCGTCCCAGCCTTTTGTTTTGTCTGTCTGAGCGAAAATTACGTGAATGTCAGCAATCCCACCATTGGTAATAAACTGCTTTGTTCCGTTTAATACATATTCGTCTCCATCCCGGACAGCCGTTGTTGTCATGGAAGCGACATCAGAGCCCGCTCCCGGTTCAGTAAGCCCCATTGCGCCGAGCCGGGGGTTATCCGGGTCCGTGAACATAGGGATATACTTTCGTTTCTGTTCTTCCGTTCCTGTGACCAGAATGCCTGTAGCGGCAAGCCCTGTGCCGTTAATAGCTGTTGCAATCCCGGCACATCCAAAGGACAATTCCTCTGTAATAATCAATGATGTAATCGGATCATTAATTCCGAGTCCGCCGTATTCCTCGGGATAACGGTAAGCGGTAAGACCAAGCTTTGCGGCTTTTTTAATAACATCCCACGGAACTTCTTCTGTTTCGTCATAATGGGCCGCCACCGGGCGAATTTCGTTCTGCGCAAACTCGCGGGCTAATTTTTGAAACTCTTTTTGCTCCACTGTAAGACTAAAATCGATCATCTTCTTTTCCCCTTCCCTACTAACCGGCTCTTCGATCTCCGAGATATGCTTTAATGACCTGCGGATTGTTTTGAATTTCTTCCGGTTTTCCCTGAGCGATCACGCGCCCTGAATCCAGCACGGTAATCGAGTCTGAAACTTTCATAATCAGGCGCATATCATGCTCTACAAGCAGAATGGTAACCCCGGCTTCACACAGCTTTACTAAGATTTGTTCCAGCTGTTCAATCTCGGTGTTCGTCAAACCTGCGGCCGGTTCATCCAGAATCAAAAGCTTTGGACGCGCGGCCATCGCCCTTGCAATCTCCAGGATTTTTTGATATCCGTAAGGCAAATCCCCTGATTTAGCAAAGGCAAGATGCCTCATTCCAAACCAGTCAAGAATGCGCAGCGCTTCCCGCTGGCTCTCCTTCTCTTCTTTGAGAACGCGCGGTAAAAGGAGCGATCCGCCTACGAATCCAGTCTTCCGCAAATTATGCTCGCCGATCATGACGTTTTCGATGACCGTCAATTCTTTGAAGATTTGTGCGTGCTGAAATGTCCGAGCGATGCCGATACGAACTTTTTCGTACAGCTTCAAAGAGGCAATCGATTTTCCTTCAAACAGCACGTCACCTTCATCAAATGTATACAGACCACTGATGGAGTGCAGGCAGGTTGTTTTTCCCGATCCGTTCGGCCCGATGAGCGAATGAATCGTTCCTTTCATAACTGACATCGTTACCCCATCATTGGCTACGACCCCGCTAAACCGCTTGGTCAAACTCGCGACTTGAAGGATCGCTTCGTCTCCGCCGGACGAATGCCGGGCCATGCCTGGCTTGTATTCGTCTACGACCTGTTCCATCAGCTCTTCTTCATAAAGCAAATTCTCTTTTGGTCGGTATGCTTTTGGAAGTAAGCTGGCAATACCTCCAGGGAGTCCAATAATGAAAGCAAGCAGGATTAAACCATAAATAATAAGGTGATATTCATCAAAGTCTTAGCACCTCAGGCAGGATGTACAGCAGCACGGTTCCGATAATCGGGCCGATAACGGTTCCCATTCCGCCAAGAATAACCATCGCAATCAGAAAAATGGATAAATGGGAAGTAAACGAATCAGGGCTTACATAGTTATTCGTATGGGCATACATATTGCCCCCGATTCCTGTAATGACCGCGCTCAGCACAAATGCGATTAATTTGTAGCGGTAGCGGGAAATCCCCATAGCTTCCGCTGCCGTCTCACTGTCCCGCAAGGCCAAGAACGCACGCCCTGGCCGGGTTCGTGTCAAATTCCAGAGCAGCAGTGTAATTACACCTGCCGAAACGAAAATCATGTAGTAAATCCCTGCGCCCGTCAGCGAATAGCCGAACATTTCTGGGCTTGGAATGCCGCTAATTCCGGCAAATCCACCGGTCAAATCGCCGCCTTCATGCATTACCTTTTCGATAATAATGCCAGCGCCAATCGTAACCATAGCAAGGTAATGCCCTTTTACGCGAAGGGCGGGAATGCCGATTAATAGCCCTACGATCGCGGAGCAGATAATAGACGCTGCGAGCCCTGCTATGAACGGCATTTCATAGTTGGTTGTCAAAATGGCGGCCGCATAGGCGCCAATGGCATACAGGCCTGCATGTCCCAGAGAAATCTGGCCGGCAAATCCGCTCAGTAAATTCAGACCCTGTGTTACGATGATCGTAATTCCAATCATCTGTGCCATATGAAGATAGTAATCATTAGCTGCAAACATCGGAAAAAGAGCCAGACCAAGCAGCAAAACAACCAGGAAGCCTATTTTAACGATAGATGGATTCAAATCCCTTCCCCTCCTATGCCTTTTCCTGAATGGCTTCGCCAAATAATCCGTCCGGCTTTAAGGCGAGAACCGCAATTAAAAGGATGAAAGCAACAATGTCGCGATAGCCTGGCGAGAATAAGGAACCGGCAAACACTTCACAAATACCGAGGAGTAGTCCTGCAAGAATGGCACCGTGACCGCTTCCCAGCCCCCCCATAATCGCTACGGCAAACCCTTTTAATCCAATTAAAAGACCCATTGTGCTGCTTGCAAACGTAAGCGGACTTACAAGAATACCGGCTATAGCCGAGATGCCGCCGGCGATGGCAAAAGAAAGAGAAATGACAAATGCCGTTTTAATTCCCATATATTCAGCCGCCCGTCTATTTACACTTGTCGCCTTAATCATCATGCCGATATACGTTTTGTTCAGCAGCACTTCAACCAGAAGAGCGATGGTAAGAGCTGCAAGAAAGATGTAGATCTGATTTGTATCCAGCGCCGCTCCCATAAATGAAATGTTTCTGCTGCCGAAAGGAGGAGGGACCGGCAGGAACTCTTTGCCCCAGATAATCATCGCGATATTTTGCAAAATGATAGAAAAGGCCAGCGTACTAATAATCCAGGCGATGCTGTGGCCGGCTACCTTTACTCCCTGCACAGGCCGGTAGGCGAGCCTCTCGACAAGCAATCCCACAACAGCTACAACAACCATGGCGATTGGAATGGCCGCCAGGCTTGGGATGTGAACACCTGTAACAAGTGAAAGGGTAACAAGGGCCCCCAGCATGACAAACTCTCCGGTTGCAAAGTTGATAATATGGGTCGTAGAAAAAATAATATTGTACGCAATGGCGACCAGGGCATAAATACTGCCCATGGTCAGCCCGGAAATAAGCAATTGTATAATGAAGCTGGAAGTCATAACCGGCTCCCCCTATTCTTTCAGTTCATACAATTTGTGATTCTCTACGATAATCATTCCGATATCCTTGCCTTCCCATTCTTCATGGTTGTCCGGACTATACTGGAGCTGATCCTTGGATGCGATGTTTTTATGCGCCACACTTTCGATAGCGTCGCGAATCGCCACCGGATCATTTCCTGCTTTTTCAACCGCGTTAATGACAATCATCGCTGCGTCATAAGCGAACATGAGAGAGCCGCCGTCATCGATGGAATACCCTTTCGGAAAGTATTTTTTATAGACGTTATAGGCATCCGTAATGCGCTTCGGGCGATCCCCTTCCTTTTTTAAGCGAACATGGTCGGACGGCCAGATGCTGATATTCCCGTTCGCCGCGTCGCCTGCCAGCTCCCGGAAGTTCGTTTGCTGCATCGCGGTGGAACCGATCATCGGAGCGGTAATGCCAAGCTTTTGCTTTGCTTTGGCGATTTGCGCCTGATCATGTCCGAGCGCCCATACGATGATCGCATCTGCCTGCGCTTCCTTCGCTTCGAGCACCTGAGGGGTCAAATCAGATGAACTCATCGGGAACCCGATTTCTTTGACAGGCTTTATTTTGATCTTTTCCAGGGCAGCCTCAATTTCTTTCATGCCGCCTTTTCCGTAAGCGGTTTCATCATGTAAAATAGCAAGTTTCTGGGACTTTTTCTTTTGAACGTAATGTGCAATCGCATCCGCCTGGGCATAATCCGGCGTCGTTGTACGGAAGAAATAATTTTTACCGTCCTTTGCCAGCTTTTTGGCTTCTTCTCCAATTTTTGTTCCGGTGGCTACCGGGTCTATAAGCGGAACCTGCGCCTTAAATATTTCCGGCATGATGGCTAGCGCGTTAGACGTGTTCGTTGGCCCGATGATGACAGAGACCCCTTCTTTATACAAAAGGTTTTTTACAAGCTCTTTCGATTTCGTCGGATTGGCTTCGTCGTCGCGTACGATGACCTCGAAGGTGTGTCCGTTAACTCCGCCGCTGTCATTTGCTTTATTAAAGGCGGCAATCGCCCCGTCCAAATACTGCCCGAGTGTAGCAGAAGGACCTGTACGAGCTCCGATAATTCCAACTTTTATCACTTTAGAGTCTCCGTTTTTAGCGGGAGCATTAGAAGTTTGCATGTTGTCCGTGCGTGTACACCCAACAATTGTGCTAAGAGCCAGCAGAACGCCAAGTATGATGACCCACAATTTTTTGCCCATCGTTTTCCTCCTTATTTCTACCTTCTCATTCTTGTGATCAGCGTTTATCAGGATAGCGTTTTCATCCTGCTTACAGAGTGCTGCCTCCATCTACGGAAAGCACGTGTCCGGTTACAAAGTCACTGGCCGGCGAGCTTAAAAACACAGCGGCCCCCTTCAAGGTATGGTCATTTCCGACCTTTTTTAATGGAATGTGGGAGATAATATCGTCCTCTTTCTGTTCCAGAACCGCTTTGGTCATTTTTGACGGGAAGAAACCGGGAGCCAGCGCATTGACGTATATGCCATGCCTGGCCCACTTCTGAGCCAGGTCTTTCGTAAAGTGGATAACCGCCGCTTTACTGGTACTGTAGCCGATCGCATTCAGCACTTCCGGCGGCTCTGCCCGCAGCCCGGCAGCGGAGGCTACATTAATGATTTTGCCAAACCGGTTCCTTATCATGAATTTTCCGACATATTGTGACATTAAAAAGGTACCGGTTACATTAACAGTAAACACTTTATTCCAGGCTTCAAGCGGCATTTCTTCCACTGGGGCACCCCAGGTGGCACCGCTGTTATTCACAAGAATGTCGATGTTCCCGAATTCTTTAATCACCTGGTCAACAGTGTCTTTCACATCGTCCGGGTTGGTGATATCACAGGCAAACGCGCGGGAGCGAACACCGAGAGAAGCCAGCTCCTCCATCGTTTGCCGGCAGTTTTCCAGCTTGCGGGAACAGATCGCCACATCGGCTCCCGCTTCCGCTAACCCTTCCGCTATCTGCTTGCCTAGCCCACGTCCTCCCCCGGTAACCAGCGCCACTTTTCCGGACAAATCAAATAATTGTCGGATGTGCATGTTTATTTTACACACTCCTCAAACACACGCTGGGCGATGATAATCTTCTGAATTTCATTCGTTCCTTCGTAAATTTTCGTAATGCGGGCATCACGATAAAAACGCTCGACCGGATATTCGGAGATATACCCCATTCCCCCGTGAATTTGCACGGCCTTATCCGCTACCCTGTTAAACACTTCCGTTGCAAACATCTTGGCCATTGAAGCTTCTTTAATCGCTTTTTTTCCGGAATCGATCAGGGAAGCCGCTTGGTAGGTTAGGGCCCGGGCCGCTTCTGTTTCAGTCGCCATCTCCGCAATCATCCACTGAATGCCCTGGTTTTTGGCAATCGGTTTGCCGAATTGTACGCGCTCCTGGGCATAGCGGGCGGACATTTCAATGAGCTTCTTGCAGGAACCGACGGAACGGGCGGCCAGGCCGACCCGACCTTCCCCGAGAATGCGCAGGGCGGAAGAGTATCCTTCGCCTACTTCACCGATCACATTTTCCTCAGGCACTTCACAATCCTCAAAGAGAATCTGGGAGGTAAAGGAGCCGCGCAACCCCATTTTTTTATCTACCTTCCCGACGGAAAATCCCGGAAAATCCTTTTCAACGAGAAACGCTGTAATTCCGCCCTTTGCCCCTTTTTCTTTATCCGTAATAGCAAAAACCGTAAACACATCCGCAATCGGGCCATTGGTAATAAAATGCTTCATTCCGTTAAGAATCCATTTATCGCCCTTTTTCACCGCCTTTGTAGAAAGATTCGTCGCGTCCGAACCGGCGCCCGGTTCCGATAAAGCAAATGCGGCAATTTTTCGGCCTGCTGCCATATCAGGCAGATACTTCTCCTTTAAAGCCTCAGAACCCAATTTCACAATTCCGGTACTTCCGATGCCGGTGTGCGCGCTAATCAGCGAAACAAACCCATTATGCGTACGGCCCAGCTGTTCAAGCACAATCGCCTTTCCAACCGTATTCAAGCCAATCCCGCCATACGCTTCCGGAATGCTTAATCCAAAAATGCCAAGCTCTTTCGCTTTTTCTACAAGATGCTCTGGGATCGAATCCTCTTCCTCAATTTGTTGGGCGTATGGCTCCACCTCATATTCTACAAAATCGCGTACCATTGTTTTCATCTGCTCAAGTTCTTCATTGAATGTAACCAGCATACGGTTTCCTCCTTGTCTTTCTTTCTTGCTTTATTATTGAAGCAATAAGCATGCCAAGATATCAGCCTCCTTTTGCTTCGTTTCTCCCCGGTTAAACGAACAAATAATACAAAAACGAATTGAAGCTGCAAGTACTGCGCTTTTTCATAAATTATTTCTGTATCGGCAATTCATTATTGCATTAATTTAGAATTATCAAAAAGCAAAAGAGAGAAACCCGTATGTTTCTCCCTTAAAAAACGAAAATTACATGCCAAGATACGCTTTTCTCAATCCGTCATTTCCTAAAAGCTCGCTCCCGCTTCCTTCCATTACAATACTTCCATTTTCTAATACATAGCCCCTACCGGATATTTCAAGCGCTTTATGAGCGTTTTGCTCACAAATAAAATAGTAACTCCGCTAATCACGAATTTGCTTCACAAAGTGGAACACCCACTCGACCAATTTTGGCTATAAGCCAAGCGTCGGCTCATCGAGCATCAGCAAATCCGGACAGGCCATCAGCCCGCGTCCAATCGCACACATCTGTTGCTCACCACCGCTCATGCTTCCCGCCATTTGTTTGTGTCTTTCTTTCATTCTGGGCAGCATATCATATACATGCAGAAGGTTCTCCCTCCGTTTTTGACGTGCCCGTTTTGTATAGGCCCCCATTTCCAAGTTTTCCTTGACTGACATTTGCGGAAATAACCGTCTTCCTTCAGGGACATGGATCAACCCCATTTCTACCCGGACATGCGGCGGCACCCTGGACAAATCCTTTCCTTGAAAAAACAGGCTTCCCGTTTTGTGAGCCACAGCGCCGGAAATTGTTTTCAAAATCGTAGACTTCCCAGCAGCATTCTCTCCGACAATCGTGATGATTTCTCCTTTGTTTACGTTTAGCGATATATCACGGAGCACCTGAACATCTCCGTAGAATGTATTGATTCCTCGCAGCTCAAGCATGGGCAAACTCTCCTCCCAAATAGGCTTCAATTACGGCTTCGTTGCTTGTCACTTCGGCCGGTGTTCCTTCCATCAGTTTACGGCCCTGCTGCAATACAACGATCCGTTCACATAGCGCGACAACGGCAGCCATTACGTGCTCGATCATGCAGACAGTAATCCCATGCTCACGATTTAAAACGGTGATAAGCTCCATCATATCATTCACTTCTTTTGGATTGAGACCGCCCATTACTTCATCCAGGAAGAGAAGGGAGGGCCTGGTAGCAAAGGCTCTGGCCAATTCCAGTTTCTTTTTTAAGCCGATCGGCAGTGCATGTGCACCCGGAAGACTTCCCAGGCCACCAAGTACAACGACAACGAAGGCAATAAGAACAAATTGCTGTCCCACCATCGGATAGACGGAATAAACCGGAATAAGCAGCGAACCGGCGACTCCCAGCAGGCCAAGGCCGATACCGAATGACAGCATATTGATTTTATGATTGGAAACTCCCATCAAAGCAGCCGCAAATGGGTCTTGAGACGCGCTGCGAATGGATTTTCCTGTATACGTATAATGCAAAAACAAAAACATCAACACCGTCATGACGGCCGCACATAAAACCGCAATGAGCAGCGGCACGCTAATATGAAGCGAATCTATCTTGAAGACGGCAGAAGCCACCGGTGTATTGATCGCCCAAAAATCCGCCGAAAAACCTACCAGTGCAGCATTCTGCAAAGCAACGGACAGGCCGATAAAAGCAAAAATCTGCACGACATGAGGACGGTTCATCGTTCGCTGGACGATGAATTTATACGTAATAAGCCCGATGACAAACATGAGCGGTGTCATGATAAATAAAGAAAGATACGGGTCCATGTTAAAGTGCTCAAAGAGGAAGAACGATCCAAACATCCCAAGCATGAGAAAATCCCCGTGTGCAAAATTCGCGACTTTCATAACGCCAAAAACAAGTGTCAGTCCTAGGCTGATAAGGACATAAATGTCCGGCTTTTTACCAAACTTTTGTTCATAGCGCGCAAAAAATTCTTCCTCCAATTTTTGTGCCTCCGGCGTAAGCGCTTTCTTATTGATGAGCATAGCGCTGGATGTATCGAAAATTCCATCCGCATTTTTTCCAAATGTTTTCCCAAAGTTATCCGAGCTCTGGCCCGCCCCATTCCCGATGAGAGCTTTTACATTCAAATCTAACTGCTTGGCCTGCTTCCAGAACAGTTGAGCATCTGTATCATACTGGACAACATTAATGACATCCGGCTGCAGGTTTTTAAGTTGGAGAATAACGGAAGTCAAGTCGTTCGTTCCCTTTGCGTTGTAGGAAATATCCGCGACAACGTTCATGCCTGCTTTCTCGGCGGCCGCTTTTGCTCCCTTCGTGACTCCCTGTCCAAAATCCCCGTCTTCATGGACCATCGCTATTTTCAACTCTTCTGGTTTCATGCCAAGTTTAGGTGCGATAACGTCGGAAATAAATGTAATGGACGTCGGACCGTATGAGGTTGCATCAGGATTGGGACGGAAAATATGCTTATAGCCGCGGTTGGTTAAGCGCGGATCTGTGGCAGCGACTTCCCACAGAATGACTTTATTTCACGGTAGCCGTTGCCGTGGGAACGTCCGCTTTAACCAGCTCGATTTTATTCGGTTGATCATGACAATGTCCTTAGCGATTTCCGTACCGTTCGTGCACGATTGCCCTATTTTAGCCAGGTTCCCCGAGACAGGAAACGCAACGCCGACCCGGAGTCCTTTTTTCTGTGCCTTCCGTTTTGCTTGAACAGCCGGTGACTCAGCTAAGCCCCATCGTACACACAAACAGGAGTGCCCACGCTTTTTTTCTCGTTCGCAACATTACCCCTCTTTTCCTTGTAGTTTATATTCGCACCGGCGCAAAGCTAGCCGGCCGCTGAACAATCTGAAGCGTATCAGAAATATCAAAATGTGCCGGTGTCATACTTTTTACCTGTTCAAGCGTAACATCCTCCACCAGCTCCTCCAGCACCATCTGTTTTTCTACAAAACGAAAGACACAAAACTCAGTAATAAGCATATCGACTTCTTCCTTAGCGGTTAAAGGGTACGTGCAGAACGGCAGAATTTTCGGTTCCCCCTGTAACGTAAGATGTGTCGCTACGGCAATTACTGTTTTTGCCCCTACCGTTAAATCCATTGCGCCTCCCACCCCCAGCACGTCTTTGCCTGGAACCGCCCAGTTGGCAATATCCCCTCTTTCGCTTACCTGCAGAGCGCCAATAATCGTCTTATCAATATACCCGCCGCGCATCATCGAAAAGGACAGGGCTGAATCAAAGTACGAGGCGCCAGGCGCTTCCGATATCGGCAGCTTGCTTGCGTTAATCAAATCCGGATCCTGTTTGTCCGGCGGCGGCGTAGGCCCGACGCCAAGAATTCCATTTTCCGATTGGAGAAAGATTTGTCCTTCTTCCGGAAGATAGTCAGCCACAAGGACAGGAATGCCAATACCAAGGTTCACGATCTCCCCGTCTTTTAGTTCCCGGGCAGCGCGCCAGGCAATGTAATGTTTCGCATTTTTCATAGAGGGGTCTCCTTTTTTACAACAATATTGACAAAAATATGCGGGGTAACAATGGCTTCCGGATCAAGCTCTCCCACTTCGACAACATCGTCTACCTCAACAATCGTCAAGTCAGCCGCCATCGCCATCACCGTATTGAAGTTCCTGGCTGTCTTGTAATACACCAGGTTGCCATAACGATCGGCTTTATGCGCCTTAATAAGTGCCACGTCGGCCCGTATACTTTCTTCCAGAACGTATTCTTTTCCGTCAAAAACCCTGGTTTCTTTTTTCTCCGCCAGCAGCGTTCCAGCAGCTATCGGTGTATAAAAAGCGCGGATCCCGCTTCCCCCCAGTCGGATCGCCTCGCTAAACGTCCCCTGCGGAAGCAGCTCAACTTCCAGCTTCCCTTCCCGTTTATAGCGTGAAACATCCGGATTGCTCGTAAAATACGTTCCGATTGCCTTTTTAACCCGGTTTTCCAGCAACATCTTGCCGATCCCCTGTCCTTGCTGGCCTACATTATTGCTGATCACCGTAATGTTACGCGTATTTGTTTCCAGCAGCGCCTCTACCAAATGAATCGGCTGCCCCGATAATCCAAATCCTCCGACCATCATCGTACATCCATCCGGGATGAAAGAGACCGCTTCTTTGGCGGTCATAAACTTTGCCGGCATGCATATCGCTCCCCTTTCCCTGTCTTTGGGTGTAAGAAAACAGCCTCTCCCTTTTTTGTGAAAATCACGAAAATGAACACGCGAAGAAAGAAGAAGTGAGATCTGCGGAAGAAAAAGGCATTCGCCTTTTTCCACATTGAAATCCTGGTCTCTTTCTCTCCTCTCTTTTCCTCGTACCACCATCATTTGTGTCTCGGCAAAACGGTACCTTTTCATGTCGGGGTTGCGGCTAAAAGCCATGGTTGTTTTGTGAGGAGAGAGGCGGCACGTCGTACATGTAAAATTAAAGCTGTTCGATAACAATAGCCATACCCTGTCCACCGCCTACACAAAGGGTTGCCATTCCGAACTGCTCATTGCGGCGCTGCATTTCATGCAGCAGGGATACCATAATTTTTGCTCCGGTAGCCCCGAGCGGATGCCCTAAAGCGATTGCGCCGCCATTTACATTGACCCGTTCCATGTCCAAGCCCACCTCTCTAATAACAGCAAGGGATTGCGCGGCAAACGCTTCGTTTAATTCAATCAGCGGAAAATCAGACACATTCATCTTCGTTCTTTCCATAAGCTTCTGAATTGCCGGGATGGGACCGACACCCATAATCTCAGGAGAAATACCGGAAACCGTCCAGTCAACAATGCGTGCGAGCGGTACCAAACCAAGGCTTTCCGCTTTTTCACGGGACATCAGCACCATCGCGGCGGATCCGTCATTTCTTCCGCATGCATTTCCAGCCGTGACTGTTCCCCCCTGCTTAAAAGCAGGCCGTAATGCTGCCAGCTGCTCTATTGATGTTTCGCGCGGAAACTCATCCGTATCAAATATAACGGTTCTCTTCTTTTGCTTCACTTCGATTGGAACAATCTCATCTTTAAATTTCCCGGCACGAATGGCGGATGCGGCCCTTTGCTGGCTTTGCAAAGCAAAATCATCCTGGTCTTCCCTTGTTATTCCATACTTTTCCGCTACATTTTCCGCTGTCATTCCCATGCCAAGCTGGCTTCCATATTTCTCAATCGGCTGCTGTCCGTTCTCAAGATTAGAATCCACGATCACCGGGTTTCCATCACCAAAACGGGCATTGCGCAGATACATTGGGGAACGGCTTAGGCTTTCTGCCCCTCCAGCTACTACAATATCTGCCTGGCCAAATGCAATTTGCTGGGTGGCTGAAGCAACGGCCTGCATTCCGGATGCGCACAGCCGGTTGACCGTGTATGCGGTTGCAGTTTCAGGTATACCGGCGCGCAACGCGGCAACACGGGCCATATTGGAAGATTCCGTCGACTGCCGCACTTCTCCCATAATGACTTCATCTACCATTTCTGGTTCAATCCCGGCACGCTGTACCGCTTCTTTGATTGCAATCGCTCCTAACTGTCCCGAGTTCATATCCTTTAGCGTCCCACCAAATTTGCCAACGGCTGTGCGAACAGCCGATACAATAACGATCTCGTTTCTCATTTTATCACCCTACCCCATTCATTTTCTTTTTTTCTGCTTCTATCAATTCCCGTCTTAAAAGCTTACCGACCACTGTCTTTGGCAGCTTCTCTAAAAATTCAACAAACCTAGGCACCTTATATTTTGTCATCATCCCGGCACACCACCCGATAAGTTCTTCCTCAGTTATAGAGGTGCCCTCACGCAAAACGATGGCCGCCTTGACAACCTCGCCGCGGTAAATATCCGGTACGCCAAAGACGCATACTTCTTTTACCGCGGGATGCTGGTACAACATTTCCTCAATTTCATTCGGATAAATATTATACCCGCCGGAGATAATCATTTCCTTTTTTCTCCCGACAATGGTAAAGTAACCATCTTCATCCATCGTGGCAATGTCCCCTGTGTAAAGCCATCCATCACGCAGGGCGATAGCGGTCTCCTCCGGCCTATCCCAGTAGCCTTTCATGACTTGTGGCCCTCGAACGATCAACTCGCCCGCTTCGCCCGGCGCAAGTTCATACATGCCGGTTTCCAGATCGACAATCTTACTGTCCGTGCCGGGAACGGGAATGCCGATTGTCCCTGGCTTTCTCTGTCCGCGGATGGGATTGCGATGGGTAACAGGCGAAGCTTCCGACAGACCGTATCCTTCCATAATGGTCGCCCCTGTCTTCTCTTCGAACTCTCTCATCAACTCTACCGGCATCGGGGCCGAGCCGCTGTTGCATACTTTAATAGATTCAAGTCCGGCTTCCGGCGCTTTTGGATGATGAAGCAGCGCCATATACATCGTAGGCACACCCGGGAAGAAAGTAGGCCGATGTTTTTGAATGAGTTCAATCGCCTGATTGACTTCAAACCTGCGCATACAAATAATGGTGGCCGCTCCGAAAACGGATGTATTCATGCAGTTGTTCATCCCATATACATGAAAGAAAGGCGAGATGCTCAGCATACGTTCTCCTGGCCGTTTGAATGTAGAGCCAAAGGTTGTATAAATTTGATAGATATTGGCTACGAGATTGTAGTGCGTTAACATCGCTCCTTTTGAGCGCCCGGTGGTGCCGCCGGTATACTGCAGAACAGCCACATCTTCTTTCGGATCAATGGAAATAGCAGGGAGATCTGTTCCAGTCGGAACAAGAAGCTCGGAAAAATCCCACGCATCCTTTTCCTCTTCCGGTTTTCCTGTATAAATTTTGATCAGCGCCTGCGAATAAGCAATCTGGTTGATTTTCTCCCGCACTTCATATTGACCGATAAGCCAGCGGGCCTGAGAGTCTTGCAGAATAAAGGCCAGTTCGCTTTTCTGGTACATGGGATTTATCTGCACTACGACCCCGCCCAAGCGCTGGACGGCATAGTAGGCAATAACATATTCTACGGAGTTGGGCAAAATGAGAGCGGTACGATCCCCTTTGTGAAATCCAAGCTCGTAAAGATGCGCGGCCGCGTATTCCGTACATTCTTTCAGCTGGCGATACGTCATTGTACGTTCCCCGTCAATTACGGCGATCCTGTTCGGATAATCTTTTGCCGAGCGTTCAAGAAAGCTATACAATGAAACGGTAGGAACTTCAATATCTTTCGGAACACCTTCTGGATAAAAGGCATGCCATGGCCGTTGTGTCATGTTTCTCCTCCTGTGTTGTCTGCTTTCCTAGCTAACCTGTCCTAAGTACACTTCTTTTACATAGCTGTCCCCGAGAAGGTCGGCTGATTTCCCCTCGACTACGACTTTGCCGGTTTCGATCGCATACGTACGATGGCTCACTTCGAGCGCCCGGTATGCCTTCTGCTCCACAAGCAGCACGGTGAGCCCCTTCTGGTTTAAATCAGCGATAATAGTAAACAAATTGTCGACGATATTCGGCGCAAGACCAAGCGTAGGCTCATCCAGCATTAACAGCTTGGGGCGGCTCATCAACGCTCTTCCCACGGCCGCCATTTGCTGCTCTCCCCCGCTCACGGTCCCAGCCTTTACCTTTAAACGCTCTTTGAGACGCGGGAACAGATCAAGCATTTCTTCCGCACGTTCAATCACTTCTTTCCGGTTTCGGAAATAGTTCATATATCCGCCCATAAGCAGGTTTTCCCAAACCGTGAGATGAGGGAAAATCTGCCTCCCTTCCGGAACGATGGCGATTCCTTTCTTAATAACACCGGAGACAGCGCACCCGGTAATGGCATCGCCTAAAAATTCCACGGCTCCTGCAGTAGGCTTTAGTTCACCGAGAATGGATTTAAGTGTCGTTGATTTCCCCGCTCCATTGCTGCCAATGATGGCTACAATTTCTCCTTCTTGTACCTGCAAATCAATTCCATGAAGCACTTGAATTTTTCCGTAGGCTGCTGCAAGCTGTTTGACTGCTAGCATATAACCCCCCCTTATTTACCTTTCCGATACCTTATACATTGCAAGCATTATGCCAGCTTTTTTCGCGGATTTTACCCGCTTTCTTGCAGAGAAAGAAAAAATTAATTCAAAAATGTATCTATATTTAGAAAATAGAAAAAAGTTGGTATCATCTTTGCTCCACGCGTAACTCATTTTTGTATCACAAAATACAAAAATGTATCGGGCGGGACATTTACGCGAAACGTCTTAACGCCCCCACGACTGCCTAACAAAGAAGCACTGAATGCAGTGCTTTCATAAATTGTATTTTTTCAATTTCCGGACGATGGTTGGCTGGCTCGTCCCCAGCACTTCTGCCATGCTGTACGTGCTGGGGAATTTTTTAACCGCAAGCGCCAGCAGCTCTCGCTCTGCCGTCTCTACCGCCTCTTTTAATGTTATTACTTTTGTATAACGAACCAGCTTTTCCTCGCCTTCCTGATATTCTACGGGAAGGTCATCTGGCGTGATTGTTTTTGATGTCACAGTCAAAATCAACCGCTCAATCAGATTGGCAAGTTCGCGAACATTTCCCGGCCATGAGTAATGATAAAAAAATTCGCGCAGCCCTCTATCAAACTCCTTTGTCAATCCGTATTTTCCATTAAGCTTTTCAAGATAATACTGGACAAGCGGAAGAATATCATCCCTTCTGTTCCGTAGAGAAGGAAGAGAGAGGGGAAGGACATTCAAACGATAAAACAAGTCTTCCCTAAACGTTCCCTGGCTGACCATTTCTTTCAGGTTTCGGTTGGTAGCCGCAATCACCCGCACATCGACATCCTTCGGCTTCGTACCGCCAATACGCTGAATTTGTTTTTCCTGTAATGCCCGCAGAAGCTTTACCTGCAGGGCAAGGGGAAGTTCTCCTACCTCATCAAGGAAAAGAACCCCTTTATGCGCCAATTCGAACATTCCCGCTTTACCTGTCCGGTTCGCACCGGTAAAAGCACCCGCTTCATACCCGAATAGTTCGGACTCCAAAAGTTCATGCGGAATCGCTCCGCAGTTAATTTTGACAAATTCGCCCTTTCCGTATCGATTCCCTGAACGATAAATATGTCTGGCTAATACGTCTTTTCCGACACCGGTTTCGCCAAGAATGAGAACGGTTGCATCTACATCGGCAATCCGTTCTCCCATTTCGTATATCTCTTTCATCTCCTGGCTTTCGATAATCACTTCCGGGATTGTTATTTTTTTGGCTTTTAGCTTGTCCAGTTCCTTTTTATACTGATTGTTTAACTCTTTTACTTTGTCCAGTTCATTTCGCAATTCATTTAACTCTGATAAATCACGAATGTTGGTTACTACTTTTTCAACTTCGCCCGCTTCATTGAAGATGGGACTTCCTGTCATTAACGTTTCTTTTCCGGCGAAGTTTCTTTGGATAATACTCACAGGCTTTTTCTTTTCAATCACTTTAAAAGTAACTGACTCTTGCAATACCCCTCTTGTGACAAGTTGAGAAACATTTCTGCCAATATAATATTGCTTTGGGATGCCCGTAATGCGTTCGATGGCCGAATTCGTTTTAAGCGTTTTACCGTCCCGATCGGTAATATAAATAACATCATATGAGTTTTCGATAATTGTATCCAGTTCGCTATTCGTTTTATCGAGGCTCTTAATTTGCTGTTTCAGCAGTTGAATATGAGTTCCATCCACAACAACATAAAGAAGCAGCGACTCTTGGTTCCAGATGAAAGGTTTATACAGCAGCATGTGATAAGAATCTAACAATCTTACCAGCACCGCTTCAGGAGACTGAACCTCCCATTGCGTAAAAAGTTTTTTTATATCCTCCCATCTTTCACATATCCTGTCGGTGAATAGTCCTGCAAACAACGGATTGCGATATTGAATGATTCCTTTCTCATCGGCAGCGGCAGCAGGAAACGGCATATCATCCATCCACTTTATTTGCACCTTCATTGCGTTGCAAACCCCTTTTTCTCAATGGAAGATAAAATAGAATACAGCGTATGTAACACAGGAGTATGAGCATGTAAGGCAGAACCTTTGTGAACAAAGTAGCCGCATAGAGACTCTATCTCCATTTGTTTTCCTCTCTCCCGATCCTGAAGCATAGACGTTTTATGCTGCCCGGCTTTTTCTGCCGAAGTGAAAATCCTCTCAATCACTTTAGGGCTGCTCATTATGCCCAGCTTTTTTCCAACGGCCACAGCTTCATCCAGCACGCATTCAGCCGTATATCGAAGCTTTTTCCATAAGAGCTTGTCCCATTTTTTCTGCTTGATATTGTCGGACGTTTTACAGTAAATTCCGGCCTGCTCAAACAACCGGGCAATCGTTTCAGCCCGTGCCTGCGTTTCTTCCTGCATCCCCCCGATAACAAGCGATGCTTTTCCCGCCTGTTTAATCACACCCGGACGTTCAAGTGCTGTCGTGATGTACGCGGCACCACTTATTATGCGGGAGTCTCCCACAATATCACCAAGCACTTCTTCGTTATCAATCCCGTTCTGCAGTGTCAGCAACATTGTATCCGTTTTCAAATAAGGACGTAATTGAAGCGCCGCTTCTTTTGTCTGCGCAGACTTCACTGTGAAAAGCACAAGATCAACGTTTTCCATTTCTTTATAGCTATCTGTAAACGTTTCGCAAATAAAAAAGGATTCATCAGAATCATTGTACAGGCCATTTTTTTGCATCGCTTTCAGGTGCTCCCTACGCGCTAAAAAAATGACATCATGGCCGGCCCGCTTAAGAAGCGCGCCAAAAAAAACACCAACCGCTCCCGCTCCTACAATTCCGATGTTCATCTCTCTCGCCTCTTTTCCCATGATTCCTTTTCTGCTCTTCCCTCTATTTCTATTGTAGTAATGTTTATGTAATATTGTCAATTTTTCTACTATATTTACATAAAACTTCTCAGTAACCGTTACTTCCCTTGAAAGGCAGGGACGCGCTTTTCAAAAAAGGCCTGCACCCCTTCTTGGAAGTCCCCCGTTTGTAAACATACTTCCTGTGCGATCGCTTCTGCCGCCAAAAAAGAACGCAATGTTTGATGTACCTGCTGATTTAGCAGTTTTTTGGTCAATCCTACCGCTACCGGTGCCTTTGCAGCTATCTTTTCTGCTAGTTTAATTGCAGACGAAAGCGCTTGTCCTGAAGATACGAGCTGATTTACTATGCCAAATTGATAGGCTTCCTTTGCATCTACTTTTTCTCCGAGAAACATCCATTCCTTCGCTTTTTTATCCCCTGCAAGAGAAGGTAAGAAATGGATTCCTCCGAAATCAGGAACTAGCCCTACATTTACAAAGCTTTGAACAAAAAAGCTATCCTCTTCCGCTACAATCAAATCGCAGGCTAATGCCAAATTAAATCCGGCACCGGCGGCTGCTCCATGGACAGCAGCAATGACCGGCTTCTCCATCTCCAACAGCGTAAACAAAAGCTGATATCCCCGCTCCAGTCTTTTTTTCCCTTCCAGAGGCTGCAGTTTACGCAGAGCATGCAAATCCCCTCCAGCAGAGAAAGCTTTTCCTTTACCGGCTAAAACGACAGCCCGTATCTCCATATCCTGCTCTGCGCCTTGCAAAGCGGTAATTAATTCCTCCCTCATTTCCGCTGCCAGAACGTTACGCATCTCCGGCTTGTTTAATTGAATAATAGAGACACTGTTATGTTTTTCAATCGAAATATACGCATATGACACCGTTTCATCCTCCTTTTTGTTACAAATTTCATTTGCAATTTTAATACCAAGTATCCAATTTGCTATCTTCTTGACCTTGTGCTTCATGAAATCATTAAAGCATTCGATGACATTGATGACATTAAGGATAAAATTCTTAAATTAACACAGGAAGAGGTTAGTGAATTAACAGCCCCTATTGTGCCCATCCATGAAGGAATCGCCGTGATGCCACTTATTGGAGCTATCGATTCTTCTCGGGCCAGACATATCTTAGAGAAGGTTATTCTCCTAAAGTCTCACAACTACACGTAGAGCACCTCATCATTGATTTCTCTGGTATACAGGCACTTGATACGATGGTTACAGATCACATCTTCAAAATTAATAAGGTACTGGTGTTATTGGGAATTCGCGTATCGCTAACCGGAATAAGACCGGCGCTGGCGCAAACGGTCGTTAAAGTCGGAATCGATCTATCATCTATAAAATCATCGCAACGGTACGTCAGGCATTAAAAGAAAGCGGAATAACAGAAGCAGAAGATACTACTCCGTGACTCGCAAAGGTTTTAAAACAACACTAACCTGCTTACCGCTTACCTGGATACCCTTATCTTTTTCCGCACAATCAGATAAATCCCGAACCAATTCCTGTACAAGCTGTTTAGCCGCTTCACTTTCTTTTCGTTGCAAGCGTACAGTAAGCTGCGCTCAGGCGAATTTCCTTGATTTTCGGTCCTTTTTCCTGCTTGTTTAGCACCTGTTTTCCTTTCGCTTTTTTCTTCTGGGCTGCTTGTCTTGCCATCAACTGGCATGGCGGTGGACTGGAAGCAAGTGACGTACATACAAGATCTACCTCCAGTTTTTTTGCCATCTCCAGCGCCTCTTTTGTGGAAACGATGCCTAGTTCTTCCCCATATACTCCCGTTAGCTCTACTTCTGATGCTTTGATTTTTTCATTAATAATCATGATAAAAAGGCGTTTCCTCCACCCCCCTCTAAAGAAGGGGGGAGGAAACGCCTTCTCTCCTTTCAATGAGCAATGATGTGGCTCGGGTAAGCAAAGTGAGTTTTTTGACGCTGGCGCTGGCATGAACCTTGGTTCCATCCAACAGCCGAAGATCAAAGTACCCGCTACTCCTGCGGCCAAAGATGAAGCTTTCTTTCCCTTCAAATCGCACATGATCAAATAACTGGAACCCATGTACGTATTTCGGTGCAATGTTATTCTGCCGCTTTCCACCTTTACGTATCGTTGCTTTGTGAAGCTGGCGGTTGTTCCGACGAAAATCCCAACATATTGCCCTGCTGATACTCGATTCCCTGAATATCCGGGTTCTTGAGCTTCTCCTATTTCTACTTCAGAACAAAATATTCAGTGAATATAAATAAAGAGGAAGCTGCTTGGCTCCTCTTTAACTTATTATTCAATGGGGTATAAGATATGCCTCCTTAGAAATTTACGAATGCATCCTGTGCTTTGACCGGGGTTTTTAACACTTTGTTGTTATACAGCCACTTCGCAACATTCTCCCAGGAAGCTGCATCCTGATAACCGAATGGTTTATCTTTTGCGTCCATGAGCGGCAAAAGGATTTGTAAACTCTTTGTTTCGACACCTTTATCCAGCGGGGACGATTTATCTTCATGCTGAAGTAAAATAGATAAACCTTTATCCGGATGATCCTGAACATATTTTTGCCCCTTGGCAATCGCAGTCATAAACTTCTTAAATACTTCCGGTTTTTCTTTGATCCCTTTTTCGCCGGCCACCAGTACTAATTCATAATAATCAGGAACACCATATTTTGTTGGATTAAATGTCCGCATCGGGTGACCCTCTTTATCAAGCAATAACGTCTCATGGTTGATGTATCCGCCGATGAGGGCATCGGTTTTTTTAGTTGCCATCGCCGGAATCAAATCAAATCCCACATCCACCATTTTTACCTGCTGCGGGTTTCCGCCGGCAGACGTCACCATCGTATGTACGATCGCTTCATCTAATGGAATCGAAGGGTACCCAACCGTTTTTCCAACCAGGTCTTTTGGTGATTGAATCGGCCCGTCGGCAGGAACCATTAAACAGTTCAGCGGATGGCGAACGAGAGCTCCGAATGATTGAACGGGAATATTTTCCCCGCGTGCGACTAATACCTCCGGTTCATAACTAATCGCCATGTCTATCTGACCGGCCGCAACCAGTTTTAAAGGATCGTTTGTATCTGCGGGCATTTTAATATCCACATCCAGACCCTGTTCTTTAAAATACCCGTTAGCCTGTGCCGCATAAAGAAAGGAATGCACAGCATTTGGATACCAATCCAACATTAAACTAATCTTCTGCAGCTTCTGGTTCGATGGAGAACCTGCGGAGTTGTTACCGGAAGTGCCCGGGTTGTTCGCATTCCCTGCACCGCAACCGCTCAATAAGAGCAATGACAGACATAACATGATATAAAACCATTTTTTCATCGAATTTTTTCGTCCTTTCTGCATCGTAATCGTTCGTTCGATGCGGTTCCTATTTTATTGAAATTTATTTTTCAGCACCCGCTTTTCGAAAAAGGCAATCAATAAAAATAATACGATGCCCAGTAAAGAAAGCAGAAATACTGCGGCAAACACTGCATCTGCCTGCATATTGCCCGACATTCGCCGGCTAAAGTAACCCAACCCTTCACTTGCGCCCAACCATTCTCCAATCGTAGCTCCCACAACGCAGTAAACGACAGACATCTTCAACCCTGACAAAAAAGTAGGCAAAGCGAGCGGGATTTGGATTTTCTTAAAAATATCCCAGCGATTAGCACCCATGGTCAGGAGTAACTCACGGTATTCCATTCCCCCTAATTTGAGTCCGTCATACGTACTCACAACAATCGGAAAAAAAGCCGTTAAAATAGTCACTGCGACTTTACTCCAAATAGAATAGCCGAACCACATGATAAAGATAGGGGAAATCGCAATGAGCGGAACCGTTTGTGAAATAAGAATAAAGGGATAAAGTACCTTTTCCAACGCCCGAAAAAAATGCATGCCCACACCCAGTAGAATTCCACCTATCACTGAGAGGACAAAACCAATTAGAACCTCCTCAAGCGTGGCGGGTAAATGCTCTTGCAACAAAAGTTGTTGGTTATCAACCAAAGATTCCCAGATGGCGGATGGAGCAGGCAAAATAAAGGATGGTATCCACCCTTTGCGAACGACCCATTCCCATATGCTCACAAGAAAAACTACAACCAGCAAAAACAGGCCATAGTCTTCCGTCCATTTTTTCCATCTACCTTTCATCGCGTATCAGCCGCTCCAATTCTTTTCTCATCTCAATAAATTCGGGTTCATAAATAAGTTCCGGACTTCTCGGTCTAGGCAGATTGACCTTCACTTCCTGAATTACCTGCGTGCCAGAACCTGACAGCAGATAAATCCGGTCACTTAACAAAATTGCTTCCTCCAGGTCGTGGGTGATGAACAACACCGTCTTTTGTAAATCTCCCCACAGTTCCAATAACCAGCCGTGCATTTTACGTTTAGTCAGTGAATCAAGAGCGCCAAACGGCTCATCTAATAATAAAAGGTCTCTTCCGGTCATAATCGTTCGTAAAAAAGCAACGCGTTGCCTCATTCCTCCCGATAGTTCATGAGGATAGGCTCTCTCATAAGCGGCCAAACCAAAACGACCCAACCAATCCTTTATTTCCGCAATTTTCCGCTGCTTATTTTCTTTAGTAAGCTCAAGAGGAAGCAAAACGTTGTCCATTACCGTTCTCCAGGGCAAAAGCAGATCCTTTTGCGGCATATAGCCCACTTTCCCCAATCTCTTCCCCGATTGTTTTCCGTCTATCCATATCTGTCCCTGGTCAGGTTCAAGTAAACCTGCGATCAGCTTAAAAAGCGTACTTTTTCCCGAACCGCTCGCTCCTATAACGGAAACAAACTCTCCTGCCTGAACATCCATCGATATCTTTGAAAAAATCGAAGCTGCGACTCCCGCATTTGGAAAAGCATACGATAGATCTTGTAGCGATAACACCGGCGAATTATACAGGCCAATCGCCTCCCTGATAAACCATATCCCAAAACATATATTCAAAGCGGGATGTCGTAAGGAAATGTTCTTCTAAGATTTGCAGCTCACGCTCCGGTTTCCCGTCAGCCAATCGGTCTAACAAATCAATTAACCATTTGGCAAGAGAACCAAATTCACTCGAAGAGTACATTTTAATCCAGTCGCCATATAAAGGATGTTCAACTGATTCTGGATAGTTCCCGGCCAGCATTTGGCCAATCTCCCAATAGCTCCACATACAGGGCAATAAGGCAGAGACCAATTCTTCCATCGACCCATTTTGCGCAACAGACAGCATATAACGCGTGTAGGCCAAATTGACAGGCATTGGCTTCGTTTCTTCTAATTGTTGATGGGTAATGCCAAATCTTTCGGCGTATTGGCGATGCAGATCCATTTCCCCGTGCAGCGTTTCATGCAATAGTTTCGCAAAAGCGGCCATCGTCTCAATGTCTCTTGCTTTCATCGAACCTAAAGCAAAAAGCTTAGCGTAGTCGATTAAAAACACGTAATCCTGTTTCATATAACGGATAAACGACTCGACAGGCAAATCGCCCCTCCCCATCCCTGTGACAAAAGGATGCTGATGGGTTTGTTTCCAAACTTCATTAACTTTTTCATAAAGGATTTGCGTAAACGTCACCTCTGCTCCTCCTTCCTGGTATTGCACCACTGAGCGATAAATGTCGCTAATACTTTCGTGAAATCTAACAATTGGCGAATTTTAACTTTCTCATTCACGGCGTGGGCATCTTCTAATTTTCCCGGTCCAAAAATGACCGTCGGAATACCGGCATGTCCCAGCCACCCGGCATCGGTAACGGTTGGTGACATTCCAACGGTTGGTTTTTCCATTAACAGTTTTTCATACGAGCGGGCTAGACAACGAGTTCCCGGATGCTCGGGATCAATCTCTAACGAAGGGAAAATTTCTCCCCGATCCACTATCATGGATTTTCCTCCCCAAATAAATTGCGGCGGATTATCCCTCAACCACGGATCGGCAGATGCCACAAAACCAATATGCTGTTCAATCTCTTTTATAACCTCTTCGTAGTCTTCATTTGGATAAAAATGAACCGTGACCCACAGAGCACAGCGATCTGCGATAAAAGCGGCATGCCTGCCGCCTTCAATGACGGCCGGATTAATGGTGTTGGTGCCCGGGGCAAATCCTTCATAGCTTTTTGTAACCGCCCAGTGGTGCTCCAACTCCTGAAGACCAGCGATGATTTTCATCATTTTCTCAATGGCGCTTGCCCCTTTGATTCCACCGCCAGCATGAATCATCTTCCCTCGAATTCCATCGTGATAGGTCTCTTTGCTTTGAATCGTAATCCAACCTGTAATGACTCCGCCCTGTCCTTGAATATGCAGATTGCTTGTATCGACAACTACAGCAAAGTCAGCTGTATACCCTCTCTCCGTGCAAGCCAGTGTTCCGGCTTCCCCTGCTTCCTCCCCGATAACGGACTGAAACTGCAGATCACCTTGAAGGGTAATTCCAAGTTCTTTTAAAATTTTAATAGCAATAAGCGATGCGGCGATGCCGCCTTTCATATCCGCCACTCCACGTCCATAAATATAGGAATCCTTCACAAGTGCAGTAAAAGGTGGCGAGTTCCACTCTTTATCATCCCCGACTTCCGCTACATCAACATGACCGTTTACAATTAAACTATTATAATGTCCGGGAGATTTCCCGGGTAAAATGCCTACAACGTTAGGATCACCGGCATAAACATCCCACATATCCGTTTCAAATCCCAAGTCATCCAAATAGCGTCTGATAACATTCTGAACATCATTTGTATTGCGAGCAGGAGGACTTACCGTTGGAAACGAGATGAGGGCAGTCAATAGCTCAATGATTTCATCTTGCCTCGCTTCCACTTCGTGTGAAATCCGTTCGACTAACTCCTCAGATTCAGTTGTCATACGCTCACTCCTTTAGATAATCAGGCTTACGCCAAGTCATAGAAAACGGCGACCATAGCAGCAAATATAAAACCCACTCACTTCCGGAGAAATGGGTGGGTTGAAGACTCCTGTCATTAAAACCAAAGATGGCATGAATGGTTCTTTCCACTTTCCTCCGCTGGTATGATCCAGTTCAGGTTCAAAGGGTTCGGAACACAACAAGTTCCATCTCAGCCGTTGGCCCCCCTAGTGAAATTCAATAAGTTATATTCAATTTAAAATCTATTTTAAACTATAGCACAGAATGAAAATATGTAAAAGAAGACGATTACACCTCACCATGTTTTCTAATTCAGTCTTCTAATAATTTTTCTGCAGTAAGGTTATCAGTAACTAAAACGTTAATCAACCGTCCAACAAGCGCTGCATGAATCGCTTTTAACTTTTCCTCCCCGTAAGCAACGCCTATGACAATCGGAATTTCCTTTAAAGCATTTAGAGACAATGAAATCACTCTGGAGTTCCATGAATTGTTACATGCTTCTCCCTTTTCATTTATAAAATTATAGCAAATATCCCCTATAACTCCTGATCCAATCAATTCATCTAAATGATCTTCTCCAATGTAGTTTTTTACCATAGTCGAGTACTCAGGTGTTCCCCCTATACCTACTATAGCAATATCGCAACGACTAGATAGACTAAAAATATCTTTAATAGAGGATTGCCTTAAAAAAAATTCTTTCGCTTCAGCCGAATCAACAACTAAAGGAGCATGTAAAAGTTTATATTCCGCACCAAGCTTATCAGCAATTTGAGCTGCAATTTGATTCGTGTGCGTCTCTATTCGTTCACTACCAGTTCCACCAACAAGAGGTATAACGGTTACCGACACACTTCCACTCGGCATCGCCTGCGCTACCTCGTACATAGTAGTTCCCGAGGACACACCAATAATTTGATTTTTTTTAGCTACCCTTAGAACATAATTCCCTGCCGCAAAACCAAGATTACGTTTAACTCCGTTTGTACCAGCTTCAGGAACAACAATCACTTCTCGAAGTTTATATTTCTGTTCTAACTTTGTTTCTAAAGTGGTATATGGATGGGCAAGTTCATCATGAATGATAATTTCAACTATTCCCAATTCCCTGGCCTTTGCCAGATACTTGGAAATGAGTGGACGAGATACACCTAAGATTTCAGCGATTTCCTGCTGGGTCGCTCCCTCGTCGTAATACATATGAGCGATTTTAAGAAGAATTCGTGAATCATCTGAGTATGCCACAAGAGTACACCCGCTTTTTGTTGGTTATTGGTTTACATCTTTTAATATTTTATCATTTGATAATTATTTCTACAATTGTATTGGCCATTCTGTAATATGCGGGCAAAAACGGGAACCATACGTTTATTTTCAATAGCCACATTACCTTAAGAAAATCTAATGTAATAAAGGCAACATAACAGTTACTAGATTGTTATGTTGCCTTTATCGTGTAAGTTTATTTATGCTAAGGTTACTTGACATCCTTTTCATCTGTTTTCTTTTTTTTATAAACATAACTCCGCAAGCCTTCCAATTCCTTATAAAAACGAAATGGTTTACTTATTATTCTTGACGGTAAAGACGATATTGTTTTACTTGGATGTTTTTCAATTTCATCCTTTAACCTGTGAGGTTTAGATAAAATTCGCTCTAAGTATTCACCATATATATCTTTAACAACGTCGGGCTTTGTTATGGTATGGCCGCATTCCTCACAAGTTAATTTATATATATTACCGTTTAAATAGACAATGGTGTGTAATGAATCCTTCAGGCATGCGCCACAAAACAGTTCCGTTTGAATTTCTTTTTTGTTCATTTTTTCAACGCCTTCTTTAAAGTTTTTTACTAATAAATATTAGAACTTTTAAAAGGGCCACAAATATATTAGCTGTAGTAACGTTATTGTCATTGAACGTTTAGTATTACTATTATATAATCCACTATCTATATTAGCTACATTTTCTTCAAATTATTCATACAGTTAGTGATGAATAAACAATGTTAGAAACGATAAAAAGTGTCGAATCATTTCATATAATCAAAACAACCTGAGTCGTAACGCATTCTCAGGTTGTTTTGATTATATTTACGAGTGAATACCTTTGCCAAGCCAACTCGCGGCGGCTTCCATCATGGTTTCCGATACGGTTGGGTGCGGAAAAATCATATTCGCCATTTCTTCAACAGTTCCTTCCAGATACATAAAGGCCGATGCCGTAGAAAGCATTTCTGTTACATGCGAACCCACAAACACTGCACCCAGAATTTCCCCATATTTTTCTTCTGCAATGATTTTCACAAACCCATCCGCATCATCACTGGCAATGGCTTTTCCATTACCCGCATGATGGTATATTTCTACTTTGACTTTATATCCTTTTTTACGCGCCTCTTCTTCCGTTAGTCCTACACTGGCAATTTCGGGCTGGGTATACACACATCGTGGAACGACCCGGTAATCCATCGGTTGACATCCTCCAACCGCATTGATCACCGCTACAGTTCCCTCGGCACTGGCTACGTGGGCCAACTGCCAACCCCCGACGAGATCGCCCACTGCGTAAATTCCCCTGATGCTGGTTTCCAAATAATCGTTTACCGCTACAAACGGGCCATTCATATTCAATCCTAACCCTTCCATTCCAGATAGATTAGGTTGACGACCGACGGCGATTAAGATTTCCTCGCAATCCAACTCGATTCCCTTTCCGTCAGGGCTTGTTACCCTAACGACCCGATCATTTCTCTTGGTGTCTATCGATTCAACTTTTGTTTGGGTCATAATAGTAATGCCTTTTTTTTCTAACGAGTTTTGAATGGCAGTAGCTGCATCCGGATCTTCATTCGGCACCAATCGGTCAGCCATTTCTACGATGGTTACGTTTGTCCCTAAACTTTCAAAGATGCAGGCAAATTCAATCCCGATAACACCGCCGCCGATAATGACGATGGAATTCGGGATTTCTGTCAACCTAAAAATGGTATCACTCGTATGATAAGCCACTTCCTTTGTGCCTTCGATCGGGGGAACCAAAGGAACGGAACCCGTAGCTAAAATCACGGAATCGGCTTGAATCGTTTGATTCTCGTTTCCGGAAATCAGGATCGTTTTATCTTTCTGAACCGTACCTTCCCCCTGGTACACATCTACCTTCCCTGCTTTAAGCAAGGAAGCGATCCCCATTCGCAGGCGTTTGATGACTTGATCCTTGCGAGCCATCATTTTTTCAAGAGAAAGAGTCAGCTCCCCTGTTTCAATCCCCCAGTTTTTCGCTGCTTTAATATCCTGGATCACTTCCGCATGGCGCAGGAGGGTTTTCGAAGGGATACAGCCGCGATTTAAACAGGTTCCACCTAACTGATCGGCTTCAATCAACGCGACCGTCTTTCCTTCCTTTGCCGCACGGATCGCCGCTACATAACCACCTGGACCGCCGCCGATCACCACAATATGATAAGATTTCATGATTATTTCCCCCTAAACGATCAGTTGATAAGGATTCTCTAACGCATCTTTTACTTCTTGAAGGAACTCGGCGGCTGGCGCTCCGTCGACGACGCGATGGTCAAAGGAAAGGCTCAGCGTCATCATCGGTCGGATTTCAATGTTTCCTTGGACGGCTACAGGCTTCTCGAGAATTCGTCCTACGCCAAGGATGGCGGTTTCCGGCTGATTGATGATCGGGGTGAAAGCGTCAATCGCATACATCCCCAGATTACTGATCGTAAACGTACCCCCGGACATATCGCCTGGAAGAAGCTTATTTTCTCTGGCTGCTTTTGCTAACTGTTTGCAATCCGCTGTCAGATCCGCCAGCCCTTTTTGTTCGGTTTGCTTGACAACAGGAACAACCAAACCATTCGGAACCGAAACAGCCAATCCAATATGGACATGCGGATGGTAGACGATATAGTCCCCCTGCAAGGAGGCATTAACGCTTGGATGTAAGACAAGCGCATGAGAAACGGCCTTCATAATAATTTCTGTATACGATAAACGAAATCCGGTTTTCTTCTCAACTACCGGGAGCAATGCTTTTCTCATGCCAATGGAACCCGTCATATCTACTTCCGTTGTTAAGGTTACGTGCGGTGCCGTCGTTACACTCTGGAGCATGCGCTGCGCGATAACTTTACGCATGCCTTCCACTTTCACCCGGTCGCCACCTTCCGCAGGCAGTTGTTGAGTCGGTTGACGATACGTTTGATTGAGCACATCTTCTTTGCGCACTTTCCCCTGCGGACCCGAACCGGTAATGGATTCGAGAGAAACGCCTTCCGCCTTCGCTATTTTCTTCGCTAAAGGCGTAGCCTTTACCAGCGTATAATTTTCTACATCGGCTTTGTGAATCCGTCCATGGGGACCGGATCCTTCGATTTCTTGAAGAGAAATCTTTTTTTCTTTCGCTATCTTTCTGGCAGCAGGCGTAGCCCGTACTTTTTCTGTTTCTCGTACGTTCCCGGCTTCTTCCTGAGAAGAGGATTCAACGTTTTCGGTTTCCGCAGGACGTTGTCCACCATCAATGGATCCATCCATACTTGGCGGAACATCAGGTACCACTTCCCCTTCGGCGCCGATGTAACCAATCACTTGATTAACAGGAACGACCGCATCCGGTCCATAGTAGATTTTCAATAGTTTCCCCGTTGCATACGATTCGACTTCGATATTGATTTTGTCGGTTAAGACCTCGAGTAAGATGTCTCCTTCCTGGACATCATCCCCTTCCTCCTTAAACCATTGAAGGATCGTACCCGTTTCCATCGTCATACTTAACTTGGGCATGAATACGTCTGTTGCCATGCTCTCTCCCCCTCTACGCTCGGTTTACGGTCTCTTTCACGGCTGCGATAATATCCGGCACCTGCGGAATCGCTGCTTTTTCAAGAATCGGGTTATAGGGCATGGGAATGGCTAACCCTCCCAATCGTTTGATCGGGGCATCCAGGTAATCGAATGCTTCACTTTCAGCGATCATACTGGCGATTTCACCACCGTATCCACCCCGTTTCACGGCTTCATGGACGACGACAAGCCTTCCTGTTTTCTTTACGGAAGCAATAATTGTTTCTTCGTCGAGGGGTACGAGAGTGCGTGGATCCACAATCTCTACACTAATCCCTTCTTTGTCCAGTTCTACCGCTGCTTCCAGTGCTTTATGAACCATAATCGCGGTTGCGACAATCGTGACATCTGTTCCTTCCCGTTTAATATCCGCTACACCGAGAGGGATCGAATAGGAACCTTCCGGTACATGTCCTTTCGTTCGGTAGCATAGTTTATGTTCATAAAAAATAACCGGATTTTCATCATCCATCGCGGCTTTTAACAATCCCTTGGCATCGTACGCGGTAGAAGGTTGGACCACCTTTAATCCGGGAATATGAGCCATCCACGCTTCCAGGCTTTGCGTATGCTGTGCGGCAGCTCCCGTACCCGAGCCAGCGGGAGTACGTAGAACCAGCGGAACTTTCCCTTTTCCACCGAACATGTACCGATTTTTAGCTGCCTGGTTGACGATTTGATCGGTGGCTATCGTAATAAAATCAGAAAATTGCAATTCAATGATCGGTTTCATCCCTGTCATGGCCGACCCCACAGCTGCACCTGCAATGGCTGCTTCGGAAATGGGTGTATTTCGTACACGTTCAGGGCCAAATTCCTCAATCATTCCACGAGTAACCCCGAAAGCGCCTCCATATACCCCGATGTCTTCCCCCATAATGAACACATCCGGGTTAACTCTCATTTCTTCCTGCATGGCTTCTCGTACAGCTTCTAAATAGGTGATCTCTCTCATCCTTACTCTCCTTCCTGCATCTCTGTATTATGCGTATACATCTTCTTCTAACGTATCGAGAGAAGGCATCGGGCTATTTTGCGCAAACTCCACAGCCTCTTCAATCTGTTTTTTTGCCTTTTGTTCGATTTCATTGGCCTGCTCTTCTGTCAGAATCCCTTCAGCGATAAGGTCTTTCTTCATGCGGGCAATGGGATCCCGATGATTTCTCCATTCCAGTTCTTCTTCACGTGTGCGGTATTTTTTCGCATCACTCTTGGAATGCCCTTTCCAACGATACGTTTTGGCGTCGATAAGCGTGGGGCCTTTTCCGCTTTTTGCGCGTTCTACTGCTTCGGCCATCACATTCATCACGGCGAAAATATCATTTCCGTCCACAACAACTCCGGGAATTCCATATGAGCTTGCCCGATCTGCGATATTTTCAATGTTGGTCATTTCTTTGACAGACCCAGACATCCCGTATTGATTATTTTCACAAAAGAAAATGACCGGAAGATCCCAAATCGAAGCCATATTCAGTGATTCATGGAAGCTTCCCTCGTTGGAGGCACCGTCCCCAAAGAAAGAAACCGTTACGTACCCAAGATTCTTCATTTTGGAAGTTAAAGCCGCCCCAACCGCGATAGGAATTCCGCCGCCCACAATTCCGTTGGCTCCTAAGTTCCCCTTGTCAACATCCGCAATATGCATGGAGCCGCCTTTTCCTTTGCAATACCCCGTCTCCCTGCCAAACAGTTCTGCCATCATGCGATTTACATTGGCTCCTTTTGCGATACAGTGACCGTGTCCCCGATGGGTACTGGTGATTTTATCCTGTTCCTCCAACAAAGCGATCGCACCGGCAGCTGTAGCTTCTTGCCCGACACAAAGATGAGTTGTTCCATGTATAAGACCCTTGGCAAAAAACTCATCCACTTTTTCATCAAAAAAACGAATCAGCCACATTTGGTGAAATAACTCAACAAGCTTTTCTTCTTTTATATTGCTTGGAAATTTTATACTATGAATCATGTCCAAGCCTCCTTTACAATTGTTCCAATACGTAACTTTGGTTCATAGTATAACAATTCGCTCTATTTACAGTCAATACATTTGTTTTAATGTATATCAAATGTTATTTGAGTTTGAAAAGTTAAAAAAATATTATTGACTTATGCTTTGGATTCGCTTACAATTCGATTTAACATATGGTAAACATGTTAACATATGATAAAGAATACCCAATACAACTGTTTGTACTCCATTAAAGGTGGTGAAAAAAAATGGTGGCGACAAATGTAAAAGTGATGTTGAATTCAGGATTGCATGCACGCCCGGCTTCAAACTTTATAAAAATCGCGAGTAAATATACGTGCGATATCTCCTTAGAGAAGGAAGGCAAAAAAGCTAACGCTAAAAGCATTATGGGGGTCATGTCTCTTGCCATTACGAAAGGAACTGAAATTACCGTCTCCGCTGAAGGAGATGACGCGGAAAAAGCACTTGCTGAGTTAACGGAATTTCTTTCCCGGGAGCACTAATCCGGACGTATGGAATTGTAAATAACTACAAATATTTAACAGTAGGAGTGAGAACTATGTCGATTTATCATTTATTAAAGTTGCGCGAACAGGAAGGCAGTTCTATTGGTGTGGCCGTCATTGGCGCAGGTCAAATGGGTTATGGATTAATCGCTCAAATTTCAAGAATACCTGGCATGCAAGTTCGTGGGGTTTGTGATGTGAATGTCTCGGCTGCGGAGAGAGCCGCTAACTACTATCTGGGACAGTTGGGTGACCGTAAGCATGATATTCTTGTAAATAAAGATTTCAGAAAAGTTATTCAACAAGAAACTGTTGACGTAGTAGTAGATGCAACCGGTGTTCCGGAAGTTGGGGCTAAGCTGGCCCTGGAAACGCTGTTAGCGAAAAAACACTTAGTTCTTTTAAATGTAGAGGTTGACATCACGATTGGCTCCATTCTTTCCCAAATGTTTAATGCTGCCGGTCTGGTATATACCGGTTCTGCAGGAGATGAGCCAGCCGCTACTATGGAACTTGTTGAATTTGCCCAATCTATTGGACTTGACGTTGTTGTGGCAGGCAAAGGTAAAAACAACCCCTTTATTCCTACTGCAAACCCGGATACATGCGCCGACGAAGCCAAACGCAAACATATGAGCCCGCACATGCTCGCTTCCTTTCAGGACGGAACAAAAACAATGGCTGAAATGAACCTGTTAAGCAACGCCACCGGGTTTATTCCCGACAAAGTTGGAATGCATGGAGTATCGGCTGACGTGAAAACCGTTGGAGACAAATTAAAGCTTATTTCTGAAGGCGGAGTTCTTGAGAAGTATGGTGTTGTAGAATATGTTCACGGCCTTGCCCCGGGAGTATTTGTTATTGTTCATAGCCCCTTAGAGCCAGTAGATGCAGAGCTTCGTTATTTATCCGTCGGTAAAGGACCTTACTATACGCTGTACCGTCCGTATCACCTGGCCAGTTTAGAAACTCCTATCTCTGTAGCAAGAGCTTTACTGCTTAATGAGCCAACGATTCAAACGATTGGCGGACCTGTTTCTGAAACGGTAGCCGTCGCTAAACGCGATATCGTTGCTGGAGAGAAAATTGATGGAATCGGTGGTTATTCTGTTCGTGGTGTAGTCGAAACCCACCGGGAAGCGGTAGAACAAAAACACATTCCGATCGGTCTCATTGCCGGGGATGTGGTGGCAAAACGAAATATTGAAGTTGGCCAATTTTTAACGTATGACGACGTTGAAATGGATACAACCACGACAGTATGGCACCTTCGTCAGCTGCAAGATGGTCTATTCCGTTAATATTATTTGACCTTGAGAGGAGGTGAAGTCTTGAATACCTTGTTATGGATTACACTGGGGGCTGCGGCCTGGTTGTTGCAATATGCGTTTACCCTTATTCAAATTCGGCATTACCGCTCCGCAATGAAAGAATTGGTCGATCAATATCGTGGTTTGGACGGTTTTCATCTCTTCTCGGGTATTTCCAGAAAAGCGTTAGGTTCCGGCGCGATTGTATTGCTCATCGTGGACGATGATTATCGGATCCACAATTGTAAGGTTCTGTCTGGTATTAGCGTCTTTACCCGCTTCAAGCCATTTACAAAATGTGAAGGTCAACACGTGGCAGAGGTTCTCGCAGAAGCTTACAAAACGGTAAAGAACCGAAGAGCCAGAGTAAGTGCCAAAAGTAAATCGTTGGCGAAAGCGTTTCAAATGGCCTCTGAAAATGCAATTCAAGTTATTTCGTCAAAAAAGGCGGCCTAAATCTTAATTAAGGAGGAAGTTTCATGCACTGGATCGTATGGGCAGGTTCACATTTTATCGGCATGTTTAATGAAGGTGGCAAAACCTTCATGGGTCTCGTCACCGGTATTATTCCGACATTGATTGTTCTATTAACCTTTACCAATGCCATTATTAAATTGATTGGAGAAGAACGGACAAATAAAGCACTTCGCTTTGCTTCGAAATACCTCATTCTACGCTATACGTTAATGCCTGTGTTAGCGGTTTTAATTCTTACGAACCCCATGTGTTATACATTTGGGCGCTTCTTACCAGAGAGACAAAAGCCAGCTTTTTATGATGCCTCTGTTTCCTTTGTGCATCCTGTAACCGCTTTCTTCCCTTATGCGAATGCCGGGGAGCTGTTTGTTTGGCTGGGTATAGCAAATGGAGTGGAAAAAGCCGGATTTAATATTGCCCCGTTAGGTGTCCGCTATTTCTTAGTCGGGATTGTTGTTATCTTCATTCGTGGGGTTGTGACTGAATATATCACAAAGTACTTAACTGCTCGTGGCGAAGCCAGAAATAAAGCAGCGGCTGGTTCGGATGAATTAGCCGAATCAGTATAGAAATGGGGGAGTATCATGGCAAAATCAATTCGTGTTAAAAAAGGTTCCGGTGGCTGGGGGACAGGTTTTATCATCACGCCAAAAGGAAAGAAGGCCAAAGTCGTTTCCATTACCGGCGGCGGAATTCACCCGGTTGCCCAAAAAATTGCCGAACTGGCTGGAGTTGTGGCCGTAGATGGATTCTCTACATCAGTTCCCGAAGATGAAATGATGTGTGTCGTCATCGACTGTGGCGGAACGGCCCGCATTGGAGTTTATCCCATGAAACGGATTCCCACCGTTGACGTTCTGCCTTCGTCACCTTCCGGTCCTCTGTCTAAATTTATTAAAGAAGATATCTTTGTATCCGGTGTAACAGTTAATGACATAGAAATTGCTGAAGGTGAAGCACAGGCACAAGAAATAACTGAAAAGTTTGAACCGATTAATGCAAAAACATTTGAAGAGAAAAAAGCAGCAGCGAAGAAAGCGGCGGCGGCTTCCCAGAAGTCCAACTGGCTGCTGCGAATCTCTAAATCCATTGGGTATGTGATAGGAGTTCTTTATCAGGCTGGTCGCGACTCTGTTGATATGCTTCTCAAAAACATTATCCCTTTCATGGCTTTCGTTGCAATGCTAATGGGGATTATCAACTACACAGGCTTAGGGCAGCTATTAGCGAAGGGACTAGTGCCGCTGGCAGGTTCACTAGGCGGGCTAATCGTGTTGGTTGTTATTTGTACCATTCCTTTCTTATCTCCCGTTCTGGGCCCCGGGGCCGTAATTGCTCAAATTATTGGAGTTTTGATCGGAAGCCAGATTGCCATAAAAGCAATTCCAGCCTCCTATGCCTTGCCCGCTTTGTTTGCGATTGATGGGCAGGTTGGATGTGACTTTGTCCCGGTAGGATTGTCCCTTGGGGAAGCCAAACCGGAGACGATTGAATACGGGGTGCCCGCTGTGCTTTACAGCCGTTTGATTACTGGTGTTGTGGCTGTAGTGATTGCTTATTTTGCAAGCTTGGGCATGTATTAATATTCAAAAGTATCTTATATTCAATTTATATCAGTCACTCTTCTAGTGAAAAATGACTATGCATTTTTATTATTACGAGGAGGAATTCATGTGAAAAAATCAGTTGTATCTCAAATAGGGCCGATGGCTTTGGAATTTGAAGAAGAAAAGGTGCTGATTTTTTTCGGCCCGCAGGCCCCTGAAGAATTAAAAGAAGTCGCGGTCATTCATGAAATTCATGAACACCATGAGAAACCGATTTCTGCGGGGGACACATTAATGATCGATGATCAGACATATCACATTGTAAAGGTTGGAACAGAAGCGAATAAAAATTTAAACGAACTCGGACATATTTCGATTTACTTCACCGAAGCACCTGAAGATGTTTTGCCCGGTTCTATCTACGCTACCCCTCATGTATACCCTAAGATTGTGGAGGGTTCTCAGATCGAGTTTTTAAAGAAGTAAGCGGCATAGAATATGTGCTAGAATCAAAAAAGCCGAGCTAGTCCAGACGAAAAACCTGAACCTGCTCGGCTTAAATTTACCTATCTCTTATCCGCTGTATGTTATCTGCTTTTTACAAGCAGATCAACTGCTTCTTTGATAACCGATTCAGGATTATTTCCCTGTTCCAGTTCCTTGCGAATGCACGCCTCGATATTGTTTGCGACGACTACTCCCACCACACGATCCACTGCTGAACGAATAGCCGATAATTGTGTCACCACATCCCGGCAATCCTTCTCTTGCTCCATCATGCTTAATACACCACGTATCTGACCTTCAATTCTGCGCAGCCGGTTTTTCATTTGATCGTTGTATTCCATATCAAAGTTACACCCCAGATTTATAATATACGATCTTGGGTATTATATTTTTTTTTACATCTATTGTCAACCTGCTTGACTGCCTTTCACCCTTGCTGTACAGCGGAATACGTTTTCCAGCCTCCATCCAGGTTTTTCACCTTGTATCCATTTTCCATGAGAATACGGGCGGCAAGGTATCCTCTAAGTCCTACCTGGCAGGAAACGTAGAGTTCCTGATGTTTTGGAATTTCATTCATCCTCTCCCGAATTTGGCCCAAAGGTATGTTTATTGACCCCTTGATATAACCCATTTCGCGTTCCGCTTCCTCCCTCACATCAATCAGGAGTCCGCCATTTTTAACAATGTCATCAATCTCGTACCACTGTACAGTTTCTACTTTCTCTTCCATTATGTTCGTTGCTACATACCCAAGCATATTGACCGGGTCTTTTGCAGAAGAATAAGGTGGTGCATACGCCAATTCAAGGTCCGGCAAATCCAGTACGGATAGCCCCCCTTTTATCGCTGTGGCAATCACATCGATTCTTTTATCCACCCCATCAAAACCGACTCCTTGAGCCCCAAATATTTTTCCGGTACCCGGCTCAAACAAAAGTTTAAGAGCCATCGATGAAGCCCCCGGATAATATCCTGCATGCGAACCCGGATGAATATGAATTGCCCGGTAATCAATGCCCAATCTCTTTAACGTTTTTTCGTTATTGCCTGTGGCAGCGGCCGTAAAATCAAACACCTTAACAATTGATGTCCCCATTGTTCCTCTGTACGCAGCTTTTTTTCCATAAATATGGTCAGCTACGATTCTAGCTTGGCGATTGGCCGGCCACGCCAGTGGAATCATGGTTGGTTGTCCGTTAATATAATCCGTGACTTCAATAGCATCTCCCAGGGCGTAAATATACGGGTCAGAAGTCTGTAACGCATCATTGACTTTAATGCCCCCTCTTTCACCCAACTCCAGCCCGGCCTCACGAGCAAGCTGATTTTCCGGCCGTACACCGATTGAAAGGATAATCATATCGGTCTCAAGTTCTCTTCCACTGGTAAGCATAAGTTTATTGCCATTTGGGGCAACCTCTGTTACTCCGTCATTTAAAATCAATTCTACTCCCTTATTTCGAACGTGTGTATGAAGAATGGAAGCCATCTCGAAATCGAGCGGTGCCATAATTTGATTTGACATTTCAACGAGCGTGACCTGTATCCCATGGCTGCTCAAATTCTCGACCATTTCTACCCCGATAAATCCTCCTCCGACAATGACCGCTTTTCGAGGCTTCTTCTCATCGACAAACGCTTTAATTTTGTCGGTATCCGGGATGTTCCGCAGCGTGAATACATTGGACGCCTCCAATAAGCCCGGGATAGGGGGAACAACCGGTTTTGCGCCCGGGGATAGCACAAGCACATCATACTCTTCCTCATACGTTTTGCCCGACTGTATATCTTTTATTTCAAGCGTTTTTCTTTCCTTATTGATGGATACCGCTTCACTTTCTACACGGATATCCAGATTGAACCGTTTAGCCATTCCTTCAACCGTTTGAACGAGCAATGCATTACGATTTGTAATAATCCCGCCGATGTAATAAGGCAGGCCGCAGTTTGCAAAAGATATAAATTCTCCTCTTTCAACTAGGACAATATGCGAGTTCTCATCCAGCCTTCTTAGACGCGCAGCAGTTGTTGCACCACCAGCGACGCCCCCGACAACGACTATCTTTTTCCCCATTAGTTAGCCTCCTATATACCATACAGGGTATTTATTGTTTCTTTTATTTTACTGCAAAAATAAAAAAAAGGTAAGGCTAATTATGTCAAATGGATGATTTTTAAAATTTTATGTTAGACCGCCACTTGCTCTCACAAATCGCTGCGCTTAATCATTCGGTATGCAAACAATATAAGGGCGACTAAACCAAGCTTCATGCAAACAAACAATGCCAGGAACATCCCTCTTCCCCCCCTGTAACAGTAAACAACGTTACTTTCTAACAGCACATATTGATTAAGTATATAGCAGGATTATCATTGTGAGTATGAGGGTTTTCCCCTAATCGCAATCAAATTGTGACATTTATTTGAAAATAGATAAGCTCAAAGAAGACAAACCGTTCCATTCCCTAAAAAATAAGAAAAACTCGCAGGCGTTGCCGCTCGTCCTTTTTCTGCAGGGAAGCGAAACGGCCGCTTAGTGACCGGAAGGTCGGACCGACAAAACATCCGGGTACCTCAATGATGGAGACAATTGTCGGTCTGATCGACCTTCCGGCCACACGCTCCACATCGAAAAAGCAACGTTCGGCACACTCCCGCGAGTTTTTCTCAGGTGACCCATGGAGGAAAGTATATGTTGCTTTAATACTGTAAAGCAACATATACTTTCTTTAACGGTAAGAAAAACTCGCGGGCGTTGCCGCTCGTCCTTTTTCTGCAGGGAAGCGAAACGGCCGCTTAGTGACCGGAAGGGGACCGACAAAACATCCGGGTATCTCAAGGATGGAGACAATTGTCGGTCTGATCGACCTTCCGGCCACACGCTCCACATCGAATAAGAAATGGCGCGAAAAACGCGCCAATCTAATTTCATTCTAATTTTTATGGTCTAATTTCATAATTGTAATGCTTATCTTCTTATTTCATTAAATGCTTCATTGTTTTGATCTGTTCTCCCATCACCCCGTGAAGCAAAAGAGGCGTAATGGTACTTTCAATAATCGCCGCTAAAAAGAGCATCACAACAACCGTACTGATAATTATCGGCAAATCCTTCAGCATGTCGTGGAACCGTGTCGATACAACCGCCCTATTTGAAGGCACAAACAAACCGGCAAACCATTGAAATACAACCACACCAAACTTAATTCCAATCGATGCGGCAAAAATAATAGCCGTTAGTTCAAGAATGCCATGCGGCAAAATTCCCACCGCAAAAAGCTCCAAAGGGTTAACCCCATCCATCTGGTACATCTTAAGAAGAAATCCCAAAATAATCCCGTTCATTACCAAGCCTATGATCGGATAAATACCGATAAAGAAAATTCCGAGTCCGACCATACTCGCGGCGGCCAGAACATTGTTTTTAAAAATAATCCAAAACGTATATAACGGGTTATTAACGGAATTTATGTCGCGGGCAATGCGATCTAATCCCTGAAATAGTGCGCGTATCACACTCTTAATCAAAGGGGCGTTAAAATATCCCACAAGTACACCGAGCAGCATGAGGGCAGCGCCTAAACCGATATACCCTTTGTTTTCTTTAATGATACCTCCCAGCCGTTTGAGCATTCGCTTATTCGTTCCCCTTTCAACGTGGCTTCTCTATGATGATACCATAATTTTCGAATGCTGCCCTGTCATTCATAAGTCATATCCCTGTCCAAACCGCATACATATGTAGTGGACAAAACCTAATCGGGGGGTGTACAGATTGTTTTGGATATACAACGCCAAACGTCTCAAACAGTATTTTATCATTTTTACCGCAGCACTATTCGCAGTCGGCATCGGATGGGCAGAACGCGATAATATGTCTATTTTTACATCCAGTAACGCGGAACCCCACGCCATCTACAAAGTGAACACGAAAGAAAAGAAACTAGCCTTAACATTTGATATTAGTTGGGGGGAGCAACGGACGGGTCCAATTCTTGATATTTTAGAGAAAAAGGGTGTGAAAAAAGCAACCTTCTTTCTCTCTTCACCATGGAGCGAGACCCATCCGGAAATCGTAAAACGCATTAAAGATATGGGTTTTGAAATTGGTTCTCATGGCCATAAACACGTAAATTACAGCAGTCTAAGCGATGAAGAAATCAAAACACAAATCGGAAAAGCCGATGCTATTCTGAAAAATCTTACAGGAGCTTCTCCTAAACTCATACGCACCCCGAACGGTAATTTTGATCAGCGGGTATTAAAGACTGCCTCATCAATGGGCTATACGGTTATACAGTGGGATACAGACTCAAAAGACTGGTTGAATCCTGGAACGGAGCAGATCGTGGCGAATGTAACGAAAAAGGCCCACCCCGGAGACATTATTCTTTTGCACGCTAGCGACACGTGTAAACAAACACACATTGCCCTTCCAATCATTATTGATCAACTGAGGCAAAAAGGATATGAGTTTGTTACTGTATCGGAGCTTTTGGCAGGGGCCAGCGTGAATGCGAAAGAAGTACAATGAAAAAAGTTCAGCTTTTATTCGTCCTTTTATAGGAAAAAAACCCGGGCGTAGCACGCACCCGGGTTTTCTATACAGCCGGCAATAAGTTTGAGCTTTCTTACGAACACAAAGTAACCAAACCAGTTTTCCACGCCTGTGAGCCCGGTACAATCAACTGCTTTTCACCAGTCTGTGCAGCTGCATAATCTGCCATATATTGCACAGAAAAAGCGGAATTAGCATAAACAGCATAGATTTTATATTATTCGTCCGCAATGCCGGCACCCATTCCAGTGTAGTCACCGCAAACATAAAAAACACTGTTGGAATCCATGCGGTCCTGTTGGTGGCTTGAACTTTAAAAAATGCGACAACAACGGCCAGCACCAGCAGTACTGCAGGCAACACGACATAGCTTAAAAGCGAAGCCTGCCCCGCAAAAATGTCGTGCCGCAATACAACGAGATCAATGAATACCAATAAAATAAGGATGATTTGAATGCCTTCCCAAAGGCTTTTCTTCTTAAAAAACCCCAGGGCCATATAATTTATCGTGAGATAAGCGAAAAAACCCATTTGGCTTATTACACTAAACATAATTCCAGCAAGCACATTGCCAAACAGCCCCATTCCAAAATTAGCAAACCCGTTTTTAAATGTTTCCTGGCCGATGATAACCCCCGAGACGAGGCCCCCTATACCGCCAAGTAATAATGTTGAAAAGAAAAGAAAAGACCATTTCTTCAGATTCATCGGTAACCAACCCCTCCAGATTTCCCAGCCCATTTGATTGTATCAACACAAGTTATAAAAAACCAGTAATTTTACGTATTTGAAAAGGGATAAACAAATACCGCCTTTCACATTCTAAAAGTATAAACGAAGGAAGAAAGGTGGTATATACTGGTGAATGTACGGAAAAATGTACGCTATTTCTATCTCATTCTTGCTTTTACTATGGTAACAGGTTGTGGCGCCGGGGGCGGAAATACCAATGCATCATCCCCTGACTATAGAGAAATGAAGCCCATGGTGGTAGATATCCTTAAAACAACTGAGGGAAAGCAGGCCATTAAAGAGGCGATGCAGGGCTCTGACGAATCGGGAGGACAACAGAAAGGCGGCATGTCAACAAAAAGCACAGGTGGATCCGGCGGGCAGGGCGGATCCAATCAAAGCCAGGGAGGCGGCGATACTGGTGACACGACGATGAAAATCCACCAAATGATGCAGGACCCGAAAATTGCCGCTTCATTTGCAAAAACGATGACAGAAGAAAACAGAACGCTGATTAAAGGATTGATAAAGGACCCGGAATACCAGAGAATGCTGATGGATGTTATGCGGGACCCGCAGTTTGAAAAAGTGTTGCTTGAAACAATGAAGAGCCCTTCTTATCGCCAGCAGACGATGTCCGTTATGAAGGATTCTCTGCAGAGCCCTCTGTTTCGTGTAGAAATGGTCAATTTAATTCATAAAGCCCAGCAGGAAATGGTCAGGCCTGAAGGCGGACAAATGGACCAGGGCACTCAACAGCAAGGCGGGGGCCAGGGCGATCAGGGTGGCAAAAGCAAGGGCGGTAAAGGTAATAAAGAAGGAAAAGGCGGTAAGGGAGGCGGCGATAGCAGCGATGGCGGCGGTGGCGGCAGCTGATTACACACGTCATCTCCAGATCATAAATGTTTCTTATACATTAAAGAAAACGCTGCTCTTCTTAAAAATGAGCAGCGTTTTTTTACCAGCGCAACCAGCTTCATAATCTATAACAAGTATTTTATACTGGCGTACGAGTATCGTGATACATCACGACAGATTCTTCTTATAAGTGCACTTTACATTTTTTATCGACGGTTCTCGCCAATTCCATATACACGTTTCCGATCGTCTCATTTTCCCGGTAAACGGACGGAGCGTAGCGTTCTTCATCACGCATAGGCTCAGGCTGTCCAAGCGGAATTTGCGCCAGCAATTCCGAGTTGAGCTGTTCTGCCAGCTTCTCGCCGCCGCCGCTGCCGAAAATCGGGTCCTTTTCCCCGGTTTTATTCACATAATAAGACATATTTTCTACGACACCGAGGATTTCATGGTTGGTTTTTAACGCCATTGCCCCGGCACGGGCCGCTACAAAAGCCGCTGTTGGATGCGGTGTTGTTACAATGATCTCTTTACTGTGGGGAATCATTTGATGGACATCCAAAGCCACGTCCCCAGTTCCCGGCGGGAGGTCAAGAATCATGTAATCCAGTTGCCCCCAATGAACTTCACTAAAGAAATTGCGGAGCATTTTACCAAGCATTGGGCCGCGCCAGATAATCGGCGAATTGTCCTCGACAAAAAAACCCATCGAGATCACTTTCACACCCAGCCGCTGAACAGGCATAATGGTATTGTCCACAACCACGGGCCGCTGCGTGATGCCCATCATATCCGGGACGCTGAATCCGTAGATGTCTGCATCAATCACGCCGACTTTCTTGCCAAGTCGGGCAAGGGATGCCGCGAGATTAACGGTGACCGTTGATTTGCCAACGCCGCCCTTACCGCTCGTTACTGCGATGAATACGGTGTTAGATTCCGGGCCAAGAATAGGCGAAATGGCGTTCAATCCAGCTCCATGCCCCTGCACTCCCGCGCTCTGTGCCTGATTCGGATTGCCGCTGCGAATGATAGCGGATACGCGGGCCCGTTCTTCATCTGTCATGGATCCGAAATGAACGGTCACCTGTTCCGCACCCAAGGATCTAATTGCATTTTCTACATCTTCCTGGATTTTTACTTTAAGAGGGCATCCTTGAATCGTAAGGATGATATCGAGTTCAACTTTTGTATCATTAATCTTGATGTTTCGAACCATTCCCAGTTCTACGACACTGCGATGAATTTCCGGATCTTCCACATCTTTTAACGCTTCTAACACTTTCTCTTCTGTGATCAAAGAATTCACCTCTTTAGATATTGACTGCTTATTTGTTTGTAGAGGAGGAAAGTATAGCTTTCTTTCTCTACACAGGTGCAACTAAGGCTATGACCAGGCCCGCGGATCGGCGTTAGCCAGGTTTTCTTTATTATAGCATTCCTTGCTTGTTCGTCTAGATTATTGGCCGGACATCGGTTTTTCTCCCGAATAATATCGCAGAATCCCCTGATAAATAGCGTTTGCCATTTTTTTTTGATATTTGGTATCGGAAAGCAGGCGGGCTTCATTTTCGTTGGAAAGAAAGCCGACTTCGACAAGCACAGCCGGCACTGACGAAGCGCGGAGAATATATATATCATGATTCCTTTTTGCTTCTCTGTCTGTATTATTGATCACACGACGAATTTCACTCTGAATCAATTGCGCGCACCGCTGTGAATCCTCATACGCCGGATGATAAAAGACCTGCGCGCCTGACCATTTCGGGGATGGGATCGCATTCAAATGAATGCTTACTAAAAGGTCTCCCTGGTTTTCCTTGACAAGGCGCGCCCGGCGAATTAAATCTTCAGTTTTTCGCTTGCTCAACCCTTTTGTATTCGGGTGGGCCAAATCCGTGTCATTTTCCCGGGTCAGCACAACAAGAGCTCCTGCTTGCTGCAGAAAATCACGAAGAGATAACGTAATGAGCAGCGTAACATCCTTTTCTACCAGCCCGTCCTTACTCACAGCACCTCCATCAGGCCCTCCGTGTCCGGCATCGAGTACAATAATTTTACCCGACAAAGGCAAGGACCATCCTGACCACGAGTCATCAATTGGAATTTTATATGTAAACAGGGCGATTACGGTACAAAGGGCCGCTATCCAGCCTAATACTTTGCGCGTCATGAACGAATTATCCCTCCTTCTGATTTAGCTGCTTATAAACCATATGGTACAACCCGTTCATTTATGCATAAAAAGCAAAAGGCGAACCTTTAATAAGTTCGCCATTAGAGCAGCCGTAATTTTCGCTGCTTCTCCCCGTACGCCATTCCTTTGCGAAACCATTTGCCGGATAAGTCTTCTGCGATAATAAAAACAGAATAAGCGTCCCATTCACCAATACAACGGTTCACCTTAAACATATCTGCTATCTCCTGGATGTGCAGCGCAAAGCGCACCTCATACATTTGTTCAATTTCCTGCCCGCTGCGCCCGGTTCTGTATAATTTACTCGCTTGCACGCCTACATAAAAGAATTCCGCTATGATTTCCAGCAAAAACCGCTCGACCATATAGCGCTGCAGAAATCTCAAATGACTGATGGAAGGACGAATAATCGTATGACAATAATTTAAAATCTCCCCACCGTCAATTCCATCGAGAACTTTCTCCCTAAGCCACTCATCTTTTTCCTGCGACCATTGTTGAAATGAAACAACGTTATCCATGCCATCACCCTTGTATGTCCTGTCCATTTCCTTCTATTCTTTTCCATATGGAATGGCGGGCATACGCAAGGGATTTTTTACATGAAAAAAAGCCGATTCGAATAATCGAATCGGCTTTTTACCGTTAGGCTGCACGCACAGACCCCAAATCAACGTTTGGAGAACTGAGGTGCGCGGCGAGCTGCTTTAAGACCGTATTTTTTACGTTCTTTCATACGTGGGTCACGCGTTAAAAATCCGGCTGCTTTTAAAGCTCCACGAAGCTCAGGATCCGCTTCGAGCAGAGCGCGTGAGATACCATGGCGGATCGCGCCTGCTTGCCCTGTTGTTCCGCCACCATTCACATTTACATGTACATCGTATTTACCGTTCAATTCAGTAAGAACGAGCGGTTGTTTTACGATAAGCTTTAGCGTTTCAAGGCCGAAATATTCGTCCATTGGCCGCTTGTTAATTACGATTTGACCATCGCCTGGTACTAAACGTACGCGAGCAACGGAATTCTTACGACGACCAGTTCCGTAGTATTGTACTTGTGCCACGTATTTACCCTCCTTTTACTTACCCGCGCAGTTCCCATTTTTCAGGTTGCTGTGCTTGGTGCGGATGCTCAGATCCAGCGTAGATGTTCAATTTAGTTGCCAATTGGCGTCCGAGGCGGTTTTTAGGAAGCATGCCTTTAACCGCTGCTTCAAGAACCCGCTCAGGCTTCGTTGCGAGCATTTGGCCTGCTGTCGTTACACGCAGACCGCCCTGGTAACCGGAATGACGGTAGTATTTCTTATCCGTCAATTTTTTTCCTGTGAAAACAACTTTTTCAGCATTAATGATGATTACGAAATCACCAGTATCAATATGTGGTGTATATTCAGGCTTTAACTTACCGCGAAGAATGGAAGCTACTTCGCTGGCAAGACGACCAACAGTTTGACCTTCAGCATCAATAACATACCACTTACGCTCTACTTCATTCGGCTTGGCCATGTATGTGGTGCGCATTACTTTCCCTCCTAAGGCAAATTACAATTTGCTTTTGTTCCGATAATCCATATATTTCAAAAACCGACAAGTTCGGGGCCAGTGGGTTTTTTAAAATACCAAAGAATATAATACAACACTGCGATATGAGAGTCAAGAAAAAGATTTACACACCAGGCACCGTTGATAAAGAAGAAGGTTCATCATAACGAACTTCCCACAGGTACAATCCGTGTGGTGGGGCGTTTATCTTTGCGATATCCCCGTTTTTTATCTCCAGCAGCCATTTTACGTGTTCTGCCGGCACTTTTCCTCTTCCCACTTCCAGAAGGGTACCGGTCATCATGCGAACCATATTGTAGAGAAACCCATTTCCGCGAAACGTAAGCCAGATATCCTTACCCTGCCCCGGAATGCCGGTATCTCTTTGTGTTTCTTCAATGCGAATCTCGTGTAGAGTTCGGACTTTATCCACCACCTTCGTGCGGACCGAACAAAACGAGGTAAAATCATGAGTTCCAATCAAATAGGCAGCCGCCCTTCGCATCTTATCCAGATCCAAAGGCGCTCTCACATGATAGGCCCAATCTCGCAAGAAAGGGTCGGGAAACAGCTGATTAAGCAGACGGTAGCGGTAAGTTTTTTCTGTTACATGGTAACGGGCATGAAAATTCTGTGGAACGTCACACGCCTCCAAAATAACAATGTCATCCGGCAGGATGGTATTCATCGCATAAGGCAGCCGATTCGCCGGGATCGGGTGATTCGTCCGAAAATGGGCGACCTGCATGCGGGCATGCACACCGGAATCCGTCCTGCCGGAAGACACCAGCGCCGCCTCATGTTCGAGAATTTTGCGCAGCGCTTTCTCGATCTCCTCCTGGATGCTCGGCCCGTTTTTCTGGCGCTGGAGGCCAAAATAAGCGGTTCCCTGGTAACTAAACGTTAGTTTAATTTTGCGCCATTCCATCTGTCTGTGTTCCCTCCCTGCCAACCTGCCGCTCTAGCTGTGAAGGCCTGTTAAAACTCTACGTCCGCAAACCCCAAACGGCTACGGCAAGCACAAGAATAATGAGCATTAAAAACGTATCACGCAGTTCCCATGTGAGCCTGCGATATTTAGTGCGGCCTTCCCCGCCGCGATAACCGCGTGCCTCCATCGCTAAAGCTAAATCCTCCGCACGCCGGAACGATTGAATAAACAGCGGCACGATGAGCGGGATGATACTGTACACCCGCTGAATAAGAGAGCCGCTCACAAACGTAGCTCCACGCGAAATCTGGGCTTTGGCTATTTTATCCGTTTCTTCGAGCAACGTCGGAATGAACCGCAGCGAAATCGACATCATGAGAGCCAGTTCATGAGCCGGGAACCCGAAACGTTTCAGCGGAGAAAAAAGGCTTTCCAATCCGTCGGTCAACTGGATGGGCGAGGTCGTCAACGTTAATAACGAAGCGGAAATCATCAGCAAAATGATCCGTCCCGCGACGAATATCGCTTCTTGTACGCCTTTCTCGTAAATATGAATAAAGTTCCACTCCAACAATAGTTGGCCGCCCTGGGTAGTGAAAATCTGGAGGATCACCGTCAGCGCAATAATCCATAAAGCCGGCTTTAGCCCGCGCAGAATATACAGGACCGGGACGCGTGAAACAAGGATACCCACTATACAGACTGCGGCTAACACCAGTAAACCTAACATGGTTTTGGCCAAAAAGATTAAAAGGATAAAGAAAAAGATAAATAAGAGCTTGGCGCGCGGGTCGCAGCGGTGTATATAAGAAGCGCCCGCAACATACTGGCCAATCGGGATGTTCCCAATCAAACTCATGCCTTCCCGACCCCCTTTCGCACCCGGCGGGCCAATTCATCTATCAGCTTGCCGGTTTCAAAAATATCGAGGGGCAGAGGTTCCATGTTTTCCCTCCGTCGGCCGATTCGTTCATTGAACTTGAGAATAAAGTCCGTTACCTCCGGCAAATCGAGACCAGCCTGCCGGATTCGCTGAGGATCCCGGAACACCTCTCCTGGAGTCCCTTCCATCCATATTGTTCCCTCGTTCATCACATACAGATAATCCGCATAGCGGGCGGCATCTTCCATGCTGTGCGTGACGAGAATCGTCGTTCGCTTCTCCTCCTGGTGAACGCGGTCAATCACATCCAGAATCATACGATGTCCGGCCGGATCAAGCCCCGCTGTCGGCTCATCCAGAATAAGAATCTTCGGCTTCATCACGAGTACACCGGCCAGTGCCACTCTTCGCATCTGCCCGCCGCTTAACGCAAAGGGTGACTTTTCCCCGTACTCCTCGATATCAAGCCCCACCAATTCCAGGGCTTCCCGTACACGGGAGGCGATCATTTCCTGCGGTACGCCCATATTCTTCAACCCGAAAGCCACGTCTTTCGAGACCGACTCCTCAAAAAGCTGATACTCCGGGTATTGAAAGGACAATCCGACCTGCTGCCGGAGCTTCTCCAACCCCTTCTGTTTCTTAACAGGCAGCACAAAATTGCCAACCTGCATCTTCCCTTCCGTCGGCTGCAAAAGACCATTTAACAGTTGAATAAGTGTCGATTTGCCCGATCCGGTATGACCGATAATCGCTATATAGCGGCCGTACGGAATATGCAGGGAGACGTCATGCAGAGCGGTATGTTCAAAAGGAGTTCCTTTACCATAGGTGTACCCTATCTTCTCTAAACGAATGTCCATAGCCCGTCGAGCACCCCTTCAGCAGATGTTGAAAAGTTCGGAAGTTGAATCCCTTTTTGCCGGAGACGATACTGCACATCGCAGGCAAAAGGCACATCAAGGCCCAGCCTGCGCAGCCAATCTGCCTGTTTGTATATCACATCCGGCGACCCTTCTCCGACTGCCTGCCCGTTATCCATCACAACAATCCGATCGCTGGTAAGCGTCTCCTCCAGATAGTGAGTAATCTGAATGACCGTCATTCCTGCATCGCGGTTCATCTTTTTCACAACCTCGAGTACTTCCTTGCGTCCACGCGGGTCGAGCATAGCCGTTGCTTCATCTAACACGAGAACTTTCGGACGTATCGCCAGCATGGCTGCAATAGCAACCCGCTGCTTCTGACCACCTGATAACCGGTGCGGTTCCGCCTGCCTGAATTCAGTCATGCCGACCTTTTCCAGCGCATCCATAATTCTTGACTCCATTTCCTCTCGCGGAACCCCGATATTCTCAAGTCCAAAGGCAATATCATCTTCCACTGTAGGGGCCACGAATTGATTATCAGGATTTTGAAAAACCATACCAACCCGCCGACGGATTCTCCATAGTTCCTCTTCATTGGCGGTTGAAAGCCCATCGACATTCACTGTGCCGGACACGGGGAGAAGCAGTCCGTTCAGCATTTTTGCCATCGTTGACTTTCCTGAACCATTATGGCCGATAATCGATAGAAATTCCCGTTCCCGAACCTCAAGCGAAACCCCGCGAACCGCCAATTCATCCGGAGAGGTCGGGTCGTAACCAAACTGAATATCTTGAAGACGCACAATTGTGTTCTTGTCCAAAACCATCACGTCGCTTTCTCAGTTTAGGAGCTTAGGAGCTGTAAAACCTCTCACTATTCACGCAATACCGAAGAAAGAAAAAAAGGGTGAAATCTCCTCACCCTTTCTTGCGCCAATGCTCACTATTAAACTAACTCAAGGTATACCATAGGAGCTCCGTCCCCACGACGAGGTCCTATTTTCAAGATGCGAGTGTAACCACCTTGACGCTCAGAGAAGCGAGGTGCAAGCTTATCAAATAATTTTTGAATTGCATCCTGACCGGATTCCTGGTCAGCTACTTCTTTACGCACAAAAGCGGCTACTTGACGACGAGCGTGCAGGTCACCGCGTTTAGCCAAAGTAATCATTTTTTCAACAATTGAGCGGACTTCTTTCGCCTTCGATTCAGTCGTCTCAATGCGTTCATTAATAATAAGATCAGTAACCAGATCCCGGAAAAGTGCTTTCCGAGCAGCACTGTTGCGGCCTAATTTAGACTGTGCCATGTTATTCCCTCCTTTAGACCCTGATTCAACGACTCTTTATTCTAATCATCTTTTCGCAAACCAAGTCCAAGCTCTTCAAGCTTCTCCTGAACCTCTTCCAGAGACTTGCGGCCAAGGTTACGAACTTTCATCATATCTTCTTCCGTTTTCTGCGTCAGCTCCTGCACGGTATTAATACCGGCACGCTTCAGGCAGTTATAAGAACGAACGGAAAGATCAAGTTCCTCGATGGTCATCTCAAGAACTTTTTCTTTCTTGTCTTCTTCTTTTTCAACCATGATTTCTGCTTCTTTGGCTTCATCCGTAAGACCGACGAAGAGATTAAGATGCTCCGTCATAATCTTAGCACCCAAGCTTACCGCTTCTTCCGGACGGATGCTGCCGTCTGTCCAGACTTCAAGCGTCAGTTTATCATAGTTAGTGACCTGTCCAACGCGCGTATTCTCTACCTGGTAATTTACACGGCTAATCGGCGTATAAATGGAATCAATAGGAATTACACCAATTGGCATATCACCACGCTTGTTCGCGTCAGCTGCTACATAGCCCCGTCCTCGATTAGCAGTCATACGAATGTGGAGACGAGCATCGTCTTCCAGCGTAGCAATATGCAGATCCGGATTAAGAATCTCCACATCACTATCCGCACGAATGTCGGCAGCTGTAACCGCTCCGCCACCTTCTGCATCGATTTCGAGTACTTTCTCTTCGTCCGAATGGATTTTGAGAGAAAGAGTTTTTAAATTTAAGATGATCTGGGTAGTATCTTCTACTACGCCTTCGATCGTGGAGAACTCATGCAGAACCCCATCGATTTGGACGCTGGTAATTGCGGCGCCAGGAAGTGAAGATAACAAAATACGACGCAGTGAATTGCCAAGGGTCGTACCATATCCTCTTTCTAGAGGTTCAACCACAAACTTACCATAGGTAGAGTCTTCGCTTACTTCTACCACTTCGATCTTTGGCTTCTCTATTTCGATCATCAACCAAACCCTCCTTCAAAACGTGGAAAATTCCGGACGGGTCATAGGATCCCCACGACCGGAACTCCCCTTAGGCGGTTACCACTGTTACTGCGGGCAATCAAGCCGTGGGGTGCTGTCTAGCATCGTTTTACCCTTACTTTTCGTACCCTAGTATTTCCAGGTGGATAACTTCTTAAACTGCTAGTTTGTGCAAAGTTACGCCAAATTATACGCGGCGACGTTTCGGAGGACGGCAGCCATTATGAGGAATAGGAGTTACATCTTTAATCATGTTCACTTCCAGACCTGTAGCCTGTAAGGAACGGATAGCGGCTTCACGGCCGGAACCAGGTCCTTTAACCATAACTTCAACGGACTTCATACCATGTTCCATTGCAGCTTTAGCCGCTTGCTCAGCAGCCATTTGCGCAGCAAACGGTGTGCTCTTACGAGATCCTCTAAATCCAAGCCCACCGGCACTTGCCCAAGAAATTGCATTTCCATGGGGATCAGTGATAGTAACGATGGTATTGTTAAACGTAGAACGAATATGCGCTACACCAGATTCAACGTTTTTTCGATCGCGACGACGTGTACGAGTCGCAGCTACTTTTCTTTTCGCCAACTTCATTTACCCCCTTTACTTCTTCTTGTTAGCAACGGTACGACGCGGACCTTTGCGTGTACGAGCATTTGTTTTTGTGCGCTGTCCGCGAACAGGCAGCCCACGACGGTGACGAATGCCACGGAAAGAGCCAATTTCAATAAGACGCTTGATATTCAGAGATACTTCACGACGAAGATCCCCTTCAACCTTAATGTTCTTATCGATGTATTCACGAAGCTTAGCTGCTTCATCTTCAGTAAGATCGCGAACACGGGTATTTTCAGAAATACCGGTCTCACTCAGAATTTTATTGGCAGTAGAACGCCCAATGCCAAAAATATACGTTAACGCGATTACAACGCGTTTATCACGAGGTAAGTCGACTCCCGCAATACGTGCCATATTTCGTGCACCTCCTTATTTATTAGCCTTGTCTTTGCTTATGTTTAGGGTTTTCACAGATTACCATAACTTTCCCTTTGCGACGAATGATTTTGCATTTTTCGCAAATGGGCTTTACAGATGGTCTTACTTTCACTTGGATAACCTCCTGTCATCTTCTGGAGAGTAGAAATATTAGAGGTTGGAGGTCAATCATTCGCACCTCTAACTTCTCGTTCCTACTTCCTATTTGTAGCGATATGTGATCCGCCCGCGGGTCAAATCATAAGGCGATAATTCAACCGTTACTTTGTCACCAGGCAAAATGCGAATGAAATGCATGCGAATTTTACCCGATACATGTGCAAGTACTTTATGACCGTTCTCTAACTCCACACGAAACATTGCGTTCGGCAGAGGTTCAATCACAGTGCCTTCCACTTCAATTACATCTTCTTTCGCCATGAAGGGCATTCTCCTTTCTCCAGCACTTCAGCTTGAGCTTTTTATAGCCGGTCAAAACATAAGTCCCACCCGCTATCATAACATAACGCACACGTAAAAGAAACTATGCGATTGTTATACTCTGGTTAGTATGTCGTAGCCGTCTTCCGTAATTACAATCGTATGTTCAAAATGCGCACACATTGAGCCATCCGTTGTAACCACTGTCCATTTGTCTTCCAATGTCCGTACATAACGTTCCCCTGCGTTGACCATTGGTTCGATTGCAAGCACCATGCCAGGCTTCAATCTCGGACCACGTCCGGGAGGTCCGAAGTTCGGAATTTGCGGGTCTTCATGTAAGTCTCGACCAATTCCGTGCCCGACATACTCTCTGACAATCGAATACCCCGCATTTTCTACATAAACTTGAATCGCGTGGGAGATATCCGTTAAACGGGCGTCCGGTTTAGCCACAGCCAGCCCCTCAAAAAGAGATTTCTCTGTCACATCCAGCAACCGCTGATTGTCGGGAGAAATATCTCCGATGCCATAGGTCCAGGCTGAATCTCCGTGGTACCCTTCTACCTCAGCCCCAATATCGAGACTGATGATATCCCCTTCGTTAAGTCTGCGTTTTCCGGGAATCCCATGAACAAGTTCTTCATTAACGGAAGTACATATACTACCCTTAAAGCCTCCGTAACCTTTAAAAGAAGGGTTTGCTCCATGTTTTCGAATGAAGCGTTCTGCGATGTCATCTAACTCTTGCGTGGTAATGCCGGAGTGCAGCGCCTTCTGTAACTCCTGGTGAGTCAGGGCCACAATACGGCCAGCTTCACGCATGATGTCAATCTCAGCTTTTGATTTGCAAATAATCATTCAGCCTGCCCTCTCAATAAACTAGCAAGGTCAGCAAATACTACGTTTATATCCTGTTGCCCGTTAATGTTCCGGAGCAATCCTTTTTCGGCATAGTATTTCAAAAGTGGTGCAGATTGTTCGATGTTTACATCGAGACGAGTCGCAACGGTTTCCTCATTGTCATCGCTTCGCTGATATAACTCTCCACCACATTTATCACATATTCCCTCTTGGGCCGGCGGGTTGAACACAACATGATACGTTGCGCCGCAGCTTTTACAGATACGGCGGCCTGTCAGGCGTTCCAACAGAATGCTACGGTCTACATCAATATTAATCACATGGTCAATTCCACGTCCCAGTTCCGCAAGTGTGGCATCGAGAGCCTCGGCCTGCGCAAGCGTGCGCGGAAACCCATCAAGCAAAAAGCCTCTTTCACAATCAGGCTTCGCCAAACGTTCCTTGACAATTCCGATGACCACTTCATCCGGAACAAGAAGTCCTTGATCCATAAACGATTTTGCCTGTAAACCCATTGCCGTCTCTTCACGAATAGCCGCGCGAAACATATCACCGGTCGAAATATGAGGAATACCAAATTCGTCAACAATTCTCTCAGCTTGCGTTCCCTTCCCCGCACCGGGCAATCCCATTAAGATAACATTCACATCTACCCCTCCATACGTCTCTAATGTAACAGCATATACTACTTAATAAAACCTTTGTAGTGGCGCTTCACTAACTGGCTCTCCAGTTGTTTCATCGTATCAAGCGCAACCCCAACTACAATAAGCAGTGCAGTACCACCAATTCGAACAGACTGTGGCAACCCGCTCACTGATGAAAATAGCATTGGAAGCACAGAAACGGCTGCCAGGAAGATTGACCCTGTTAGCGTGATTCGATTTAAGGTTCTCGTAATATACAGAGCTGTCTCATTACCCGGACGTATGCCTGGAATGTAACCACCGTTCTTTTTCATGTTGTCAGCCATTTCATCTGGTTTCATCTGTACGAATGTGTAAAAATATGAAAACCCGATAATAAGCACAACATATAATACCATCCCTACCGACGAGCGGTAGTCAAAGGTTCTTTGAACCCAGTCCGCAAACGGATGTCCGCTCCAGAACTGAGCAATTGTAGGTGGAAAAACGATCAAAGATAGAGCGAAAATAACAGGAATAACTCCGGCTGTATTCACCTTTAAAGGAATATGCGTAGACTGTCCACCATACATCTTCCTGCCAACCACACGCTTCGCGTATTGCACCGGAATCTTACGATAAGCCTGCTGGACATACACAACAAGGGTGACAATAAGGATAACAGCAATGAGGATGATAAGGATTTTTACGACGTTCATGAATACATCATTTTGTCCGCCGGTAAATTCCGTGGCATAGATATTCTGAGCGCCACCTGGAATCGCCGCAACAATACCTGCAAAGATGATGATCGAAATCCCGTTTCCGATACCTTTTTCCGTGATTTCCTCACCCATCCACATGAGAAAAGCTGTTCCTGCAGTGAGGATGAGAGCAATCAACGCGTACGATGCAAAGCCTGGATGGATCACAAGGCCCGGAACCATACGGTTAAAGCCGATTGAAAGGCCAATTGCCTGGATCAGTCCAAGAACAACAGTGAAGTAACGAGTGAACTGCGCCGTTTTGCGCCGTCCAATGTCCCCTTCTTTGGCCCATTCCGTAAATTTCGGAACGACGTCCATTGCCAGAAGCTGCATAATAATCGAGGCGGTGATATACGGCATAATCCCCATCGAGAAAACGGAGAAATTCTTTAATGCACCACCCGAAAAAGTGTTCAGAAAGCCAACAATGTTATTTTTCTGGGAAAGTTGTTCCAGTAACGTTACATTAATACCCGGAACCGGAATCTGGCTCCCAATCCGAAAGACGACAAGCATCAAAAGGGTAAAAAGAACCCTTCGACGCAAGTCGGCAATCTTGAAAATATTAATGAAGGTGTTAAACATTAGATCACCTCGGTTTTTCCGCCTGCAGCTTCAATTTTCTCAATAGCGGATTGAGAAAATTTCTGGGCTTTAACCGTCAATGAAACGTTTAATTCTCCATTTCCTAAAATCTTCACGCCATCGCGTGCATTTTTTACAGCGCCTGTCTCCAACAATAACTCAGGAGTTACTACTGTGCCCGCTTCAAACTCGTTCAGCCGGTCAAGGCTTACAATAGCAAACTCTTTACGGTTTGGATTGGTGAAGCCCCGCTTAGGTAAACGACGATACAATGGGTTTTGACCACCCTCGAAACCAGGGCGCACTCCACCGCCGGAACGAGCGTTTTGCCCTTTGTGACCGCGTCCAGCCGTTTTGCCGTTCCCGGAACCGATACCGCGGCCAACTCGTTTACGTGTGTGGCGGGAACCTTCCGCAGGTTGGATTTCGTGTAATTTCATCGTTGCACCTCCTCCTTGTAGCAAATTATCTATTACTCAGCAATTTCCTTAACTTCAACCATGTGAGATACTTTGTTTACCATGCCGCGAATAGCCGGATTATCCTGATGTTCAACAGTCTGGTGAATTTTGCGAAGGCCGAGTGCTTGGACGGTTGCTCTCTGAACTTCCGTACGTCCAATCAAACTCCTCTTGAGGGTGATTTGCAATTTAGCCACGATTCATTCCCCTCCTAACCTAATAGCTCTTCCGTAGATTTGCCGCGAAGTTTCGCAACTTGGTCAGCCGTTTTTAAGCGGCCAAGGCCTTCTAATGTTGCGTTAACCATGTTAATTGGGTTGTTAGAGCCTAAAGATTTACTTAATACATCGCCTACACCTGCAAGTTCAAGCACCGCACGTACAGGACCGCCTGCGATAACTCCGGTACCTTCAGAAGCTGGCTTCATAAATACTTTACCAGCACCAAAACGGCCGTTTACTTCGTGAGGAAGCGTCGTTCCTACAAGGGGAACTTTAATTAAGTTTTTCTTAGCATCGTCAATAGCCTTGCGAATCGCATCAGGTACTTCTTGGGCTTTCCCCATTCCCGAACCAACGTGACCATTACGGTCGCCGACTACTACTAAGGCGCTAAAGGAAAAACGACGTCCACCTTTAACAACTTTAGCAACACGATTGATGGCGACGACTTTTTCTTCCAACTCAAGGTTGCTAGCGTCGATACGCATGAAATTCCCTCCTTATATAAGGATTTACGTTCTGTTGTTACGTTTTATTAGAATTGCAGGCCTGCTTCACGAGCAGCATCTGCGAGTGTTTTAATACGTCCGTGATACAGGTAGCCTCCGCGGTCAAAAACCACTTCAGAAACACCTTTTTCAAGGCCACGTTTGGCAATCAAAGCGCCAACTTTTGCAGCGGCCTCTTGATTTCCACCGTGAGTTATTTGATCTTTAAGCTCAGGATCGACTGTGGATGCAGAAGCAAGCGTCACACCTGCTACATCATCAATCAGTTGAGCATAGATATGTTTAGAAGAACGGTACACATTTAAACGAGGTGCTTGAGCTGTGCCCGAAATTTTCTTGCGCACTCTCAAATGTCTTTTCTTCCGTGCTTTGTTTTTATCTTGTTTAGAGATCACGTTACTTTCACTCCTTTCGTCACACTCTTACGCGATTACTTCTTACCGGTCTTACCTTCCTTACGACGTACACGTTCACCCTGGTAACGAATACCTTTTCCTTTGTAAGGTTCTGGTTTGCGTACTGCACGAATTTCAGAAGCGATTTGGCCTACACGTTCTTTGTCAATTCCTTTAACAATGATTTGTGTTTGAGCCGGCACTTCGAACTCAATGCCTTCTTCCGGAGTGATTTCTACAGGATGAGAATAACCAACGCTTAACGTAAGGTTGCTTCCCGATTTAGCTGCACGGTATCCAACACCCACGAGTTCAAGAGTTTTGGAGAATCCAGTCGTTACGCCTTCCACCATGTTGGCAATAACACTGCGAGTCGTCCCATGAAGGGCCCGGTGCAATTTATTATCAGAAGGGCGTGTTACAACGATTTCGTTGCCTTCCACGTTTACTTGAACTTCATTATGAAGCGTACGAGTCAAAGTTCCTTTAGGCCCTTTAACCGTCAGTACATTTCCGTCCAGTTTCACTTCTACTCCAGTTGGAATAGAAACTGGCTTTTTACCAATACGAGACATACATCACACCTCCGTTCTCGTCTAAATGATTACCAAACGTATGCTAATACTTCGCCGCCCACTTGTTGTTGGCGGGCTTGTTTATCCGTCAATACACCGTGAGAAGTTGAAAGAATAGCGACTCCCAATCCGCCCAGAACACGGGGAACCTCATCTTTCTTCGCATATACACGCAATCCCGGTTTACTAATACGTTTTAATCCAGTGATTACACGTTCGTTATCCATGCCATACTTAAGGAAAATACGGAGAATGCCTTGCTTGTTATCCTCTACATATTCCACGTCGCGGATAAAGCCTTCCTCTTTCAGAAGATTCGCAATGTCACGCTTGATTGTGGAAGCTGGAACTTCCAGTTTCTCGTGACGAACAATATTGGCATTACGAATCCGTGTAAGCATATCTGCTATTGGATCTGTCATCGACATATGTTTAACCTCCTTCCCGTTACAGGGGTTTTACCAGCTTGCTTTTTTAACGCCAGGCAGTTGACCTGCATAGGCCAATTCGCGAATACAAATCCGGCAAAGTTTAAATTTACGATATACAGAGTGCGGACGTCCGCAACGTTCGCAGCGGGTGTATTCCTGGACTTTAAACTTAGGCTTACGGTTGGCTTTTACAACCATAGATTTTTTTGCCACGTGTTTCCCTCCTTATCGTATCAATCTAGAAATTACTTACTGAAGGGCGCGCCCAGTTGGGTTAACAGTTCGCGGGCTTCTTCGTCCGAATTAGCTGTCGTTACAATTACGATATCCATCCCACGAATCGCATCCACTTTATCGTATTCGATTTCAGGGAAAATCAATTGTTCTTTAAGTCCGAGTGTGTAGTTTCCGCGTCCATCAAATGCTTTGTTTGAAATGCCGCGGAAGTCACGTACGCGTGGAAGTGCCACATTAAACAATTTGTCTAAAAAGTGGTACATACGCTCGCCGCGCAGCGTTACTTTGCAGCCGATTGGCATGCCTTCACGAAGGCGGAATCCGGCGATGGACTTCTTCGCACGTGTAACCACCGGTTTCTGACCTGTGATTAACTCTAAGTCACGAATCGCCCCGTCGAGTACTTTAGGATTAGAAACAGCTTCCCCTAAACCAACGTTAAGAACGATTTTTTCGATTTTAGGAGCCTGCATAATGGATTTGTAGTTAAACTTCGTCATTAATGCAGGAACAATTTTTTCGCTATAAGTTTCTTGCATTCTTGCAGCCATCTAAGTGACCTCCTTTCCGACCTGGTTACTTGTCAAGTATTTCGCCAGATTTTTTTGCAATACGAACTTTCTTTCCGTCAACAATTTTATGACCAATACGAGTCGGTTCACCCGTTTTCGGATCGATAATCATGACGTTGGAAGCGTGAATCGCTGCTTCCTGTGTGACAATTCCACCCTGTGGATTTGCTGCGTTTGGACGAGTGTGTTTCTTAACCAGATTTACACCTTCAACCACTACGCGACCGGTTTTAGGGAAAGCAGTAAGAATACGTCCTTTTTTACCTTTATCTTTTCCGCTGATAACCATAACTTCATCACCGGATTTTACGTGTAATTTAATACGTTCGGACATGACGGCACCTCCTTGTCGAACAAATTAGCTTTGATTTAAGGAATTACAGTACTTCAGGAGCCAGGGAAACAATTTTCATAAAGTCTTTTTCGCGAAGTTCCCGGGCAACAGGTCCGAAGATACGAGTTCCGCGCGGGCTTTTGTCATCACGTACGATAACCGCTGCATTCTCATCAAAGCGAATATAAGAGCCATCATTACGGCGTGCGCCGCTCTTGGAACGAACGATAACAGCTTTTACTACATCGCCTTTCTTGACAACGCCGCCTGGTGTTGCTTGTTTTACCGAACAAACAATAACATCACCAATGTTAGCGAACTTACGACCGGAACCGCCGAGTACTTTAATACACATAAGTTCTTTCGCACCGGAATTATCTGCTACGCGTAAACGTGTTTGAGTTTGAATCACGGAGAGTCCCTCCCTTCAGTTGTGACTAAACGTTCTTTAATTTATTTGATTAGATGATAACGGCTTTCTCAACTACTTCCACCAGTCTGAAACGCTTATCTTTAGAAAGCGGACGAGTTTCCATAATTTTTACAAGATCGCCGATTTTTGCAGTGTTTTGCTCATCATGCGCTTTGAACTTCTTGGAGTACTTCACGCGCTTACCGTAGAGCGGGTGTTTTTTGTACGTCTCAACAAGAACAACAATGGTTTTATCCATTTTGTCAGAAACAACTTTTCCGAGCACAACTTTACGATTGTTGCGTTCTTCTGCCATGTTTGCGACCTCCTCTCTTAACTATTAGCGAATTCCTAGTTCACGTTCACGAAGAACGGTTTTGGCTTTAGCGATAGCCTTACGTACTTGACGAATACGAGCAGGGTTATCTAATTGACCTGTTGCTAATTGAAAACGGAGGTTAAAAAGCTCTTCTTTCATGGAAGTAACTTTTTGTTCGATTTCGGCAGTGGTTAAATCACGAATTTCATTAGCTTTCATTTACGTCACCACCCAATTCTTCCCGTTTCACGAACTTACATTTGATTGGGAGCTTGTGCATAGCAAGACGCATAGCTTCTCGAGCCACTTCTTCCGATACGCCTGCGAGTTCAAACATAACTTTGCCAGGCTTGACGATGGCTACCCAATGTTCAACAGAACCTTTACCGGAACCCATCCGTACTTCTAAAGGCTTCTGGGTTACAGGTTTATCCGGGAAAATTTTAATCCATACTTTACCGCCACGTTTGATGTAACGGGTCATCGCAATACGAGCGGCTTCAATTTGGCGATTTGTAATCCAGGACGCTTCAAGAGCTTGAAGGCCATATTCGCCGAAAGCAACGGTTTGACCGCCTTTCGCTTGCCCTCTCATTTTTCCGCGATGCTGTTTACGGTGTTTAACACGTTTAGGGATCAACATAATTATTGGCCTCCTTCCTCTGTGTTTCTTTTCTTCGCTTGAGGAAGAACTTCTCCACGGTAAATCCAGACTTTCACACCAATTTTTCCGTACGTTGTATCAGCTTCAGCTGTACCGTAATCAATGTCGGCACGAAGTGTATGAAGAGGAACCGTGCCTTCGCTATATCCTTCAGAACGGGCAATGTCCGCTCCGCCAAGACGTCCGCTTACCATTGTCTTGATACCTTGAGCACCTGCACGCATTGTGCGTTGGAGCGCCTGCTTCTGTGCGCGGCGGAAAGAAATGCGGTTTTCTAACTGACGGGCAATGCTCTGGGCAACAAGAGTCGCATCGAGATCAGGATTCTTAATTTCATTGATGTTGATGTGAACCTTCTTGCCAGTTAAGCTTGACAGAGCTTTACGAAGTTTTTCAACTTCCGTACCACCTTTACCAATAACCATACCTGGCTTGGCAGTGTGGACAGTAACGTTTAAACGATTGGCTGCGCGTTCGATTTCAACAGTAGAAACGGAAGCGTCTTTCAGTTGGTCTTGAACATATTTACGAACCTTCAGGTCTTCATGTAAGAGTGTAGCATAATCTTTATCTGCGAACCATTTCGATTCCCAGTCACGGATAATGCCAACCCGAAGTCCTACCGGGCTAACTTTTTGACCCACGCGCTATCCCTCCTTATTTTTCAGATACTACGACCGTAATGTGACTAGTACGTTTGTTAATCCGGCTCGCACGACCCATAGCGCGCGGACGGAAACGTTTCAATGTCGGACCTTCATCAACGAACACTTTGCTGACAACAAGATCGTTCGAATCCAGGTTTAAGTTATGTTCAGCATTGGCAACAGCAGACATAAGAACTTTCTCGATGACTGGTGAAGCTCCTTTTGGCGTATGACGCAGAATAGCAATCGCCTCGCCTACTTGCTTGCCTCGGATTAAATCGACTACAAGTCGAACCTTGCGAGGAGCAATACGGATATAACGAGCAACAGCTTTTGCTTCCATGTGGGTACCCCCTCTCTTGCGTTCAGTAAATGTCTATTATCGTTTTGTTTTCTTATCTGAATCTACGTGTCCTTTAAACGTACGAGTCGGAGCGAATTCTCCGAGCTTGTGTCCGACCATATCTTCAGTTACATAAACAGGTACATGCTTACGACCATCGTACACTGCGAATGTGTGTCCAACGAAATCTGGGAAGATTGTAGAACGGCGAGACCATGTCTTAATGACACGCTTTTCGCCTTTTCCATTTTGCTCTTCGACCTTTTTCATTAAATGATCATCAACAAAAGGCCCTTTTTTTAAGCTGCGTCCCATGAACGAACCTCCCTTCGTGATAGAAGTGCGGTTGTAATCCACCGCACCTTGCTAACATTATTTTTTGCGGCTGCGAATAATGTACTTACTAGAGTGTTTCTTTTTCTTGCGGGTTTTCGCGCCAAGAGTCGGTTTACCCCAAGGAGTAACAGGACCGCTGCGTCCGATAGGCGCACGACCTTCACCACCACCATGCGGGTGATCGTTAGGATTCATTACTGAACCGCGAACTGTCGGGCGAATCCCTTTCCAGCGTGAACGTCCGGCTTTACCAATATTAATCAATTCATGGTCAAGATTACCTACCTGACCGATGGTAGCGCGGCATTCTTTGCGAATCATGCGAGTCTCACCAGATGCAAGGCGTACAATCGCATAGTCGCCATCTTTACCAAGAAGTTGAGCTTCCGCACCTGCAGAACGAACCAGTTGGCCGCCTTTACCAGGTTTTAGTTCGATGTTGTGGATGACTGTACCAACCGGAATATTTTCCAGTGGAAGAGCGTTACCCACTTTAATATCTGCATCAGTACCGGACATAATAACAGTACCGACAGTTAATCCGTTCGGAGCAAGAATATAACGTTTTTCACCGTCTACATAATTGATGAGAGCAATGTTAGCGGAACGGTTCGGATCGTACTCAATTGTTGCTACTTTGCCAGGAATCCCGTCTTTGTTGCGTTTGAAGTCGATAATACGGTATTTCTGCTTATGACCGCCACCATGATGACGAACTGTGATTTTACCTTGATTGTTACGGCCTGCTGTCTTAGATTTAGGAGCAAGCAGAGATTTCTCAGGAGTTGAGGTTGTAATCTCTTCAAAAGTAGACACAGTCATTTGACGGCGACCAGGAGAAGTCGGTTTATACTTTTTAATTGCCATTTAATTTCCCTCCTTCGCTCTGTCGTTTATTAAACACCTTCAAAGAATTCGAGAGCTTTACTATCTTTACTCAATTCAACAATCGCCTTTTTCCAATCAGAGCGATATCCGAAATATTTACCCACACGCTTCGGCTTACCTTTAACACGCATTGTGTTTACATTAACAACCTTCACATCAAAAATACGTTGGACGGCATCTTTGATTTCCGTTTTGTTTGCACGTAAATCCACTTCGAATACGTATTTGTTATCAGCCATGAGGTCAGCTGTACGTTCGGTAATAACCGGGCGCTTGATAATATCGCGAGGATCTTTCATTATACAAGCACCTCCTCAACTTTTGCGACTGCGTCTTTCGTAATGAGCAACTTGTCATGATGGAGAACATCAAGCACGTTGATTCCATTCGCAGCAACAAATTTCACACCAGGAATATTGCGGGCAGAAAGAGCAACCGCATCATTGTACTCATCCGTTACAACAAGAACTTTTCTGTCAAGGTTCAGGTTGCCAAGCACTTTCACCATATCTTTTGTTTTTGGCGCATCAAACGTTAAAGCATCCAATACTACCAGCTCATCGTTTTGCACTTTAGAAGAAAGAGCAGATTTGATAGCCAGACGACGAACTTTCTTAGGAAGCTTGAAAGAGTAGCTGCGAGGAGTCGGTCCGAAAACAACACCACCGCCTACCCATTGTGGAGCACGGATGCTGCCCTGACGAGCGCGTCCTGTTCCTTTTTGTTTCCAGGGTTTACGACCACCGCCACGCACCGCTGAACGGTTTTTTACAGCGTGTGTTCCAGCGCGCAGAGAAGCTTGTTGCATAATTACAGCATCAGCAAGTACAGATTTGTTAGGCTCAATTCCGAATACGGAATCCGCTAATTCAATTTCGCCTACCTGTGAACCTGTTTGGTTGTACATTGTTACTTTAGGCATTAGGAGTCCTCCTTTCTTGTTTATTTGTTGCCTTTAACGGCAGATTTAATAGTTACGAAGCTATTTTTAGGGCCAGGAACAGCACCTTTTACGAGCAACAAGTTGCGGTCTGTATCAACAGATACCACTTCAAGGTTCTGGATGGTTACTTTCTCTCCGCCCATGCGTCCAGGCAATGCCTTCCCTTTCAGAACACGGTTGGCAGCGATAGAACCCATCGAACCAGGACGACGATGATAACGGGAACCGTGCGCCATAGGTCCACGGCTTTGTCCGTGGCGCTTAATTGCACCTGCAAAACCTTTCCCTTTTGAAGTACCGGTTACGTCAATCACGTCACCTTCTGCAAAAACATCAGCTTTTAACTCTTGACCTACTTCGTATTGGTTTAAATCTACATTACGAAGTTCACGTACGAAGCGCTTAGGTGTTGTATTTGCTTTTGCTGCATGGCCTTTTTCAGGCTTGGTAGCGCGTACTTCCTTCTTGTCAGCGAAGCCGATTTGAATCGCTTCATAGCCATCTGTTGTCACGTCCTTCTTCTGAAGAACAACGCAAGGACCTGCTTCGATAACAGTTACAGGAACAACTACGCCTTCCGCAGTAAAAACCTGGGTCATCCCAATTTTTTTACCTAAGATTCCTTTAGTCATTAGAGCCACCTCCTAAATAATCATTTTGTATCCTTTATTTATTCGTTCATTTTCGTTCATTAACGTCGAATTCAAAACTTACAGTTTGATTTCAATGTCCACACCGGATGGCAGGTCAAGACGCATAAGCGAATCAACAGTTTGCGGTGTTGGATTTACAATATCGATCAAGCGCTTGTGTGTGCGCATTTCGAATTGCTCACGAGAATCTTTGTATTTGTGTACCGCACGCAAAATCGTGAAGACCGATTTCTCAGTCGGAAGCGGAATCGGGCCAGATACCTCTGCACCTGAACGCTTTGCGGTGTCAACAATCTTTTCTGCGGACTGGTCAAGAATTCTGTGATCGTATGCTTTCAAGCGAATACGAATTTTTTGCTTTGCCATTTTAGTCCCTCCTTTTCGCCCATTTTATAAACGGACATTTCTCAGTGGAAAAAACCTGACGCCGGCCATGGCATCGGAGCCGGGTGTGTCAGCAACCTCCCACTTCATCGCGTCCATCGACCAACATTCAACATTATATATAAATACAATGGAGAATGCAAGGGTTTTTCTCGGCCGTTTATGCAACAGCCCAGACCTTGAATATGTTATCGTATATTAATTGAAAAAGCAAGGAAAAAGGCGAATAAAATTTTGAATTTCGGATGGTTAAACAAAAAGGATGCCGCTGATCTATTTAAATGAAACCAGTTCTAATGATTGTTGAACGATAGTGCCGTTCAGCAAAGGTCGGAAAACCAATCACCCGCACCCATCCTAAATGCTTGTTGAACTATAAACTTCCAGACGGCAGCCACTCCCGCCCGGCCTCCGTTCGTTTCGTTTGTCTATATTTATCAAGCGATTCGAGAAACGGGATCAGGTATTTGCGGGACAAGCCCAGTATATCTTTTGCAAGAGCGGGTGTGAGAATGTCATCCGGCTGACTCTCCGCACGGAGCTTTTCCACACCGCGCAGCCATTCCTTCTTATCTATATAGATTTCTTCCGTTAAGGGCAAAATCTCTTCCCGCTGTGTCAGCAGAGCTTTTAGTTCACTCCCCAATTGCCCTGTGATGCCGTGTTCCCGCATCAGCGCCTCCCAGGATGGCGGTGTAAGTCCGGATTGTTGAAGAGCATCGAGTGCCTTGTGGATCGACTCCCGCTGGGCCTGAGGGTACTGTGGAGTATGGGATGCCAGGTAAATCATATCGTTGGACTCTTTGATTTTTTCGTTTCGGCCTGTTTCTTCTACTAAATAACGCCACAGCTTGTCAGGCATGTTTTTGAATAAGCTGCTTTTCATTGCTGCTTTGCCGGCTCCCACCCGCAGCGGATAGGTCGCATGGTAATTACGGAGTTCGCCGGTGAGGCGCTCCTCCCAGGCCGTTAGCGTACGCGTAAGCAGAACAAACGTCTGGCGGGATGATTCTTGACGGAATGCTCCCTGGTCAGGCGACCCCTGTTGGGTTGGATCCTGGTAGGATGACTCTTCTCTGCCGAGGAGTTTCACGTCTCCAGATTGGATGCTTCCCTTGAGGAGAGCCCGCACGCCCTCTATATTCATCGCAAGCTGGTGGGCCAATTCTTCCTCCGTAGCAAACTCTGCCTGTTCAAGATACTGGATAAGCTGTTCTTCGGGGGAATCTTCGGCCAACCTGTTGAGGCGCCGCACAGTCTCCTCTCCAAAGCGATGCCGAGCTGCGTACGGGTCAACCACATACCCGCCGCCAAGAGTGGTCACGGGCGAGAGTCTTCTCAGGATAAGCGGGTCTCCCTTCTTGGTGACAACCGATTCTTCTAGCTGCAGCTGGCATACCGTTTCTTCACCGGGCTTCATCTCGTTGCGGTCAAAAAAGACAAGTTTCCCGATGACCTCGGCGGTTCCCATATGAAGCCGGACGCGGGTACGTTGCTTAAGGGAGAAGTCGAGGCTTCCAAGCATCGTAAAGTGGAGATCAAGCCTTGATGTTGCCTGAAAATACCCGGGTGAGGTTAAGGTCATTCCCCGTTCGACTTCCCTTGTACCCACAATGTTGAGGGCGGCGCGCTGCCCCGCGGCTGCCTGCTTAACCTGCTGATGGTGGACATGAATTTGGCGAACGCGCAACATGGTTTCGTCGGGGAGCAGTTGCAAAGAATCCCCTTCCACAACCGTCCCCTCGTAAATGGTGCCGGTCACAACGGTTCCCGCCCCTTTAACGGTAAACGCCCGGTCAATCGGCATACGGAAAGGGGCAGCCGAACTGCGCTGCGGGATGCCGGAAATCTCCTTTTCAATCGTATGGAGGAGTTCCTGCATCCCCTCTCCCGTTTTATTGCTTACGGCAACGATCGGCGCATCGGCCAGAAACGTTTCCTGCGCCCAGTTGGCCACTTCCTCCTTCACCATCGCCAGCCACTCTTCCTCTACACTGTCGATTTTAGTGAGCGTAATAATGCCCTTTTGAATCCCAAGAAAGCGAAGGATGTCGACATGCTCGCGCGTCTGCGGCATAATGCCCTCATCGGCTGCAATAACAAGAAGCACCAGGTCAATCCCTGCCGCACCCGCAATCATCTGGCGAATAAACCGCTCATGACCCGGCACATCAACGATGCCAACGGTTTGGCCATTCGGCAGGACACACGGTGCGAAGCCAAGTTCAATGGAAATGTTCCGCTCTTTTTCTTCTTTCAGCCGGTCGGTATCTACCCCGGTGAGATTTTTTGTTAAGGACGTTTTCCCGTGATCAATATGGCCGGCAATTCCTATCGTGTGGTGAAATGAGTTTGTTTGTTGGTTTGGTTGTTCGTTCATGCGTTCTCCCTCTTGCATGTGTTCTTCTCTTCTCCTTTCGCCGCTATCATCTCTCATTCGTTGAATCCAGTATACCGCAAGGAGAAAGGGCAGGACAAAAACAGGGAAAGCACTAGCACGTTAGGTTGAGCTAATTCAAGAGATAAAATGAGCCAAGCAGGGGAAACAAGTGAACAGGCAAGCTGACTTTTTTCATCCAGCCCCATCTTCCTTTTTAAGCTGGCGGAGTATGTTTATTGCGTTAATAGCGGTAGGAAATCCGGCATATGGCACGGTTTGAATGATGATTTCCTCCACTTCTTCATAAGTTAATCCAACGTTTAACGCTGCTCTAATATGCACCTTTAACTGGGGTTCACGGCCCCCCAGCACCGTAAGCATACCAACCGTCGCGATTTCACGTTCCCGCAAGTTCAGCCCCTCCCGGCTGTAAATATCACCAAACGCAAATTCAACGATATATTTTCCCAAATCACCCAGCGGAGCCACCACTTCTTCTCCCACGTGGCCGTCAACTTCGGCAAGCCTGGCCAGCCCGCGCTCATACCGTGCACTCTCACTCATTTGTTCGACTGCCGTTTGTTCAGTCTTCATCTGTTCGACTCTCCTCTGCTATCTTCGTATAATAGTCAATCTTTTCACCAATGACGGCGAGGTTCTTTTCCAGCTCCTGAATCTGTTCCTGAACGTTTCGACGGTGCTCCTCGAGCAGGAGCTTACGTTCTGTGACCGTGATAGGACCCTGGCTGCGGAGAGTTGCAAAAGTCTGCATCTGCCGGATGGACATTCCTGTCGTCCGCAGGCGGTCCAAAAATTCAATCCATGCGAAATTCTCCACAGAATACAGGCGATAGCCGTTCGCATCCCTTTTTACCGGCTCAAGGAGACCGATCCGCTCGTAATACCGAAGCGTATGAACACTCATTCCGGTCATTGATGATACCTGTTGAATTGTGAGTTCTTTGAGTTCTTTTTCCATATCATTAATGTACACGTTTGAGCGCGCTCAAAGGCAATCCCCTTTTTTAGATTTTTTATGGTTTTATCAAACGCCGGATCACGGTAGAAAAAGTTAAGTGTCTATGTGATAAGTATAGTTTTAAATTTTCCAGATTTTAAAGAAGGAAGAAGGAAGTAAGAAGGAAGTAAGAGAGGCGCGCAGCCAGGAAATGCGCTCACGAAACTCGTGTAAAAACTTCGCAAAAGTTGTAATGATAAAGGGATTTCATTATACTAGGATAGCATGGGGGTGGATGAGGCGCTGGTGCCCTCCCCGGTCTTCAAAACCGAGCGGGACGTCCGTGAGGCGTCCGGTGGGTTCGATTCCCACCCTCTCCCGCCAAAAACGTTGATTTGACGCGGTTTATCGAATGTGATGACGATATGTGAAACGTCGTGTGTGCGCTGTAAAAACCGTGTGTATACATATTACTCACACAGTCTCTCTTTTCGTGTTGGAACACGTATTCGTGCGTTCTCGACTATGAAAGGAGAGATTTTTTATGCCGAAAATGCCATTTGAACAACGTCTGCGAGGTCAAAAAGAAGCGGTAGGAGGTGATTTCGATAGGTCCCTTCAAATTTTTATCGCAGATAGAAAACGGGCTGGCTGTACGGAAAGAACCATTGAATGGTATGAGGAAGTGTTAGGTTGTTATTTTCGTAAATTCCTAGAAGAAAGGCGCTTGGACTTAAATCCTAATAAATGGATTTCTACAGACATTGAAGATTACATGGACTATTTGCTTAATGAACGTGGCTGTAAGCCCGTTACGTGTAAAAATCGATTCTCTGCAATCAGGGCATGGTGCAACTTCTTATACAAAAAAAATTATATTGAATCTAATCCTATAGCAAGCCTTGCGCCAATGAAAGTAAAAAAGGAAGTAACTAAAACATTACCGGATGAGGTACTTGATAAAATTTTGAAGAAACCAGATATGGCAAAATGTACGTTTGCTGACTTTAGGGATTGGGCAATCATGTGGACATTATTTGATACGGGGATTCGCGTGAATGAATTAGTTCATATTCGTATTCAGGATGTTCATCTTGATGAAGCCTACATTTTAATTACGCACGGAAAGGGACAAAAAGAACGCCCTGTAGGTATCTCTAAAACGTTATTCCGCGTTCTCCAAAAATACTTGACAATACGGGAACCTCAAACAGAATACGATTTCTTATTCTGCAATTCATTCGGGGAACAGTTAAGTAAGGATACCGTGCGAAAGAGACTTCATGAGTACGGTGATAAGGTAGGAATAAAGGGAATGACTTTATCGCCGCATAAGTTCCGCTATACTTTCGCAAAACATTACATTAAAAATGGCGGGGATCCGTTTCGATTACAAAAGGCACTCGGTCATTCTTCTATTGAAATTGTTCGCAACTACGTCGAGATGTTTGGTTCTGATGTGATCGAAGCTCATGAACAAATTATCTAAGCTTTGTCCTTCTTTTGCGTGTTTCAGTCGATACTTTTTTAGAATTATAGTTATCTGCTGGACTGTATAGCTAAGTAAATAACACGGAGGTCGTTCAATTTCCTTTTTGACTTGAAACGTGGTGCATCATTTTGCTTCTTGAAGAATCGTGAGTACGCATCGGCAAGATTTTTTACTGCCGACTGAATAGCGATGCTGTCTACTTCTTTGAGCCATGGCAACTCTTTTTTCAGGTTCGGCAGTTCGGAAGAACATACTTCGTATGATAATCCTTTACCCGTTTCTTTGTACGTTTCATTCCACTTCGCCAAGAAGTGGTTAAACACAAATCGACTGCAACCAATCGTTTTAGCGATTAGGACTTCTTGTTCTTTGTTTGGATAGATACGGA
>NZ_KE387176.1:0-44941 GCF_000430625.1 Aneurinibacillus terranovensis DSM 18919
TCCTTTCTCCAGAATGATACGAGGACATTATACTCGTCAACTTCCGGACAGGCAATCCCATCAACTTTAGGTTGTTTTCGGGTATCAATAACAATGTGGGGGCCATAGTTAATACCTTGTCTAACGAAAAAAATTAATAAAACTTGTTTGACTAAAATACTAGCTCATTTTATAATCACATTGTATTTCCTTATATGAACACAAAGTTCGTAATACGAACAAAAAGGAGGGGGAATGAATTTAAATACCTAGTTGTACAGGCTCGCATTTGAAGGGATAAATTTCAATAAATCATTTCGTTTACAAAAAACGGATAGTAAGAGAATGTGTAGTACAAATAAAATTTAAATCAACTGTGCAGTAGGTGAGAGTATGCGAATCGAGCAGGATGCTTTCGGTAAAGTGTCATTATCCGATAAAGTGCTTTATGGAATTCAAACGGTTCGTACTGTGGAAAATATGTCGTTTTCCGGTAAAAGGTTGTCAGAATTCCCTGAGTACATTCGCGCACTTGCTCAAGTTAAGCGAGCTTGTGCTTTGGCGAATCTGAGTGCTGGAGTGATTTCTGAGGAACACTGTAACAAGATTACCACTGCCTGTGACCAGCTCATTCAAGGCAAACATCATGATCAATTTCCTGTTGATATTTTTCATGGTGGCGGTAGTATCGGGGTCAATATGAATGTGAATGAGGTCATCGCGCATCTTGCAGGAGATGATGTCCACCCTTTTGATCATGTGAATGCTTCGCAATCCACAGCGGATGTATGTCATACCGGTCTTCGTATTGCACTCATAGCAATGCTCGAACCGTTAGACCAGGTGGTAAAGGAACTTATCGCTACACTGGACAAACAAGCGGAATCTTTTCAATCGATTCGGACGATTGCAAGAACATGCTGGCAGGATGGGATGAGTGTTCCGTTATCCAGTTTGTTTGAAGGATTGTCTTCTGCTCTAAAACGAAGAAGAAGATTGCTCATGTGCTCGTCAGATGATATCCATTCCATTAATTTGGGCGGAACGGTGATTGGATCAGGAGTAGGGGCTAAAAAAGAGTACCAATCAGCGATTATACGTGAACTACGAAACGTTACAAATCGCTCACTTAAATGGCGAGAGAATTTATATGATGCTGCACAGTATCCAGATGATATAGCGCATCTTTCTTCACAAGTCAGGATTCTTGGAAGCCTTCTCATGAAGTTTGCGAACGATCTTCGTCTTTTGTCCTCGGGACCCGAAACGGGATTATCAGAATTATGTTTGCCTGCTGTACAAGCTGGTTCTTCCTTTTTCCCTGGGAAGGTAAACCCGGTGATCGCTGAAACGATGATGCAGTGTAGCATGCTTATTGCAGGTAATGATTCTGTCATTCAATCAGCTGTGGAAATGGGAGAAGTTCATCTCAATATTTGGGAAGGGATGATAGGGGCTTTGTTAATGCAAAACATTAAGATGCTCACCCAAGCTTCAAAAATCTTCCATGAGCGATGTGTGGCAGGCATTCAGCCGAACACAGAACAATGTGAAACATATGCAACAAGTTTTATTCCAGTAGTAGTGGAGTTGAAGGAAAAGTATGGATACCAGCAGGTATCGAAGTGGTTGAAAGAAATGAGCCATGATGAATTAAGAAGAAAAATACGAGAGGAGAAATAAACATGAGCACAATCCAACCAGCAAAACTAGAATGGGCCAAGGAATGGTTAAAGGACACAAAAAAGTTTTACATTGGAGGTCAATGGATTAAGGGCATAACAACATCCAGCTCGATTAATCCAGCCAATGGTCAAGAGGTAGGGACGTTCTACGATAGTACTCCAAAACACGTCGATCAAGCAGTTGAAGCAGCAAGAAAGGCTTTTACAGGCCAAGAATGGGGAAAAATGAGCCGCAAAGAAAGAGCGAAAAAACTGCATGCGATTGCTGCTGTGATTCGTGAACATCAAGCAGAGTTAGCGACGTTAGAGTCTTTAGATAACGGAAAGCTATATAAAGAAGCTTTTGTTGATGATATGGGCGAAGCAGCTGATATTTTCGACTATTATGCCGGATGGACAGATAAATTTTATGGTGAAAATAATCCGGTGGATGGAGATTTTCTAAGCTATACCGTACGTCAACCTGTAGGGGTTTGCGGTCAAATTGTTCCGTTTAACTTCCCATTGTTAATGGCAGCATGGAAAATTGCTCCTGCACTTGCGATGGGAAATACGGTTATTTTAAAACCTTCGGATAAAACATCGTTTTCTGCGATTCGATTCTTCGAACTTGTGGATGAAGCGAATATCCTGCCGCCAGGTGTTATCAACTTGGTTCTAGGGGGAGCGGAAGTAGGCTCTGCTATTAGTAACCACAATGGAATTGATAAAATCACCTTTACAGGAAGCACAAACATCGGTAAGCAACTGGTACGTGATTCCGCTAATTCAAACTTAAAAACGGTTACATTAGAGTTAGGTGGAAAGTCACCAAATATCATTTTTGATGACGTGCCAAATCTAGATTTTGCGATTGAACGCTCTTTCTATGGACTCTTTACTCATAAAGGCGAAAAATGTTCGGCGCCGACAAGACTGTTTGTACAACGCGGCATTTATGACAAAGTGATAGACGGAATTGTGAAATTTGCCAGCTCGTATAAGCTGGGCGATCCGTTTGATCCAACAAGTGATCAAGGACCCCAATGCTCAGAAGAACATATGGAGCGCATCCTTGGCTATATTCAAAGCGGTATCGAAGAAGGGGCTAGAGTCGTTGTTGGTGGAGAGCGTGATGTAGAAGGTGAAAAAGCAAATGGATTCTATATCAAGCCAACGATCTTTGCTGATGTTACAAACGATATGAAAATTGCTAGAGAAGAAATTTTTGGTCCTGTTCTTTGTATTATTCCGTTTGATACGGAAGAAGAAGTGGTACAAATGGCCAATGATACGATTTATGGTTTAGCAGCAGGGCTTTGGACAAGAAATATTGCCCGTGCACAACGGGTTGCAAATCAACTAGAAGCGGGTCAAGTATTTATTAACCGTTATGGTTGCTATGATTTCGCAAGTCCATTCGGCGGATTTAAACAAAGTGGATGGGGCAAAGAATATGCGATTCATTCTTTAGAGTCTTATACAAAAACAAAAGCGATTTGGATCTACACAGCAGAATAAGGGAGAGAAACAGCATGAAGATGAAAGCAGTTGTTATGACAGAAATTGGAGCACCACTTCGTATTGAAGAGGTCGAACTTGCAGAGCCAAAGGCGAATGAGGTTCTCGTTAAAATCGAAGCGACAGGGGTTTGCCATAGTGATTTAAATGCCCTGCATGATGAAACTACTCCAATCCCTACGATTCTTGGGCACGAAGGTTCCGGTATCGTAGTGGAAGTAGGACCAAACGTAAAAAATGTTAAGATTGGCGATAAAGTAGCACTTAGCTGGGTTCCGTTCTGTGGTACATGTGAATTTTGCCAGACCGGACAGGTCAATCTTTGTGAGTCTGCCTTTGGTCCGATGTTTGAAGGAACGCTACTTGATGGAACAACTCGTCTGAGCTTAAACGGTGAAAAAGTATATCATAACTCGTTGCTTTCCACTTTCGCTGAGTACACAGTCGTACCCGAAATGAGCTGCGTGAAGCTTCCTGATGAAATGCCTTTTGCTCAAGCATCCTTGATTGGTTGCGGGGTAGCAACTGGATACGGAGCAGCAGTCAAAGCGGCAAAAGTAACACCGGGTTCAACCGTTGCTATATTTGGAATTGGTGGCGTAGGTGTTAATGCTATCCAAGGTGCTCGCATTGCTGGAGCATCGAAAATTATTGCGTGTGATTTAAAAGAGCAAAACTTAGAAATTGCGAAAACGTTTGGTGCTACTCACACTGTGAATGTAGGGGAAGGCAACGTAGTAGAAATGTTGAAAGAATTAACAGGAGGCTTTGGCGTACATTTCGCTATCGACTGCTCAGGAAACACCAATGCAGCTTCTACTGCTTGGCAGGCAACAAGAAAAGGTGGAACAACCGTTGTGGTCGGTGCCTTTAACCCAAAAAGAGAGTTGACGCTTCCGGCAAACGGATTCCATCGTGTAGGGAAAAATTTGAAAGGAAGTTTCTATGGTGATGTTCATCCTTTCCTTGATTTCCCGATTATTGCTGAACTTTATTTAGATGGCAAGTTCAAATTGGATGAGTTAGTTCTTTCTCGCATTCAGTTAGAAGATATCAATAAGGCATTTGACAGTTTCCACAATCAATGTTGTGTTAATGTAGGTCGCACAGTGATTGAATTTGGAGGAAAGTGATATAGGGCGTTTTGCCCTATATCTTCTTTGTTCATATGAAACAGTTACTTTTTATCGTTTTTTTACAAGTTGTCTACGTCTCATTGATGAGCGTACGATTTATTTTAATGGTTAAAGGAATCCGTTATATGGCGGCATTTATCAGTGCTGTCGAAATCGGTATTTATGTAGTTGGGTTTAAAATTGTATTAGACAATTTAAATGATCCCGTAAGTCTTATTGTATATTGCTTGAGTTATGGACTAGGGATTTTGATTGGCACCAAGATAGAGGAGCGCCTTGCTCTGGGCTATGCGACGATTCAAGTGGTTACGACAAAGACAGACATATTCATATCAGAACAATTGCGTAAAAAAGGGTATGGAGTGACAACTTGGCAAGGAGAGGGACGAGAAGGCTCGCCTCGTACTGTTTTGTCTATCGTGACTCATCGTAAGCGACAATTCATTCTTTATAAGGAGATTCTTTTAATGGATCCGGAAGCATTTATTGTTAGCTATGAACCGAAACACTTCCATGGGGGATTTTATCATTTTCCGCATAATGGACTAGGAGAGGAATGAATTATGAAAAGAAGAAAAATAAAAATAAAGACAAAAATGATTGCAGCTTTTTTGCTTATCACGTTAGTCCCCATTTTAACGATAAGTTCCTTTATCTATAAAACGATCAACGATCAAATTAAGGATGATTTTATAAGAACAACGGAAAAGGAAACCGCCCAAGTAGATAAAGGGATTGAATTGTATCTTGAGACAATAAAAGAAAATACAAAACTGCTTTCTACGAATCCTGTAGTTATGCAGGCTAATCAATCTATTACCTCTTATGTACAAGCGAAAAGTAATAAAATGACCCCGTCTAAGAATGGAGGCATTGAATCAGCCATTTATAACGTGTATAAAAATTTCGCTACTTCTCATCCTAATATCGCTTTTGTATACATGGGAACAGAACATGGGGGATATGTTCAATATCCAGAGGCAATGAATGCTGAATTTTATGATCCTAGACAGAGACCGTGGTATAAAGCAGCTAAAGAACACCCGTCAGATGTTATCCGGACAAACGCTTATCAATCTGTCCCTGATCCTTCTGTTATTATAGGTACAGTTAGCGTTGTAAAAAATGAGCGGGGAGAAATTATTGGTGTTCAAGGATTAGACGTCTCACTTTCTAATTTTACAAATATTATAAAAAACATTCATATTGGTAAAACAGGCTTTCTTATGGTTGTACAGGGGGATGGGACGATTTTGGCTAATCCAAAGAACCTTGCTACCAATTTTAAGAATATTACAGATTTAAAAATTAACGGATTCAATAATGTATCCTCACTTGATAAAAAATTACTTGAAGTTCAATATAATGGAAAATATTATGTAGCTAATATCTTTACTTCTCCTAAAATAGGCTGGAAATATATTTCCTTCATCGAAAAGTCGGAACTGAATGAAAACTCTGCTCATATTAATATGATTATTTTACTTATTACGATCGTATTTGTTTTGCTCGCTCTTATTGTCGCCTATCGTATGTCGTTACAATTTTCCAACCCAATTGTGTTAACAGAAAAATATTTAAATGTCATTGCAACGGGGGATTTATCTCAGCCGTTCCCCGAGAGTTTACTCAAGAGAAGAGACGAATTTGGAAACTTGGCAAATTCAATTCATCAGATGACGTGTAAACTTCGACATCTATTAGAACGAGTAAAAGAAACTTCTGAACAAGTAGCTGCTTCATCTCAACAATTCAATACAATTGTAGAGCAAACGAGTAAGGCCACAGAGCAAATTACCAATTCGATTCAGGAGCTAGCGGCAGGTACTGAAAAACAGGTTGTAAGTACAAGCAAAACTCGTGAATTTGTTTCAGGTATTTCAAGCGGAATGGAACAAGCGGCGATTTCAGTAGAAGGTGTCTCTACCCTTTCTCTTACTACAAATCAAAAAGCAAGGAGAGGATTAGAACTTGTAAATCAGACGATCGAGCAAATGAATAAGATAAATGAAAAGGTAGTAGAAACAGCCAACGTGGTACGAACACTCGAAGAGAAGTCTAAATGCATCGGGGGAATTACTACGATCATCACTGAAGTTGCGAACCAAACAAACTTACTCGCTTTAAACGCTGCTATAGAAGCGGCAAGAGCCGGGGAGCAAGGAAAGGGATTTGCAGTTGTGGCAGATGAAGTCAGAAAATTAGCAGAACAATCGGGTTTAGCAACAGATGAAATTCGAAAAGTTATTGAAGAGATTCAAACGGAATCAGGGAAAGCTGTACGATTTATTGATGATAGCTCAGCTGCATTTTATCAAGGACTAGAAATGGTTCAACAGACAGGTAATTCTTTTGCGGATATTGTGAAAATGGTCGAAGAAGTATCGAAGCAAACGCAAGAAGTTTTTGTAGTGGTTGAAGAAGCCAATACAGGTTCGCTACATATGGTCGATATGATAGGGAATGCGAACTTGATTTGGGAGCAATCAGCAGTAAATACTCAACATATTGCATCAGCAGCGGAGGAGCAGTATGCATCGATGGAAGAAATCGCATCATCAGCTGAGTCACTTAATAAAACGGCATATGATTTACGAAGTATGGTTAATCACTTTAAATTGTAATCAGGGAGGGTTATAGATGATGCGGATGGAAAAGGATGCATTAGGTGGATTGGAAATAGATGATGATGTTTATTATGGCATTCAAACAGTACGAGCTTATGAGAATTTTTCGATCTCCGGGCAGAGTATAGAGATGTATCCTAAATTGATTTGGAGTATGGCAGTTATTAAAAAATCAGCAGCGCTTGCAAACCGAGATATTGGTGTTCTTGAAAGTGAGATAGCGGATGCTATTTGTGCGGCGGCAGACGAAATTATGAACGGGCGTATGAAGTCGCAGTTTCCCGTCGATGTGTATCAAGCAGGTGGCGGGGTTTCTGTAAACATGAATATCAATGAGGTCATTGCCAATCGAGCAAATGAGATGCTGACTGGACATAAAGGATATGATCGTGTGCATCCTAATGTGCATGTCAACATGTCTCAATCTACAAATGATGTATTACCGAGCGCGATTAAGCTTGCCTGCTTTCTTTATATACAAGATTTACTTCAAAGCTTACATATAATTGAGAACGCCTTGGCAAAGAAAGTAACCGAATTTCGTGACGTTGTTAAAATTTCTAGGACTTGTTTACAGGATGCCGTACCTATTACACTTGGACAACAGTTTAGTGGATATCACTCTTTTTTTTGTAGACAAATTGAAGAGGTGGAAACATTAAAAAAGGTGTGCCTTCCTCTCGTTATGGGAGCTACTGCTGTTGGAACAGGAATCGGTTCCTATCCGGGTTATATGGAAAAGATATATCAATATTTACCCCATATTTCAGGGATACCCGTTACAAAAGAAAATAATTTCTTTGATGGTCTTCAGAATGCCGATGTGTACCTTAAAATTTCGTCTGCATTAAAATGCCTAGCAACAGGACTATCCAAGTTAGCCAGTGATTTGAGGATGCTATCATCAGGGCCTAGAGCGGGATTTGCCGAAATTACATTACCAGCAGTACAACCAGGATCATCGATTATGCCAGGGAAAATAAATCCTTGTATACCGGAGATGGTGATTCAAGTTTGTTTTGAAGTGTATGGACATGACCAGACGATTACACTGGCTGTTGATCGAGGTGAGTTGGATTTAAACATATGGGAACCTATCATACTGAAAAATTTATTTGCATCATTTCAGCTACTAACCAACAGCATTGTATTGTTTACAAATAAATGTATTGAAGGAGTTAAAGCTAACAAGGAGATTTGTAAACAATACGCAGAGACCTCCTTATCACTTTCAACGGTATTATCATCATTATTTGGGTATGAAACAGCCTGTGATATTGCAAAAGAGGCTTATGAAAGAGGACTGACGATTAAGGAGTTAGCTATTGAAAAAGAAATGCTTATGGCAGAGGAAGCAGAACAGTTACTAAATCCAATCATTCTAACTGGATTGGATAAATGAACAGAACAAAGTTCTGTGAAAAAATAAAAAGTCGATAGGCAGCTCATTCAATTTTTAACGTATACCCGAAAGAAGTCTTCCACTTCTAAACAGGAAGAGGGTCTGACTCATAACCTTTTGAGTCGGATCTTTTTTTGTGTGAGCCCGGCGGCGATAGTATTAGCATTGATGGAGATGGTCATAAACGGTGTATCAACCCGCAAAGTCTCTCAGATTACAGAGGAACTATGCGGTACTGAGTTTTCAAAATCCACCGTTTCGGATCTATGCAAGCGCCTACATACATTTAATTTTTCTCCTTATGGTTACAGGAGGGCTTTCACAATCGCTTGTGCACAGAAATGAGCTCATACAACAATTAATGGATTATCATAGGTGGGCAAATTTTAAATTAATCAAGTACATGGAAAGTTGCCAAAAGATCATTCCATGCAGAAGTGAAAAATGTATTCCAAACTATTTCCCAAACTTTTGGCCATATGGCATCCGTAGATAAGTTTGGTATAACCTTTCTTACACGCATAAGGGCAACTAAGGCTAGAACTCACGCCTACGGCTTGGCGCCAGCCAAGTTTTCTTTATCGAGAGCAGATTATACCTTCTGACTTGCCATAAAAAACGTTCATGTAGTAAGATATACATACGGAACTTTCCTTAAGGAAACTTTTTTAGAATAGGACAACAATAGTAGTTCCCCCTTGTAATCTTTTTTCATACAGTATAAAAGATTTTATTAGGCATAAATGCCGGCCTTCGGCAAAAAAACAGCGTGTTTCTAAAAGTATCAAGGAGGGAGTTTAATGTTGCAACCTGAGATATCGAGTACTGAAACTTTAGTACAGCCATCAGTGCCCAATAAGACGGTAGAAGCTGCCCGTGCTGCTATTATGGGGAAGAGTCGAGGAATTCGCGCCTTACTCCCATTCTTAGGACCTGCTTTTATCGCTTCAATCGCGTATATTGATCCGGGTAATTTTGCCACAAATATTCAAAGTGGTTCTCAATTTGGTTATAAAATGCTGTGGGTTGTGGTATTAGCTAACCTAATGGCTTTACTGCTGCAGAACTTGTCAGCGAAGCTGGGGATTGCCACGGGTAAAAACTTGCCGGAGCTTTGCCGCGATTATCTGCCCAGGTGGATGACGATAACCATGTGGGTATTTTCTGAAGTTGCGGCGATGGCGACAGATCTAGCTGAATTTTTAGGGGCTACTTTAGGGTTGAACCTATTGTTTGGCATTCCTTTGTTATATGCAACACTTTTAACGGGGATCGCTACTTACCTCATCCTTATGCTGGAACGTTTTGGTTTTAGGCCCCTCGAAAAATTTATTGTTTCTTTTGCTGTTTTAATCGGTCTCTGCTACCTGGTAGAAACTCTTATATCTAAGCCTTCTTTATCGCAAGTCATTTATCATAGTGTCGTCCCGTGGTTAGGAAATAAGGATAGTATTATCCTTGCTGTTGGAGTCATTGGTGCAACAGTAATGCCCCATGCTATTTATCTGCACTCCAGTTTAACGCAAAATAGGATTGTGCCCCGAAATGATCGGGAAAAGATTAAAATTCATCAATACAGTACAAAAGAAATTATTCTTGCCATGTCCTTTGCCGGATTTGTAAATATTTCCATGATGTATATGGCGGCAGCTGTTTTCAACACATCCGGCCATAATGGAATAAGCGATATTCAATCCGCTTATAAAACGTTAACCCCTTTACTTGGTTCAGCTTCCGCCAGTGTTTTTCTGGTATCTCTTCTGGCCTCGGGTATCTCAAGTTCGGTTGTGGGTACGATGGCCGGGCAAGTTATTATGCAAGGATTTGCAGGCTTTACGATTCCTGTTTGGTTGCGCCGCGTCCTTACTATGGCTCCTACTGTTGTGATTATTGCTCTGGGAGTGGATCCAACACAAACACTGGTCATTAGTCAAGTTGTATTAAGTATTGTACTACCCATTCCTATCACCGCATTAATTTACTTTACCAGACGTAAAGACATCATGGGTGTATTGGTCAACAAAAAGATTATAACAATTTTATCCACTTTCTGTGCGATTGTCATTTTGGCATTAAACTTGTTCCTTATTTACCAGACAATCTGGGGGTAAACTTGCAATTCGGCTAAGGCCATGATTCACAAGGGGGTGAATCATGGCCTCTTTGACTTTTTTACAAGAAGCTTTCCCTCATTTTATAAATCGATGATCTTTTTAAATTCTTTAAGGCTTGTATATGGGAAGACGGCTATTCGATTTAATTCAAATTTCGAACTGCCTGGATATACTCTTCCTGAATGGGTCGTAAACGCCATATGGAAACCTTCTTCTTTTAGAATCTTTATCGTGTTTGGATTGTATTGACCGAATGGATAAGCAAAATAATGAGCATGCGTTAATTCCTTGACAGAGTGAATATCTTTTTTAACATCTGCAAGCGGCTTCACTGCCATAAAGCTTTTTTTGCCGAGCAGACGGTGGAACTTATGGGCATGAGCTTGAAATTCAAATACATCACTGTATTTAGGCAACTCAGACCAGCTGACATGGTTCAGTTTATTTGGATTGAACTTCTCAGGCTTTTGCTGCATGGGTCCTGTCATTAGGAATATGGTTGCTTTATAGTGGTAACTTCTGAGTATGGGTGCAGCGTAAATAAAATTAGATAAATAACCGTCATCAAATGTTAAAACGACTATTTTTTTCGGCAGCCGAATTTTCTTATCTACATATTGTTCAAGTGTATGGAGCTGAATCGTTTGGTAGCCACTATCATGAAGAACTTTCATTTGGGCGGCAAACGCTTGAGGTGTAATTACAGCTGCATTATTACGAAACTTTTTGTTTTCGCTTGGCTTTAGTAAATGATGATACATAAGAACAGGAATTCCTCGAGCAGGCGTGTCGATATTGCTTTTCTCGTAAGGTCGAGATGGGAAAAGAGAATAATTATTAGAAATAGCATGAACGGGAGACCTTTCAGGAGTCCCCGTTCCGGTGTTATCGATATTACTATAAGCAGGAAGCATACATACTATAAGGAAACAGGCGAGTATATGTCTTATTTTTTGCATGTTGTTCACTCCGTTTCTAGAAAGCCTGCCTCGTTCCAAGCCGGCTTTATTTAAGTCTAATAACTTGATTCAAGATGCAAGTAAGTCGTTTTTTATTACAAACCTATTGCATTATCTATCGCGTAATTCTTTAAAGAGTTGTTGAATATATATCTTGTCCAATAAACGCTCAATTTATTTTGCTGCTTTTTCTTCTATTGGAGCAAGTTCACTTGCAATATAAGGAAACGACTCTTTCTTTAGTCTGTATTTTGCCTTTAGACTAGAGATGTTCAATAACACCTGGTATGAAAAAACAGGTCATTTAAATAATAAAGTTACTCGTTCAAAACATTTGGTGCAAACCTACAAGGATAAGTAAAATACCTGCAACAACGGTCGCTTGTTTTCCTAACTTATCGGCAACAAACCTTGATCCAAGATAAGTACATAGACCAACACACAGGTAACTTAGCACACCATAAATAAATGAAGTTGCCCAAACATTAAGATGTGTGATACCCGCATCAAATCCACCTGCTAAATTATTTACGGATAAGGCAATTCCGAGTATGATTGCTTCCGTAAAACTAATTGTTTTTGATCCGTCTAAATTCGCCTCCTCAGGATTTCGTAAAATTCGGAGGAAAGAGTTGCTGTTAGATTTGGTTTGTTCTGAAGGGGGAGTCAGAAATGGCTGACATAATACCCAAATTCCGATAGAAGACAGCACGATCATGCCAATTAAATTACCCAGAAAAGGTGTCGTCCAAAGAGCGAGCCACTTTCCAAAAATCCCCCCTATGAGGGCTAATAAAAATCCCATCAATGCAATAATGAAATTAGCAAACCACGGGATGCAAACTTTCCTCACTCCATATGCAATGCCAGCCCCTGCATTATCAAGATTAGAAGCTACTCCAATCGCAAGGATGGCTATTAAGCTGTGCAAATCCAGTGTGATTCCTCCCTTTTCCTTTTCTATTAGGCATATGCGTGATAACTTGTATGTGTTTCTTGAGAGAAACTTACGGTTGTTATCATCCAAAATAAGGATTTAACTTGAGAAAGGTTGTCTGAAATTATGTGTAAGAAAAGAATTGACAAGAATTCACTATGAGAGTATTTTTATAATGTACTTCAAGTAAATATTCCTCGTTAGGCGAGGCTCCTATACAAACAAAGGCCACTGCCCGGAAACGTCGAAAGACGCCAATGGGTAGAACAGGGACTGTCGGATTAAGGCTTTCCATAAGGTGGCTGAGGGTTTTCCTCTACGTTGTATAGTGCCAAAGCTCAACCAGGGGGAAAATCAGCTTTTTTTGTGATGCGTAAAAACCCTCTGGTATAGAGGGTTTTTTTTCATCCTTTTCTTCATTATCTTTTTTTCAGTAAAACTTAGAATGTTTTACTGAAAAAAAGATAAAAGAATGTTCGGTGAAAAATGGACTCTCCCTATGATCGATCCAGCGGAGAGTTTTTTATGTAGTAATTGGAAGGAGGAAATAAAAATGAAGATGCCTCTTTTTTCTTCGATGAATACGAAGCGTTTTGGATGGGCTGACGTGCTTGTGCTTTTCGTGGTATTCGGCCTATTATATGCGATGATTCGTCTCGGTGCGGGTATGGAGGTACCTTTTACACCTACACAGAAGCTAACGATTAGTTTAAATCCATGGTATTTGCCTTACTATGCAGGACGTTCCTTGCTGCGTATGTTTTTGGCATTTGGTGCCTCGCTTGTTTTTACGCTGATTTACGGTAGAATTGCTGCCAATAGTCGAACAGCGGAAAAAATTATGATTCCTTTGATTGATATTTTGCAATCCGTACCTGTTTTAGGCTTTTTATCCGCGACCGTTACGGGGTTTATCTCGCTTTTTCCCGGTAGTCTTTTTGGAGTGGAATGTGCCTCCATTTTCGCCATTTTCACGGGGCAGGCTTGGAATATGACCTTTAGCTTTTATTATTCGCTTCGTACCGTCCCGAAAGATCTGCATGAATTCTCGATGATGGGTCAACTCAGTGGATGGACCCGATTTACGAAGTTGGAAGTTCCCTATGCAATGATTGGGCTAATTTGGAATAGCATGATGTCGTTTGGAGGAGGCTGGTTCTTCTTGGCTGCATCCGAAACGATAACGGTTCTGAACAATCATATTCAACTCCCGGGAATTGGTTCTTATATTGCAACCGCAATTGATGAAGGAAATATGCGTGCTGTTGTTTATGCCAGTGTTGTAATGGTCTTAATGATTATTCTTGTGGATCAATTGTTTTGGCGGCCTATTGTAGCTTGGGCTCAAAAGTTTAAGAATGAACAGACTCAATCGGGAGATGCTCCAACGTCGTGGGTGCTGCTTCTGATTCAACGGGCTCACATGGTAGAGTCGATCGTGGATCGAATTAAACTTACTTCCAAAAGAGTAAAGAACCAGCTGCAAAATCGCTTTCTTATCCGAAATAAAGAGAGCAAAATCCAAAGTAGGTCTCGTGTCGACTTGTTGGCTAAATGGATTGCTGCCGTTATCGTAACAGGTTATGTTTTATACCTTACGTATCAGGGGGCCATTCTCGTTAGCCAGCTCAGTTTTCGTGAAATTGTTCATGTTGTTTGGCTTGGACTTTTGACATCGTTACGCGTATTCGTTTCGACGTTTATCGGCGCGATATGGACAATTCCCGTTGGGGTAACAATTGGCTTTAACCCTCGGTTGGCACGGATTGCCCAGCCTATTGTCCAAATCTTAGCCTCTTTCCCTGCTAATATGGTGTTTCCTTTTTTGACCCTTGTGTATTTAAAATTAGGGGTTAACTTTGAGTGGGGGGCGATCCCTCTGATGATGTTAGGAACACAATGGTACATTCTATTCAATGTAATTGCCGGTGCTATGGCCATCCCTTCCGATTTACGGGAAGCAGCGGCTATTCATAACCTATCCACACTTAAAAAATGGAAGGTCCTTATCTTACCTGGCATTTTCCCCTTCTTTGTCACAGGGGGGATTACAGCAAGTGGGGGAGCCTGGAATGCCAGCATTGTATCAGAAATCGTCTCATGGAAAGGAAAGGGCTTAGTAGCTACAGGATTGGGTTCCTATATTTCTCAAGCTACAACTTCCGGGAATTGGGCACAAATTATATGGGGGATTTTTGTCATGTCAGTTCTCGTTGTGTTATTTAATCGTTTGGTTTGGAGAAGGCTCTATACGCTGGCCGAAAATAAATTCGATATCGAGTAAGGGGGGGATTACATGAAAAACGTATTAATTGATCTGCAGCATGTTTCAAAGCTATATGATAAACCAAATTCCCAAAATATGACGGTACTTGAAGACATCCATCTCAAAATTCATGAGGGAGAATTTGTATCCATTCTAGGTCCTTCTGGTTCCGGTAAATCTACTCTTCTTCGCATCATCGCCGGATTAGTGCCACCTTCAAAAGGTGCTGTTCTATATGACGGAAAGCCATTTGAAGGAATTAATCCTGGATGCAGCATGGTATTTCAATCTTTTGCTTTATTTCCTTGGCTTACGGTGTCTGAAAATATAGAGCTTGGACTTGAAAATAAGAAAATGACTCTTGAAGAAAAGGAAAAAAAGGTTCAGGAAATTATCGACATGATTGGACTTAATGGGTTTGAAAATGCCTATCCGAAAGAATTATCGGGTGGAATGAAGCAGCGTGTAGGGATCGGGCGTGCGCTGGTTATGGAACCGGATATTCTGCTGATGGATGAACCTTTTTCAGCTTTAGACGTGTTAACAGCCGAAAACTTAAAGCGGGATATTTTGGATTTATGGTTGGAGAAAAAGATTCCCACAAAATCGATTGTGATTGTAACGCACAGCATTGAAGAAGCCGTTTATCTCTCTGATCGATCCATTGTATTATCAAGGGATCCTGCACGTGTGATTGCCGACATTATGAATCCATTGTCTCATCCACGTGAAAAAGAGTTGCCGGCCTTTTCTCAATTGGTGGACCGTATATACTCCATTTTAACAAAAAGAGACGTTCAGCAATCCGCTGAACTGGAACAGAAGCGGCGCCTTGACAAAATCCCAGCGGGCGTTCCTGCAGGGGCTTTAACGGGATTTATCGAGTTATTGGATGATGTAGGGGAGAAGACGGATTTGTATCGGCTTGCAGATTCTCTTCATCTTGATTTAGAAGAATTTTTGCCGTTGGTGGATGCTGCGCAGCTTCTTCGTTTTGCCAATATTCACGAAGGGGACATTGAACTAACAGAAATAGGAAAAATGTTCGCAGATGCGTCGGTTGGGGATCGCAAAGTGATCTTTAGAACACAGGCGGTTAGATATTTACCGATGATGAAAAAGATTATTTTTGTGTTGCAATCTAAAGCTAACTTGACGATGCCAAGAGAGTTTTTCCTTGAGATATTCAACCAGCATTTTGATCAAGAAGAGTCCAGTCACCAGCTTGATTACACGATTGATTGGGGACGTTATGCGGAATTGTTCGATTATGATGAAGATGCAAAACAGCTATATATGGATAAGGAGCATGACTTCATAAAGGGTAGGTTGCAAGGTCGATGACGCAAAAATCCACGGGGCTTGCCCCCGTGTGAGCGTCAACGATTAAAAAGATAACCTTGATAAACCAATTCCGAGAGCGCGCGAGCACCCGGGAAGTTTGAGTACCACTTGTAGAATTTACGAAGTTTGGAAATTGGAATCCACTCATTTCCGCGCGTTTTGTTGAGTCCCATTCGAATGGTCCCCATCGTCCAATAGGTACTCCAATTAATGATGGGAAAATACAAAACAATAAACCATAAAAAACTTCCTTTGATCCCCCCGATGTAAAAGCGAAGGAGGATGCATGGAAGCAGAATGATTAAAAATCGTATCAAGCCTTGTGGTTTAATCGGCTCGTCTAACATAAAATCACCTCGCAGTTTCATCGTATATAATAGTCCCCACTGCAAAAACACCTTATCAGCTCATTTTTATACGGTTATACAATGATTCCGCCAGGGTAAGAGCAATTTTTCCTGTAAGGAGGGGCACTTTTTGACACTAAGAAAGTATTGTTCTATCTTTCTAAAATCTAGTAATATAGAAAATGATAGGCTCTCGGAAAAAAGACACCTGGACAATTACACCATGAAAGGGAAGACGGGTTATATAATGAAACGATTACTTGTAAAAGGAGTATTGGCACTGACTGCATCAACAGTCTTCCTGCCGATAGTGCTGACACCAAAGGCTTATGCGTCGTCTGTTGCCGAAACGGCTTCCAGTCCACAGGAACTTGAAACACTCCTGCAGGCTCATTTTACTGACAGGGATTCGAATTTCACGGTTCATTACACAGGAGACGCGAATGTCATTGAACAAAAGGTCGATGATATTCAAAAAGATATTCAGGACAAAGACGCGTATTTAGGATTTTCATTAAAGGGATGGGAAGTAAGAATATCGGGCGTGGAAGGAGATGCAGAGCTTACTTTCACGGTAAACTATTGGGATACAAAAGCGCAGGAAGACTACGTAAACGAGAGAGTGCAGCAAATTCTGTCGCAAATTATTCATCCGGGAATGACAGACGATGAAAAAGAAAAGGCGATCCATGATTACATCGTATTGCATGTGGCGTACGATGAAACAGAAACGAAATATTCGCCTTATAATGCGCTTGCAGAAGGGACAACGGTTTGCCAGGGGTACAGCATGCTTGCTTATAAGATGCTGACAGAGGCAGGAATTCAAAATTATATGGTCGATGGCCAGGCTGATGGACAGAATCACGGGTGGAATCTGGTAAATATAGACGGCAAATGGTACCACCTGGATACGACATGGGATGATCCGGTACCGGATAGACCCGGTAAAGTAAGTTACAAATATTATAATCTCACGGATGACCAAATCAAACACCTCAACCATACATGGGTGAAAAATTTTCCTGCCGCTGTATCGTCGTATCAGGCGGATTTAGCAAACAAAATCAAAAACGACCCGGCGCATGCCGCGATTTATCGAGACCTGGGAATATCGTTAGGATATGATGAGAATTCCCTTCCCATTTCTTCTATACCGCCCATCCCGACTTCGCATTCTACCCCCGCTGCACTTTCCGCGCCTGCACAGAGTTCGATTTCTTTGCCAGCTAATTCTGTCATCTTTAAACCGGGAAGTACGACATACTGGCAGAATGGGAAGCAGGTTCAGATGGATATCGCCCCGTTTATTAAAGATGACAGGGTGTACGTTCCTGTACGTTTTATCGCGCAAAGCCTGGGGATTTCTTCAGGGGATATCCAATGGGATGAGAAGTCAAATACAGTGATTATTTTCTCAGGTTCACGCGTGATCCAGATGAAGGTGGGAGATAAAAAATTAACTGTAAACGGTGCGGAAGTTTCCATCCCTGTCCCTATCCTTCGCAATAAAAACGATACCAACAACCGCGTGATGCTGCCTTATCGATTTATTGCCACGGCGCTTGGCGCCAAGGTAGACTGGGATCCCGCGGCGCAGGAAATTACGGTGCAGCTTCCATAGAATAAACGGCAAAGAATAGAGCTAACAACGAGCATGTAGAATCCAACAACCAGCATATACACACCTCCTGTTACTAAGAAATCAGCAAAGGAGGTGTCTGCGTTTATAAGGGAACCAGGCTATGGTTCATGGGTAATCTTGGATATTTCATTATATGCGGGAGATGGACGGGCTATGACAGTTGGGAGCAAAAGGAGGAGATGAAGGATGATGTATGTAGTCAAATTTTTATATAGTTTTCTTTTGCCTCCAGGAATTTTTATCGTTTTCCTGCTTATACTGGGAGGATGGTTATTCCGGCGTGACAGGAAGGCCGCTTGTTTGTCGCTGCTGTTCGCGATTGTGATGTATGTTTTTTCAACGCCGTACGTGGGCGATATGTTTATCCAATCGTTGGAGAAACGTTACCATCCACCTGCGGCAATGGACGGCGATGTGCTGGTGATGCTTGGCGGAGGAGCGACAGCCGATACACCGGACGCAGATGGGACGGGGCAGCTATCCGGTTCCGGAGCCAATCGACTGCTTACCACGGTCAGGCTTTTTAAACAAACGGGACTGCCGATTATTTTATCGGGAGGGCAAGTGTACAGCGATTCGGGGAGTGAAGCGCTCATCGCGAAGAGGCAGTTAATCACGATGGGGGTACCAGAGGCAAAAATTCTCACCGACAACAAGAGTTTAAATACAGCAGAAAATGCCCGGTACACGAAACTTCTTTTGCAAAAATACCATTTTACAAGGGCGGTTTTGATTACGTCCGCTTTTCACATGGAACGCGCCGTCCGCAATTTCGCAAAAGATGGAATTCGTGTCATTCCGTATCCTACAGATTATAAAAGCGATATACATCCCGGAGTGTACACCAATCGGTTTGCACCTTCTTCTGATGCGCTGTCCAAGGTGGCTATCGCAGTAAAAGAATATATCGGAATGACAGCTTTATCTTTTTGAAGAAAATTTTACTTCAATTGTTTAAACGCCCCCCACAATTTTATGAAGGAAAGTCGAAGTATATGACAGCAAAGTAAATAAAAAAGAGAAGGAGCAATGAAAATGAACAAAAAAATTGTTGCAGCTTTACTTTCGGCATCGTTAGTTTTGGGAGCTACGCCTGTATTTGCGCACTCCGAAAAAGAACAAGAGAAAGAACATAAGAATGATAGTACATACGTTTTTGCCAAAGTAAAAGTAAACAAAGACCATGGCTTGGAAAATGCGCTTAAGCATGTTAAGAATGAAAAGGCAAGACAAGCGATTCTGCGAAATATTATGAAGCAGCAGGGGGAGGTTACTACTACCGATGATGACATTCAGGTTACCCCTCCGACAACAACAACCGATGATTCAATTCAGGTTATATCGCCTGTGACAACGGGTGATACGATCAATGTGAATCCGGTTTCGGTGAATATTAGTATCAACATTACGATTAACGGCAGCAAGCTTGCATTAGATCAGGCGCCGGTCATCACCGGTGGAAGAACAGAAGTTCCTATGCGCAGTATTTTTGAAGCGCTGGGAGCGAAAATCGATTGGGATGCGAAAACCAACACGGTAGTCGCCGTGAAAGGGAATAAGGTGGTTGCTTTTAAAGTAGGGTCCGATATAGCCACTGTAAATGGAAAAAAAGTGAAGCTCGAACAAAAATCACGTATCCTCAACAAGCGAACAATGGTACCGCTTCGTTTTGTAAGTGAATCGCTTGGTGCAAGAGTTGATTGGAACGGAGCTACGCGTACCATCGGCATTTTCACGCAAAAGTAATTTTCTCAAAATAGCCGTATCTGTTTGCAGAGAAATTCCATACCTTGCTTCCAAAAGGAGAACCGGTTGGGATTTTCCTTCCCAATTCAATCGGCCACGCGGTTACGTTGTTTGCCCTCTTCAAATTAGGCGCCACGCCGGCTGTTTTCAATTTTTCGATGGGCGTTCAAACGTAGGCATAATTTTGACTCACCGCAACCTTTACGCCAATGTTGAGCAGGCAAAGAGTGTGATTGATTTAACTTCAAAAGATAAAATTATGAACGCAATGCCTATCTTTAACGCTGCAGGATTGAATCCATTGATGGGATTGAATCCCTAGCTGGGAACATTCCGTTCAACATTTATAAACGAGCCGGTGACGAATTTGCAGAGAAGCCAACGCAGTTAACCAGATAAAAACGGGCACAGACGCAAGAAAAACTCGCGAGGTATATTTTGTACTCTCGCGAGTTTTTCTGTCAGTACGTGCGATAAAGATGAAGAAAGTGAAGGGAATGTGCATGACATGGTACTTATTTTGTACCGCGTTTTTTCTTAAAAGTTGGATTTGTATAACATACCGGACGGGCGGACAATCGCCATCATGTTCTGTGGGTTTTCAATAGGGCTGAATCCATATTGCGCATATAATCCGTGCGCGTCGTTTGTGGCGAGCATAAACCGGCGCAGGTTCTGGAGTTCAGGGTGTCCGACAATAATGCTCATTAACCATTTTGACAGCCCCATCCCTCGATAATTCGGTAAAATAAATACATCGGCCAGATAGGCAAACGTCGCCAAATCGGAAATCACCCGGGCGAATCCAATCTGAGCAGCCTGTCCACCTGCCGGATTCCCTTCATAAACACCAAAGCATAAAGCGGAATTGCGTATGGACTTGTCCAGTATATTTCGCGGCACCCCGGCTGCCCAGTATGATTCTCCACTCAAAAAAGAGTGTAGTACATCTAAATCAAGATACGTTTTATCCGTTGAAATCGTAAACGCATTTTTTGTCCAGCATGCTGGCATCATTAAATCCCTTCCTTCTGTATTTAATTTTACCCAATGAGAAGGTGAAATAGCGGAAATAATGTAAATAGACCCATCACTATAAGAGTAATATTCATTACCTTAAACCAAAAATTCCATTTAGTAGGGCTGATGTGAGGTTCCTCGGTGAACGAAGTCCTAATTTCTTTGCTGATTTCATGTAACTTCTTAGCGGTATCTACAAATTTGTCATTGAATTTACTGGTGTTGAAAAACAGCCAAATCCCTGATAGCAAAGTTGTCAGGAAAAAAACAGCAAAAACAATATATCACCCATCTTATCAGATCCTTTTTACCTAATTTTCAAACAGACTACCTTTCAATCATGTAAAAAAGAGGAAGGGGATAAAATGCAAATAGATACGGGCCCTATAGTTGTGAACTCGCAACTCGGTCATAGTACAATATAATAAACTATAATTACACTAAAAGGACTGGCGGGGTGCTGTATTATGAACGGTCAACGCAAGGCGAAAGAAGGCAGCCGGATCATTGACTTCAAAAAGAAGAGAAGGGAAAAGCGAAGGAAGAGCCAGGCATGGCTGCGATGTATCCAGGTGGTGCTGATTGCCACCTCGCTCCTGTTTATATATAAAGGCGCTTTACTTCTCTTACATGTGAATGTTTCTTACCTGCAGAATTCACACATTTCGTCCCAAAAATTAAGTTCGGTAGAGAATCCGGAGGCGAGATCGTTCGCCGAAAAGTTTGTCGCGGATTGGCTGGGGCCTTCCGCGGAGTATACGGTGATTCAACCCCGGCTTAAACCGTCGCTGAACGCTAACAGGCTGAAAGACTACCGGTTCAAAAAAATCAGCAGGATAAACGTAACGCAAGTCTATAGCAAAAGCCAGTTTAAAGGAGTGGTTGACCTTACCGTCACCGGTGAGTTGGCAAACGGACCGGGCACACTGCACATTGGGCTTCCTCTCGAATATCTGCCGGAGAAAAACAAATTCCAGATTTATGACTACCCGGTAGTCATAAAACAATAGGCCCATCCGTTATTTTTGCGGGTGGCCTGCTTTTTGGTTTGTGACAGCATTTCCACCCATTTTATTGCTGCTCATCTGTATACCCTGCTGCGTTTTTACAGCGCCAAGGACAAAGAGGGCGAAAAATGCCGAACAAAGGACAATAGCGATTGCCCCGTTTTTAAGGCTGCCTTTTTTCCTAAAACTCAAAACCGAAAGAATGGTAAATCCCCCGAACACAAGAGCACAGAATAGCCCGATAAGGCCAATAACCCCCCACATAACTACCCCTCCCGTTTATCAAACGTTATATTTCGGGTATGTAATACCGTCTTAATAACTATATGAATCGTTTTGCATATAGTTTAATAGTATCATTAAAAAAATGGGAAAAGAATATGTAAATGTAGAAAAAGGGTAAAAAAAATCCTCTCCCCTCATAAGAATAATAAAAATCCCGGAGGGGAGAAGGCCAAGTACGTTATACGCGATTAGCGGAATAACCGTTGACCACAAGGTCCAGTTGCCCTGTTTTAGGGTCAATCACTAGGCCATGAATCGGCGTATTTGGTGGAAGAAGAGGGTGGGACTTTATTTTTGCTACGCTGTCTGCCACGCTTTCTTCCACACAGCTAAAACCTTTTAACCATTCGGTTAAATCAATGCCGGCATGCACCAGCGTGTCAATTTTTTCTTGGGATATCCCCTGTTCTCTGGCCTTTTCCAGTATAGATTCTGAACTGAGCCCGGTCATGCCGCAATCACGGTGGCCAATGACATACACCTCTTCGGCACTCAATTCGTAAAGTGCCACCAGTATGCTGCGCATAATACTACCAAAAGGGTGGGAAACGATTGCCCCGGCATTTTTAACAATTTTCGCATCTCCAGTCCGGAGGTTCATCGCTCGTTCAAGAAGCCCGATAAGGCGGGTATCCATACAGGTAAGAATCACCATCTTTTTGTCCGGAAATTTGGTAGCGTTAAATTCCTCATACGATTTATTTTCAACAAAAGAGCGGTTATAGGCCAGAATATCAGATAGGCCGTTCACAGGCATTCCCTCCTTCCATTACGAATCGAAATTCGCTGCTATATTTATATCATAAATGAAGTGAAAAAATTAAGGAAGCTTACAAAGCAAATAAACATTGTACTGGTCAGTTCACCGGCTTTGCCAATTCCGTCTGCGTTGGATAAAAAAGTTATGCATATCATATATAAGGTAATTCATGCATTGTTTTTCTCCATCGAATCCATACTATGGGTAGTTAGGAAGGAGGAGGAAGAATATTGTCAGATAAGCACCAGTTTTTTCAGCAGAGCATGGACCCGCAGAAGCCGGTTATGCCAGAACAGGCGCCGATGGCTCCGGGACAACCGCCTGCTGCGCCGGCACAACCTGAAATTATGCCTGAAGGTATGCCTATGCCTCCACGTAAAGCAGTTACCGAAATGATCCAGCAGTTTGGGCAGACGAATGTCCCGACGATGTCTGAGAACAATATTTTTTGTTTACCCATCATTGGACAGATTGAAGGACATCTGCAGCTGCCGCCTCAGAACAAAACAACGAAATATGAACATATCATTCCCCAACTGGTAGCTGCCGAACAGAATCAAAATATTGAAGGCGTACTCATTATCCTCAATACAGTTGGCGGCGATGTGGAGGCTGGCCTTGCGATAGCCGAGATGATCGCCTCGCTGTCGAAGCCTTCTGTAGCACTTGTGCTGGGCGGAGGGCATTCGATTGGTGTACCGATAGCGGTCTCTGCTGACTACAGTTTCATCGCCGAAACAGCCACGATGACGATACATCCGGTGCGTCTGACCGGGCTTGTAATCGGGGTGGCGGAAAGCTTCGAATACTTAGAAAAAATGCAGGATCGCGTAGTGAAATTCGTTACGCAGCATTCGAAAATAAGCGAACCGGATTTTAGGCAATTAATGCTGAAGGTTGGTGAATTAACGCGCGATGTCGGGACAAATGTAGTCGGTACGAAAGCTGTTGAATACGGGCTCATTGATGAAGTGGGCGGGCTTGGCCAGGCTCTTCGCGAATTGAACAAGCGAATTGAAACGAACAGGTCAAAAGATACCGAGCAGGTGGTTCAATGATTATTTATTCGGCGATGCCGCTTGAACTTATTTTTCAAAATGAGGACAGTCATGCGTACGATTGCCAGGAAATTCAGGTAGGCGCCGTAACAATGGTCGTACAGGCAACAGGAGTGAATGAGGCAAAGATTGTGAGATTGATCAGCCCCAATCCGCAGGATTACTTGAATCCCTCGTATGCTCCGGGGCAGAAGATTTATTTTCGGCCGAACTTGGATCGGTAATTAAAAAAGTGCTGTAAAACCGTGGTTTTCCACTATTTACGTACCATCTGTTACGTAGTTATTTGACCACATTTTGACCACATGGAGTCTACTTGGGTTGTTTTGAACGACTTTTCAGCGCGTTATCAAAGTTTTTAGCTAGTGTATGCCAGAAAAAAAGCGAAAGGGCCGTTCCTGAAGAGGACGGTTTTTCTTTTAAGAAAAATTGGATGTCGGACGAGGTTTCATTTTTTGAACTCTATATTAGAAAGGCGGTTGTTTTCATAGATAGCCGCCTTTCTTGTCGTTATATGACCCCGATTCCAGAACCGGTACCCGCCATTGTTACGAATCTATGCGCTGATTTAGCGGCAAGCTTTATCTTTGACCAACATATGACGGCGACCGCTGCGAAGTTTTTTTGTTTGCAAAAGTGGGCAATTTCCACACAATATTCATAATATGAAGCAAGTAGGTCAGAGAGGGGTGAAAATAATGCCTAAGAAATTTATGAGTGTTGTAGGGGTTTTGCTGCTTCTCGTTGGAATCATGGGAGTTTTCGTGCCTTTTACCGGAGTTCTTGACTTAACTTTTACTCACACGATCGTTTATTTAGTTACAGGCCTGTTGGCGCTCGCTGTTAGCGGCAATACGAAGAACAGCATCACATTAGCGAAAGTAATAGGAATCGTGTATACGCTTTTAGGAATCGCCGGGTTGTTTACTCAGCATGCGCTTGGTATGATGTTGATGCCTTTGGATACGGTACTAAACTTTATTCTCGGGATCGCAGCCCTTGTTGTGAGTTTCAAAAGCAAATGGTAAGAGCCGGTATATCCTTGGATAGAAGTAATCAGCAAAAGGGTGCTCTTTTTTCCGCAAATGTAAAACTTTCATTTCTGCGTGGTAAATAGCCAAAGCCAAATTTGTTCCGGGATGAAATTGAGCGGGGAGAGGTGAACAATGAGGCGTTCTATTGATGTGTCGCTAAAAAAGCGAAAATTATATCTGCTTGAGGATGGCCATGTTATTCGAGTATATCCAATTGGAATAGGAAAAATACTAACCGAAACGCCAACGGGTGTATATACCATCATAAATAAAGCGCCAAATCCGGGGGGACCGTTTGGTGCGATGTGGATGGGATTGAACCGTCCACATTATGGGATTCATGGAACAAATGCACCATGGTCCATTGGAAAAAGAGTCTCGAAAGGCTGTATACGAATGTATAATCATGATGTGTTGGAATTATCGCAGCTTGTACCTATTGGAACTACTGTCATTATTAAATCATAACTAGTTTTTCTACTAAAAAACCCTGCATTTTTTCGCACGAATACAAATACATATCCAGCAATGACCATCTGAATGTTCTTATGGTATAATATTCATTACGAACGGTACGATTAGTCAAGCAGCCTAGAGTTCGGCTGCTTTTTTTACATATAAGAAAGTAAATTGTCTTACACGCATACGTGCAACTAAGTCTGTCGCCTGCGCCTTTGGCGTGGCGCTAGCCAAGTTTTTCTTTAAATTTTTGACATCGGGAGTGAGAGGCAGTGGCTCAAACAAAGAAAGTGAAAAAAGGAACTGGCAAGCCGCAAAAAAACATGCGGGAAACACTGCGTTATGAGCTTTATGGTTTGGTAGTCATTGCCATATCTCTGCTTGTGCTGTTAACATTTTCGAATGCAAGCTGGTTTGGAAGATACTTTTCCTGGGTGTTCCGTATTGCTGCCGGTTCCTGGGATTTTGTTATTCCTTTGTTTGGAATTGGGATAGGGCTGTATTTAATGGTACAGAGAAAATGGCCGAACGTTCTTTCCGCAAGGTGGGTTGGCGCGGGGCTGCTTTTTTTCTCGATTCTGGTATGGGACCATCGGTTGCTGTTTGAACAGCTTACCGCAAGTGGAAAATTCGAGTCGCGTTCCGTTATATCGGTTACATGGGAGCAAATGCTGAGAGAAAAACTGCAGGTGATGAAGGGGAAACCCTCGACTACCGACGTGGGCGGCGGGATGATCGGCGCGATTGGCTACGCCTTATTCTTCAATCTGGTTGGAAGTGCCGGCACAATGTTGATTATTGTCTTTATGACTCTGATTGGCCTTATGCTTGCCTTTCAAATATCTTATGTCCGAATTCTTGCTTCAATTAAAGCTTTGTTCAGCAGGTTTGGAAATCGCGCGTCCGAAGCCGTACAAGATGCTCTCGTATTAATGAGTGAGAGAAGGGAAGAACGGCTTCACGCCCGGGAAGAGGCGATAGAAAATGAAAGAGGCGATGAAATAGAAGAAGGGGAAGAAACGGGAGGCAGTACAGAGGCGCCGGCCGAAGGAGACAGTGAAGGTCAAGGAGGAGGTTTACTGCGTCGCTTCACTAGAAAGAGACAGGCCCGGTCCACGGTGCAGGGAGAACAAATCCATGCACAGGAACAAGGGGCGACAAGCGGAGAATTGCCATCCCCTGCATTTTTTCCAATCAATGAGTCAGAACAACCAACAGACCTTGTTATCGATGATTTTGCGAGCAACGTATACAGTGAACCTGAAGCCGTATTTCCGAATATGGAGGTAAGACCGGATGAATCCCGCATTAGGGTTACACTGCAGCAACGAAGAACGCCTGAACTTAAAGAGCCACCTGCTGCCCCTGTGGTAGAAGGGGTAATTTCCGACGTGGCCCTTTTTGCAGGGGAACAGGAAGACGCGCATTATCTGCTGCCGACGTTTACGTTAATGGACCGTCCGAAACCAAACCGGTTATCGGCTTCCAACAAAAGTGCCCAGAACAATGCCAATAAGCTGGAAGCAACGCTTGAAAGTTTCGGTGTTCAGGCCAGGGTGCTCCGCGTGCAGCGCGGGCCGACCGTTACCCGCTATGAAATTCAGCCGGCTGTTGGGGTTAAAGTAAGCCGAATTGTAAATTTAACAGATGATATTGCATTAGCCCTTGCCGCACGTGGTATTCGTATAGAAGCACCTATCCCGGGCAAGTCCGCCATTGGGATTGAAGTGCCTAACGATGAAATATCCCTTGTGACGCTGCGCGAAGTGCTTGAAAGTGAAGAATACCAGCATTCGGATAACCGCCTTAGCATCGCTTTGGGTCGGGACATTTCCGGACAACCTATCATCGGCAATCTGGAGAAAATGCCGCATTTGCTGGTCGCCGGTGCAACCGGGAGCGGAAAATCCGTTTGTATTAATGGCATTATTATGAGCATACTATTTAAAGCAAGACCGAGTGAAGTCAAGCTCATGATGATAGACCCCAAAATGGTAGAACTTAATATTTATAACGGCATTCCGCATTTATTGTCTCCAGTCGTCACCGACCCACGCCGGGCTTCGCTCGCGTTAAAAAAAGTTGTGCAGGAGATGGAGCGACGCTATGAACTGTTTGCCAAGGCGGGTACAAGAGATCTGGAGCGGTACAATCAGCTCGTGACAGGGCAGGGCGGGGTTCCGCTGCCGCTTATCGTTGTCATTGTCGATGAGCTGGCTGATTTGATGATGGTGGCGCCGGGTGATGTGGAAGATGCAATCTGCCGGCTCGCCCAGATGGCCCGTGCCGCTGGAATTCACCTGATTATCGCTACGCAGCGCCCATCAGTCGACGTGATTACCGGGGTAATTAAGGCTAATATCCCCTCGCGGATTGCGTTTGGGGTTTCGTCGATGGCTGATTCCCGCACCATTCTCGATATGGGCGGCGCCGAAAAGCTTCTGGGCCGGGGGGACATGCTGTATCTGCCGGTTGGAGCTTCGAAGCCGACTCGAATACAAGGGGCGTTTATCAGCGATCATGAGGTGGAAAAAGTGGTTGCATACGTGAAAGATCAGTTAGAGGCGTGCTATCAGTCGGACATGATTCCAGAGGAAGAGACATCTGCCGCTAATCATGAGCCGGAGGACGAATTATATAACCAGGCGGTTCAGCTTGTCCGTGAGGCGCAAACCGCTTCCGTTTCACTCATCCAGCGCCGGCTGCGCGTCGGTTATGCCCGTGCGGCACGGCTGATCGATATGATGGAAGCCCGTGGGATAGTCGGTCCATATGAGGGAAGTAAACCGCGGGAAGTGCTTGTGCCAAGAACCGACACGCAAATTTCTTAAAAGACAGAAAATGGAATAACACCTTACCAGTTATGGAAATTCATATTAAGATTTTTGTGCTTATGGTGGAACCGGTTACATACTAAGATTGATTCCTAGTATAGGGGGTAAATTACGTGGTAAAAACAAAGCGCGTTATTATATCTATGCTGGCATTAGTGCTGGTTATGGCAGCCATGCTTACAGGTTGCGGTGGGAATACATCAGGTGGCACATCCAGCGGTGGAAATCAGGCCGGCGGAAACCAGGGTGGCTTCCATGCTTCCATGGTTACGGATACAGGTGGTGTGGATGATAACTCGTTCAACCAGTCCGCATGGGAGGGTTTGAAAAAGGCACAATCTGATTTAGGGATTAAAGTGGATTACCTGCAAAGTAAAGCGACAACAGATTATGCGTCGAACCTTAACCAATTTGTACATGCGAAGTCCGACCTCATCTGGGGTATTGGTTATAAAATGGACCGGGATATGAAGCAGATCGCTCAGGCTAACCCCAATACGAAATTCGGTCTGGTTGACTCAGCGTGGGACAAAGTCCCGAAAAATGTGGTGTGCGTGACTTTTAAAGAAGAAGAAGGATCTTTCTTAATGGGTGTTATCGCCGCCAAAATGACAAAAACGAAAAAAGTCGGATTCCTTGGCGGAGCGGAATTTCCGCTCATTAAAAAATTCGAATATGGTTTTAGAGCTGGCATTGCTACTGTCGACCCTTCGATCAAAGTCATTTCCAACTACGCAGGAACGTTTGACACGCCTGATAAAGGTAAGACTTTTGCCAACACTATGTACGGCCAGGGCGTTGATATTATTTTCCACGCATCTGGCAAAACGGGAGACGGACTCTTTACTGAGGCGAAAGAGCAGCGCAAAGCCGGGAAAAAGGTTTGGGTAATCGGGGTAGACAAAGACCAGGCCTTCATGGGCCCGGATGTAACCTTATCTTCGATGGTAAAACAAGTAGGCGTTGCGGTATATGACATAACGAAGGAAACAAAAGATGGCAAATTCCCCGGCGGGCAGGTTAGAACGTTTGGGCTGAAAGAAGGCGGGGTTAGACCTGCGCCGACAACTAAAAATAATGTACCGGCTGATGTATTGAAATTAGTTGATGATTACAAGCAGAAAATTATTAAAGGTGATATTAAAGTACCTAGCACGCCGGAACAATTCAAGGCGGCATTCCCTAATCAAGGCTAGTTTTATACTAGCCTTCTTTTCTGTCCGTAAGCATGTACCATCAATCGTGCAGTCAATTAAAGGGGAGAAAATGATGGAATACAGAAGTGGTTAGGATTATTATTGCACTCATTATATTATTTGTGGTTGCTAACGGCATTGCTCGCGGCTTGCTCGGCTTCTTTACACGCCGGAAGAAGGAGGGGGCATAAGCATGCTTGATATTTTACCATCCTGATTAACAACATGTTTTGTGGTAAATATCGGAGCTGGAGGGCATGATGACGTATGAAGTTTATAGATGATTTTAAGAAATTTATAAGTAAAGGAAATGTTGTAAACCTTGCCGTAGGAGTTGCTATGGGTGCAGCCTTTAATAATATTGTCACCTCCCTGGTCAATGATATTATCATGCCGCCGCTCGGGAAAGTATTATCCGGGGTGGATTTCTCGGAACTGTTCATCAATCTGTCTTCTCATAAGTATGCAACGCTTGCCGACGCTAAAAAAGCCGGGGTTGCGACCATCAACTACGGGTTGTTTTTAAACAATGTTTTGCGTTTTTTAATTATTGCGCTCACCCTTTTTTTTATTGTACGGGCTTACACACGACTCGTTGAATTAGCCGAGTTTAGGGATAAGGCGGCAAAGGAAGCAAAAAACCCGGATAAAAAAGAATGTCCGTTCTGTCTGTCTGATGTGCTTTTCAATGCGTCCCGCTGTCCGGCCTGCACTTCATTTTTTGAGACAGGCGAATCGAAAAAATGATCCTACATGTACGCCCGGCTGAATGATAAAATATAAGAAAACTTTTATAGATAAAGGGATGCGATTAACTTATGATCAATGAAGAAAAAGAGAGCATACTCGACAATGAAATTAGCGAGCTTATAATCCCGGCTCATAAGGTAGCGATCGTTCAGATAGGGAATTCTTTGGAGCATGCACTGCTTGTCCTTATTAAATCAGGATACTCCGCCATACCGGTTCTTGACCATGATTACAAACTGCGGGGATTAATCAGCACTACGATCATTATGGACAGTATTCTTGGCCTTGAGAAAATCGAATACGAGAAACTGGGAGAACACAAAGTAGAAGAAATTATGATGACAAAGGTAGCCCGTATCAACGAGAACGGCATTTTTTTCCGTGCGCTTGAACTTTCCATCAACCATCCTTTTTTGTGCGTAGAAAATGAAGAAGGCGTGTTTGTCGGCCTACTGACCCGCAAATCGATTCTCGCCGTTATTCACCGTCATTTAAAAAACTAATGCACGGGGGCGTCCCAAAACATCTGGGTGGGTGCGAATGGAATGGTTCGTTTTATTTTTTGTGGGGTCTTTCCTTGCAAGGAAGCGTAAACTGTCCGTGTTAGAACAAAAAGGGAAACCCTGTCCGAAACACCTGGGCAGCTCGAAGAGGGAGACAGTCGGACAGGAAAGACGTCTCCCTTTTTGTTCTAACACTGGGTAACGGAAAGAAAACAAAAAATAAGAAACGAACCATTCCATTGCACACTTCCTCCAATATTTCGTGCCACGCGCTCCTATGTGGCGGGGAAACCGACGATATGCATTTCCCATTGAGCGTAATCTAACGACACACACCCTTTATCTCTTTCCGCTCCGATACAGCCTGGCAGAAAAAAGCAGAAATAAACGGATTTCGATCCATTTCGAACGTTTCTGTTTCTTACCCAATCCTCGTTTAAACTTGATCTCGTCAACTCTCTTTGTAGTCTCGCTTCTTAAATAAAAACGCTCTATTCCAATGCCGCCACCATTTGGAGTTTACGTTTGGATACACTCAATGTCGCGCGAAGAAATACTTCATTTTTATGGTTGTGACAATTGAACGTTATTGGTTTTGCACCACAGGCCGAAGACGATTATAGATCGGGTAAGCAATAAACGCTTCAATAATGCCTTTGATAATGTTAAAAGGAAAAACCGCATAAAACACAAGCGTCCAAAGGCTGCTGATCCCGGGATTTACCCCATGGGACCATGCCACAATATCGCCGACCGACTTGCCCATCATGTAAGCAAAGGCCGGGATAAAAATATAGTAATTGGCAATGGTCATCACAACGGCCATCGCGAACGTCCCTGCGGTAAGGCCAACCCAAAAATGACTTTTCTTCGTGGATCTGCGGATAAAATAAACCGAACATACGACAAAGGTGCTGCCGGCGATAAAATTCGAGAACTCGCCAACTCCCATGCCACCGCGGTTAAACAGCAAAAAGTGCAGCAGATTTTTAACCAATTCAACGATAACACCCGCCAGGGGACCGAATAGAATCGCACCAAGCAGAGCGGGGATTTCACTAATACCGATTTGTAAAAACGATGGAAACATTGGCAGTGGAATTTCCACGAACATCAATAAAAAACCAATCGAAGACAGCAAAGAGAGCAAAGCTGTCTTTCTAACTTTACCTTTCATTTACATATTCCCCCTTCTCCCATCCAGACTATACTGTCGGTCCCGGAATTGCACCGGGTCCACCGCATGCTGACATGCGGGTCACGGACTGAGGATGACGCATCATCCATCACCGCCGGTCGGGAATTTCACCCTGCCCCGAAGGTTTTTGTTAATTATTTCACAACCATATTAAAAATAATGCCATGAAAATCAAACAAGGTCAATACATTGTTTATAATTAGGGAAGGTATGTATGTAATATTTATGGCGTTTGGGACTTGTTTCCGATTACAATTGTAGGGGAAAGAAATAAGAAGAAATCAGGGGTACTTACTTCATCAAATCGGGGAAGAAAGAGGGGAGCCATATGAACTTTGCTATCGAGTTTTTGACAAGTACAATCGAAAAATTTAAAGATGTAAAAGAGTTAGGGGAGAAGACGATTGCCCAGCTTAACGATGAGGAAATAAACTGGACACGGGTGAGGAATTAAATAGTACAGCGATCATCATCAAGCATCTGAGCGGAAACATGATTTCAAGATGGACTGATTTTTTGACAACCGATAGGGAAAAGCCGGATCGCAACAGGGACGATGAGTTTATGTCAGGGCTTATCACCAAAAAAGAATTATTGGAATTTTGGGAAACTGGCGGGCACACCCTGTTTACGGCCCTGAGTGTTCCGAAAGGAAAATCGTTGGAGTACCTGGAACAAAAAAACTGGAACAAAAACGAAACCAGCATCAGTAAAGGGGGAGGCGTAGGTGTTCTGGAACATTTCGTACTGGGAGTGGATTGGATATATTATTGGAGTAATCGGAATCATCGTGGTGAGTCTTCCAAACGGAATTTTAAAAAAGTTTGAGAAATACTTTTCGAGTGACCATCTCCATAAAAAAATCACATGGGAAGAAGTGGATACCATCGTGATTGCCCAACAGGAAGCAGCGGATGAAAGCAAACGAACACAGCTGGTTGGCTGGTTTAATCAAGCAGGCCTTGTTGAGGAGGTAAAGATACCTGGTCAACAGGAGAAGGAAGCATTGATACAAATCGACTTAACAAACGGAGAAAAAATTAGGATGTCCCCATATAAAAATGATTTTTTGGTCGTGCGAAGCGGGGAAAGCCATATGGCTCCTGTTATCTATTGGGCTAAACAAGGGGACATATCCCGGCTAATGGCCGAACTACAACGAGAAGGTGAGGTATCTTATGAAACCTGAAGTCTTTCAAAAAGGAACGGAACACTTGAAGAAAGCGGACCCGTTGTTAGCTGCTTTAATTAAGGAATATGGAAATGGCCGTTTGCAACTGGATAAAATCGCCGGGTTACCGAATGAGTCGATTCTTAAAGAGCTTATACAGGTGAAAGGCATCGGCAGCTGGACGGCCGAGATGTTCCTGCTATTCGCCCTTGGGAGAACGGACGTCTTTCCGTTAGACGACCTGGGAATAAAAAGGGCAATACAAATCCAGTACGGTATGGAAGACCTGCCATCCAAAGCAGAGATGGAACAAATCGGCGCTGCATGGGCACCGTACGAGTCTATAGTTTGTCTTTATCTGTGGCAAAGCCTTAACAACAAGCCTTCTGTTTAAATAATCTTTATTCGATCCCGGGAACAGGATAAGCACCGTCCCATACAATTCTTCTGTAGTTTTCCGGGTCAGTGTCTCCCTCCGTATTAAAAACGAGGATACGTGAATGTTCGTCAAGCTGCAGGCGTTCACGCGCTTCCTGTAAAATTTCTTCTTTCATCAGGAAGCTGATAAGGCCGGTCGTTACCGCTCCCGACTCTCCGGAAATAACCCGGGGATCATCCCCCAGCGGATTGCCAAGCATGCGCATCCCTTTGGCGGATACATAATCGGGGCAGGAAATAAACATATCACTGTAATCCCGCATAATGCCCCACGATATAGGATTGGGTTCACCGCAGGCCAACCCTGCCATAATCGTATCCATGCTCCCGGTGACATGTCTTGTTTTTCCGTCTTCTGCCATCGAAGATAAGTAGTGGCAGTCCGCCTTGTTCGGTTCTACAATCGCCGTAATCGGCCGCTTTTCGTTAAATAAAGACGCAAAAAGTCCCTGGACTGCACCGGCGATCGAACCGACACCAACCTGGATGAACACGTGCGTCGGCATGTCTGCCCCAACTTCTTGCATTTGCTCCAGCGCTTCAGCTACCATGGTCAGATAACCTTGCATAATCCAAGTGGGGATATCGGTATATCCTTCCCATGAAGTATCCTGAACAAGAACCCAACCGTTTTCCCGGGCGGTTTGTTTTACGTAGCGGACGGTATTATCGTAATTCAGGTCTGTAATAGAAGCCCGCGCGCCGGTAGCTTTTATGTTATCGAGCCTGATTTGGGCGGAATCCTTTGGCATGTAGACAACGGCCTGCTGCCTGAGCTGCTGGGCGGCCCATGCAACGCCTCGTCCATGGTTGCCGTCCGTCGCCGTCGCAAAGGTAATGTCGCCTATCTGTTGTTTAACATCAGGCGAGCGAAGCATTTCAAACGACACGTCCTGCATATTCATAGTAAGCTGCTGCGCTAAATAACGGCCGATGGCATACGAACCTCCAAGCGCTTTAAAGGAGTTGAGCCCAAAGCGGTAAGATTCATCTTTTACATAAATCCCAGAAACGCCCATATGTTTTGCCAGGTGGTTTAAAACACGAAGGGGCGTAGGGCGGTAGAGATCGAATCCCTGATGAAAGTTTCGTACCTTCTCTGCCACCTCTTTTGTAAAAAATGCAACGGAAGCTTTTTCTCCTTCTTTTCTGGCTGTGCTGTTTACCTTCCATTTAAAAGTTTCCATGTCAACCTCCTCGCTAACGTTCTATCCATTACTTTAACTAGTTCTACATGCGAATCGAATTTCCTACATGGTTTTCCCGGATATAAAATGAAAGCCATTAGGCGAAAAGTGGTAAGGCTTTTTTAATTAACCAAAAAAGGTGCTGCCAGCGGTGCGATAAATAACGTTACAATGCTCGCAATAATCATCGCCAGGCTGGCGATGGCGCCTTCAATTGACCCCAATTCCAAAGCTTTCGATGTTCCGGCTCCATGAGCGCCCATACCAAGCAGAACACCTCTGGCAATGCTGTTTCGTATTTGCAGAAAACGGATCACGAACGGGCCGATGACCATACCGCATATTCCGGTAAGAATAACAAAAACGGCTGTCATCGTTGGAATTCCGCCGAGTGTTTGCGAGACGTTCATTGCAATCGGTGTTGTAATCGAACGGGGAAGGATACTGTCCACCATTTGCGGATTTAAATGAACGAAACCGGCTAATACAACCGAGGAAAGGATGGCTATACAGGAACCGAATACAACACTTATGAGAATTTCTACCGCATGCCTTTTTAACAGTTGGAAATATTTGTATAGAGGAATAGCAAAAGCTACGGTTGCCGGTTGAAGCATGGCCGTCAACCATTTAGCTCCGGAATTATACGTTCCGTAAGAAATGTGGCTGACGGATAAAAAAAGGATAAGCAGGAGTGGAGTGACGAGAAGTGGGGAGAGAACTACGATATTTTTAAAACGGTATAATTTTTTTGCCGCCCAATAGGCGAGGACGGTCAAAACCAAGCATAGAATCCCGGACAAAATCATAAATTTCTTTCCCTCCTCCGGCTGATGAATTCGGCTGACAGCCCTGTGCACGCCATCACTGTCAGTGTACCGATGACGATAACAAGCATAAAACGAGAGCCGTCCAGCATGATGACACTCTTGTATTGAACAATTCCAACGGCAGACGGAACGAAAAATAATAACAATTCGGCAAGCAACCAGTTCGCGCCTGTTTCAAGCCAGTCTAAGCGGATAACCTTAAAATACAGAAGAAAGAAAACAAGAATCACTCCTATAATACTTCCCGATATTTTTAGATGAAGGATATTTGCAATATAATTTCCTGCGAAAGAAAATATAATCAGTAAGCAAATCTGCCAGATCGCAGTAGCTATTTTTTTCATCACGTTCACTCCTCTCTGTAGAAAAGTGTACATTATCTATTATCATAGGTAAAATACATCTATGGAATACTTTTCATTCCTTTTATCTATGACCTGTAGGAGGTCTCTATAATGGATATACGACACTTAAACTACTTTGTGGAGGTGGCCCGGCACAAAAGTTTTACCAAAGCTGCACAGAGCCTGCACATCACGCAGCCCACCATCAGCAAAATGGTGAAAAATATTGAAGAGGAACTTGGCGTCACGCTGTTTGAACGAACGGCTAAACAGGTTGAATTGACCGATGCGGGTCAGATTATTTTCAATCAAGCACAGCAAATTGTCAAATCGTTTGAGAATCTGTCCGCGGAATTAACAGACATAATGCACATAAAGAAGGGGAAAATCCGCATGGGCCTGCCTCCGATGATAGGGGCGCATTTTTTTCCTAAAGTACTCGGCCAATTCCATGCACAGTACCCGCAGATAGCCATGGAGTTAATTGAGGATGGAGCGAAAAAGGTAGAACAGGCCGTCGAAAACGGAAGTTTGGATATTGGCGTGGTTGTGCTTCCTTTAAAAGAAAGTGTGTTTCACTCCTTTACTTTTGTACGGGAACATTTGATGCTGCTCGTTCACCCTACCCACCCATTTGCTGTAAAGTCAGCAGTACGGCTCGCTGAACTGGAGAAAGAGCGGTTCATTTTCTTTCGCGAAGATTTTGCCCTGCACGATCGAATACTTGAAGAATGCATCCGGGCTGGTTTTCACCCCCGCGTGATGTACCGGAGTTCACAGTGGGATTTTATTAGCGAAATGGTTGCTGCCAACCTTGGGATAGCCCTTCTCCCTCAAACGATTTGCAGGGATTTGGACGCCGCGAGAATCACGGTCATTCCACTGATACAACCGGCCATCCCGTGGCACCTGGCCATGGTTTGGCGTAAGGATAAATATCTTTCCTTCGCAGCCAGAGAGTGGCTTCGTTTTACCCAATCCTTGCTGCAGCAGGGAATGAATAGATTGTAGAAAATTACATCATTTACCTCTAAAAAATTACGAATAAACCTGATATAGTATGAAGTAAGGAGCCCTATCATAGGGAGATTGGTTGAGAGTCAGCGAGTTTGTCTATCGTTGGCTTTTTTTGTACCCAATTAGCGTAAATTTTGCGGTCTTCCCAGGAACCGTTAATCTTTAAATAATTTTTTAGTTCCAAACCTCTAATATAAACTTGTTTACTATGGAGCTTTATCCCAGCCTTTTTCTACACGGATTATTTTACTATCTTAACAATATAATAAATATCTTTACGAAAAGAAAACATCAAATAAATAAGCACAATAAAAAAATTATCTGATATTTTATATAATTCTGATTGAAATTTGGATAAGGTTCCTGTTATAATACAAGAGTAAAGACCGATTGGGCCCAAACGGAAATTACACTAGTTAATGGGGATGAAAGAAAAAAATGGGGAGTTAGAAGAAAGGGGAGAATAGAATGAGTGAACAGAAAATTACCATTGCGGATCCCGGTCCATTAGGGTTGGCAGCATTCGCGCTTACAACATTCGTTTTAAGCTGTATTAACGCACACCTTGTGCCCGCTACGATAGCAGGTACATTTCTAACTTTAGGATTATTCTATGGTGGACTGGCTCAGGTTTTGGCCGGGATGTGGGAATTACGGAACGGAAACACTTTTGCTGGAACCGCTTTCACTTCTTACGGGGCATTCTGGATTGCGCTAGCTTCCATGGTGTACCTTGAATTAAACGGTATATTGAAATTTGGTACAGACGGCAACATTGCTACGGGTCTTTTCTTAGTTGCCTGGACCATTTTTACATTCTATATGTGGCTCGGAACATTCCAGTTAACCCGCATATTAAATATCGTGTTCGGCTGCTTGCTTATTACGTTTATTTTGTTAGATTTAGCTGAATTTAAATTTATCCCAAGCACTTTTGGAGGAATTTTCGGCTTAATAACCGCTTTCTTTGCCTGGTATGGTTCAGCAGCAGGAATTTTAAATCCTTTATATGGCCGCGAAGTTCTACCTGTCGGCGCACCTAAACCGAAATCATATCAAAAAAGCGCATAAAACGCGCATAAAAGAACCGCAAAAAAACCCTTCTAGATATATAGAAGGGTTTTTACCATATTTATCGGGAAAAGCGAGTTTAATTCGAGCATAACCAAAGCACAGGCGAATCTCGATTTGAGTAAGAATGTATGAAATACCAAGATGATCAATACCCTATAAGTATTGTTTTATATTATTAACACTTCGAGGGGATCGCTATGAAAGGGAAAATTATTAACCTGGAATGGTACCGGAAACAAAAGGCGAGAAGGCTGGGCAGAATGATTATTGCTTCCATGTTAATTTATACCTGCATCCTTCTCGGAATCAAAATAGGGGTTGAATATTCGACTAAACAAAAGGCGGCCCAGACAGAGCTGCGTTAGAAGTGCAAGTTCTCTGTCTGGGCCGCTCTCTCCCTGGTTTTTATTTTTTTTGCAGGGACCATTCTTCTACATTCCACACTTTTGACACCCAATCTTCGTAGAAATCAGGTTCATGGCACACAAGTAAAATTGTTCCCTTGTAGGCCTTTAGCGCCCTTTTTAACTCAGCTTTGGCCGCGATATCCAGGTGATTGGTCGGCTCGTCAAATAGTATCCAGTTACTCTCACGCATCAAGAGCTTGCAGAGGCGAACTTTAGCCTGTTCTCCTCCGCTTAGCATGTTAAGTGGACGGTTTATATGTTCGTTTTTGAGGCCGCAGCGGGCCAGAGCTCCCCGTATTTCGTGCTGGTTCATGCTGGGAAATTCATCCCACACCGCATCAATAGGTGTTTGGTTACCCGCTTTAACCTCCTGTTCGAAATAAGCGGGGTGGAGAAAATCGCCCAGGTATATTTTGCCTCCTAAAGGCTGAATCGTACCCATAATCGTTTTTAACAGCGTGGATTTCCCCACGCCATTGCAGCCGACAATAGCGATTTTTTCCCCTCGTTCAATGGTCATGTTCATTTTTGGAAGCAGGGGAGAACTGTAGCCGATCTCAAGATCCTGCGCTTCAAAAACGGTTTTGCTGCTTGCCCGGGCTTCAAGAAACTGAAAGGTAGGCGGCGGTGCCGTCTCAGGCCGATCAATCCGCTCCATCCGGTCCAACTGCTTCTGGCGGCTTTTTGCCCGGCCTGACGTTGAATAACGCGCTTTATTGCGCTGGATAAAATCCTCGGTTTTCCTGATATGTTCCTGCTGCTTTTCATATGCGTTGATATGCTGGGTTTTATTGATATCAGCCATCTCAAGAAACTTTTCGTAATTGGCGCTGTACCGGGTAAGCTTCGCAAATTCGAGATGATAAATCACACTGACCACTTCATTCATAAAATCCGTATCGTGTGAAATGAGAATAAACGCGAACGGGTATTCCTTTAGATAATTCGTCAGCCACTGAATATGTTCCACATCAAGGTAATTCGTTGGCTCATCCAGAAGCAGAACAGTTGGTTTTTCAAGCAAAAGTTTGGCAAGCAGTACCTTTGTCCGTTGTCCGCCGCTGAGGCTGGCCACATCCCGATCGAGTCCGATGGCGTCTAACCCAAGGCCATTTGCCATTTCCTCGACTTTTACATCAAGCAAATAAAAGCCTGTCGCATCAAGTATCTCCTGAATTTCACCCATTTGTTCAAGCAGTGCTTCAAGTTCTTCCGGTGTCGCTTCGGCCATTTTTTCTGTGATATCCAGCATTTCCTTTTCTTTTTCAAAGAGTGGAAGGAAAGCGTCTTTTAGCACATCGCGAACGGTCTTGCCCGGAGTAAGAACACTGTGCTGATCCAAATAGCCATAGTGCACCCGCGGAGTCCATTCTATTTTGCCTGTATCGCTGATAAGCTGGCCGGTTAAAATATTCATCAGTGTGGATTTCCCGGCACCGTTGGCTCCGACTAAACCTACATGCTCGCCGGGCAGAAGCCGAAAAGAAACATTTTTAAAAAGTGTCCGGTCGCCAAAACTATGGCTCAGGTCTTCAACAGTCAAAAGACTCATAAGGTACGTAATTCCTCCTGATAGTAGCAAATGCTGATTTTACTTTATCCATCTCTTCATCATACTAGATACCGCGTAATAAATAAATATATCATCCCATGAAAGACAAGGATTTGATGGGACTTCCTGCAAAGGGAACGCTTATCTACGCCTATAGATTCCATAGAAGGAACAATCCCTATTTCCCTGACATATCGTATACTGAAAACGTTTGGTTAACGCCTATTACAGGGTAAAATTGTTGGTCGCTTAAGGGGGCGTGCTATGAGTGTTCCTTACGTTGGTGTACTTCTTAATCGAACGATGTATAAGGGAATCCCCACTGGCAAAACACAGACTGAGGTGTTGGACTTCTATGAAGAAGGAGCTCGACGATACGGGGTGAAGCCCTGTTATTTTCGCTTGGAAGACATTCATTATAATGCTGCAAGAGTAACAGTATACATTAAAGAAAAAGGCTCGTATTGTAAAGCTTCGGTCCCTATCCCAAAGATTATTCATAACCGCGCGCTGTACTTTACGCAGTCTGCCCGTTCCAAAATTGACAACCTTGTTGAGCAGGGGGTTGTTTTATTTAATCAATGGAACCGTTACAGTAAGCATCATATTCATTCACTGCTAGTCGATGAACCGCGAATTGTACCCCATTTGCCGCACTCGGAAAGTGGGACGATTCGCAACCTGCGGAAGATGATGAGAAAGTATCCCACATTGTTTCTTAAACCGAACAGCGGCAGTATCGGGGTAGGAATTATGCGGTTGACAAAAAAAGATGATCTGTGGGTTCTCACGTACGCCAGTATCGAAAATGGACGGAAAAAGTGGCGTACACTATCTTTTAAAGAAAAAATTCCCAATCGGATTAAACAGGCTTTTCTTAAGCGGTCCTTTCTTATCCAGGAGGAACTGCAGCTTGCCACCTACCAGGGACGTCCATTTGATATTCGTGTTTCTGTGCAAAAAAATGAAGAAGGTGACTGGCACGTTACCGGGATGGTCGGCAAAGTAGCCCGGAGCGGTCATTTTCTCAGCAATGTCGCCCAGGGAGGCAAGGTTTATAAAGTTCCTTACCTGCTAAGGGAATACCCGGCGCTGGATCCCGATAAGGTCCGGGAGGACATTGCGAAACTTTCCGTCCGGATCGCGGATTACCTTAGTGGGCATTTGCCGCACCTGGCAGATGTAGGACTCGATATCGGCATTACCAAAGAAGGATTTCCTTATTTTATTGAATGCAACGGCCGTGACCAGCGCTACGCGTTCAGAAACGGGCGTATGCTTAAAGAATGGAAAGAGACGTATGCGAACCCAATGGGGTATGCAAAATATCTGATGGAAAATCTGGACGTACCGGAAGATAACCAAACGTGAATAAAAAGGACCGGCCGAAGAAAAGAGTGCTCACTTTCCATTACGGCGGGTCCTTTTTAACACAAGAATTTCTACTTCATTTCTTTAATTTGGTCAAGGGAAAGGGGATTAACCGGTTTGGAAGTATCTTCGTGCCCCAGAATAGAATCCACTTCTTTACCATCGATCAGAAATTTTGTTTGCTTATAGCCAAATTGAGAAAGAATCGTCGAAACCTGCTGCAATAACATTTCTTCGCCGGTTGAACCAAGATTTGCTTTCTTTATATTCGATGAAAAACTGACGACGGCATTGTCTCCATCTTTTTTAACCGACTGGATTTCCACGTCAGCCGGTAGCAATCCAATCAGCTTGTTGTTTTTTGGCCCCTTCTGCCACTCCTTCAGTGCTTCCATCGGCAGATCCTCTTCATGCGCGGACTTGATAGTACGCATTTCTTTATATTGCTCCATAAGGTTATCATCGCTGAAAATCAGCGCGACTTCTTTCGATTGGACTGAAGTTGGTTGTGTATTAGCCTGTGTATTCTCTTTCTGAACCGGTGCAGGAGCGGGATTGTTCTGTTGGGATTGAACGCCACTATTTGCTGCAGGTGCGTTAGAACACCCTGTTATTAACAAAAAAGCCAGTAGTAGGAAGTACAGTAGTCGGGATAAACGCATGTTTTTTGTCCTCTCCTTTTACAAGATTACTCTTTATTCTTACATAATCCGTTACCATTATAAACCTTCATAAGTCCTATTATCCTCTCTTCACTTAATTAGACGCTTCCGGTAAGAATTAGATGCTCTGCCAGCCAAAAATATTTTTCTTACGCAAAACACCTGATATGATAAAATAAGGAGAGAAGTGTAGGAGGAGAATAAAAGGTGGAGCAATCATCCATTTTAAAAATCGTACAGACTATCAGTCAAGTGTTCCCGCAGGAAGCTTCCATTGCCATTGCAGACAAATCACAGTTTGTTTATTACAAACCAAGCAAAAGCATAGACCTTAAGATTCGTCCCGGCGATAGACTTAAAGAAGGAAGTATCAGTTTCCAAGCGATTCATAATAGGCAAAAGGTTGCTGAATATATAGATGAACGGTTGTTTGGAACGCCTTATTATGGGATGAGCACACCTATTTTACAGGATGGGGATGCGGAATGCTGTATTACTACCATTTTCCCGCCTTTTAACGCAGTAGAAGGTGGGAAGCTTCCCAAGCATAATTTCTTAATAGGGAAAGCGGAAGACCGTTGGATTCCGATTCCGCTGACGAACATCCATTTCATTGAATCGGAAAAAGGCAAGACGCTTTTATGTACCGATAGTGGTATCTACATGAATAAGTACACCCTGCTTGAGCTGGAGAAAATGCTGCCGCAGGAGCAATTCATCCGCTGTCACCGCGCCTATGTGGTAAATGTGAATGCCATTGCGGAAATTCAGCCGGATTTTCACTCTACCTTCGTCCTGGTGATGAAAGATGCGAATCGAAGCCGGGTACCTGTAAGCCAGAAGTACGCCAGTTTATTTCGCCGCCTCATGGGGTTTTAAGCGAACGGCCGAACGTAAAAAACTAAGCAGTGGTGGGCCATGGCAATCGACTTACTGTTTTACGTTCCGCCCGCCGATGATGGAGAAAATAAGAAAAGACCAAAAACTCGCCAAGTGATGCCGCTTGGCGAGTTTTTTAGTTAACCTATGTAAGGGCTTACCAGGGATAAATTATGAGGAAAAAGGGATACTGTGAGTAGGTTTTTAGTTAACCTATGTAAGGGCTTACCAGGGATAAATTATGAGGAAAAAGGGATACTGTGAGTAGGTTTTTAGTTAACTTATGTAAGGGCTTACCTGACAAAAATGCTGCTTTATCGACAATTTTTCTGTTTTAAAGCGAATTTAAGGCGTTATTCTATCAAGCTTGCTATTGTTTAATTACAATTATACAAAGATTTCGAGCAAATCGAAACACAGGAGGCTTACATGGTAGAGAGACGTTTACGAAATGAAAATTTACGTCAGCGGATTGTGACAGCGGAAGAAGCATCGACGTGGATTAAACATGGGATGACAGTGGGTCTGAGCGGATTTACTCAGGCTGGCGATGCAAAGGTAGTTCCACGGGCACTCGTTGAACGTGTAAAAAGAGAAAACATCCATCCTTTTAAAATCAACGTATATACAGGTGCCTCCATTAACTCGGATGTAGACGGAATTATGGCGGAAGCGGGGATTGTCCATAAACGGTTGCCTTTTCAATCCGAGAAAAGAATGAGGGATAAGATTAACGAAGGGGAAGTGCTTTTTGTCGACCAGCATTTGTCGCACACAGCGGAACTGATTCGGTCCGACGTTCTCAGTATTGATATAGCAATTGTGGAAGCGGTTGCAATAACGGAGGAAGGCTATATTATTCCTAGTACATCTGTTGGAAATTCATATAGCTTTGTTCAAAAGGCCAAAGAAGTTATTGTTGAACTTAATCTTGCCCAGCCGGAAGCGTTGGAAGGGGTTCATGATTTGTATGATCCGGGCCTGCAAGGCGAGCGCCAGCCGATCCCATTAACGAAGGTGGATCAGCGTATTGGAACGCCTTATCTCCCCATTCCAATAGAAAAAATTAAAGGAATTGTCTTCACCGATAAGCGTGACATTACTTCAAAAATTGTGAAACCCGATGAGGAGACGGCCGTTATGGCCCAGCACCTGATTGGCTTCCTGCGCAAAGAGGTAGAAGCAGGGCGCCTTTCGAAAAACTTGGCTCCTATGCAATCAGGCGTAGGGTCGGTTGCCAATGCTGTATTCCACGGGTTCCTTGATTCCGAATTCACCGATCTTGAAGTGTATTCTGAAGTGCTGCAGGATGCCGTATTTGATTTAATTGATGCTGGCAAAGTACGTTTCGCGTCCTGCTGTTCGATTACGCTGTCGCCCGATAAAATCGATAAAGTATTAAATAATTTTGATAAGTACCGGGATTACATTATTCTACGCCCGCAGGAAATTTCGAATCATCCGGAAATTGTGCGCCGCCTTGGACTTATCGCTATTAATACGGCGCTTGAAGTAGATATCTATGGCAATGTGAATTCAACTCATGTAATGGGAACGAAAATGATGAACGGAATTGGGGGTTCAGGCGATTTCGCCCGCAACGCGCGTTTGGGGATTTTTGTAACGAAGTCAACGGCGAAGAACGGGTTAATCTCCAGCATTGTCCCATTTGTTTCTCACGTAGACCATACGGAGCATGATGTGGATGTCATTGTAACCGAACAGGGAATTGCTGACTTGCGGGGACTTGCACCAAGGGAACGGGCGGAACGAATGATTGATAATTGCGTGCATCCAATGTACCGTCCGCAGCTGCGCGCTTATTTTGAAGAAGCCTGCAAACGGGGCGGGCAGACGCCTCATGTTATTGAAAAAGCGCTTTCCTGGCATGTGAGATTTGCGGAAAATGGCACTATGCTTGACGAACAGTATGCTGACAAAAAAACCACGGTTCACGTTTAAGAGCAGAGTTCGCGGTAAAATAGTAATGTGCCACACGATCAAAAAACGTCCTTTAGTGTATCCTAAAGGACGTTTTTATTTGCGGCGTGCTCGTTTATTGAGTAAAACCGCCTTGTCCGGCGAATCCAACTTCATTAGCGATATCCTGTCTTACCTGTTGTGCGTTTGTACCGGCGAATCCAGGCTGGAAGATGGCTTGGCCACCAGTAGCCCCAGCAGCGCCAGCAAACCCGCCAGCTTGTTGAGCGGAGAAGTT
>NZ_KE387176.1:45501-84299 GCF_000430625.1 Aneurinibacillus terranovensis DSM 18919
AATCCAACTTGGTTAGCGATATTTTGTCTTACCTGCTGCGCGTTTGTACCGGCAAAACCGGGTTGGAATAGCGCTTGGGGACCTGCAAATGCGGGAATGCCTGTTTGATTCTGTCCTTGGTAATATTGGTTATAGTTATGCATTTTAACACCTCCACTCTAATTATTTGTCATCGTTTGAAAATTATTCTATGTGATGAAAAAAAATTATTATTCATTTGGAGGGTTAAAATGAATATGAATTTACCGCCGGAGGATTTATTTCAATCAAAAATGGGTGGCTAAGCATTTTTGTATTGTTGAATAACTTCGAGAAATTGCCTGCCGTATTTGACCAGTTTTAATTCGCCAACCCCCTTGACCGCCAGGAGAGAACTCTGGTCTGCAGGAAGGGTTTCACACATATCGCGCAGCGTGCTGTCTGAAAAAATAACATATGGCGGGACATTTTCCTTTTCTGAAAGAGATTTTCGCAGCTGTCGCAGCTGCTCGAATAAGGCGTCGTCAACGGGTTGTTTCGCTTCGGTCTTACGAACTTTCTGGAAAACCTTTTCTTCTCCTTTGAGAACCGGAATACATCTTTCAGACAGCATAACGACCGGGAATTTGCCTTCGCTGAGCTGTATGTATCCTTCGGCGATAAGCACATTCATTAAATTCGCAATCTCTTTCTCCGTGTATTCTTTTAATAATCCATATGTAGAAAGTTTGTTAAAGCCAAAATCCAAGACTTTTTTGCTTTTCGATCCCTTTAAAACCTGCGCCACCAGTGTAATACCAAATCGTTCATTCATTCTTTTTACACAGGAAAAAATTTTTTGGGCCTGTACTGTTACATCGACGTACTCTGTGTCATCAAGGCAGGTGCTGCAATTTCCGCATGGCTCATCCCGCATTTCACCGAAATATTGCAGAATAAAATTGCGGAGGCACCGAGGGGTGTAGCAATAGTCGATCATGTTTTGCAGTTTTTTATACTCTTCCTTCTTTCTCTCCTCTGCACTTAAAGACTGTTCGATTAAAAACTTTTGCAGTTGGATATCCTGCGGATTAAAAAGGAGGATGCACTTACCGGGTTCGCCGTCCCTGCCTGCCCGTCCCGCTTCTTGATAGTAAGATTCCATATTTTTTGGCATGTTGTAATGAATCACATACCGGACATTTGACTTATCTATCCCCATTCCGAAGGCATTCGTCGCAATCATAATCCGGATATCGTCGTAGATAAACTTCTCCTGATTATCCATCCGCTCTTCGTCGCTTAATCCCGCATGATATCTTCCAGCAGCGTAGCCTTTTTCGCACAAATAGGAATACAACTGGTCGGCATTTTTTCTTGTGGCTACATAAATAATCCCAGCTTGGCTTTTATTTTGGTTCACATATTCCAGCAGGGCATCCCGTTTATTTTCACCGCGTATCACGGTAAAAGAAAGATTCTTCCGGTCAAAACCTGTGATGAACACATTCGGATTTGACAGCGATAATTGGGCGACGATGTCGTCTTTGACCGCTTCCGTTGCTGTCGCTGTAAAAGCGGTAATGACAGGTCGCTTGGCAAGCTGACCAATAAATGAAGCGACAGATAAATAACTGGGCCGGAAATCGTGGCCCCACTGTGAGACACAATGGGCTTCGTCAATCGCGATCATAGAAAGAGTGAGCCTCTTTAATAAGGAACGAAACGAATACGATTCCAGCCTCTCGGGCGCAACATAAATTAATTTATAAACACCGTGCTTAGCTCGTTCCAGATGTTCGTCCGCTTCCTGGCTCGTTAATGAGCTATTAATAAATGCCGCCCGAATGCCAAGGCTGTTAAGCGTATCTACCTGATCTTTCATCAGGGAAATTAACGGGGAGATGACAAGGGTTGTCCCATTAAGCAAGAGTGCGGGAACTTGATAGCAAATGGATTTCCCCCCGCCGGTAGGCATGATGCCAACAGTGTCCCGGCCGCTTAAAATACTTGTAATGATTTTTTCCTGGCCTTCTCTAAATGATGAATAGCCGTAATATTTTTTCAACACTTCTATTATTTTTTCCAGCATACGTGACTCCTCTATCCATGCCAGGTAATTTATAGTGGTTTTTTATCCAATTATATCCAAAAAAATTATTTTCGGCACTAAGAAATATCTTACTATAAATAATAGAAGAAGAACATGCGTTGAAGTGACTACTGCGTTTTCTTTAACACGCAATCACATGTATAATATGGTCGACGGCTAAAATGTGTGGATATAACCAGAGGAGGATTTAACGATATGTTGGAAGCGGGCAAAAAAGTTAAGCTAAGAGTGGAGCGGCAGGCTCCTTTTGGATATTTTCTGTCAGATGGGGAGACGGATGTTCTGCTCCATGAGAGTGAAATCAATAAGGAAATAACAATAGGCAGTGAGGTTGAGGTATTTTTATACCACGACAATCAGGAGCGGCTCGCCGCATCGCAATTGGAGCCTTTCATTGCCCTTGACGAGTTCGGCTGGCTGGAAGTTGTCGACATACACCCGCGAATGGGGGCCTTTTTAAATAACGGATTACATAAGGATTTACTGCTGCCGGCGGATCAGCTACCCGAAATCAAAAGTAAATGGCCGGAGCCTGGAGACCGGGTGTATGTGCAGGTTGAGCATGATAAACAGGGGAGAATGCTGGCTGTTCTCGGAAAGGAAGATGATTTCGTCCGAATTAGCAAGCCGGCGCCGGAAAGTTTATTCAATCAGGATGTAAACGGGTATATCTATAAAATTATTAAAATCGGGGCGTTTCTTTTCACAGAGGGGCAGCATCTCGCGTTCCTTCACCGGGATGAAGCGACCGAACCGCTGCGTGTAGGGCAACGGATTGAGGCGCGCGTTTCAAGGGTCCGGGAAGAAGACGGACGTTTAAACATCACGATGCGCCAGCGGAAAGAAGTAAGTTACAGCCAGGATGCTGAGAAAATTTATGCGTATTTACAGGAGAGAGGGGGGCGTATGCCCTACACGGATAAAACGGATCCGGACATTATCAAACAGAAGTTTGGTATCAGTAAAGCTGCCTTTAAACGGGCACTCGGCAAATTGATGAAGGAAGGGCGCGCCTACCAGGAAGACGGGTGGACCATTCTCCACGGGTAGAAATAACAACACGTAGAGACATCGTCCTCAAACTCCGGAAATCCTTCAGGACAAGATAAGGGAGAAATGAACAAGCACATCGGCTAGACTCAATTGTGCGGGAGGATGCTAGCTGAAACATTCGCAGACACATCGAAATCCGTTTATTTTTGCTTTTTTCCCGCTGCTTAGTGTTACGAAGAAAGGGGGTGTCTTTCTGCCCGACTGTCTCCACCATTGAGATACCCGGATGTTTCGGGCAGGTTCCCCTTTGTTCGTAACACGGACAGTTTCTACTTCCCTGCAAGGGAAAACCAGCAAAAAATAAAAACGGAGCATTCCATTCGCGTCAAGTTCAGCGTTGCAAACGTAATATTTATGATCCGGGAAATAGCATAGGTTTGAGGATGAACAGCGAGACGGTAACGCCCATGAGCACAACACCCCATACGGCCAAACTTTTTTGTTTCACCATTCCTTTGCCCGGTTGGGGAAGCAAGCCGACAATAAACAAAACAATCGACATGAGAGCGGATACAAACAGGAATAAATATAGTGTAGTTCCCGACATAATGTTCTCCTTTCCAAGGGAATCCTTACTAGTATGTGATTCTTACGCTTATCATACCGAAAGACAAAAGAAAAAGTAAAGCAAATAGTTGTGGAATTCTGACAAAAAATATATTACAATAATTATCAGAACATACAATGAAAACAGAAATGCGCGAATTAATGAATGAGTATTCATTCAAAAAAATGAATAAAGGCCTGGAAAAGGAGGTAACAAGATGGTCAGGAATATTCAAAAAGCGGCTGTGCTTGGTTCCGGGGTAATGGGGGCTGCCATTGCCGCCCACTTTGCAAATGCGGGAATCGAAACCTATTTGTTGGATATTGTGCCTGCTTCACTAACTGAACAGGAAGCAAAGAAAGGGTTAACTCTGGAACACCCCGCCGTTCGAAACCGGCTTGCCAGTGAAGCAAAAGCGAGGCTGCTTAAGACAAAGCCTGCGCCAATGTTTACGAAAAAGAATCTCGATTCCATTATCCCGGGAAATTTTGAGGATCACTTGCATAAGGTAAAAGATGTGGATTGGATTGTGGAAGCTGTCGTCGAGAATCTGGACATCAAGCGCCAACTGTTAGCGCGGGTCGAGGAGAACTGGACACCGGGAACCATTGTCAGTTCCAACACATCGGGAGTATCAATTAACCGGATGGCAGAAGAAAGAAGCGAAGCATTCCGCAAGCACTTTCTCGGAACCCATTTTTTTAACCCGCCGCGCTATATGAAACTGCTCGAAATCATTCCGGGCTGTGAAACCGACAAAAATGTTATCGCTTACATGAAAGAGTTTGGGGAACGAAAGCTCGGTAAAGGTATCGTGACCGCTAAAGATACGCCGAATTTTATAGCAAACCGGATTGGCGTATACGGACTGCTCGTTACGTTGAATGAAATGATAAAGAGCGGTTTTACTGTGGAGGAAGTGGATGCGATGACCGGCACGGTTATCGGGCGACCCAAAAGCGCCACCTTCCGGACACTGGACATGGTCGGGCTCGATACATTCGTGCATGTGGCCAGAAATGTGCATGACCACGTATCAGACCCTAGAGAAAAAGAGTCGTTTGTGATGCCCAATATTCTGATTGGCTTGTTGAAAAACGGGTGGCTCGGGGACAAAAGCAAACAGGGCTTTTACAAAAAGCAAACGACAGCTGCGGGAAGGGAAATCCTGGTTCTTAACTACAATACACTTGAATACGCTTCTATTCAGAGAGTAAAGATTCCCGAGATCGAACAGGTGAAAGCTGCCGGGGGAGTAAAAAGCCGACTTCAAGCGCTTGCTTATAGCCAATCAAAAGAAGGGCAGTTTATCTGGAATGTGTTAAAAAAGGTACTGCTTTATTCCGCTAGCAAAATCCCGGAGATTGCCGATGATATCGTGAGTGTGGACCGGGCGATGAAATGGGGGTTTAACTGGGAGCTGGGACCGTTCGAGACATGGGACGCACTGGGTGCTGCCAAATCCGTCGCCCGAATGAAACAGGAAGGGGAAGCGATTCCAGACTGGGTGGAGGAAATGCTCGCATCCGGCAAGGAATCATTCTATGAGCATAACAACAGACGGCGCTATTACCATACCATTACCGGTGAACGTACGGAAGAAGAAGCGGGCAAACGGTTAATGGAGTTGAAATCATACAAAAAAAATGGCGTGGTTCTCTCTAATCCGGGCGCAAGTTTGCTCGATATCGGAGATGGGGTCGCATGCCTCGAATTCCATTCGCCGAACAATGCCATCGGTTTTGACATTATCGATATGCTGTATAAATCTCTTGCGGAAGTGGAACGCAACTATCGCGGGATGGTGATCACAAACGAAGCTAAAAACTTCTGTGTCGGTGCAAACCTGATGATGATCTTAATGGAAGCGCAGGATGAAAACTGGGATGACATTAACCATCTGATCGATCGTTTTCAGCAGGCATCGCTTGCTATCAAATATGCGAAAAAGCCGGTTGTCTCCGCTCCGTTCGGCATGACGCTAGGCGGAGGCGCGGAAGTATGCCTGCCATCCGCGAAAATTCAGGCAGCGGCCGAAACGTATATGGGTCTTGTTGAAGTGGGTGTCGGCCTGATCCCTGGTGGGGGTGGAATAAAGGAAATGCTTCTGCGGACCACACAGGGTGCGGATGCGGTGGACACTAAAGTCGACCTCCAGCCGTTTGTCAATAAAGCGTTTGAAACGGTAGCGATGGCCAAAGTATCAACAAGTGCGGAAGAAGCGCACGAACTTCATTTTTTACGTCCTTGTGACCAGATTACGATGAATCGGGACCACCTGCTGTACGATGCCAAGCAGTCTGTGTTAGCGCTGGATGCAGTCGGCTATGAACCGCCGAAACAGGAAAAAATCCGCGTCGTCGGTGCCGATGGAAAGGCTGTGCTCAGCTTGGGTATTTATTCAATGAAGCAAAGCGGGTATATTAGCGACCACGATATGAAAATTGCCGGTAAGCTGGCTTATGTCCTCACAGGCGGTAATGTAAACCGCAATACGTATGTGACGGAACAGTACCTGCTTGATTTGGAGCGCGAGGCATTTTTAAGCCTTTGCGGGGAGCGGAAGAGCCAGGACCGAATGCAGTATATGCTGACCAAAGGAAAGCCATTGCGCAATTAGGGAGGGATACAAGATGAGAGAAGCGGTAATTGTGTCCGCAGTTCGGACTGCCGTTGGAAAAGCGCCCAGAGGAACATTAAAGAACACCCGGCCCGAAGACCTGGGCGCCATTGTTCTGAGAGAAGCGGTGAGGCGTGCCCCTGGCCTTGACCCCGCGATGATCGATGATATTGTGATCGGCTGCGCGATGCCTGAAGGTGAGCAGGGGTTCAATATGGCACGGATTATTGCGGTTCATGCGGGTTTTCCGACCACGGTTCCTGCGTTTACCATCAATCGCTTTTGTTCATCGGGCTTGCAGTCGATTGCGATTGCGGCGGAAAAAATTATGTGTGGTTTTGCCGACACGGTGATTGCAGGCGGAGTCGAAAGCATGAGCCATGTGCCGATGACAGGATATAAGCTGGCTCCCCATCCGGACATCATCGAGAATTATCCCGAAATTTATATGGGAATGGGCCATACGGCGGAAAATGTAGCCGAGCGTTTTCACGTATCGAGGGAAGATATGGATCGTTTTGCCGTAGAGAGCCATGAGAAAGCTGCACGGGCCATTCGTGGAGGCAGATTTAACGACGAAATCGTTCCAGTTACCGTTAAAGAAAAATATTTGGATGAAAAAGGGCATCTTCAGATTAAAGAATTCATATTCGATACAGATGAGGGAGTTCGTCCAGATACGACCATAGAAGGACTGGCTAAATTAAAATCGCCGTTCCGCCTTGGCGGGCAAGTTACGGCGGGGAATTCTTCGCAAACAAGCGATGGGGCCGCGGCTGTCGTTGTCATGTCGCGGGAGAAAGCGGAGCAACTGGGACTCAAACCACTTGCTATTTTTCGTTCCTTCGCCGTTGGAGGCGTTGACCCGGACATTATGGGTGTGGGCCCTGTTGTCGCTATCCCGAAAGCGCTGAAATTAGCCGGAATTACGCTTGATGATGTCGACCTGTTTGAAATTAACGAAGCCTTTGCTTCCCAGGCGATCCACGTCGTCCGCCATCTGGAAATTAACCCGTACAGGGTCAATGTGAACGGTGGTGCTATTGCACTGGGCCATCCTCTCGGCTGCTCCGGAACAAAGCTTACGGTAACCCTTGCTCACGAAGCGGCGCGCCGCGGGGCAAGGTACGGTGTCGTTTCCATGTGCATAGGCGGCGGCATGGGCGCCGCAGGAGTGTTTGAGTTTATTCAGTAAAATAACGAAAATAGCGAAGTTTTTAAAACGAATCCATTTTGAAGGAGGACGAAATCATGAGTGAATCCAAAACGCTGCCGCAGGGCGGGCAGTTTTTGCTGAAAGAAACGGATATTCAATCGGTTTATACCCCGGAAGACTTTTCGGATGAACAAAAAATGATAGCGCGCACAACGCGGGATTTTGTGGCAGGTGAAATCGAACCGAAAGCTGAGCAGATCGAAAAGCTTGATTACGATTTAACCGTGAAGCTGCTGCGCCAGGCGGGTGAGCTGGGCTTGTTAAGCGCGGACATTCCCGAAGCGTTCGGCGGTCTTGCTCTTGACAAAATCAGCTCCAGCCTGATCGGTGAATATATGGTGCGGGCGGGCTCGTTTGCGCTGAGCCACGGCGCCCATGTTGGAATTGGCACGCTGCCGATTGTATATTTCGGCACAAGAGAACAAAAAGAGAAATACCTGCCTTTCCTTGCCACCGGTGAAAAAATAGCGGCGTACTGTTTGACGGAGCCGTCTTCGGGGTCTGATGCGTTAGGGGCAAAAACTACGGCGGTATTAAATGCGGAAGGTACCCATTATATTTTGAACGGATCTAAGCAGTTCATTACGAACGCCGGATTTGCTGACATCTTCATTGTGTATGCGAAGATTGACGGAGAGAAGTTTACCGCATTTATTGTGGAACGGGATTTCCCGGGACTAAGCATCGGGCCGGAAGAAAAGAAAATGGGCATAAAAGGTTCATCCACCTGTCCGCTGATTTTTGAAGACTTGCCGGTTCCGGTTGAAAACGTATTGGGGGAAATCGGGAAAGGCCACCAAATTGCGTTTAACATCTTAAACATTGGACGGTATAAACTGGGCGTAGGCGCCGTTGGTTCCACCAAATGGGCGGTTGAACTCGCTGTCAAATATGCGAAAGAGCGCAAACAGTTCAGCACTCCGATTGCAAGCTTCCCGCTTATTCAAAATAAACTGGCGAATATGGCGGTTCGAACGTTTGTTAATGAAAGCGTTACGTACCGCACAGGCGGGTATCTGGACGAAGCGCTGGCTTCGCTTAACCTGGACGGTTATGCGGCGAAAGAGGCTGCAGAAGCAATCGAAGAACATGCGATTGAATATTCCATCTGTAAAGTGTTTGGTTCAGAAGCCCTGGATTTCGTCGCTGACGAAGCGCTCCAGATTCACGGAGGATACGGTTATATTCAAGAATACAAAGTGGAGCAAATTTACCGTGATTCCCGTATTAATCGAATTTTTGAAGGGACAAATGAAATTAACCGCCTTCTCATTCCCGGAACTCTGTTGAAGCGGGCGATGAAAGGCCGTCTGCCGCTAGTGCAAGCACTGCAATCCATGCAGCAGGAACTAGCGGGCTATATGCCAACTGTGTATGTGGAAGAATCGGCCGGTGTGCTGGCGGTAGAAACGAAGATGCTGGAAGCGGCCAAAAAAATCTTTTTGCTGGCTGGCGGTGCTGCTGTTCAAAAATTTATGCAGAAAATCGAACAGCAGCAAGAAGCGCTCAGTCACTTGTCTAACCTTGCCATCACGATTTACGCCGCTGAATCGGCGCTGCTTCGCGCGAAGAAAACAGCTGCAGCAAAAGGGGAAGAAACGGCTCGTTTGCAGGTGGACATGGCCCGCGTTTACGTACACGACGTGTGGGGCGACGTGGAGAAATGGGCAAAAGAAGTTCTTGCCGCATCCGCTGAGGGTGATATTTTGCGAACCCAGCTGTCGATTTTGAAAAAGCTTGTGCGCACTGAACCGCTTGATATAATTCCAATTAAGCGCGGAATCGCCTGTGCTATAATCGATGCCGAGCAATATACTGTAACAGTGAAATAAAAATAGCGGGCGGGACAACCGCCCGCTTCTCCCATAAACGTAAAAAAACGTGCTGTTATTATAAGAAATCGTGAGGTGAAGGCATATGACGTTAGTTGACAACCTTAAAAACACGACGGCTGCCTACCCTGATACGTTCGCTTATTTGTTTCTTGGCGATACGTGTACATACGGCGAATTTTTTGAACAGGTAAAAAACGCCGCGGCCTATCTGGCGGATCTCGGTATCGGAAAAGGCGATAACGTGGCTCTGCTTCTCGGCAATTCTCCTCATTTTGTTGTTTCTTTTTATGGGACGTTGCTAACAGGGGCAACGGTTGTTCCCATTAATCCAATCTATACTCCCCATGAAATTGAATTTATTTTGAAAAACAGCGGTGCGAGGGTTGTGTTCGCAGTCGAACAGTTGCTTCCCGTTTTTGAAAATCTTAAACCTCAACTACCTGAGCTGGAACATGTGGTTTTCACATCCGGTCAGACTCCGCATGATTGGACTCACCCGTACGATGAACTTTCTTTGCGGGCCAACCGGGACTGGGAAGGGCCTCTTGTTCAAGAAGAAGATGTGGCAGTCATTTTATATACGTCAGGTACGACCGGGACGCCTAAGGGAGCCATGCTCACTCATCGAAATCTGACATCCAATGCCGAATCCATTGCGAGATATTTAAAGGTGGACCGCAGTGACCGTGTAGTGGCCGTGCTGCCAATGTTTCATGTATTCTGTATGACCGTCTGCCTGAATGCGGCCGTTGTGCTCGGATCAACCTTGGTCATTATTCCCCGCTTCAGCCCCGGAGACGTAATGAAAACAATCAGGGAAACAAAGGCAACCATTTTCGCGGGTGTTCCTACCATGTATAATTTCCTGCTGCACACCCCCGATGGAAAGCCTGAGGATTTGTCCTCCCTCCGAGTTTGCATTTCCGGAGGTGCAGCGCTCCCTGTTGCTCTTATGCAGAGTTTTGAAGCCAAATTTAATAAAGTCATTTATGAAGGATACGGGTTATCAGAAGCTTCTCCTGTAACCGCATTCAATCCGGTGGATGGCGTGCGCAAACCCGGCTCAATAGGTATCAGTATTCCTGATGTAGAGAGTAAAATTGTGGATGAAGAAGATCTGGAAGTACCGCTCGGGCAAGTTGGCGAACTCGTCGTGCGCGGTCCCAATGTAATGAAGGGATACTTCAGGATGCCTGAAGAAACAGCGATGGCTTTGCGCAACGGATGGCTGCACACCGGGGATATGGCGCGAATGGACGAGGATGGATATATTTTTATTGTCGACCGCAAAAAAGATATGATTATTGTTGGCGGTTTTAATGTGTACCCGCGTGAGGTTGAAGAAGCGCTGTACCAGCATTCGTCGATCGTTGAAGCGGTGGTTATAGGTGTTCCGGATGAAAATTTTGGGGAGGCTGTCCATGCCTATGTCGTAACAAAGGACCATACGTTAACGGAGGAATCCATCCAGGAATACTGCCGGGGAGAACTGGCCAAGTACAAAGTGCCCCACAAAGTCATTTTTATTGAAGATCTTCCCAAGAACACAACAGGGAAAATTATGCGGCGGGTGCTGCGTGACCAGGTTATGAGAGGATAGGGGGAAGAATCAGTGTAAGAATCCTCTTGTTTTTAGCTTTAGGCTGCTTATGCAGATCTTCCATTTGGGGACAGGGAGATACCGGATTCGGATAATGATACTCCGGGCGTCTGCCGTATCCCCGATGGAAGAGATGGAACTAGATGTTCTTGAACGATTCCATAATCTGGTTGTAATCATCTTCGCGTCCGACGTAGTCTTCCGGGAGAAAGCGGCTTTTTGCCCACTCCATCATTTCATGCCGGGTAGTAAAAATATACGTGTCCTCGCCCCACTCGGTTGAAATTTCACGAACCGTGATTTTAGCCCCTTCCGCTTCCACCGTCATCATATTCCAATTATCCTGTTTATAAATAATGTGTTTTTTTGCCATTTGTTCCATTTCAAACCTTTCATTTTCTTAATATTTTCCTTCTAAGTGTAGCTATTGACGAAAAAATTAGCAACTGCTACATTCGATAGTGTATACGAAAATCTGTCAGAATAAAAGGATGAATGGCCTTGTTAACGAAAGCACAAATCCGCAGGGTATTGGATACGATGGGAGAAATGTTTCCCGATGCTCACTGCGAACTCAACCATAGCAATCCATTTGAACTAACGATTGCGGTTCTTCTATCCGCCCAATGCACGGATGCGCTTGTCAATAAAGTAACCCCGCATTTGTTTGCAAAATATAAAACTCCCCACGATTATGTAAATGTGCCGTTGGAAGAACTGGAGCAGGATATTCACAGTATCGGTCTTTTCCGGAATAAAGCAAAAAATATTCAGAAACTGTGCCGCCTTCTCCTTGAAGACTACAATGGAGAGATTCCCCGCGATCATGCCGAACTCGTTAAATTGCCGGGCGTTGGCCGTAAAACAGCAAATGTGGTGGTCTCTACCGCGTTCGGCGTTCCGGCGATCGCAGTAGATACGCATGTGGAACGTGTTTCAAAGCGTCTAGGTATTGCACGCTGGAAGGACACGCCTCTTCAAGTAGAAGAAACGTTGATGAAAAAAGTTCCACGCGATGAATGGTCTGCAACGCATCACCGGATGATTTTTTTCGGACGCTACCACTGTAAAGCGCAGAATCCGCAGTGCCAAGTGTGTCCTCTGTTAGACCTGTGCCGTGAAGGTCAAAAGCGGTTAAAAATAAAAGAATAGAAGGGTTACGTTATAAAAATTTGCACATCTAACTCTTGACGATCGATCGTAGTTAGCCTAAACTAATTCTTGTATTAGTCAGGGCTAATTTTCTTTTAAGTTAAAGCGCTGAAAATGTATTTTAAGTTTTTTTTATTTAGTTATTGAGAATGATTATTGTTTTTGTTTAAATGGAAGGTGTTGATGATCACACATCATGAAATTAGTTCATGAAATAATTTTATTAGCGAGGAGATTTTTTTAATTTTTTATATTGAGAATGATTATTGATTTTATTTATTGGTGGAGATTGCGAGGAGGGGGATTATGATAAATCGTTTATATGGTGTGACAATGGTGTTTTTGGTAGCGGTCTTCTGCCTTGCGCCCGGTATGGTACGGGCAGAAAGCCAGGGAGCCGAGAATATGGCGAAGGCTGAGCAATACGTTATTGAGGCATTAAACAATGCGAGACAAGGGAATCTGGCGGAAGCCCAGAAAAACTTTCAGAAGTTCAACGAGACGTGGCTCGACATTGAAAGCACTGTCAAACCGGAATCAGGGAAGGCGTATAGCGACATTGAATCCAACATGGGTCAGGTGGAATATGCCTTCATGCAGAATAAGCAGCAGGATATCGTTAAGGCATTACAGGGTCTGCAAAGCACAAATGAAAAATTTATTCAGGGCGGGTACGCCAAGAGAGAAGGATTCAAGAAACAAAACATAACGCTATCAGATTTCGTTGCCATGCTGCAGCAAACGAAAGATAAGGTGCAGAACCATGACCGGCAGTCAGCCCTTTCTGGCATTGCAAAAGCCCGGGAGTCTTGGCTTAGTGTCGAAGGTGTTGTAGTGGCACAATCAGCTACGATATACAGTGATTCAGAGCGGGATATGGTAACCGTGAATGCGATGATTTCCGACGGGAATTACAAGGGTGCCGCCGGGATACTTGACAAAATGATTGGATATTTGACACCGCTGACGGCTAAATCCGGGTACACCATTTGGGATGCTGCCATGATTCCAATCCGGGAAGGAATGGAAGCACTTCTAGTTGTCGGTGCGCTGTTAGCCTTTGTTAAAAAATCCAATCAAGGTGTCGGAAAGGGTTGGATTTGGGGCGGGGTTTTTGCAGGCCTTGGGCTAAGCGGTGTCTTGGCAATCATTGTTAAATTTGTTTTTTCATCAGGAGCCTTCGGCCGGAACAATTTCCTTATCTCGGGATGGACGGGTGTGTTTGCGGCGGTAATGCTTTTATATATGAGCTATTGGCTGCATAGTAAGTCTAATGTTGCGGAGTGGAACCGGTACATTCAAACAAAAAGCCAATCGGCAGTCAATACCGGACGAATGATATCCCTCGGTGTTTTAACGTTCCTTGCTGTCTTTCGGGAGGGAACAGAGACTGTGTTATTTGTTATTGGTATGGTAAATCAAATTAGCTTTCAACAATTGATATTTGGGATTTTAATTGGTTTAGGCATTTTGGCGGTCATTGCTTATCTCATGCTGTTTATTGGCCTAAAGCTGCCTATGCGGCCGTTTTTCCTCGTATCAAGCTTAATTGTATTCTATTTATGTGTGAAATTCACGGGGCTTGGCATCCACAGTCTCCAACTCGCAGGCTCACTGCCATCGACAACATCAACCAACTTGCCAAGTATTGATTTCCTGGGGTTCTACCCATCATGGCAGAGTGCCATCCCGCAAATCGCATTAGCCTTGTTTGCGGTGGTGGTAGTACTGTGGAAGCGAATGAATAAACGGCGGCAGACGCTTAAAGAAACAACGCAAATGTAGAACATCATTTTTATAGAAAATTAGGGGGAAAATTAGATGATAACTTTCAGAACCATTCTTTCATTAGCTTTAATCAGCACAGCAGCTCTAACCGGGTGTGGCTTGACCAACAATGCCGCGTCCAACACTTCAACGACTACGACCAGTACCACTACAACCAGTACGACTGCTCAATCAGATACCGCGAAAACACCTTCAAACGGGCAGACAGAGGCGCCGAATGTGAAAGATGGTGTTGGGAAGTTCCTTCATAATGCTAAACAATTAAGAAAGGCCATTAAAGCGGGGGACGAAACAAAAATCAAGGAGATCGGTCCAAAATTAGAAGAAAACTGGAAATTCTTTGAGGATGGTGTTAAATCCCAGTACCCAGACCAGTACGCTGAAGTAGAAAAATATCTTGACCCGACTGTTGCGGGATCGAAAGCTTCTGCTATTGATAAAAACACGCTCTTAAAGCTCGATAATCAACTGATTGATGTTTTATACAGCCTTTCCGAGAAGCTAATTCCTGTTGAGCAAGTCCAAGATGGTGTTTCAACGATGTTAGCGGCGACGAAGGAACTAAAACAAAAAATTAACACTGGTGACCAGGCAAAGGTTAAGGAGATTGGACCAAAGCTGGAAGAGGCATGGAGCACTTTTGAAGATGGCCTTCAGCCAAGACAGCCGGATTTCTATGAGAAGATCGAAAAATATCTTAATCCGGAAGTTGCCGGCTCTCAGGTAAGCCCGCTGGATAAACAAACACTGGGACAATTGAATGACCAGTTATCTCAAACACTCAGCGAGCTTCAGCAAAAGCTTAAGTAGATCTGGCGCAGCCAAAAACATCCGCGTGTGATGCATCGAAATCCGTTGTGTTTTTGCGGGTTTTCCCTTGCGGAGAAGCGTTGACTGTCCGTGATTCTCTTCCGTGTGGAGACGGCCCGAAACATCTGGATATTTCGAGGATGCAGCCAGTCGGGCCTAAAAGCACCTCCAAACGGAAGAGAGTTACGGACAGTTTATGCTTACATACAAGGAAAGACCTCCGAAAAAAATAAAAATCGGTCTATTTCAATGCCCAATATCTCCTGGTTTTACTTTCGGTCAACCTCCACAGCAAGAATTCGTTCCGCTAATTCAATTGGAATAAGCACAGAAGCTCCGTTTATAAAAGCCGTGATTGTATGTTCAGAAGGAGACGAGGAAATCAATCCAATTTCCGCGCCAGGAACAAATCCGTTCCCTTCTAAAAAACGCAGGATATCCATGTCTTCCTCTGCATGTTCAAAAATTCGGTTGATTTTAACGGTAGCAGGGATCGGCATTTGTGATAACGGGGTTGCGTTAGCGACAAATCCGCCCGACCCGGGGATAACGTTTCCATGGGGACATGTGGTTGGATTTCCCAGGGCCTGGGCCAACCGTTTTTCGACTCGTTCCGATAGAGCCGATTCCAAACGGCTTGCTTCTTCATGTGCTTCCGCCCAATCAAACCCTAACACGTCCGTCAGCCATCTTTCGAGTAATCGATGGCGTCGAATGATCGTTTCCGCCCGCTGGACTCCAGCATCTGAAAGTATAATTTCACGGGTATCGGTATCGGCTACATAACCCAAAGCAATCAACCGCTGTACGGTTTGAGATACAGTCGGCCTTGCCACCCCTAAATAATCCGCAAGTTTTGACCCAATCACGTTTTGGCCTTCCGTATGTAAAATATATATCGCCTCAAGGTATTTATCCATTCCCTGTTTTTTATTCATTTACTCCCTCCAAATTCATGTCCCTTCTCTTATTATACACCGTTTATTAGAGCTAATTGTGATGTCCGGCAATCCAGACAGGATAAGGACTGAGAGGGATAGGGGGAAAATTTTCACCTGATCTAATTCTTCTAAACTCCAAGTCTAAAATCTCCCTGACTTAAAAATCGAATATAATAGCCACAAGAACATTAGTGTCGCCATACCAAAACCTATCTCTATTGCGGGAATTTTCCACAGCAATGTGGATTGTCTGCCCAGAGAAGAACCGATTATAACACCCACCATGATGATACTGAAGGCTAACAAAACGATACTAAATGACAATCGATTGCTGATCCGATCCAATTTCTTCAAAAAAAGATCCAGTTCGGGGATGGCGATCTCAATACGAAGTCTCCCCCGTTTGATCAAAGAGGTTAATTCTTTCATGTGTTTGGGAAGATCGAACAACAACTCCCCGTAATCGGAAACACGCTTCCATACCGTTTCCGCAACACTTTTGGGATGCAGTCGTTCCTTTAACAGTTTACGCCCAAATGGCTCCGCAATGTCGAAGATACTAAAAACAGGATCCAGTTTTTCAACAACGCCTTCAACCGTCAACAAAGTCTTCCCCAATAACGTTAAGTCTGCAGGAATCCGGATGTCGTGTTGAAACGCTGTGCGAAACAGGTCATTGACAGCCTCCCCGAGACTTATTTGATTTAACGGGACACCGTAATACTTTTCCCTCAATTGTTCTACATCGCCGCGCAACTGCACCATATTCACATCTTCAGACACTAATCCCATGCGGAGGATGGCTTTGATTACCCCGTCTGTACTTTGACGCATCAAGGCAATGACCAAAGAAGAAAAATGGTATTTCATCTCGGGAGTAAGTCGTCCTACCATGCCAAAATCTATAAACGCGATCACTTCTCCTGGTAATACGAACACATTTCCGGGGTGAGGATCCCCATGAAAGAAACCGTTGTTGAAAATTTGGTGAAAAATCGCTTTCGCCAGACGTTCCGCCAGACTCTTCGGATTGTACCCGTTTTGCTTAAGTTTATCGAGCTCATTGAGTTTTACACCATCAACGTATTCCATGGTTAATACTTTCTTGGTGGAATACTCCAAAAATACTTTTGGAACATAGATAGAAGGGTCATTCCAGAACTGATTAGAGATTTTCTCCGCATTGCGGCTTTCCATTGTAAAATCGAGTTCTGCTCGAAGGGACTTGGAGAATTCATCCACCATATCCCGGATTTGATATCTTGCCGCCCATTTCAGACGGTATTCAGCGAGAGCGGCCAAATCCTGAAGGATTTCCAAATCCGTTTCAATCACACTGGTGATATTCGGACGTTGGATTTTTACCGCCACTTTTTCGCCGGACTGTAAGAACGCTTGATGGACTTGTCCAATTGACGCGGCAGCTAATGGAGCATCGTCAAAATGACGAAAAATGTTTTCCAGTTCATCCCCCAATTCCTCCTGAACAATGTCTCGCACTTCTTGAAAAGAAAAAGGAGGGACCTGGTCCTGTAATTTTTCTAATTCACAAATGATCTCTTCGGGAAGCAAGTCGGGGCGCGTACTTGCTATTTGCCCCAATTTCACGAAAGTTGGTCCCAATTCTTGCAGAACAAGCCTGATCCGTTCGCCAACGGTTTTTGAATCCTTTTTCTTTGGCTCGAAGAACAGTCTCTGGGGGAAGGAGAGAAACTGAGCAAAACCGATTTCCTTGACCACGATTCCAAATCCATGGCGAATCAAAGCAATTGCAATATCACGATAACGGCTGATATGGCGCATCCTTTTTCCATTCATCAGTACGTCCCCTTATTTACTCGCCTCGTTTTTCCAGGTTCTGAATTCGCTGCTCCAACCAGTGGATATCTTCTTTTGTGGCTACATCCAATTCGTCCATCATTTGTTTCAGCTGCTCACGCATGATGCGTTTCAATTCGTCTTTTTGTTCTTCACCTCGTTGAATCAGTTGATTGATCATATCCTTAGACTCTTCCTTGGACAGGTCCCCTTTTTTCACCCATTCATTGACAAGCTTTTCCGCTTGTTCCTTGCTTGTAACGGCCAAACCCAGTCCAAACGCCAATCCTTTTTTGATAAAATCCATCATGGCCAAGACCTCCTTTTTCTGTTTCATTTCAGCATACTTGAGATTTGCACGTCGTTGTTCTGTGGTCATAATCGTAAAGGAACGACGGTAGACCACTTCAAAAAGATTACGTGGTTCCTGTTCTTTATGTTCTCTTTCCGGCTAAAATCCCATACTTTCGAATTCCAAGATCCATGTTTCGATAGGATAAGGTCGTAAGCACAAACTCCTCAATTTCCTCGACGTCAATATTGCACTGACTTGATAGGATCCGTTTTTAAAATAAAACGAACTTCCCTTCCGCCCCCTTGTAGCTTGCCGAGAAATGTATCGTATTGTGCCGCGACTGTATTGGATTGATTCAAAACAGCTTCTCCTTCATACAGTTTATCCAATCCGGTTAACCTTAACTGGACTGCCATCCTTATAAGGCGTCGTTTGGATTTTCAACCACTTGATCGCTACTTAGCAACCCGCTATCTACATGAACCCGAACATGAAATTGATTTTTTCGGTATAGAAACAACGCAGGGATAATTGCAAGTAACCCGAAAATCAACGATATAAAAAAGGCATTTTGAAAAGCCGAAATACTGGCGGTTGTTTGAATCTGCTTTAAAATAACGGCCATACCCAATTGATATGATTGTTCCGATGCATGACCTATTGATTGAAAATAAGATGCGAGTTGCCGCAAATACATTTCTGCATTTGACCCTGGCGTTATGGAATCCGATAATTGGTGATAATAAATCGGCATACGTTGTTGAATCACACTATTCAATATGGCAACACCTAATGCGCTTCCGAATTGTCTTATCAAATTCAAGAACGCGGAACCTTGGTTTACCAAATTTTCAGGAAGGGAACTGTATGCCAATGTAATCGACGGCATAATTCCTAGCCCCAGCCCCATTCCGATGATTAGCAAATTCCTTTTGACTTCCTCAATATCCGTGTTCACTTGCAGATCGACCAAAAAATACGATCCAATTGTCATGATAACAATTCCTGTAATCGTTAATACGGGTCCTCCTAACCGTGGCAGCAAAACGGAACTGATTGGAAGAAACAGCATGGCTCCGATAGCCTCATAGATCAAAAGCATACCCGTCTCTATTGCTCCAAGCCCTCTTAACTCCTGCATGAATAAAGGTACTAAATATAAACTTCCATACAAAGCAATCATAAAAAAGAATGTAACGCCTATGGATGCTGAGTATATCCGGCTTTTAAAAATTTGTAAATCAAGAAGGGGATCAGAAGTACAGGCTTCCAAAAGAAAAAAAGACAGTAAGCTTATTCCTGACAGAAAAAACAGGAAAATGATGCTCGCGGATGTCCATCCATCACTTGCTCCATTGCTAAGAGCCAACAATAATGAACCAAATCCGATGGCCGACAAAATAAACCCCCACACATCCAATTTCTTTTTCACGGTTTCAAACTCACGCAATAATACATAGGAAAGAGAGACTGCCAACAATCCGAGCGGAACATTTATCCAAAAAATCCATCTCCAATTCAAGCGTTCCACCAGATAACCGCCCAATGTAGGACCGATAGCTGGTGCAATCAATAAGGGGAGCCCCATCAATCCCATTGCGAGCGGAAGTTCTTCCTTATTAAAGCTTTTTTCAATGATCGATAGAGCTACGGGCATAATCATTCCTCCACCGACCGCTTGCAAAATCCGGAAAACAATCAACGTGTCAATATTCCAAGACAAAGCGCAAAAGATCGAACTTAGCGTAAAAATCAAAAGACTGATGATATAGACCTTTTTCATTCCGCGTGTGTCCGCCCAGTACGCGGTAATTGGCTCGAAGACTCCGATGGTAATCATATAGGCAGTAATAATATATTGCGTTAAATCAATATCACTTCCAAATTCTATCATAATATTAGGGAGTGCTACTTCGATAATAGTCATATCCAGTAAATCCATAGATAATCCCAGGATGATGGGGATAAGAATCAACCACTTTCCCAACTTTTTATACCTCCACCCCAAAATTGACAACCAGTCAGCTAACTTTTTAGAATAAATACTTTTGAACCATTTTTAAACAAAGGGATTGATAGAGACGGGTGCTTGGAATGCTGATCAAAAGATACACCGCATTAAAGGCAAGAACAATAATCGTTGCCGACCATGTTCGCCGCAATATCTAAAACAGTGATCCCAAGGATGAAAACAATTGGTATTGAGCCGGATGATATAACCACATTGATCCATTAAACATTCAGAGCCTATTCAATAAAACCATCCCTTCCTTTCTTAAACATAGATGCAAAAAACACAATTAACACAAAAGACCAAAAAACTATCAAAAAAGTGGCCACGGTATAATACCGTGGCCCCATCAGGCCAAAGCTTCATAAAGAAAGTCGGAGAGCATTCCCCTTTCATGATCAGAAAGATCGTTAATCGATTTCAGATACCGGCTGACCAAATCGGTTACCTCGATTCCAATCTCGTGGTTCATCGTTTGAATGATGGTACCGAGGACGGTCCCCACAAACATCGTCATCCGCATTTCGTTTGTTGGTGCGTTTTGAACAAAACTTTGAATCAATGACTCGGTTCTCCCGCCCAGCTTGCGAAGATAAACAAGAAGAAGCCCGATGATGTATGCGCAGAAGGCGACCCGAACCTGCACTTTTGGAATCTCTTCCAAAACCTTTTGAATGGCGTCGCTGATACTGCAACCCTTTAGGCTGTTGAGAAACTGAAGCAGTTTCGCTTTTGTATTATCCCACTCTTTTGGATTTATGACTTCAGAACGTTCCTGTTCGAACAGGAACGTTGCTTTGACCGTCGGCAGAAAAACGATTTGGGAACGTCCTGTTTCGCCAGGGTTCACAGCGTAATCACGGGTGAGATAACCGTGCTTTTCAAGTTCCTTCAGCATATCGTACGCCGTCCATTTGCTGACACCGATCGCTTTCGCTAACGTTTCGTAATGAACAGGCCCGTTGGTTTTTTGGTATAAGTCGATTAACTTCTGAAGAAATTGTTTGCGTCGTTCAGTCAAAATCATTCCATTCTCACCCCCAAAAAACCAAAAAATATATTACAATCTAAATATAAAGCGAGTGAAAACCGATTGTCAATAAATAATCCCCAAAAAGAAAAAACATGTATAACTTTGGCTGCTTCTACGGCTATCCATTCGCTGACTTCACTCAGAATCGATCACCGAGCCGCTTGCGAAAGTTCGTCATAATAGATAGAATACGAAAAAAAGAAAGGGTTTATTTTTTTTAAAGCGAAGTCTTATAAAGCGAAGTGTTATAAGGATAGAATGGGTAAGTAATGAAGAAACAACGAAACGGATGTGCACAATCACCATCCCGAAAGGAGGCAGCGGTTTACGTAGGACCGCACAAAACGATGACACAAACATCACATAAAGAATTGCCAAAAAGAAGCGACGTAAATACCGAATTAACCTGGAAGCTTGAAGATATGTTCTCGTCGGATGAGGCATGGGAAGAGGAGTTTAAAAAAGTTAAAGATCTGGTTGAGAAAATAAAGGGTTTCCATGGTAAACTCAGTGAGTCTCCGGCAGTGTTAGCTGACTGTATGAAGGTGTATGAGGAAATGGGGCTCGCTATGGAGCGGGTGTACGTATATGCAAAAATGCGGCGGGATGAAGATAACGGTAATACCAAGTATCAGGCTCTGACGGATCGGGCAGCCTCATTAAACGTCCATGTCTCCAGCGCGATTTCATTTCTTGTACCTGAAATTCTGGACATGCCGGAAGAGAGGCTGGAATCGTTTATCCGCAATGAAAAGCTTGCTGACTATAAATTTTATCTGGAGGAGATCAAGCGCCAGAAGGAGCACGTATTGAGTGCACAGGAGGAAGAGATCATTGCCAGAATGGGGGAAATCGCGCAGGCTCCCCAAAATATTTTTGGGATGTTAAACAATGCGGATATGGTTTTCCCGACCATTAAAGATGAAAACGGGGAAGACATTCAAATTACCCACGGACGTTTTTTGCAGCTCATGGAAAACCAGAATCGCGATGTGCGAAAATCGGCTTTTACCGCCTTGTATGACACATACAAAAAGCAAAAAAATACAATCGCCGCCACGCTTAATGCCAGCGTGAAAAAGGATGTGTTCTATGCAAGGGTCCGCAAATATCCTTCTGCGCTTGCTGCCGCATTAGACGGTGACAATATTCCGATCGATGTATACACGAACCTGATTAAGGCGGTACGCGACAATTTACCGGCGATGTACCGCTACGTTTCGCTGCGCAAAAAACTGCTTGGCGTGGATCAACTGCATATGTACGATTTGTATGTGCCGATGGTTAAGGCGGTCGATTTCAAGGTGGAATACAACGAGGCGATGAATCTGGTGGAACAGGGGCTTGCTCCTCTTGGTGCGGAATATCAAAGCGTTTTAAAAGAGGCGTTCGGGTCCAGATGGATTGATGTATACGAGAATCAGGGAAAAACGAGCGGCGCGTATTCCTGGGGCGCATACGGCACACACCCGTACGTTCTGCTCAACTATCAAAACAATGTAAACAATTTATTTACTCTGGCGCATGAAATGGGCCATGCACTGCACAGCTATTATAGCGACCATAACCAGCCGTACTTGTATGCCCAGTATAAAATTTTTGTGGCGGAGGTTGCATCCACGTGCAACGAGTCTCTGTTGATGAATCATATGCTGAAAATAACGGAAGACCCACGCAAAAGGATGTATCTGCTCAACTATTATCTGGAGCAATTCCGCGGCACTGTGTATCGCCAGACGATGTTTGCCGAATTTGAAAAAATGATCCACGAAAAAGTCGAGCAGGGTGAAGCGTTAACGCCAGAAACGCTTTGCAGTATGTATTACGACCTGAATGTGGACTATTACGGCCCGGACATGGTCGTTGACGAAGACATCAAAATGGAATGGGCACGCATTCCCCACTTCTACAATGAATTTTATGTATACCAGTATGCGACCGGCTTCTCGGCTGCGACAGCTCTTTCCCAGCAAATCCTTAAAGAGGGCCAGCCGGCTGTCGACCGTTACCTTTCCTTCCTAAAGAGCGGCGGGTCGGATTATCCAATTCAGCTTCTGCGCAAAGCGGGTGTGGATATGGCTTCTCCCGAACCGGTAGTCGAAGCCCTGCGCGTATTTGCGGATGTGCTTGAAGAGATGGAAAAACTTGCTGAAGAAATTAAATAATTGATATGAAACGTTCCAACCCTCCGGTGACTCGTAACCGGAGGGTTTTTATGGTTCGATTTACACTAATGATCCAATCAAGAAAAATAGTCCTTATGGCGGGTAACAATTCCATGTATTATCGCGTCTAATTATATTAGGTTTGTCCAAGCGTATATACAGTACATACCACCCTCGTTTCAGAAAGGAGTAGTGTCTCTGGCAACTTAGAAAGGATAAGGGAGCGAAAAATGATTATGAAAAAAATAAGCATACTGCTGTGGCCATTTCTGCTGATATTGCTGTGGATAGGGGTTCCGGCAGCCGTGCACGCCTCATCCCCGTTAACCGTTGTTGTAAACGGAAACGTTATGAAGTCTGATGTTCCGCCGCAGGTGATCAATGACCGGACAGTTGTGCCCATTTATTTCGTCGGCGATGCTTATGGGGTGAAAGTCAGTTGGGATAAGACAACAGGTACCGCTATAGTCGATGACGGAAAAGGCAATATTATAAAATTAAAAAATAACCAGAACAATGCGTATGTCAATGACAAGGCTGTGTGGCTTGATCAGGCCCCGGTTATTATAAATGACCGGATGTTTCTTCCTTTCAGAAACATCGGTGAATTTCTGGGCGCGACAGTTGGTTGGGAAGGATCCTCCAATACGGTAATTGTGAATAAGCCTAAAAAAATAACCGTTAATGGCTCAGATGTTATCGGAGTGAATGTGTATCAATTGCCGTCGGGACATTTTGTCGATATCGGTCCGGTCGCTAAAGTGCTTGGATATGATGTACAAACATCCGGCGGGAAAGTAATTCTCGAGCAAGGAACAGAGAAGTATACACTTAACCCGAGTTCCGGTTATGGAACAGACGGGTACCGGACCATAGACGGTCACTCTGTTATTTCTCCAGAGTTTCTTTCACAACTCATCGACGGAAAAATCAACTGGAACGAGGATCAAACAGTATGCACGCTGGACAAGCTGCAGCATATTAAAGGCATTACACGGACGAGTGCAGGAATCGCCATTCAAACAGACGGACAGATGACTCCAAGCACCTTTACACTTGACAATCCGGATCGCATTGTAATGGACTTTAACCATGCGAAACTCGATTTTGACACTTCAGACGTAAACTCGGCTTTAATGAAAGACATACGTGTGAGTCAGACGAGTGAGTCACCTTACCGTGTCCGTATTGTTATAGATTTATGGTCGCCTGCTATCTATAGCGTTACGACAAATACAGGAGAAACGGATGTAGCGCTGAAAGAGAGCGATTCACCTGTTCCCGCCACAAACCCGGATTCAAACCAGGATCCGAGTGCAGCGCCGACCCCGGCTCCAACAACAGGCTCTGGAAAATACACGATCGTTGTCGATCCAGGGCATGGTGGTAAGGACACGGGCGCCGTCGGAATTGCTGGTAATTATGAAAAAGATTTAACGCTTGCTGTGGCGTTAAAACTGCAGGCGGATTTAGCGAAAAACCCAAATTTCAACGTGATTATGACACGTGAAGCGGACACCTATCCGACATTACAGGACCGTGTTGACATCGCGAATAACGACCACGCGGATTTGTTTTTATCGATTCACGCCAATTCTGCTGTGCCCAGCGCGCATGGAACGGAATCGTATTATACGCGTTCCGACAGCCAGGAATACGCGTCGATTATGTACAACCACCTGATAAATGCTACCGGTTTTACCGATCGTGGATTACGTACCGCTAATTTTTATGTAATAAAATATACTAAAATGCCTGCAACTCTCGTTGAGTTGGGTTTCGTAACGAACTCAGCTGAGAATAAAGAAATGCTTACTTCTGATTTCCAACAGCGAACAGCAGACGCACTTGCAGCTGGTATTACGGAGTATTATAATAAACACCATTAATATACTATTAAGGAAGGTTCTTATCATAGTGAACCTTTCTTTTTTTTGAGCGCATAAGTGCAACTTAGGCTATCGCCTGCGCCTTTGGCCCGGCGTTAGCCAAGTCTTCTTTATTGAAAGAGGAGAGATGAATATGGTATGGAAACGAATACGTCCTTTTATTTTCATTACCTTTGGCAGTTTGTTATATTCGATTGCGGTTAATCTGTTCTTTGTCAGTAATCATCTGGCCCAGGGAGGGATTACCGGCATTTCGATGCTGCTGCACTACTTATTTAACACACCGGTGGGTCTTTTGATTATTGTAATGAATATACCGGTTTTTATCCTGGGATATCTTGTCCTTGGAAAAGGATTTCTTTTACTGAGTGCCTACGGTATGATTAGTACTTCTGTTTTCATTGATGTTACTTCACGCTGGCATATCGCACCCTTACATAACGTCATTCTCGCTCCTATATATGGAGGCATTATTGCGGGGGCGGGTATCGGTTTAATTTTTCGTGTCGGGGGGACGACGGGGGGCGGTGACATTATTGCCCGCGTACTTCAGCAGAAATATCGCACAATCGAAATCGGGAAATTTATGTTTTTGATTGATTTCGCCATTATATCGCTGTCTTCGGCTATCATTGGTATAGAGAAAGCGATGCTAACCATCGTGGCTGTTTTTGTGAGCGCCCGTGTCGTTGACACCCTGCTTTCCGGCCAAACCAAACAGCGAACTGCTCTTATCATTTCCAGCAAGCCGAATGAAATTAATGAACAAATCCAGAAAAGGCTTGTTCGGGGTGTGACCATGCTGCATTCTATGGGGGGATACTCCAAGAGGGAAGGGGAAGTTCTGCTCGTTGTTGTTTCTGTGCACGAGTTAGACAAACTGCGGCGAATTATCCGTGAAGTGGATGAAAGGGCGTTTATCCTCATTTTTGACGCAAAGGAAGTGCACGGCGAGGGATTCAGCATTCCGTCGGCCGTCCGCCAGCATCTGGATGGCGCGTAACCGGGTCCATTCTTATTCATTTACTTATTTATTTGTTTGCTGTGCGAAATAATGAGGGGAAAACAAAAATATAAATGGACCGGCCGCGCGTCTTGTGTTTAGAGTAATTTTCTAATGGTAAACATATCTTCAAGCACAAGCCAATTCTGGGGAAATTCATTACCAAGCACCCAGTAGCTGACGCCGCGCAAACCATAGCGGATAACGAGTTGATAGCGGGCTCTCATACTCCGCGCGTCTTCGAACCAAACGATATGGTCTTTCCCCTCCTTGTCGCGGTAGCTAAAATGAGGCGCCTGCGCTTTCTTATCATATTCAATGGCGGCATTGTTTGCCGCGGCGATATCAATCGCTTCCTGGGGGCTAATGCTTCGGGCGAATTTTCCTCCCTCTACATACGGAAGCGTCCAGTCATACCCATAAAGATTGATTCCCATCATAATCTTATTTGCCGGGATTTGTGAAACGGCAAAACGAATCACATTTTCCACCTGATCAATCGGGGAAACAGGCATAGGAGGTCCTCCTCCCTTGACCATAGGCATACTTTGGTATGTTTAATTAAACTCCATCTCTTTTATGATGACTTTTTTATTCTTACGGTTTTTCCTTTGCTCGTCAGGAAGGTCGAGAACGATCTTCTTGACGAGAATGTAGACCATTTGTTTTTTCTCTTTTGCACTGGCCTTTTCCCACACTTTTTTGGTATTCGTGATAATCTCTATGATTTCATTTTCCGAAAGAGCAGCATGATCGGCTTCGTGCATGTTGAGCTCATTTTTAATGCGCTCCTCTTTCTCCCTCAGCTCATTCACACGCTCCCGTAAATCCTCAATCTCCATGAGTCCCTCGGAAAACAAAATCTGAAACCTTTTGCGCTGCTGCCCGATTTTTTTCAGTTCAGCTTCCAGGTGTTTCGTATTCATTGGAGACTTCTTATGCTTCTTTAGCTCCGATGTTTTGGCAACACTCGAATAGGATTCAATGATGGAGTCTAACTTCTCAACGAAAGACTCTTCCACAAAATAATCGGTGAGGGCAGGGGCGTTACATTTTTTCATCCGGGCATTTTGACAGATGTAACGACGGATGACGTAATCGGAGTTCTTTTTTGTCATGGTGTGGCCAACCATTTTAGCGCCGCATCTGGCGCAGTAGGCTATACCGGAAAAGATATAATCAGAACCGATTTGGCGGGGGTGTTTGGGCTTTTTATTTTCATGTATCCTTTCCGCGGCCTCAAACATTTCTTTATCGATGATTGCGGGGTGGGTATCTTCTAAGAGAATCCAATCCTCGGGGTGATTTACCGTGTGTTTTCCTTCGCGATAATTCCACCGGAGCGCTCCGAAATACGCATGGTTATGTAAGATATGATAAATAGCGGTTCGGCTAAATTCTTTTCCTGATTTGGTTCGGTAACCGAGCTGATTGCATTCGATTGCAATGTTATTCATCCCCACACCATTGAGATACCGGTTAAAAATGTATCGTACAACGACGGCTTCATTCTGATTAATGACCAGCTTTCGATCAACAAGATCATATCCGTAGGGCGGCGGCCCCCCCGGGCGTTTTTCCTGATGCACCATTTGCTCCATACCGAATCGTACACGTTCGGCAAGGTTTTCCCTTTCCCATTGGGCCAGCGCGGCTACAAGCGTCAAAAACAGGCGACCTATAGCGCTTGTCGTGTCATATACCTCGGTTGCACTTTTGAACTTTACCTCGTACTTTTCAAATTCCTGCAGCAACCGGTACAAATCAAGGACCGATCGGGTTAGCCGGTCCAGGCGGTACACCAGAACAATATCAATTTTTTTCTTTCGTATATCGTCCATCATTCGTTGGAGTTCGGGTCTGTTTGTGTCTTTGGCCGAGAAGCCCTCCTCTATATAATAGTCGTACAGATCCCAATCCTGGGATTGCACATACTGCGTGAGCCGTTCTTTCTGCGCGGGGATGGAAAAGCCTTCCTTGGCCTGTTCATCTGTACTAACACGAATATAAATCGCTGTACGCATCAGATACCTCCAATAAGATATGCAAGTAGAGCGTTTGTTCTTATTAAAATTTTCGATTAAGTTTAACGTTTTTCCTGCCAAGGGTACATTTCGCATTTTGAATTTAATAAAAAACATCAGCATTTAGATGTTTATCTTAAATTCCGTAGAGGGGCTTTGTTTGTCTGTTCAGGGTGCAGTACTGCCAATCAACCTGTCTATGATGTAGCGGATCAAAATCGAACATGGCGCCATTTAAATTTTTTTGAATATCCCTGCTACCTTCATTCGGAACTCCCACGGACAAAATGTGAGAAGTGTGGGAAAATTTTAAGAGTAAATGTTCCGTGGGCGATTAATCCTCGCCATTATTTTACGCTGAACTTTGATGCACTCGTTATGACCATGGCAAAGGATATGCCGATGAACGCGATTGCCCGTCTTCTTGGGGAACATGATACCAGGTTATGGCGAATTTTGCATTATTACGTAGAACAAGCGATTGAAGCACAAGATCTTTCTCATGTAACGAAAATCAGCACGGATGAAACGTCATCTAAAAGGGGGCATAATTATATCACCATCTTTATGGATGCGGATCAAAAGGTCGTCATTTGTGCTACGGAAGGTCATGTATAAAGTCATTCCGCTACGCACTACAGCTATTCGCTCTTTGGCAAACAACTGGGTTCGTATTATCTTCGCAATGTGGAAGAATAACACTCCTTATGAGTCACAAATTTTTTCTAAAGCTCAAAAGAAACACTACCAAAATATAGCATAATTCTTTAGATAACTATGCTAAGATTCTTGCACCTATAAAATCGAACATATATTCCTATTGACATAGAGGGTCTTGCCTTGAGCTAATGGCTACTACTGCCTTCACCATTCGGGACTCTAACTCTATAGATAATGCCCATGACGGGCGCACTAACAAGCAGCCAAGCAGGTATACTGCTTGGCTATCAGGTTGTTGAGAAACTGCATATTTAAAAGCAAAGTGTATAACGGTGTATAAAATGCCATGAAAAACCATTTCCATAAAATTATGGCATAAAATTAGAAGTTGCACTCCGTGCAGGATATTTTTGCATCATTTAAGAGCTCCCTTTTACTATATAATAGAAAAGGAGATGCACTTGTGTTTGAGAAAACAAAAAGTCATGAGTGTGCGGGCGTATTTCATCAATTTACTTATGAAACTTTTAGTTCTGATAGATTCCCATTCGATTTGTCCATGACGATTCCGCGAACGTTCACATTGGATGGAATAAGTGGATGATTTCGAATGATCTGGACACTTGTTTGTACACCATCCGTTATCGTTTTGCTGCCCTCTAACCATTCACGCATAGAGGTCTCAGGAAATTCAGGCATACAAGCTTTAAATAGATAATCTAATACTTCTCTTTGTTTTCGTAATTCTTCTTTTTCATAAATTTTGTCCAATACTTCTTGCATATTAACTGCATTTGTTGGTTTGCCTTTTGTGCCGACTACATAAATTTCCTCAACGTTTTCCTCATACACCAAAAGGATGATATCTCGCATGAGATCACTATAGGGTTCTGTGATAACAGGACCATAAATTTGTAACACTAACATATCATCAGAATGGATATTGAACGCTTTTTGTAACAGTTCTATTGTGTTATCCATTCCTATAATAAATAAGCTTTTATTTGTTTCTTCTTTAATCATTTCATTCACCCCTATAATAAAATTATATGAATCGATTTATGAAAATTGGGTTTCCAAATTCTTTGCAAGTTTAAAAACCATGAGTCGTTCTCCCGTATGTGTACTAATATCGGTGTGGAAACTGGCGACCTCTTGCCCTGTAATTGTCATGATGATTTCTTTTAATTGTTCAATCCCCGATTCTACCAAGCCATTTCGGTTGTTTTTTACGGATAACATTCCATCTTTATCTTTGCATAAGGAATATTCAGCGGGAGTCAAGATGTGATGCAATTGAACAATAATCATGTCTCGTAAGATATCGGATTTTACGGATGCCGAGCCAACCCCCAAGTAATTTTTTTCCCATTGTGTTAATGCTTTACTGATTTCAGCTTCTATAGCCCCTTTTGATTTACTCATACTTATTTTCTTATCCCTCTTTCATAAAAGTGACCTAATCAAGGAACACATTGGTATAGTATTGGAAAAACCAATCCTTTCTAACCATGCTCCCAGTCGATTGGTGGGAAAGATATCATGACCAACTTTCCCAATTTCCTTCTGGATCTATGGATGCAAGCCGAATCCATCCGTTTTGGACTTTTTGACGAAACTCAGGCACTTGTTCCAACAACCGCTCCACGTACTTTCTTGGCGCTTGAATCACCACCAACAAACGCAAGGGTTCATGGTACATTTCGTCATCCGATTGTGCGACAGACTGCCAAGGAAGTCCCGTCAATAAGTCGCTGGCGTTCCCCTGCATAACACCAATCCCAGAGGTTACGGTTTGAGTCGCTTTATTCCCGCTCCCGTAATAATGAGGGGCAACGGTAGATGCGTAATATTGCAGATTAATCCATTGAGCAACCGTTACCGGACCCGTAATGATGTTGGAAAGCAACGTGCCGGTCCTATCCTTTTGCCAGTCGTAGGTTTGGAGAAACGCTCTTCCATCCAAGTTGCAATTTCGGGTAAGTGTACGACTTCCAATGATAAAGGAGGCGTTACGCGCTAACCCCCATTCTGGTCGTATCTCACTCCAATCCTCAGCAAAGCGTTGTGCCTCTGCCTTTGGATTTTTGAGCTGTGTGCGAATGTTTGGTAAGCGTGAGAGCCGTTCTGCATTTGCCTTCTCACTCACCCTTTGCATCGTAGATTCAATTTTATCCAAAGCTTCTTGCGCTGCAGGAGAAAGTGTGGGAACATACAGCCAACGGAGCGTATCCAGTGATGTGATATGTTCGGCAGCCGCAAATAAGGTATCATCGGGAATCTCAATACCCTCAGTTTTAAGTGCTTGCCTGACGCTTGGCAGATTGCATAAGGTCGCAAGTACCCGGGCATTGAATCCACTTGACGTTCCTCCACATGCCCCACAATCCAAAGATGAAGCATAAGCATTATTGGTGCTGTGGCTACCGTGACCGCAAATAACCACCAAAGGAGCGAAACGCTCGGTAAGCCCCATCATTTTTAGAGCTTGCCGTACATAGTACACTTTTTCTTTCTCGGAAAAACCAATCGTTAACTCCGTTCCCGTAGTGTGTGTCTGACTGAGTGTGAGTTCTGTTGAAGGTTTACGGAGCCATGTTTTCCGAAGTCTGCGCAAGGAAATTCCTATGCCCCTTGGAACAAAGCAACGAGCCAAGGTCTGTAAACAAAGCCAAGGTCCGCTAATCTCTGGCAGTACGAGACTTGTAAACATGTTGTGTTTCATTGCGTGAAACGTAAAACTGAGAGAATTAGCCGCCTGTTGTCTCTGAAGATAGGAGTCATAGTCCTTATCATGTAACATTTCTTTGACTTTGTATTTGGGCTGAAACATCACTGGTAACGAGTTATGGTTGTGTTGGCTCCCAAGTGTACGGATTTGAATCGGAAGTCCGAAAAAACCAGCTGTCCCAAACGTTTCAAAAGGACCTTCCTGTTCAAGGTGGCGACGAAATGGCTCAGAACGTGTATCAATACAAAATACAAATTGCGCCAATGCAGGCAGCATAGATTTGATTTCTGTGTGTGCTTGAGATGTGATCCTCTTCTTAACACTTTCTTCGTAGGTTTGTTCCCAAGCTTCCAGCCAAAGCCGATTCTGTACCGTTTTATCGAAACGGTAAGCAAGAGTCAACCGTGCTTTTAATTCGGAATAGGATACCTTCGTCCATTCGTGAATTGGCAGGTCCCCCCATTGTACACAGGCAGCAATCAATGATTCTAAAAGTATGGATTGCTTTGTTCGTTCCTTCGACAAAGGAAGATACGGATTGAGGAAGGCCCACTCCATGCAAATTCGAACAGCCAAATATTCCATAAGCAGGGAACGTTCTCGATCGTTTTGTTGGGAACGCCAAAGCATCATCCCTGCCCACCCAGGCATGGCAAGCAAATGGGCTTCCAGGTAACCTTGTATATTCGACTCAGGGATTTCAAGTTTCAACAGAACTTCTTGTAATGCCTGGTCCGCTCCACTCGGCAGTCCTACCAGTTGTTTCCGTACGACGGATGGTATTGCTGGGTCAAACTGAACAAATCTCTTCCACGCTTGGTAGAATCCTTTTTCTCGTTGGGGCATGGACCAAACCGCTTGGGATTCATCCAAGAATAATTTGCACCACTTGATACAATGGCGATTGAGATTGGAAGCTACCTCTTTCATCCCATCCTGTTCCAAACGCTGACTGTAGGTTCGTACAACATCTGGTTTGGTAATCTGGGGTTTAAACCGGTTTAGTCGTTTTGCCAACCGTTTTACCTCAGGTGTTGTCAGAAGTTTCGAAGATGGCGCATTTAGTAAAGCAGCCAGGCAGAACCGTTCGGCAACTTTTCGCGGTAGGTTTAACGACTGAGAATCAAGCCATTTTTGAAGACCCATTTCAAGAAACGACATGTGAATCTCGCCATGATTCCACGCAGACTGGAATACGAAATCGCTCGGATATATATCTACATCACACGTCTCTTTGAATCGTCGTGCCACTTGCTCAAAAGAGTACCGCTCCAATCCCATCCACGGGTGACGTGCCGCAAATGTTTGTATAGGGCCAAGAGGTGCGATTACTTCACTCGCGGATTTCACATACTGCTCAATTTCTTGAATTTGGAAACCTGATTTCTTTTTTACCTGCACTAGATTACCTCCTCGATATGGATTTTATTAGATATGTTGGATGGGTTTCGACGGAATCGTTTTGAGGTTCACTCAAATGCACAAGCCATAAATAAAAAATGGCAAAAGACGTTGATGACTGCCGACGAACGAACCACGATCCTATAAAGCTTCCAAGGAACAATAGAAACATAAGCAAAGTACCCGATAATATTGGCGGTTGAAATCCTTTTTGTATGGTTGCCTGTAACACTAGATAAAAGGCGGTATGGGTCATGTAAAATACGACTGCAACTCCTGCAAATAGGGAAGCCCCTGCAATACGCCCAATGCGGCCATACCCTTGAGCCACAAGTTTTGTCCATGCCAATGATACAGACCAACCTAAGAATATGGCACTTACCAATTGATACACGTCACCGCGGGACGTAAGCCAAACAACTATACCCACGATAAGCCCTAGTACAACGCCAATGACGTTCCAAAAAAGGGAATATGGTACATTGCGAGATAGGGGTTTATCGTGCTGGATTGCAGAACCAGCTCGTAAGAACAAAGTCGCTTTGAAGACTCCGTGTAATATGGCGTGAGCAATCGCTGCCCAATATGCACCTAATGCACACTGAATTAACATGAAACCCATTTGTGCCATCGTAGATCCTACGAGTTGTCGTTTATAATCCACCTGAACCAACATGATTCCGCTCCCCATCAGGACTGAAAGGCTACACCACACGAGCAAAACCATCTGTGCCGCACTGTCGTTAAAATTTGGAGCAAAAAGAGTCAGCAGAAGTCCTCCGGCATTCACAATGCCCGCATGCATGATAGCGGAAATTGGTGTGGGAGCCACGACCGAATCAAACAACCAGCGTTGGAACGGCCATTGAGCGGCTGGAATCATGACAGCTATGACAAGAAGTAGATTGATAGATGTCCTCTCCCATGAACTGAGCTTTGCAAGACTGGTTGGAGTTAGAACAAGTGACAACTGCCAATGACCTGTAACGTTCGCTACCCAAAGTATCGCGGCGAGTAAGATAAGCCAACTCATTAAAAACAGTCGCCCGGAAAGAAAAGCTGCATTTCGGGCTACATACCACTCTTTTTTCAAACGGATGAGCCACGTGAGTCCAAGAAGTGTAGCTCCCCAACAGACCAAAAGCCACCGTAGATCGTCGCTTAGCCAAGCAACGGAATCCGCAACCGTAGTGAAGGTAAGAAGCGCAAAATAGGTTCGGTACGAACGATCACCCAGTAAGTAATGAACCGAGTAACGCTGTACAAATAAACCAATGGTAAGGACGAATAATGCAATGAGCCAGGATAATGAATCAAACCGCCAAGGACCAAAAAAGACATTTCTATGACCAAAAACAAGAGCTAATAAAGCAACTATTGGCGGTAACGATATAAGGCCGATATGAATTCGAACAAAAGTTACGGGAACCCGAGGGTATAACAGAAATATCGCGCTAAGCAAAGAAACTGCAAGTACGATAAAAAATGCGGTTGGGAATAAAACAAAGCTAAGGCCTACCATCCGGTTTTCCCCCTTGGAAGAACTGGATGAAAGCAACAAAAATACTAAAACTAGAAATAACCATTCGTATCATTTTAAAAACGTTCCTTTCCTCGTTTAACCCCTTTTTTTCAAATAAAAAAACCGACAAATCCAGAATTCATGGTCTTATAACCATTAATCTCTGGAACTTGTCGGTTTACTGTCAACTAACCAATTGGTTTTTTGAAAAGTCTACCTGCTCTTCCATATTGAATTGCATTCGAAACTGCGTAAATATCTTAACACCATTCATAATAGATTTCATGAATAGAGTATACGTAAGGATTCCACTTAATGAGTTTCTGCCTATATTCTAGTACTTATTGTATACCCCGTCAAGGGTTTAATAAAACCAATTAAAAATCCCATCCTTTCTTTGTCATGGGAGCTTTGCAGGTTATTCTGTTCTTATTTATGAATATCCACGCCTGTTTATGTATTAATATACATCAATTACAAAGAGGCACAATTGCGGAATCCTGCTCGATAGTTAAATAAAATAGAAAAACACAAGTAAAAAACCCCTCTAGGTAGAGGGGGGGATCTTTAATTAATATATATCCATAAATGTTTCTGAAAATACAGTTAAAACAAGTTTATCGACACTCTGGCAGCCAAGCAGGTATACTGATTGGCTGTTTACATATTTATGAATTAGCCGAGAACACTCATGACTGAAGTCACGAGTGTTCTCGGCTAATTCATAAAAATTCCTTTTCTGTATCGTGTTCAAAAATGGATAAAAAATATTCAACGTATTTGTGCTCAAAACAAGCAAATCCGTAACTCTAAAAGATAAATCGGTCAAAAAGTCTGAAAATGTAATATAATCTATTATTGTATGCTAAATATTTACATGGTATGATATATTAAATAAAAAAACTGGCGAACGATTTTTAATCTATTAGGCTATGTTCTCTATTAAAATGAATGAATAGAGAACATATGGCTAATTAATTGGACAAGCAGCCCTATGCTATTCTTCTTAAAGGAGATGATAGTGTATGTGCGATGAAAAAGGGAAGGGTGATGATAATATGTTAGTTTCCCCCACTAAAGCAAAAAACCTAAAAAGAAAAGTTACGCGTGGATATCGTTCAAACCTTTTGGCTAAAGCTACACCCGAACAACTACGTGTCGCTAATGAAATGGCTAAAAAAAGCCGTGGAATCAGCAATCTGACATATAGAGATGTTTACGGGGAGGATTAAAGGTGTTCAGAGATAAAGATAACTGGTTTTTTATTGAACGCGGAAAAGTATTCCAGGCTGCTATGTATTATCTTTCTGATACAAAGCGGCCTTTATCTTTTTTCATACCCGATAATGATGACAAATATCGTGGTACAATATTCGGAATGGACGGAGATTTTTCTCCAGAATTTAAAGATGGTAAATACTCTGCTAAAGAACACGAAGTTATATTTAAAATAAAGCCAAGACCAGTAGTTATTGTATCAAACGATACAAATAATCAATCAGACTATGAATATGTTCAAATTGCTCCGATAATGGGATTGTCAGAAGACGACAAACAAAATGGTCAGTTTTATACCGAGTTAAAAGAAGATAGGCATCCTTTATTTGTTTTTCTTCCCGAAAACTGTACAAAAGGAATCTCAAAAGAGTCATACATAGATGTTAGTGAATTAACATCTATACATAAGAGCCTCCTTTTAAAAATGGAAGGAAAATTACCGAACGAAAGAATAGAAATGACAGAGCAACGTATATTAGACTGGTTAGATATCGGAGAGAAGGTAGAGGATGATGAAACAACCCCTAATTCTAACAGCTTTGAAAATATGAAATGAAAGAAAAAGGGGCTGACCAAAAAGAACGTACCTTGATGATACGCTCTTTTTGGTTTAAGGATTCTTTAATCCGTGATTATAAATTCAAATCCAATAGGCATTTTTCTAACTGAAGGCGATGCTTCTTCTAAAGTATCAGATAATTATCGACACTATAACAATGCGCATAACTGCATAATTACTCATTCTGAGACTACCTTTTCGGTGGTCTTTTTTGATGGAAAAATTATTATTTAACCTTCTTGACTTCTTGAAGTCTTGAATTATATGATTTAGATATCAAGGAGGTGAATATTATAAAAACGCTAACGTTACGAATGGATGATGAACTCCATAAACAGATAAAACTCAAAACTGTAATGGAGGAATGCACCATTCAAGACTATATCATGTCACTGATTAAGAAAGACCTGCAACAAGACGAACAAAAAGCAAAATAAAAAGGGAAGTCGCATCCCCACCAAGAGAGTCGACTTCCCTTCACATCAGCACAACCCTCCGAAGAGGTTGCCTTATTATTATAACAAGGGAATCCTCCTAACGGCAAGGGTTGTCAAATAAGAGGAATACCTATGAATAAGCTTGAGAAAATTTTCAGTTATCAAGGTCAATCCGTTAGAGTGATTATAAAAGATGGAGAGCCATGGTGGGTTTCAAAGGACGTATGTGATGCTTTATCAATCGCTCGTACACAGATTAGAAGACTAGACGATGATGAAAAGGGTGTGCATTTAATGCACACCCCTGGCGGACAGCAAGATATTGCCATTGTAAATGAATACGGTCTTTACTCTCTTATTCTTGGCAGCCGTAAACCCGAAGCAAAAGTCTTCAAACGCTGGATTACACATGAAGTTCTCCTAGCCATCCGCACAACAGGGGAATATAGTGTCATACAGAAACCCACTGTACCGGCTCTGGCTATCCAAAAGCCTAGCCACACGAATTCGAAAATACGAGAGGCGAAACAACTTTTTGCTATTCTCCGTGAAAATCAGTATGTGATGACACCTGAAGCACACCATGCCATTCTCTCTCACGTCACGGAATTACTCACGGGTAAGCCATTATCTCAACCGATGCCCGAAGAAAGTATTCAAGTACCCATAAAATCATGGAAGAGAGATAGTAAACGCCCACCTGCCAATGAGTTCTGGCGATTCATTTGTGATCTTTCAGATGAAATCGGAGTGGCTCGTCCACGGACGAAGGATTTGGGTGAATGGTGGGAGCATGCGTTACAACAAATGGATGAGAAATGGCTTGATTTGCTGTCGGAGAAACTTGATAACTCATCCAATTGGGTGCTCCAATTTTTAAAGAAAAAGTTGGAACAACACAAACAAAACCATTTGAATTAATTAACAGCCGGTGGAGTGAAGTAGCTCCACCCATTCTGTTTAAGGAGGTGACATTCAGTGTCCTGTCTGAACCGTGAAACTTTCAAAAACGCGAACTTTTTATGTACTGTTTTTCTTAAAATTCCATTGTAAAATAGTAGTGTGTAAAAAATTGTATAACGACTTCAAGAGGCCACTGCCATTGATATCATACATATTCAAGCAAAGGAGGCATTACGATGAAACGTGCGTTAAAAATGGCTACGTTTGGCACAATCGTTGCGGCAACAGCCTTTACCCCGCTGTTCGCCTACGCGGAATCCTTTAAAGATATTCCAGCCAACCACTGGGCGAAAAATACCATTACGTGGGGAACGCAAAACCATGTCGTACACGGCTACCCGGATGGCACCTTCCATCCGGATAATCAGGTAAGCGAAGACGAATTCCTTGCCATGCTTGTCAATTCGTTTGCCGGGGTACAAGCGAAAACCGATGCCCGTTGGGACAGCGGCTATTACACGTATGCTGTGAAGATGAACTACCCAACCCAGGGAGCTGCAAATGAAACGGCACGGGGGTGGAAAATCAACCGCGGTCAAGTGGCGGAAATTCTCGCCGGAGCCACTGGGGTGAACTACACAGGAGATGACGCCGTGAAATACCTACTGGCAAAAGGATTAGCAAAGGGGAAAGATCCAAGCCAGGTCAGCATCGAAGCATATAAGGCTAGCGATTACCTGACACGCGCGGAAGCTGTGCAGTTTATCAAAACGGCGAAACAGCAGGGCCTAACCGAGCTGAAAGCCCGCCCGGCTCAACCGTCTGATCCGGCGCTGATCCCACCGCTGCCACAACCGGCACCACCCGTGCCTCAACCTGCGCCACAGCCAACGAATCCCACGATTGAACAAAACCTTGAACGTGCAGCAAATGCATTACAAAACTCGAACGTCCCTGATGGCACAATAGCCAAATATGCACGGCTGCTGTATCAATCCGCGAAGGGAGCCGTGGTGGAAGGCGACAAGGTGAAAATCACGTTGCCACCCATCGAAAAGGGCTATTTAATAACCATCGGCTGGGGAACAGGGCATGTGGATTACGGAACGAATACCAAGAATCCGGTGGTCCCCTCAACGGTAGAAATTCCGAAGACCAATTTTTTTGGTATGGGAGTATATTACCAGGGGCACGGTACATCAGGGGTTGGTGATGCCTATGCTTACTATAACAACATCAATGGAATAAAGGTAAATGACATTCTAATTGAAAACTTTCAGAAGTAGGTTTAAACCGCATCTCATGGAGGTGCGGTATTTTTTTACCCAATTAAAGAGAGGAGATGATAAAATGCAGAGAAAAAAAACGATTCGAAAATGGGGCAGTCTTCTTACGGCGGCAAGCCTTCTGGTTCTCCAGCCTGTCACAGCGCTGGC
>NZ_AUMJ01000027.1 GCF_000430625.1 Aneurinibacillus terranovensis DSM 18919
GAGGCCAGATTTTTTTTTTGAGCCAATTGACTTCCAGCGTCAGTTGGCCGACCAGCTTCTCCAATTGTTCCTGCTTCTCCTCATAGCTCCTTTTCATCTTTTCAGCTGCCTTGCTTTCCCGTCCGAACACCATGGAGGCTCGCTCCAAAAATTCTCCTTTCCACCGGCTCAACATCACCGGACTGATTTCATACTTCCCGGCAATTTCATTCACCGTCTGCTCTTCCCTCAGCACTTCCAGTACGACCTTCGTCTTAAATTCTGCCGTATATCGATTTCGTTTCTCCATGTCCTCAGTATAACTTATTTATCGCCTCCTTGTGTCTCACCTTATGGGTTCATTGTAGTGCGCCCATTCCCCGTCATTTGGTTATGGAAGCAAATAAAAGCGGGTTTAAAGTACTTGCTGTATATGGTTCAAGCGAAAGTTCCCCTCATGCAGTTAGTAGATTGGATGATTCAGATGAATTAATTGCCTCGAGTGATGGTAAACCATTGTCAGGTATTGAGGTGAAAGTTGTAGATGAGCAACGCAACCAACTAGCACGGGGTGAAATTGGTGAAGAAGCTTCACGTGGGCCCAATGTTTTCTTAGGGTACTTTAAACAACCTGAATTGACTCAAAGATATCTAGATGAAGATGGCTGGTATTATAGTGGAGATCTTGCAATAGTAAGAAATGATGATTATCTACGTGTTGTAGGCCGAAAAAAGGACATTATTATTCGAGGCGGTCAGAATATAAGTCCAGCTGAGGTTGAGAGTTTGTTATACAAGCACCCGAAGGTTGAGAGGGTTGCTATTATCGGAATTCCGGATGATAGAATGGGAGAAAGAGCTTGTGCTCTTGTAGTTTCCAAGGAAGATCATACGTTTACATTTGAAGAAATGATTAGGTTCTTGTCAGAACAAAAAATTGCTAAGTACAAATATCCGGAAAAATTATACTTAGTGAAAGAATTGCCTGTAACTCCTTCCGGGAAGATTCAAAAGCATAAATTAGTAGAAATGATCAGGGACAGTAACTTTGAAATGAATTGTTGATGAAGTGAACAAAGAAAAAAACACCTGTTTTATATTTGAACAATACCGAAGTAAAAGAACGGAATTTTCTATTCTTTTATATTGGTATTATTTTTGCAATTAATAATAAATAAATGTTGGGAGGATTAAGAGATTAATAATGAAAACCGTTAGAATTGCAGTGTTTGGTTTGAATCATGGATTTAAGTTTGCTAGCGACGCCTTAAAATTGCCAGGGGTTGAGCTTATAGCCGTTGCAGGTGATAACGAATTATCGAAAAAAAGAGCCAAGGAGCTGAACGTACCTTTATACAAAAATTATAAGGATCTTGTCAATGAATGTAGTTTGGATGGTGCGATTATAACCTTACCCAACCGTTTGCATAAAGAGGCAGTCGAGGTATGCGCCAAAAAGGGAGTACATGTTTTAGTAGAAAAGCCTATTGCTTCTACAATTGAAGAAGGAGAGGATATAATCCGGCAGTGTGCTCAAAGCAATGTCAAACTGATGGTAGGGCATCACCGGCGTTTTTCTAGTAAAGTGGCAAAATTGAAAGAGATTATTTCCTCAGGCTTGTTAGGAGAAATTGTAGGCGTAAATATGTTATATGTCCTTGCCAAGGACCGATCTTATTTTGCAGAGAGTTGGAGGCTTGTGCAAGGCGGGGGACCATTGCTCATAAATGGCATACATGATATTGATACCCTGAGATTCGTAACAGGTCTAAATATTGAAAGTGTTTATGCTGCTGCGCGCAACAGTATCCGAAAGAATCAAGTAGAAGATTCTGCTTCGATTCTGCTAGAAACAAGAGGAGGAGCCACAGTCAATTTTTTCATTTCCGATGGAGTCCCTTCGCCATGGTCTTATGATTGTAATCTAAGAGAAAATCCAAAATTCTATCATTATGATGAAAATTGCTTCTATTTCTTTGGCACAAAGGGAAGCTTGTCCTTTCCAAGCTTAAAAATGTATTCCTATGAGGAAGAAAATTATGGGTGGGAACACAAATTAATAGAGGAAAAATTCAGTGTGGAAGATAACGATCCAATGACCGCAGAGTTGGTACATTTTGTCGAAGTATTGAGGGGAGAATCTGAGCCTGTAGTGACTGGTGAGGATGGTCTTGAAACATTAAAAGTAATAAATGCTATCAAGGAATCAGCAGCTAGAGAACAAAAAATTTATTTATATAAATAAGATATTGAGAGGAAGGAACTAAAATGGTAATCGATCAAACAATCGAACAAGAAATGTTGCAAGTGGTGAAAAGAATTACAAAACAACAGATTATGCCAAGGGCTGTTGAAGTAGATCGTACAGATGAGTTTCCGCATGATTTGGTCAAAATTTTAGGGGAGAATGGACTTCTAACGATGTCTTTGCCCGAAAAATATGGTGGGATTGAAGCAAGTGCCTCGTTGCTTGGGATGGTCATCGAAGAATTATGCAAAGGCTTGGCGATGATGGGCACGACGATGTTGTCGACCCATGCCGTGATTCGTATGGTGTCTTTGATGGCACGACCAGACCAATTAGAAAAATTCTATGCGAATCTAAGCAGTGGTCATAAGCTTTGCGCTTTTTGTTTAACGGAACCGCATGCAGGATCCGATGCACGGGCTATAAGTACCTCTGCGAAGAAGGCTCCGCAAGGGGGATACATTTTAAACGGGACGAAGATTTTTGTTACCTTGGCCCACGTTGCAGAATATTACCTCGTGTTTGCGAAAACAAATCCGGATGAAATTTCAGCCTTTTTAATTCATAAGAATAGTCCGGGGCTTCGCTTTGGAAAGCTGGAGGAAAAAATGGGGTTGCACGGAAGTTCCACAGGGGATGTCATCCTGGAAGATTGCTGGGTTGATGATGATGCGTTAATTGGTGAAGAGGGTCAGGGATGGAAAATGCTCTCTGAAATCGGAACGAGCATGCTGCGTTCATGGGGGGCTGCGTGTATGGCGCTTGGCGTAGGGCAAGCGGCTTTGGATTATGCTATCGAATACGCAAAAGAACGTAAGCAGTTTAACAAAAGAATCGGTGATTTTCAGGCCATTCGTTTTATGTTGGCCGATTGTGCTATGCAATTGGAAGCGGCTCGTTGCCTGGTCCGTGAAACGAATCGGCGTGTGGACCTGGAAGCGCCAAACATCTCTAAGGAGACCCTGGCTATGGTTTCCATGTCAAAATGTTTAGCTACGGACGTGGCCATGAAAGTAACAACAGATGCCGTACAAATCTTTGGAGGATACGGCTATATAAAAGAATATCCGGTAGAACGATTAATGAGGGATGCGAAAATATTCCAAATTGTAGATGGCACGAATCAGGTGCAGCGCATGATTATAGGGAGCATTCTGTTGAAGTAATGTCGAGAAGAATGTAATATTTTACCAAATGAATGGCGGAATCCTTGGACAAATCATCCACATCAAGACATTACCTTACATGCCGGTACCTCTCAATATAAAATTAATATAAAGAACATTTTAAAAATTAAAATTTTAATAGTTTGTTAACTAACACAATAAAGGGGGAAATTGAATGTTCATCAATCAATTTGGAAAGTGGTCCAAAAAGGGAAGGACAATAGTTGGTATTCTTTTAAGCACAGTGTTAGCAACATCAATGACAGCTTGTGGAACATCAAGCACAAACACAGCTTCCTCAGGTTCTTCCACAGCGGGGGACGTCATTAAAGTTGGCGAAATCGGACCTTTTAGCGGGACGTTGGCATCGTTGGGTATTTGGGATAATCAAGGAGTGCAAGTAGCCGTGGATGAAGTCAATGCAAAGGGTGGAATTCATGGGAAAAAGATTGAGATTGTGAAAATAGATGATCAAGGTAATCCGACGGTTGCCGTTAACGCTGCCAATAAATTAGTCAACGAAAAAGTGGTAGCTGCCATCGCTACACCAACAAGTACTAGTACCCTGGCAATTCTTAATATTTTCAATCAGGCGGAAATTCCACACTTTACAGCGGGACAGGATCCAAACTTGACCAAGAAGGGAAGTAAATATATCTTCCGCGATACATCAAGCAGTGAAACCTTTAATAAAACATTAGTTGATTACATAGTTAAGAAGAAAGGTTTTACTAAAATAGCAATAATTACAAATACTGGCGCGTATGGAAAAGGGGAACGTGAAACTTTTATTAAATTCTTAAAAGAGCATAATCTCACACCTGTTTCTGATCAAGTTGTAGCTCCAGAAGCAAAAGATTTTAGTGCGCAGCTGACTAGTATTAAAGTGACAAACCCTGAGGCCATCTTTATTGGCACAGAGGAAATTGAGATGGGATTAATTGCAAAGCAAGCAAGGGCATTGGGGATTACCGCCCAACTGGTAGGAGGAAATAGCATGCCTACCCAGCTCTTTATTGATACAGCAGGCAAAGATGTAGCTGAAGGAGCGATTTTCGCCTCGACGTATATATCCAATGAACTCAACGAGGAAACGAAAGCCTTTGCAGCTGCCTATAAGCAAAAATTCGGTGAAGAACCTGATTCCCATGGTGCGAAGGCCTATGACGGAATGAGGATGTTAATTGAAGCCATGAATAAAGCTTATCCAAATATTGATGGGCCACATATTCGTGATGCTCTTCTTCAAATAAATTTCCATGGTCTTACCGGAGACTTCAAGTTTGCTGAAAACGGAGAAGGACTTGATAAAGTACAAGTGGGTATTATTAAAAACGGTAAGGCAGGGCTGTTAGAGTAAATAGAGACGAATAGAATGCGGGAGGAAAAAAGATGGAGAGGCTTGCATCATTCGAACGTTTGTGCTTAAACCAGGCAACGACAAAAAAATGGAGTCTTCAGGAGGCTGTGGAAGGTTGTGCCCGGGCAGAGATTCCTTGGATCGGTTTGTGGCGTGATAAGATTGCTGAAATTGGGCTTAAGGAAAGCCGTCAGTTCATTCGAGATGCGGGATTGCGGGTATCCAGCATTATTAGCGGGGGCTGGTTTTCTGCCAGCTCTGCCGCTGAGCGGCACAAGAGGCTGGATGACAGCCGCCGCGCGATAGAGGAAGTTGCGGAGCTTGGGGCTGGCGTTCTCGTCATTGTTGGTGGTGGAGTACCTGATCGGGATATAGATTCTGCGAGAAAATGGGTAGCGGAAGGGATTGAACAACTTGTTCCCTATGCGCAATCCTATGGGGTAAAGTTAGGGATCGAACCGCTTCATCCTATGTATGCGGCGGAAAGGTCGGTTGTCGTGACGTTGGCTCAAGCCAATGAGTTGGCAAAACGTTACCGGCCGGATGTTGTCGGTGTGATTGTAGATGTATTTCATGTATGGTGGGATCCTGACTTATATAATCAAATTACTTTAGCAGGGGAGCACATTCTAGGTTTTCATGTATCCGATTGGATTGTGCCCACTCCGGATCTTTTGCTGGGGCGGGGAATGATTGGGGACGGAGTGATTGAACTGCGTCGGATTCGAAAAGCATTGGATGCAGTGGGATATCAGGGTCCGATTGAGGTTGAGATCTTTAACCAATCCATATGGGATCAGCCCGGGGATGAAGTGCTTGCAGTCATAATGGAACGCTATCTGGAGCATATCTAGTTCTTACATTTCAATTTAGAGAGGAAGTAGAAACAAGTGTCGGATGTTGAATGTATTGATGGCAGAACGAAATTAATTGGACTGATTGCTACACCAATCGGTCACTCTGTATCACCAGCTATGCATAATATAGCTTTTCGAAAATTGAACCTTAATTATGCTTATATGGCATTTGAAGTTGGTCATGAGCAGCTAGAAGATGTTGTAACTGGCATGCGTGCCCTAAATTTACGCGGTTTTAACGTATCCATGCCTAATAAAACGAAAATTATACCTCTTTTAGATGAATTATCCCCAGTAGCCCAGCTTGTGGGAGCAGTAAACACAGTAGTAAATGAAAACGGTAAATTAATTGGTCATATTACAGACGGTACTGGTTATATGTGTGGACTAATCGAAGCAGGGGTAGATTTTGTTGGCAAGAAAATGACCTTGATGGGTGCTGGTGGAGCGGCGACTGCGATTGCCATTCAAGCAGCAATGGATGGAGTTGCTGAAATATCCATTTTCAATAGTGATGATCAGTTCTTTCCTCAAGCCGTAAAAAATGCCGCGATTATCAACGAACAAATAAAAAATATAAATTGCAAGGCGAACATTTATCGAATGGAAGATTCAGAGAGATTACAAGAAGAAATCGCCAGCAGTGACATCTTAACGAATGGAACCTGTATTGGGATGAAACCATTAGAGAATGAAAGCCTCATACCAGATGCATCTTGGTTACGTCCTGAGTTAATTGTATCGGATCTTATTTACACTCCACGCAAAACGAAATTGTTAGAACAAGCGGAATCTGTTGGCTGTAGGACGGTTAATGGGTTAGGAATGGTGCTTTGGCAAGGGGCTAAAGCATTTGAATTATGGACAGGAAAAGAAATGCCTGTTGAATATATCAAGGAGCAAATATTTTAGCTTATAAACTAGCACACGCACTAGAAGTGGGTGGTGTAGTGATTAATTTGCTGAAATCCAAATTTGGTAACGACAAGCCAAACTTGGATCAGATATAAGTGGATAAGTAATTTTGAATTTTAAAGGAGGGTCAATACTTAAATGAAGGAATTAATCGCTCAACAACTAGTCAAGTACCTTGAAAAACGAGGAGTAGAACACATCTTTGGTCTCTGTGGACATACGAATATTGCTGTACTAGCGGCTTTAGAGAATAGTGCAATCAAATTTATCAATACCCGCCATGAACAAATCGCCGCACATATGGCTGACGGATATGCTAGAGCTAAAAAAGAAACATCCGTCGTCTTGACCCATTTAGGACCTGGCTTATTCAATGCCGCTACTGGGGTGGCAACAGCCGCTCTTGATTCCATTCCAATGGTCGTGATCGCCGGTGATATCCCAAGTCATTTCTATGGAAAACACCCACACCAAGAAATTAACTTACATGCCGATGCATCTCAGTATGAAGCGTACCGCCCTTTTGTCAAGCGAGCTTGGCGTGTAGATCGTCCGGATTTATTCCCTGAAATTATAGGAAAGGCCTTCCAACTGGCCGAAAGCGGAAGACCTGGACCCGTTCTTGTCTCCGTTCCTATGGATATTTTCTCCAAAGAAATAGATGTATCTCTATTCGAAAAGTTGCAATTTCACACGAAGACTCTGCATAAACCATCAATTGACGATGAAACTGCTACAAAGATTATTCAAACACTTGTGAATGCAAAAAACCCCCTCTTCTATGTCGGTGGAGGAATCATGCTAGCTGATGCATCGGAAGAATTAAGAGAATTAGTCGATCACTTAGGTATTCCTGTTGCCTATAGCGCTATGGGAAAGGGTGCTGTATCTGATGATCATCCGTTAACGTTAGGACTGACAGGTTTTTGGGGAAGCAAGTTTACGAATGAAAAGTGTAAACAAGCGGATTATATTTTTGCATTAGGAACCCGTTTTGCAGAAGCGGACTGCAGTTCATGGGAATCGGACTATACCTTTAATTTTCCGCCTACCAAACTCATTCACATTGATATTGATCCAAATGAACTAGGACGAAATTACCCTGTAGAAATTGGAGTGGTGGCTGATTTGAAGCAAGCGTTAAACGTTCTTAATAGCGTGGCTAAGAAGATCCTTCCGGGCGGAAAACAAAGCGAACTCTTACAACATGAAATTGCCGCTTATAAAGAGGAATTTAAAAAGAGCAATCAGGAGCATATCCGGAATCCATCCTATCCTATGAGGCCAGAACGAATTTTAGAAGAAATTCGACAAGAATTACCGAGAGATGCTTATATTACTACAGATGTGGGGTGGAATAAAAATGGAGTGGGACAGCGATTTTCCATTTATGAAGCGGGTACCGTTCTTACACCAGGGGGATTTGCCACCATGGGATTTGGCTCACCAGCAGCCTTGGGGGTAAAAATTGCTCAACCGGATAAAGTGGTCGTTTCCCTTGTTGGTGATGGCGGTTTTGGGCAAAATCCATCTGTTCTTGCAACAGCTGTGGAAGAAAATATAGCCGTGATTTGGATCATTATGAATAATAACGCTTACGGAGTTATTGCAGGCTTAGAAAAAGCCCATTTTGGTACTACGTTTGGAACTGTATTCTTGAAAGACGGTGAATCCTATTCACCAGATTTTGTAACCATAGCGAAGGGTTATGGAGTTGAAGGTGTACAAATTCAATCCGCAGATGAGTTCAGGCCTGCACTCCAAAAAGCCATTGAATCGAATAAACCTTTTGTTATTGATGTCCAAATGCTCAATGTTCCAACTCCTACAACCGGCCATTGGAATATTATGGACATTTATTCTCCGAATGAAAAGAAAACTCATGTGAGTGTATAAGAGGTTTAAATTAGAAATGAGAGGACAAAATCTATGAGCTCATATGTAACCATTCTGATACAAAGTTTGATTGGTGGTCTGGGGATCGGGAGTGTTTATGCGCTAGTGGCATTAGGATATTCTATGGTTTACCGTTCCATGGGCCTCGTGAATTTTGCACATGGAAATGTATTTGCTGTGGGTGCATATATCGGGACAATCTTTTTTGTCTCGATGCACACCAATTTCGTAGTAGCTTTCCTGCTTGCCTTGATCTTAACAGCACTCCTGGGCATGCTGATCGAGAAGATTCTTCGCCCCCTTGGGAAAATGGATTTAACGTATATGATGTTAGGGACTCTAGGGATCGGGATTATTTTGCAAAATCTATCGATTATTATTTGGGGACCAAATGGAATTGCAGTCCCTTATCCTATCATGAATACTCCTTGGGTAGTGAAAGGGATTTCCATTTCCCCTTATACCCTGGTAATTATTGCCGTGGCGGCCTGCATCGTTATCCTATTGGAGTTATTTTTGAATAAAACCAAGATAGGATTAGCTATGCGCGCCTCAGCACAAGAACGAGAAATGTCTCTGGTTCTAGGAATGAATGTGAATTTAATGAATGCGCTAACATTAGCTATTGGTTCAGCCCTTGCTGCCTGTGCGGGAGTTTTAGTTGGCCCGATCTTCTATGTCAGTCCGGATATGAGCGCTTCCGTCGGGATCAAAGGATTTGCAGCCGCTATTCTAGGCGGATTTGGAAGTATCCCTGGTGCGATTGTAGGCGGGCTCGTATTTGGTATATTAGAATCCTTGGTGGCCACCCAAGTATCGGCTTGGAGTCAAGTGATTGCCTTCTTGGTCTTCGTCGTCGTTCTGATTGCCAGGCCTTCTGGGATTGTAGGAGAAAGAGTGGTAGATAAATTATGAGCATGCATAAAACAAAGATGGAAAATTTGGCTCCCCAGACATTGGCTGAGAGGGACCCCTGCTTCGAGAAAAAAACGGAGACTACTAGACGTAACAAGAGTAGTTATTGGATTAGTCTAGCTATACTCGTTGCCGCTATATTACCTCTCGCGCTCAATAATTATCAAATTCATATTTTGAATTTGGTCGTCCTCTACATGATTCTTGCGATTGGATTAGATTTAACTATGGGATATTGCGGGCAGTTGAATTTGGCTCATGCTGCATTTTATGGAATCGGGGCCTTCACCTCTGCTATATTAACGACGACCTACCACGTTAGTTTTTGGTTGGCACTGCCTGCTTCGATGCTCCTCAGTGTATTATGCGGCATCTTAATCGGCCTGCCTTCTTTGAAGGTGCGCTCCCATTATCTAGCGATTGCCACCTTAGGCTTATCGATCGCCATTAATGATGTTATTAATAACCTGAGTAATCTCACGGGTGGGCCGACAGGAATTAGTGGCATTCCGAAACCCGAATTTTTCGGACTCTCGCTGGATACAGAGTTCCGTTATTACTATTTAGTCTTGGTGATGAGTACTCTTCTGTTTTTACTGGCAAAATTAATCACCAGTCATAGCATTGGGCGGAGCTTTCGGGCGGTGCGGGATGACCATATTGCCTCGCAGGCGCTAGGCATCAATATTGCCAAGCAACAAATTTTGGCTTTTGCCCTCTCGGGTTTATACGCAGGAATAGCTGGAGCGCTTTATGCACATATGCTTTCCTATGTAAGTCCAGATACGTTTCAGATGAATGAAATGTTCTTTATCCTCACCATTGTAGTTATCGGAGGGATGGGGAATATATATGGTTCCATTGCCGGGGTGGTCATTCTCATTGTCGCTCGCGAATGGTTAAATCAGTTTCAAAATTGGCAGCAGGTTATCTACGGCGCTCTCATCGTGGTGTTGGTGGTTTTCTTGCCCGGTGGATTGGTGAGTATTAAGACACTTTTTCAACGACGTAAAAAAACAAAATTGCATACGGTGAAATAATCATTTTACTTTTGAAAGGCGCTGGATTAAAATGGAAATTCTTAAAGTTGTCAATCTGTCCCGAGAGTTCGGCGGTCTAAAAGCCATCGATAATATCTCGTTTTCCGTTAAAAAAGGGTCGATCCATGGGGTAATTGGCCCGAATGGTTCCGGAAAGACCACGCTGTTTAATGTCGTAAGCGGTTATTATAAACCAACGAAAGGAGAGGTATGGTTTCAGGATGAAGCCATCCATCCGTTATCCCCTTATCAGGTATGTCGTTCGGGAATGGCACGAACGTTTCAAAACTTACGTTTGTTTAAGAAAATGACGGTTTTGGAGAATGTATGTGCCGTTTTGGATCGTGAATCGGGTATTCGCATTGTTGATTATATCCTTTTCCCGAAGCGAGTGTTGCGCATCGAAAAAGAAACGATTGCCAAGGCAGAAGCGTTACTCGACAGCTTTGGCTTGATGGAGTGGCGCGATATTCAAGCGGATAGTCTGCCGTATGGAGTCCAAAAAAGATTGGAAATTGCGCGGTCAATGGCCACCAATCCTACCTTGCTTCTACTCGATGAACCGGCTGCCGGATTGAACCATACGGAAACCGATGAGTTATCCCGGATTATTAAGTATATCCGGGATGAAATGGGGGTCACGGTCATCTTGATTGAACATGATATGAAACTCGTCATGTCAATTTGTCAAACGATCACCGTGTTAAATGAAGGACATCTCTTGATTGAGGGTACGCCTGAAGCGGTTTCGAAGGATAAGCAGGTCATTACGGCCTACCTTGGGGGGGAATGGTAATGCTCGAAATCAAAGATTTGAATGTTCATTATGGAAAAGTACATGCCGTGAAAGGCGTTAGTTTAACGGTGAACAAAGGGGAAGTCGTTTCCCTATTAGGTGCGAATGGTGCGGGAAAAAGTACGATTCTGAAAACGATTTGTGGGTTGAAAAACGCTTCGAGTGGCACAATTGCTCTAAATGAAAAGAATATTTTGCATGTGAAGCCGTATAAACTCGTAAAGGAAGGGCTTGGGTATGTGCCGGAAGGCCGAAAGATTTACCCGCTGTTAACGGTGAAAGAGAATCTCTTGTCAGGGGCTTACCACCGCCATGACCGCTCTGAAATTGCATCGGATCTTGAACGGATCTATGAGCTTTTCCCGATTTTAAAAACGAAAGAATCGGTGCTTGCCGGGAACTTGAGTGGTGGCCAGCAACAGATGGTTGCAATGGGGCGAGCGATTATGACCAGACCCCAATTTCTAATTTTGGATGAGCCTTCGATGGGTCTTGCCCCAAGTGTTGTCGCGCAAATTTTTGACATTATTAAAACTTTGCAAAACCTGGGGTTGACTATGCTACTTGTGGAACAAAATGCATTTACTGCTCTGACAATTGCCAATCGGGCGTACGTGTTAGAAACAGGTCAGATGGCTCTTGAAGGAACGGCTGAAGAGTTGCGAAACAATAGCCAAGTAAGGGAAATTTACTTGGGTATGTAATCTAGTAGATTGGGTTATATATGTACACCTTTGAGTATGAGACTTCATTGTATTCACTTTGATTAAATATGTTCATTTTTTCTAAAAAACTTAGAAAAAGTGAGTGTTTTTTCATAATAATTTGAATTATAGTTTATGTTTTAAAAATGAACATCTGCGAGTTGTTTGTTTTAGATTTGAACGTAAAGCTGTATGAAAACTAGCAGTTTATAGTGAATTTATTGGCAACATTCTTGCGTGTAGTATAAGCGAGATATAGGGGAGGTGAACGGTTAAATCGTGAGGTGATGCAGTTAAATATAGGGAGTGGTTATGGCGAAGCAATCGAGACAAGTAGCCGTTATTAAGAGGGCTGCCAGAGAGATTGCAGCAGCTATTGCAAACGCTGGGTTTCAAGCCTTGACTCAGCGGATCGATTAATTAGCCGGGTAAAGGGAGAAAATGAATGCCGATTGGAATTATAGTTAATGCTTTAGTGATACTTTTGGGAGGCTTCATTGGCGCATTTTTAGGGAGTAAAGTCCCGGAGCGACTACAGGCCGCCTTGCCTCTAACCTTTGGGATCGCATCTCTATGTATGGGTGTTACTTATATAATAGCCATGCACACGCTACCTGCAGTTATCTTGTCTTTAGTCCTTGGCAGTGCGATTGGAGAGTTAATTAAGCTGGAAAAGGGCATTGAGTGGTGTGCAGTTTGTGCACGTGGACCCATTGATCGGTTGTTTTCCAATAAGGGAAAGAGGGATGATCAGAAAGAATTTATGGAAAAATTTATTGCTATATTGGTTTTATTCTCTGCAAGCGGTACAGGGGTATTCGGTGCATTAAAAGAAGGAATGACCGGTGATCATTCCGTACTGCTAGCAAAAGCAATTCTTGACTTTTTCACTGCAGGAATTTTTGCAACGACTCTTGGCTATATCGTAATGACCATTGCCATTCCGCAATTTATTATATTAATCAGTTTATTTTTAACAGCCTCGTTTTTACTTCCGATGATCACGCCTTCAATGGTTGCTGACTTTACTGCTGCCGGCGGTATGATTATGTTGGCAACAGGTCTTCGCATAAGTGGCATCAAAGCATTTCCTATTGCTAATATGTTGCCGGCGTTGTTTCTTTTCATGCCGATATCGCATCTTTGGACAACATTTATACATTAGTAGGGATTTTATGATAGAAAATGAAAGAGATTGAGGTGTATTTAAGATGGAGAAAATGAAAGTAGTTTCGTTTATCAATGGTCAATGGGTCATTCCATCCCATGAATCTGAGCCCGTGTATAACCCTTACACCAATGAAGTGATCGCTGAAAAATGGACAGCAACGAAGACAGAAGTTGAGACTGCCTTGGCTTCTGCTTTTTCAGCAAAAAAGGAGATCGCTAAAATACCTTCTTATGAAAGAGCAAGGATTTTAAAAAGAGCGGCTGCGTTAATGGAAGAAGAGAAAGAAAGATTAGCAGTACTGATTTCTCTGGAATTAGGAAAGCCGCTGAAAAATACGCGTGATGAAGTGACCCGCTCGATCGAAACATTAGCATTATCAGGCGAGGAAGCAAAGAGATTAATCGGAGAGACTTTGCCAGGTGATTCCGCAGAAAGAGGAACGAAAGCAATTGCGGCAACGTTTCGCGTTCCGGTTGGTGTTGTAGCTGCCATTACACCGTTTAATGCTCCGCTAAATCTAGTTTGTCATAAAGTGGGCCCAGCATTTGCCGCAGGTAATAGTATCATTTTGAAGCCCGCTTCACAAACTCCGTTGATTGCAAACGAATTCGTAAAATTATTATTGGAAGCTGGATTTCCTTCCAATGGGATAAACCTGGTTTATGGCGGAAGAGAAATTGTGCAGCAAATTGTAAAAGATGATCGTGTCAATGTTATTTCATTTACTGGCGGAGTTGAGGCCAGCAGAAATATCTGCTCCTTAGCGGGGATGAAAAAAGTGACGCTGGAACTCGGCGGGAATGCCTCGACGATTGTTCATGAAGATGCTGATTTAGCGCGTGCCGCTATGATGTGTGCGAGAACCGGATATAGTAATTCCGGACAGACATGTATTTCTGTACAGCGGATTTATGTTCATCGATCGATTGTCGAACCGTTCACTCAACAGTTAAAGCAAGAAGTATCCCAATTAAAAATCGGGGATCCGTTATTGCCGGATACTGACATCGGTTGTTTGGTGGACGAAGTGAATGCGCAGCGTATCATGGATTGGATCGATGAAGCCAAACAATCTGGTGCTGAACTCGTATGGGGTGGAAAAAGAAACGGTGCGATGGTAGAACCGACGATTTTGCTGAACCCGAAAAAACACAATAAAGTCGTATGTGATGAGGTTTTTGGGCCGATCGTCAGCATTATCCCCTATGAGACGATTGAGGAAGCCATCGAGGAGACCAATGATTCATCCTTTGGACTACAGGCAGGGCTGTTTACCAACCGTATGGATTTGGCTTATAAAGTCGCCCATGAGCTGGAAGTGGGAGGAGTAGTGATCAATGGAACATCGAATTTCCGTCTTGATCATTGGCCATATGGTGGAGTGAAGAACAGTGGAATAGGGCGTGAAGGCCCTCGTTTTGCAATCGAAGATTTTACAGAAACCAAAATGATCGTATTCCAAATCCCCAATTAAACATAAAGAACGAAAGAGATGAGGGAATACCCTCGTCTCTTTTAAGTTGGCCCAATAATTGCTTTTAACATTAGTAGATTTTGATACAGGGGAGGAAATAGAAATGAATTTTGAAAACATTTTAGTTTATAAAGATGGTGCGATCGGGGTGATCAAAATCAATCGGCCCGAGGTAAGAAATGCGCTCGATGCCAGGACACTGCTTGAGATTGAACAGGCGCTCGATCAGTGGGAGCGCCATGAAGAAGTCAAGGTGATTGTATTGACGGGCGAGGGAGATAAGTCTTTTGCCGCAGGTGCGGATATTAAACAGCTTCGGGAAAAAACAGCGGTCGACGCGTTGTTTCCAGGTTTATCAGGCCTCTGCCGAAAAATTGAAAACGCCAGCAAAGTGACCGTTGCTGCTATTAATGGATACGCCCTGGGTGGAGGTTGCGAGGTAGCCCTCGCATGTGATATTCGAGTAGCCACCGAGGAGGCAAAGTTTGGTTTACCGGAATTGAATTTATCGATTATTCCAGGAGCAGGAGGGACACAGCGTTTAGCCAGGATAATCGGCAAAGGGCGGGCCATGGATATGATTTTGACAGGGGAAATCATTTCTGCAAAAAAAGCAGAGGAATTTGGACTCGTTTCAAAAGTGGTGTCAAGAGAAGAACTTTGGGAAACGGTGCTGGAGAAAACGTCAAAAATTTTGGCAAAAGGGCCGCTTGCCATTCGACTGGCTAAACAGGTGGTCCATCGGGGATTTGACGCAGATATGGATACAGCCTTAATACTGGAAAAGCTGGCGCAATCAATTCTGTTTAGTTCAGAGGATAAACAGGAAGGGATAACCGCCTTTTTGGAAAAGAGATCGCCTCGTTATCAGGGGAGATAGTAGAGATTGCACGTTTGAAAATAGAACATAAGTGTTTTAAAACCAAACAATCAATGTGTTTAGAAAATGAACGATCGCGTTCCAAACAAAAAACAACAAAGATCAAAACAATAGTAAGTGTGAAAGGGAAATGCAGTAAACGATGACCGGAAATACTGGCATCATTTTTGCATGATATTAGAGTTGTAGAAACTTTCATGAAACCCATTGAACCGGATTGGTAAATGAGGATAGGGGAAAACGAGAGGAGAGTATAGAAAATGGATTTTCAACTGAGTGCAGAACAAGCAGAACTTCAAAAATGGGCTCGAGATTTAGCTAAGGAGAAATTTTCGGAAAAAGCATATACGTGGGTGAAAAGAGGAGAGGTCCCTTGGGAAAATGCCAGGATCCTATCCGAACATGGACTAATGGGGATGACGATTTCTGAGGAAGATGGCGGTCAAGGGATGACGTTGTTGGAAGCGATTATTGTGATGGAAGAGATTGCAAAGGTATGTCCGAATACCGCAGACATGTTCCAAGCCGGAAATTTCGGCGCGATCAGACAATTGGCAGCCTATGGATCAAAGAAATTGAAACAGCGCGTATTGCCATCCCTTTTGGCTGGTGAAAAGCTAATTTCCGTAGCGATGTCTGAACCGAATGCAGGTTCCGCTACGACTGATTTGCGGACGAAGGCACGTATTGAAGGAGATAAAGTCATTATTAACGGATCCAAGATCTTTAATACACATGGGCCTCACAATTCTTATTATGTCGTTTGGGTCAGATTTGGGGAAGGAGTAAGAACATCGGGAGCGGTGCTGGTTGAACGTGACGCACCAGGTTTTACCGTGGGGAAAACGGAAACCCATATGTCTGGGGAAGAACATTGTGCTTTATATTTCGAAAATTGCGAAGTGCCAATCGAAAATGTTCTCATTCCAGAGGATGGGTTTAGAAGATTATTCACGATGTTTAATATCGAACGCATGGGGAACACCGCGCGATCTTTAGCTTTGGCTCAAGCTGCATTTGATATGGCGGTTCAGCATGCGAAAGAAAGAGAACAGTTTGGGCGTCCGCTCGCTGAATTCCAAGGCATACAGTGGAAGGTGGCGGAAATGAAAATGAAATTGGAGGCAGGCAGATTGTTGTTATATCGCGCGGCCACAAATGCAGATAAAGGGGCTCCGAGTCCTCTTGAGACGTCCATTGCCAAAGCTTATATCAATACCTCTGCTTTTGAAGTGGCACATGAAGCCTTACAGATTTTCGGAGGGTATGGATACTCTACTGAATATCCGTTGGAGTATATTTTCAAGAGAATAAGAGGATGGATGATTGCCGGGGGAACGCCGGAAATGTTGAAAAATAAAATTGCCGAAGAAGTCTTTGGGATGAAATTTAGCCAAAGAAGAAAATAGGCAGGGGGGAGAAGCGAATGGGTCAAAACAAAACGCTAGAGCAGACTCTGGCAGCTGAAATCAGTCCGTCTCAATTTCTCATGGAATATGAAGGCGCTCAGCTCCTCAACGATCTAGGCCTCCCGGTTGCCGAATCCATGTTGGCTAAAGATAAGCAGCAAGCGATCGAAATGGCCGAGAAAATCGGGTATCCGGTCGTCATGAAAGGGATGTCAAGGGATATTATCCATAAGACAGAAGCCGGGATTGTAAAATTAAACATCCAGGATCAACAAGAAGTAGCCGAATCGTTTGAGCAAATCATGATGAATGCCTTAAAATACAACAATCATGCAAATGTAACGGGGATTCTCATCCAAAAAATGGCACCTAAAGGAACCGAGCTCATCTTCGGTATCAAAAAAGATCCGGTCTTCGGACATCAGTTAATCATCGGCTTGGGCGGTATTCTGGTCGAGATTATGAAGGATTTTACCATGCGGATGATGCCGGTTACTGCAGAAGACGTTGAGCAAATGGTCAGCGAATTGAAAGGCTACCCTTTAATTAAGGGCTATAGAGGACAGAGTGGAATCAATCTAAAGGTCTTGAAAAATATCTGTTTAGGGCTCAATGAGTTAGTACAGCAGAAACCCGATATCGAAGAGTTGGATTTAAACCCTGTTATCTTTACGAAGGACGAGGCTGTGATTTGTGACGTTCGGATTTTACTAGGTGAGTCAAAGAAGGAAGAAGATAGTTCAAGTAGACTGCTTGATCATGTTGAGCAAATGATCAATCCTCACTCCATTGCAGTGATTGGCGCATCCACAAATGAGAAGAAAAATGGTGGAAGGCTTTTCCGCTATATCGTAGAGAACGGTTATTCCGGAAATTTGTATCCGATTAATCCGACTGCAAATGAAATTAAGGGGTACCCAGCCTATCCCAGTGTAAGGGCAGTACCAGGGGATATTGATTTGGCTTGTATTATTGTCGATGCCAGGCAAGTACCGCAAGTTCTGGAAGAATGTATTGCGAAAAAGGTGAAAGCCGCCATTATCTATTCCTCCGGTTTTGCAGAAACGGGAGAGGAAGGAATAAAGCTTCAGGAACAAGTTCTCGCTCTGGCCAAACAAGGTAACATTCGACTGCTGGGTCCTAATTCGATTGGTATCGCCAGTCCTTCGAAGCACGTGTATACTGCTTTTGGTGCCGCGTTAGAATCCAAAGTCAAACATCCGGGAAACATTGGGTTTATCTCTCAAAGCGGAGCCATGGGAAGTGCTCTCTTAAGCAGGGCATGGGAACAAGGTGCCGGCTTTAGCAGATGGATCAGTGTGGCCAATGAAGCTGATCTAACAACCTCTGACTTTATCGAAGTATTAGCGGATGATGAATTGACTCAGGTCATTACCGTGTTTATGGAAGGCATCAAAGACGTTAAGGCATTTCGTCAGGCCGCTCAAAGAGCCTTGCAGCGTAGAAAACCTGTTTTAGTTTATAAGACTGGCAGATCGAGTGTGGGTAAGAGAGCCGTCCAATCCCATACCGGATCGATAGCAGGAGATGATCAGGTCTACTCGACGGCTTTTGAAAAGTTTGGGGTGCTCAGAATAAAGCACGTGGAAGAATTAATTGATGTTGCAAGAGCATTCGGCATTCAGCCCCTTCCCAAAGGGAACCGGGTCGGCATTGTCACCGCATCTGGCGGTGCCTGCAGTGTCATAGCGGATCTGTGTGCGGAAAAGGGTCTGGAAATCCCTGACTTGCCCAATGGTTCAGAAGTCATTAAGCAACTGATCCCTCCATTTGGATCTGCACAAAATCCTGTTGATGTGACGGCGGAAGTCATTGCGAAACCGGAAATGTTTAAAAAGGTTTTGGAAACGTTAGCAGCGGATTCCAATGTTGATGGTGTCATTGTGATGCTGACCACCAATTCCGATCCAGGAGCATCTATCATTGCCCAAGCGATTATGGATGTATTTAAAAATCAAAACAAGCCGATCGTTGTGGGTCGATTAGGGGCAGAAATGATAGCACCGCAGGCTATGGCTTTCTATCAACAAGAAAGTTTTCCGGTATACCCGACTCCGGAAAGAGTAGTCAATGTGATGGATTATTTGGTGAAATACAGTCAGATTTTAAAGAAACATTCGAAAGTGTAAACAACATACCTGGAATGGAGGGGGCAACATGAAGAACATAGCAGTTATCGGGAGCGGGTTGATGGGTAGGGGGATTGCCTACGCTGCCGCCCAAAGCGGATTTCAGGTTCATCTTCAGGATATACAACCAAAAGCGCTGGAACAAGCGAAGGACTATATCGAATCTGAAGCGAAAAAAGCGGTTGAACATGGATATATGCAACCCGGAGAAGATGAGGATTTCTTACATCGAATCACCTTTACGACAAGCATGGAGGAAGCTGTTGGCCAGGCAGATCTGGTGATTGAGGCTGTTTTAGAAAAAATGGAGCTGAAAGTGGAAATTTTCAAGAAGTTGGATGAATTATGCCCGAAACAAACGATTTTGGCAACCAACACCTCTACGATGAGCCCAACGGAAATAGCAGCTCAAACTTCCCGGCCAGAGAAATGTATAGCGATGCACTTTTTTAACCCTCCTCACAAAATGAAATTGGTGGAAATTGTAAGGGGGCTGGATACGTCTGATGAAACGGTTAAAATTGCCAAGCAGGTCGCTCGCGAAATGAAAAAAGAAACCGTTGAGGTCAATGAGTTTCCTGGTTTTGTAACGAGCCGTATGAACTGTTTGATCGGAAATGAAGCAATGAATATGCTGATGGAAGGTGTAGCCTCGGCGGAAGACATCGACAAAGCTATGAAGCTTGGATTGAATCACCCGATGGGTCCTCTTGAATTGGCCGACCTTGTGGGATTGGATACCCGATTACGGAATATGGAGTACCTTTATCAGACGCTTGGTGAAAAATACCGGCCATGTCCCCTATTAATTAAGTATGTAAAAGCTGGCAGATTAGGGAGAAAATCAGGGACGGGATTCTATAAATACGATAAGGATTAGGAGTGGTTCATGTGCGGAATGCTGTCATTGTCGATTCGGTTCGGACGGCGATCGGGCGAATCGGAGGGAGTTTGAAAGATGTACAGGTAGATTTTTTAGCGGCTAAAGTTATCGAAGAGATCGTTGTCCGTACAGGCATAGATAAAAATGATGTGGATGAAGTGATTATGGGACAAGGGAAACAGAGTACCGATTCCCCAAATCTGGCCAGACTAGCTCTGTTGCGTGCCGGGCTTCCCGTTGAAGTTCCCGGATATACGGTACATCGCCAGTGCGGTTCAGGACTTCAAGCGGTTCATAATGCTGTTCAGCAAATTCAATGCGGATTATCGGATGTCGTGATTGCAGGTGGAGCAGAAAGTATGAGTACGGCGCCATATTATCTTCGGCATGCCCGCTACGGATTCGGGGCAGGGAATGGGGAAATTTTGGATCCCAATACAGAAAGTCAACCCCGTTCTCAACCAGTCGAAGTATATGGCCCCCTAACTATGGGAATGACGGCTGAAAATTTGGCTGAGAGATATAAGATATCCCGTGAAGAACAGGATGAGTTTGCTGCACGCAGTCAGAATCTTGCCCTTCATGCCATTGAACGCGGCTATTTTAAAAGGGAAATTGTTCCTTATGAAATCAGAACCAAAAAAGAAACGGTTCGATTCGATACGGATGAGCATCCCCGAAAAACATCGAACGAAAAATTATCAAAACTAAATGCTGTCTTTAAAGAAAATGGTACGGTTACTGCTGGAAACAGCAGTGGAAGAAATGACGGCGCCTCCGCTCTGCTTTTGATGTCAGAAGAGGCAGCAAGCAAATGTGGAGTAAAGCCTAAAGCCAAAATTATTGCCCAAGCATCGGCTGGGGTTTCGCCAGAGATCATGGGAATCGGACCTGTTCCGGCAACCATGAAGGCATTAAAAATGGCCGGTCTAAAACTAGTTGATATAGGCCTGATTGAATTAAACGAAGCTTTTGCCGCTCAAGCCTTGGCTGTGATCAAGGAATGGAATACAGATCTAGAGAAGATTAACGTCAACGGAGGAGCCATCGCCATGGGACATCCGATTGGTGCTTCCGGAGCGATCCTCTTAACCAAACTCTTGCATGAATTGGAACGGCGGGGAGAAAAGTATGGACTCGTCACCCTTTGCATTGCAGGAGGCTTAGGGATTACAACGATTGTAGAGAATTTACAAGTGTAAAATACACGATGATTGGAGAAAGGGTGATTTTATCATGAATATACTTGTATGTATCAAACAAACCTTTGATACGGAAGAAAAGATCGTCATCAAGGATGATCGGATAAGTGAAGATGGCGTGGAATTTATCATCAATCCCTATGATGAATACGCAGTGGAAGAGGCCGTAAAGATCAAAGAAGAAACGGGGGCGGAAGTGACGGTTCTGACCGTAGGGCCTGCCCGAGCGGAAAACGCGTTGCGTACTGCTCTGGCCATGGGTGCAGATAAAGGCATCATCATTGAAGTAGATGGGACAGAAGTCGATGAATATACAACGGCGAAATGGATCGCGGCAGCTATTAAAGACCGCCGTTTTGATCTGATTCTCGGCGGAAATATGGCTGTGGATTCCGGTGCAGGCCAAGTTGCCATTCGGGTCGCTGAAGAATTGGACATCCCGCACGTGTCTTCCATTACCAAACTGACTTTGGATGGTATAAAAGCAACGGTGGAAAGAGACGTGGATGGAGATACCGAGGTCATCGAAGTAGGATTGCCATTCCTGGCTACAGCCCAACAGGGTTTGAATGAACCTCGCTATCCATCGTTGCCCGGGATTATGAAAGCGAAGAAAAAATCCTTGGAGCGTTTGTCAGTTGAAGATTTAGGACTCTCTCAGAAAGTAACGGCTTGCACAGCGGTCATTGACCAATACTTGCCGTCCAAGAAACAGGCAGGACGGATTTTACAAGGCGAAATTCCGCAACAGGTGAATGAGCTAGCACAACTGCTTCGCAATGAAGCAAAAGTAATCTAATTGAGGAGGATCATTATGGGTAGAAAAGTTCTTGTACTTACCGAAACCAAAGATGGAAAATTAAGAAATGTGTCGTTCGAAGCGTTAACTGTGGCCCGCCAGTTGGCTGAAGGCGGAGAAGTCGTAGCCGCATTGTTTGGGTCAGTTGCAGCAACGAACCTCGACGAGATCAGTAAGTACGGAGCAGATAAGCTGTATATTGTCGATGAAGAAAAGGTATCCGTTTATACGGCAGATGCCTATTCCCAGGCTCTCCATCAGTTGATTGAAAAAGTGGAAGCGGATGTGATCTTGATGGGTCATACTGCAATGGGAAAAGATCTAGCGCCCCGAGTAGCGGCTCGTTTAGGAATTGGCTTGATTTCCGATTGTACGGGGGTTGCCTGCCAGAATGATCAAGTGAAATTTATCCGACCGATTTATTCGGGAAAGGCATTCCAAAAGAAAATATTCAAAGAAAGTAAAGGGGTTATCACTCTTCGTCCAAATAACTTTGAAATTTTGGAAAATCCAGTGGAAACCGAATTCATTTCCTTTCACCCCGAGATTAAAGATGTACGTACGATTGTAAAAGAGGTCGTCAGAAAAGCAGTTGGTGGTGTGGATCTTAGCGAAGCCAAGATTGTCGTTTCCGGTGGCCGCGGGGTGAAAAGTGCTGAAGGGTTCAAACCGCTTCAGAAATTGGCAGAAGTGCTTGGCGGAGCAGTTGGTGCCTCTCGTGGCGCATGCGACGCGGAATACTGCGATTACTCCCTGCAAATCGGCCAAACCGGGAAAGTCGTAACACCTGATCTTTACATAGCATGCGGTATTTCCGGCGCGATCCAGCATTTAGCCGGGATGTCCAATTCTAAAATTATCGTGGCGATTAATAATGATCCCGAAGCTCCTATTTTCCAAGTGGCGGACTATGGAATTGTAGGAGATCTTTTTGAAGTCGTTCCTCTTCTAGCAGATGAAGTCAAGAAAATGCTAGAAGTGAGTTATGCATAGGGTGTGTAATAGAGGTATTTAAGGGTTCACAAAGAGGAGACGTGTGATGAAAAAAACTGAACCGGGAATGAGTCCATTTTGGGATTATGTTGGGATGAAGGAAATGAAAATCGAGGAAGGGTATGCCGAACTACGAATGGATATCACTCCGAATCTGCATCAAAGAAGAGGGTCTGTTCACGGAGGAGCACTGGCTACACTCATCGATGGAGCGATCGGTTCTGCCGTACGCTCTGTCCTCACAGAAGAGGAGATTTCCCCCACAGTAGAGTTGAAAGTTAATTATATCCGCCCTGCAACAGGGGAGTATTTGACGGCTAAGTCCAAACTTTACCATCGCGGTGGGTCATTGGCAGTCGGTCAGGCGGAGATTTATGATTCGAATGGGGACTTGGTAGCAATAGGCACTGCCACCTTTATGATCCTGAAAAAAAGATAAAACAGTCTTTGTAAACGAAAACAGTTATCTTTGTTTTAACCAAGATAACTGTTTTCATTGTGCCCGATCATTCCGTTATATAAAAAGCTGCCAATTTAATCCCATCTTAATCCTGCCTCTATGCTTATACTATAAAAAAATAAAAAGTTAAATAGCCCCTAATTTATAATCCTTCCTATAGATCGGTGTGAGGCTGATATATATCCCATCCGAATTTTAATGCACTAACAATATAGTCAGCTACTTCTTCAGGATTTTGATTATCGGTTTCAATTTTTGAATTGTGCTTTGAATAAGCGAGCTGTCTTTCTTCAAACAATTCCTGAATTTCACTTGCTGTACGGTTATGCAATACAGGCCGATTATCAATTAGTAAATCAAGTCTTTCCTTCCAGGCATCCCAGGATAAATCCAGAAAAAGCACAATGCAATGAGCCAGACATACCTTCCTGATCTCTTCCTGTTGAAATGCTCCACCGCCCAAAGAAACAATTTTGCAACGATGATTTTTGCAAATATCAAGAACGGTTTCCCTTTCTATCTTTCGAAAATGTCGCTCACCCCTCTCCTTAAACAATTGGGAAATAGGCATGTTATACTTTTCTTCAATATATTGATCAATATCTATAAAGTCCCTGTAAAGCTTTTTAGCGACAAGTTGACCAATTGTTGTCTTTCCCACTCCCATGAAACCGATGAATACAATGTTTTTTTCTCTGACGGGGAGTTCCCTTTCTTTCATCATTTACTTTGTTCTCCTATCTGTTAGTTAACTATAAACTGGAGGAAATACTTTCCTTCATGTATATACTAAAAATAACAAAAGTTTTAGTTCGAATATTTATTTTAAGGAAATATTAAAAATAAATAGTGTTACTTATTCAATTATACAATTCTATTTAGCCCTTTAAAAGATGCCTCCAAGCAAGTAGACTATGAAAATACGAACCAACATATATAGTATGGTAAAATCGATATTCCATGCTTCAAACCGGTATGAATTTACTATGAATTGATTGGCCAAAATGGAATACTTTTTTGAAATTGATGTATGTCTTATTTTCAATGAATATGTGAATGTGATTATATTTGAGCGTTTTGCACTTTTACCATAAAAAAGGACTTCAGCCCCAACTTGCAGAAGAATACAGGTGACTAAACCCATTCCACTAAAGAGGAGCAATTCCTGTAATGAAGTAATTTGAGCTTTGAACGAAAAAAGCGCCTCTAGTATACTGGGAAACGTTCCATCGAGAATAATCCCGTACGAAAAGAGGCACTTACATGAAGTAAGATGAAATAGAAACAGAATCTTTCGCGAGAAGGTAAGCAGCGTATCATCCTACAACCAGAACTTATTGTTCGCAACTCTTCACAAAATACTATAAAATTGTCCCTAAAACAGCCCCCCTGCAGCGGTGAGAAATCCGCGCTGCAGGGGTTTTAAATTGTTAAGACGGGTTACTTTTCACTGGCAGAGTCCAATGAACGGGCCAGGCTGACGAGTCGCTGTAAACCCTCGCGCAATAGTTGTTCATTCACATAGGAATAGCTTAATCGCAGCCAGGACTCTGATTTCCTGAGCGGATCACAGATGGACCCGGGAACAAAGGAAACAGACTGCTCCATGCTTTGGATAAGCAGTGCTTCCATGGGAATTGTCTCAGGCAGCTTAACCCACAGGTTGAGACCGCCTTTTGGGCTGGTCCATTTCCAATTCGCCACGGCTAGTTCTTCCTCCATAATGTCCTTTCGAATATTGAGCGCAATCCGGAGTTTTTCCAGATGCTGCTGCAGCCGGACGGAGGTGAAATAATGGAGAAAAATTTTTTGGTTCAGCAGCGGCGTACCGTTATCTGATAAGGACTTCTCGGGTAAGAGACATTTCATTAAGGGCGGCCGGCTTGCGACAGCGGCAATACGCAGGCCGGGAGCAACGTATTTGCTAAAGCCGCGGATATACATAACCCACCCTTCTGTGTCATATGCAAAAAGTGGGGCAGGCGGCTCCCGGTCAAAATACGTATCGTGAAACGGGTCATCTTCCACCAGTAGGCAGCGGTACTGTTCGGCAAGCTCTACGAGCCGTTTTCGCTGTTCCGCCGGAACGGTGTAGCCCGTTGGGTTGTGGAAGGTAGGGTTAAGGTAAAAGAGGCGCGGCTTAAATTGTCTCATATAACTTTCAACCTGCGCTAAATCATAGCCTCCGGGATGGATATCTATCGGAATGAGATGCGCACCCTGCCGGCGAAAAATATCAATCGCGGCGCTGTAGGTTGGCCGCTCCAACAAAACAGCATCCTTGGGTTTTATGAGGATTTTAGAAATCAGGTCAATCGCCTGTTGCGCCCCCGATGTGATTAATAACTCATCCGCAGAAACGTGGAACCGGTGGCGCTTTGAGAAATAGCGGGCAAGTGTTTCGCGCAGTTCTTCATCTCCCTGCACCGTGGAGTAGGTGCCGAGTACTTTCGGGTACAAATCAAATACCTTTTTTACATAGTGTGAAAAATAAAGATTAGGCAAAAGATTCGGATCGATAAGCGCTTTAGAAAACTGATAGGTAACCGGCACCTGATGGATTTCAGACAGGTGGCTTTTTTGAAAATAGGAAGAGATAGGGGAATCTTCCCCATGATCGACCGCCATTCTAAAATTCGGCTGAACATAATAGCCTGATTTATCTTTTACATATACTTTTCCATTATCCTTAAGCAGCTGGTAAGCCCTGAAGACGGTCAACCGGTGTACATTCAATTGTTGTGCCAGCATTCGTATAGATGGGAGCTTATCATGTTCTTTCCACTCCCCGCGCGCTATCCGGTTCAACAGGTAATCATACACTTGGTCGTACAGAGAATTCGATTGCCCGGCTACCGGGAAGTTTTCATTCATGCGCAGCATCCCCCTTTTTCTTTCATTTTACACGATGTCCCCACAATCTGTTCTGTGGTAACATATCTGTTCTATTTTCCTCCTATTATGATGAAAAAAAGGAGGAAGATAAATGGTTATTTTCGGTTATATACTGATGTGCATGATTTTCGGGACGACTTTTCTGGCCATTAAAGTAGGCATTAATGCCGGTGTGCCGCCATTTTTTGCAGCGGGGATTCGTTTTCTTCTGGCGGGTCTCGTACTTTTTATTTGGATGCTATGGAAAAGAAGGGCAACCGTAACGCTTCTTTTACGCAAGGAGATGCTGGTTACAGGTGCCGGCTTAACCTTTGGCACATTTGCAACGCTGTATTGGGCTGAACAGTATGTGGCTTCGGGAATGGCAGCGGTTTTATCGGCAACGGGGCCGATTATGATCCTGCTGCTTCAGACCGGCATTCTTCGGCAGAAAACATCGGTTAAATCGATGTATGGCTGCTTCATAGGATTTGCAGGTGTACTTTTCCTGCTTTTACCCAGTGTTTCCGTTCATGTGAGTTTGTTTTGGGTGATGGGATGTATTGGGATTTTGATAGGCGAAATATGCTATTCATCGGGTGCCTTATATTCCAAACGCGTGATTCCGCGTTTTCCGGATACATCCCCTATTGCCTTGAATGCGGCCCAGATGATGTATGGAGGAGCCATGCTGCTCGTTTTATCGTTTTTTACCGAACATGTGCACGTGAATGCAATGCTCACACTGAATGCGGTAAGCTCACTCCTCTATTTAATCATCGTTGGTTCCATGCTGGCACACAGCATATTCTATTGGCTCGTTGCCAAAACGAATCCTGTATTCCCGGCTACCTGGCTTTATATATCTCCGCTGATTGCACTTGGTTTGGGAGTGTTGTTGTATAACGAAGTGGTTTCATGGGTGGCATTGATAGGGGTTTTTACGATTCTTATCGGAATCGTACTGGTCAATATTGATGCGTTACGGAGTCTCATTCGCAAACCGGAACAAGCGATGGGTAAATAAAGTTGTGCAGATAAAGATGTGCGCCTGATTTCTTTTATGCTTTTCTATGTATGATATAATCATAGTGAATGAATATTCGCATTTGAAAAACAACATAGAATAAACGGCTCGACTAGAAAACATGGAAGGTCAGGTGAACAGAGTGGAGAGAAGAAAGCCGGTTGATTTAGGGAACAGAATACAGTTTATTGATGTATGCGATCTTGGGATGTTTGGAAGAACAGGTTCTTATGTACTGCAGGAAGAGCAATTGACGATTATTGAAACAAGCGCTAGCCCTTCCATTCCGTATTTATTAAAGGGGTTACATGATTTAGGCATCGATCCGAAAGACATTCAATATATTATTGTCACCCACATTCACTTAGACCATGCAGGCGGTGTCGGCTTGTTGTTACAGGATTGTCCAAAAGCAACCGTCGTTGTCCATCCCAAAGGCGCCAGGCATTTGGCACACCCGGAAAGACTAATTGAAGGGGCAAGGGCGGTGTACGGGGACAAATTTGACGCCCTTTACGACCCCATTGTACCCGTTCCGGAAGAACGAATCATCGTTAAAGCTGATGGTGAAACGTTAACGATCGGACCGGACTGTACCTTACAGTTTTATGATACCCCGGGTCACGCCAACCATCATTTTAGTATCTATCATCCGCCCAGCAACGGGATTTTTACCGGTGATACGATAGGCGTATACTACGCGGAATTGAAAGCGTTAGGGGTAGACCTGTATCTTGCGTCGACTTCACCGAACCAGTTTAACCCCGACGCGATGAAGAATTCCATGGAACGGATTCGGGAAATGGGTGTGGATCGCATTTATTTCGGTCATTTTGGTATGTCCACTGATACAGTAGAAGTGTATAGACAAATCGATTACTGGCTTCCCCGGTTTGTGGAGACGGCGCGACAGGTGGTTCAGGAAGGTAAAGGGGCCGAAGAAATCTCCGCCCGCTTGTTTCAACAAGTGCAGCAGCATTTAAGCGAGCGGCATGTTCCGGTCGATCATCCCGTTTATAGTATTATTAAATTAGATACAGATGTGTGTGGTATGGGGCTTGCACATTATTTTGCGGCCCTTCAAAAGAAATCAGCTCAATAAAATTTTTTAACGCCGTTTGGTTATCCAAACGGCGTTTTGCATGCAAACCCGGTGGTTTCCAGGAAAGTGTGAAGATGATGTTTCTTTTTATGGAACAAGGGTATGGTAATAGGAGTGGATGAAAATGCAAAAATAGGCAATACAACGAGGTGAGGATAAACATGACCAATGATGCTTTCTCCTTTCGTATCAATAACAAGGAATGCAAAGCGGTTCCAGGGCAGAGCCTTCTTGATGTCGCCAAAGCACACGATTGTTACATACCGGATATTTGTTACCATCCTCAGTTGGGCGCCATTCAAACTTGTGATACGTGCCTTGTGGAAGTAGACGGCCAACTGGTACGGTCTTGCGCCACACAGGTATTACCTGGAATGAACGTTACGACTGATTCAGATGAAGTAAAAGAAGCACAGTTAGAGGCGATGTCCCGTATTCTGCAAAACCATGAATTGTATTGTACCGTTTGTGACAATAACAATGGAAACTGTAAAGTGCACAATACTGCCGAACACCTGCAGTTAGCGCACCAAAAGTATGAATTTGAAGCGAAACCTTACCCTCCTGACACCACGCATCCGTTTTATCGTTACGAACCTGACCAATGCATCCTTTGCGGCCGGTGTGTGGAGGCGTGCCAGGATTTACAGGTAAATGAAACGTTAACGATCGATTGGAACCGTGAGCGCCCCCGCGTTATTTGGGATAACGATGTTCCGATCGATCAATCGTCCTGCGTCTCCTGCGGCCACTGTGTAACGGCATGTCCGTGTAATGCTTTAATGGAAAAATCGATGTTGGGCGAAGCCGGCTACCTTACGGGGATCGTAGCGGATGTCCTTGAGCCGATGATTGATTTAACAAAAGAAGTGGAGCCGGGGTACAGAGAAATCTTTATGATTTCAGAGATGGAATCCGCCATGCGTAAGTCACGAATACAGCGCACAAAAACAGTCTGCACCTATTGCGGGGTAGGATGCAGTTTTGAGATTTGGACCAAAGATCGCCAAATCCTCAAGGTGGAGCCGCAAATCGAAGGGCCAGTCAATGGTATTTCCACCTGTGTAAAAGGAAAATGGGGGTGGGACTTTGTTAACAGTGAGGAACGTTTAACAAAACCTTTAATCCGTAAAGGAGACACTTTTGTCGAATCCACCTGGGATGAGGCCCTTGATTTGATTGCTGAAAAGATGTCTTACATTAAGAAAGAATACGGGCCGCACTCCATCGGTTATATCGCCTCTTCCAAGTGCAGCAATGAAGAAAATTACATTTTTCAAAAGTTTGCCCGGGCTGTTATGCACAGTAATAACGTAGACAATTGCTCGCGATACTGCCAGTCCCCGGCTACCGCAGGACTTCTGCGCACAGTTGGAATTGGCGGCGATTCGGGAACCATTGAGGATATTATAGAGTCTGAGCTGGTCATGGTTGTCGGCGCCAATCCGGCGGAATCGCATCCTGTCTTAGCTACACGTATTAAGCGTTCCCATAAACTGTTTGGACAGAAGCTAATTGTCGCAGATTTACGAAAAAATGAATTGGCTGAGCGGGCTGATTTGTATCTTCACCCGAATCACAGTACCGATCTGATCTGGTTATCGGCTGTAACGAAATACATTATTGATCAGGGATGGGAAGACAGGGACTTTTTAAAGAACAGAGTCAACGGTTTTGAAGAATATGTATCCACCTTGGACAAGTACACACTGGAGTATGCGGAAGAAACAACGGGCCTAACAAAAGACGAAATCATAAAGACAGCTACCATGATCCACGAATCAAAATCCGTTTGTATTTTGTGGGCGATGGGGGTTACCCAGCATATGGGAGCAACCGATACGAGTACAGCAATATCCAATTTATTGTTGGTAACCGGTAATTATGGCCGACCGGGTACGGGAGCATACCCGCTGCGCGGACATAATAATGTCCAGGGTGCCTGTGATTTCGGTACCATGCCGGCCTGGTTCCCGGGATATGAACCGGTACAGGATGAGAAAGTGCGGGCTCGCTATGAGGGGGCATGGGGCGTAAAACTGCCGGAAGAACCGGGCTATAATAACCACCAGATGGTTGAAGGCATTCACAAAGGAGAACTTAAAGCGTTATATCTATTTGGTGAAGACATGGCGCTTGTCGATGCCAACTCTAACCATGTTGATGCGGCTTTTGACAAACTGGAATTCTTCGTCGTGCAGGATATGTTCTTTTCGAAAACTGCCCAGTTTGCGGATGTTGTTTTACCGGCGGCGCCCAGCCTTGAAAAAGACGGAACGTTTACCAATACCGAGAGACGTATTCAGCGTTTTTATAAAGTGTTTAAACCGCTGGGAGAATCAAAACCTGACTGGGAAATTATTCAGGCGGTTGCCAATCGCATGGGGGCGAATTGGAACTATACGCATCCATGCGAAATTATGGCAGAGGCGGCAAGTCTTGCGCCTGTGTTTGCGGGTGTTAGCTATGAGCGGCTGGAGGGCTGGAACAGTCTGGTATGGCCGGTAGCACCGGAAGGTAAGGATACGCCTCTGTTATACACGGATAAGTTCGCCTTCCCAGATGGAAAAGCAAAGCTGTTCCCCGTTGACTGGACACCGCCATTCCAGCCGGGAAAAGAATACGATTTACATTTAAACAACGGACGATTGCTTGAGCATTTCCACGAAGGAAACATGACGTATAAGTCAGAAGGTCTCCGTCACAAAGTACCTTCCGTCTGGCTCGAAGTATCTCCGGAACTTGCAAAAGATCGCAGGATAAAAGACGGTGCACTTGTACGGCTAACCTCCCCGTACGGAAAAGTTGAAGTGCGCGCCCTTATTACGGACCGTGTGAAGGGGAATGAATTGTATTTGCCGATGAACACGAGAAAAGATAACGAAGCCGTCAACCGACTGACCAGCAGCTATCATGATATTGTAACCCATACGCCGAATTATAAGGAAATGGGCGTCCATCTCGAAATACTTGAACCGACGGGAGAAATTCCGCTGCCAAGGGTGAACTACCGCTTTGGCAATCGCGTCCCTCAGGTTGGGGTAAAAGTGGAAGAAAAATGGAATCGGCTGGGCTACGTGCCTGTTGTGGATACGGTGAAAAAAGAGGAGGGTACTTATGGCCAGGGCAATTACCAGGATTGAAAAACAAATCCCAACCGAGACGCAGCAGCAGGTAGAATCCATGGAGGAAATCCTGAAAGTTTTAAGCGATAACCGAAAGTCTCTGGTGGCTTTTATCGAAATCATAAAAGAGGCCCATGAATCGGGAATTTTCGATATCATACAGGGCATCCTTAAGAACAAGCATGAGGTAGCAAAAGTAGGCTTGGAGTTTGTACGTGTAGCTGGCATCCCTTCTATGATGAAAAACGCGGTGATTGCGATGCAGTTTTTAAGCAAACTGGACCCGATTAAAGTCCATATGCTGCTTAACGGGCTCAATCAAGGTTTGGAGAAGGCGTCCGTGCCAAACGACAACTATACAGGTGTATGGGGAATGGTCAAGGCCCTTCGGGAACCTGAAATCAACTCATCCATTAACGTTTTACTTAATTTTTTGCGGGGAATGGGTATAGAGTTTGGTAAGAATAAAGAACAGGTTAAACAGGAAATACACGAAACACAAAGCACATGATGGAGGGACCCCCGTAGTATCTGGATGAATTTGTGGATGAAGGGCATATTATTCGGCTGCAGCGTGAAGATTGCGTTCCAAGAGTAAGATATCGTTTACCGGAATAGCTAAAAATGAATGGACAAGGACTATCGATTACTTCCGACAGTCCTCGTGTTAGCGTATAATAACCTTAGTCGAACGTATACGCTGAAAAAGGAGAGAATCAACTGATGGAATTTTATATGGAAGAAAATGGATTTGCAACAAACTTCTCATATGGTGAACTGCATATTTCAGGGGATGAAAATTACGGATTTCGTCCCTATCAATTATTGGTTTCTTCTGTCGCTGTATGCAGTGGTGGTGTATTAAGAAAAGTGTTAGAAAAGATGCGCATCTCTTATGAGGACATCAAAGTAGCCGTAAATGTACAAAGAAATGAAAAGGAAGCCAATCGCATTGAAAAAATCGATATGCATTTTATAATTAGAGGGAAAAACCTTCAAGAGGGAAAAATAGCAAAAGCCCTTGAGGTCACCCGGAAAAATTGCGCCATGGTGCAATCCGTTAAAGATAGTATTCAAATTACGGAGTCTTTTGAATTAACTCAATAAAACAGGGGGTTCAGGTCAAAAAACCTACGAGTGTAAAAAGTAAGTTGACAAATAGGAATTAACGGTTTAGAATGAAAAATAATTTTATAGCGAATTCATTCTTATCAAGAGAGATTGAGGGTTCTGGCCCAATGACATCTCAGCAACCTGTATCTACAAGGTGCTACTTCCAGCAGAAAAATTTTCTGGCAGATAAGAAGATGGAAATTGTTTAATTTAAATCCTCTTCTGTCCAGAAGGGGATTTTTTAATTCTATGGTAAGAATCGAAGAAAGGAATTTGAGTACCGAGAAATCCAAGTAAATAAATCAAGAAAGTACAAATAAAAAGGAGTGTTCCACTGTGACATCGGTAGGTTATTGGTTTGTTGGGTTTGCGCTTGCGTATACGATTTTGCTAATTTCCATTGGCAGAATCGCGAGAAAAAGGGCAGGCAGTGGAAACGGATATTTCGTTGGAGGAAGAAATTTTAGCGCATTTTTTGTTGCCATATGCATTACAGGATTGTTTTCCGGTTCTTCTTTTATTTCGATTATTGAATTGTCTTATCTAAAGGGGGTATCGGCTATATGGTATGGGGTGGCGGAAACGCTGCAAGTGCTGTTAATTGCCACATTATTGCTTGCTTCGTTTAGAAAAAAACTTCTGATTACAATTTCGGGATTAATTGGCGATCATTTCGGAAGAAGATCCCGGGCGCTTGCCGGGGCGATTACAGGTTTTTCCTTTCCAATGTGGTCAGTAGCAACCGCACTGGCATTTGCTTCGGCTCTTCACGTATTTACCGGTGTTTCCCTGCTTACCGCTGTTGCTATTACAGCTATTCTTCTTTTTGCTTATTTGCAGTTTGGAGGAATGTGGGCAATTGGGTACACACAGTTATTAAACACGATTGTTTTTTATATTATGCTGATCGTTGGATTTGCGGCTGTGTTTATTCATCCCGGATTGGAAGGTTTGAAGCAGTTTGCCTTAGCTAAACCTCAGATGTATTCTTTTTCAAATGTGGGGATTCAAACGATTGTCGCGTGGTTTGGCACTTTCATTGTAAATGTGATTTTAGCACAAGCAGCCTTTCAGATGGCCTTGTCCTGCCGCACACCGGAAGAAGGAAAAAAAGGTCTTCTATGGGCAGCTGTTCTTGGTGTTCCTCTTATTATAGGGGCTGTTGTATTTGGTCTGGCTGCTGCCAGTGTTATTCATGGAGAAACCCGCGGTTTGGTTGCGATTCCTCATTATTTAATGCAGGTGCTTCCCGCACCGTTTGTTGCGCTGTTTTTCCTTGGATTCTGGGCCTGTGCATTAAGTTGGGGGGCTCCGTGCCAATTTTCGGGTGCAACAAGCCTTGGGAAGGATGTAGGCGAAGCGGTTGTTCCCGGACAGAGCGAGAAAACCTATATCCGTTATACCAAATGGTCGCTGGCTCTGCTCACAGTATTAATGGTGATTTTTGCCTCTCTGCGTGCTGAGCAGTCGGCATGGTGGAATATTCTTGCTTGGGTGGCTCGAAACTCAGCTACCTTCGCGCCGGTCGTAGCGGCCCTTTTTTGGCCGCTGGCTACCTCGCGTGCTGTACTTTCATCGATGGCCGTTGGAACATTCACAGGTCTGCTTTGGTATCATCTTGGAGGGTGGCAGATTAATCAATTTTTCCTGCAGGTCCATCCGGTTTGGCCGGGAATGATAGCCAACATCGTGACGCTAACTATCGTTGCATTGGTTGAAAATGCAAGCCGTATTACATGGAATGAAAGAGCAGCCTACGCTCGTTTAGGAGCTTTATGTACCGGGGTAAGCCTAGGAACAGCCGTAATTACAGTGTTAAATTTCACTTGGCTTTATCAAAAAGGTCTTTTTGGTCTCTGTCTTTTTGTTGCTGTTATATGTCTCTTTGCTGCCACCATGATATTTACCACCTACAAAGATCAAGCACACCAGATTATGGATGAGAACAAGGTTAAGGTTGCTAACTGAATAATACAGATAGCAAGAAAAAACAAAACCCACTAGCTTAGGCTGGCGGGTTTTGTTTTGACTTAACTTTTTCTCAAGGTCTTTTCGTCTTCATTTGGTTCAGACTTTTAAACTCATACCCTTGTTTTCTGACGTCGTCGATGATTTTTTTCAGTGCTTCTGCATTATCACCGGAAACGGAATGGAGCAAGATGACCGCGCCCGGGTGCAGTTGGCCCATGAAGCTATCGTATGCGTATTTCCAGCCTTTTTGTTTCTTCGTATCCCAGTCTTTATAGGCAATGGACCAGAAAACATTGGTGTACCCCAGTTGTTTGCTTACTGCAAGCATTCGCTCGCTAAAGATCCCTCTCGGCGGACGCATAAAAGGCATTTCCTTTTGTCCGGTTACCCGGACTACCTCTTCCTTCACTTTGTTCAGCTCTTCTTTCATTCTGCTATCCGAAATTCTTGCCATATCCGGATGACCCCAGGAATGATTTTCAATGAGGTGGCCTTCTTTTACCATCCGTTTCAGCAGTTCAGGCTGATCTTTGACATAATGTCCGGTGACAAAAAAAGCTGCCGGAACTTTTTTCTCTTTCAGCGTATCTAAAATTTGTACCGTATAGCCATTCTCATATCCGTTATCAAAAGTAAGGTAGAGCTCTTTTTTTGTCGTATCCCCGAGGAAGACCGCCCCATGCTTGACCAGAATGTCTTTAAATCCCTCCTGATCAATGGAGGGAAGCTGACCGTTTTTACTCTTTTTAAACCCAAAGTGATAAGCAGTATCGCGATATGCTTCCACAGAGTAAAACGGCAGCAGGGAAACAGACAAAATAAATAAAACAAAAGTTATGATACAGGTTAAACGCTTCATTACATTAGTTCACTCCTTGGTACTCGCAGCTTTTTGTATGAATTAACACATATTTTCCCCTACAAGATTGGGGTTGTATGTGCTTTTTTGAATTAGAAAAATACGGATGGGTACCAAATATATTCAAGGATTTTTGCGGTAAGCAGCAGCGCAGTGTGATATTAACCCATACTCTGCCGAAAACATACGATAGAAATAGGCAGATACGGGTAAGGGAGGAGTTTAACTTGGAAACAACAGGAATCGGGGATGAAGGGTATGAGCTTTCTGGAGAATTAGAGGGTTATTTTATGTCCTTCCGTAAAAACATTATCGGAGCCGAACAAACGTTTATCTCACCCTTTGGCAGAAAGCCGGTGATTTACGCCGATTGGACGGCAACCGGACGTTTATATCGTCCGATTGAATCTAAAATCATTGATGATTTTGGCCCGTTTATTGCGAATACTCATACGGAATCAAATATTACAGGTACGATTATGACATTAGCGTATAAACAGGCGCAAGCCATTATAAAAAATCATGTGGATGCGGACGAACACGATGTGATTATTATGGACGGCTCCGGGATGACCGCAGTTGTCAATAAACTTCAGCGAATCTTGGGTCTGCGGCTGCCGGAAACGTTGAGAAATAAGGTGAAAGTTACCGAAGAAGAGAGGCCGGTTATTTTTGTTACCCATATGGAGCATCACTCGAACCATACTTCCTGGCTGGAAACGATCGGAGATGTCGTCATAATGGCGCCCCGCTCAAACGGGACCGTAAACGTACAACAGTTGGAACAACTTCTCCATAAGTATAATCACCGCAAGCTGAAAATCGGCTCGTTTACCGCCTGTTCCAACGTGACTGGCATCCAGACCCCGTACCATGAACTGGCGAGAAAAATGCATGAGCATGGGGGGATTTGCTTTGTGGATTTTTCTGCATCCGCCCCTTATGTAGATATCAATATGCATCCAGCATCCCCTCTGGAAAAGCTCGACGGTATTTTCTTTTCTCCCCATAAGTTTTTGGGTGGGCCGGGTTCGAGCGGGGTGCTTATTTTTGATTCAAGACTGTACTCCAATCAAGTTCCGGATAAACCTGGAGGCGGCACAGTCACGTGGACAAATCCGTGGGGATACCATCACTATTTCCCGGATATCGAGGTGCGTGAGGACGGGGGCACACCGGGGATATTGCAGGGCATCAAATCTGCGTTATGCATAAAATTAAAAGAACAAATGGGCACGGACAATATGGTAAGGCGGGAAAAAGGAATGGTCGAAGTTTTGTTAACGAAATTGAATAAAATTCCGCGGCTGCATGTGCTGGCCGGACATATCACAGAACGGCTCGGCATTATTTCTTTTATCGTCGAAGATGTTCACTATAACTTGATTGTAAAACTGTTGAATGACCGGTTTGGTATTCAAGTCCGCGGAGGCTGTTCCTGTGCGGGCACGTACGGCCATTATTTATTAAACATCGACCAGACAACGTCAAAAAAGATTACGGATAAAATCGATCAGGGTGATTTCTCCACAAAACCCGGCTGGGTACGTTTTTCGATTCACCCAACGATGACCAATCGGGAAATCGATACATTTCTGCAGGCGATGCGATTCATCACTGAAAACATAGCGGATTTGAAAAATGATTATGTGTATGATCCGGAAACGAATGACTATTATTATATCCGCCACAAGCGGTTCGACATGGAAGGCGCGTTTCGGTTAGGCTGAAAAGTACAAGCGATTCATTGTTTTTTATTCTTTTTTTCGATGTGGAAATGAAAAATACCGGAACCGTCTTATGAAAAGCAAATCTTTTCACTTCATCAAACAGTGAGTTTGTTAATGGACAGGGTTGAAAAACTGGAAAAAGAAATAAGCGCTTTAAAGGAACAGAAGTAGGAATTTCCAGCTTTGGTTTAAAAGGTGGTTTTAAAAAGTCAGAAGTGATTTCTTCATCAAGTTAAGGAACTCTCCATAACCGGGTTCGAACATAAACAGCAAAGACACATCCATTCCAGACGGCTGAACTGATAAAGATAGAGGCCGTTCCCCACCACACAACCATCCAGCCGGACAAATACATGGTTACGGGCATCCCCAAGCGAAAAAGGGTGCCTGTAATGCCGCCGATTCTGCCGATAAGATGGCCAGGGGTTTGCTCATGTCTGAATGTATACACACATATGTCGTTGAATGAGATGGCGATTCCTATGATAAATAATATTGCAGTCAAGGTCATTAGATTTGCACAAAAATAAAGCGCGATATAAGACAAAGCGTTTAATAAAGCGGACATTCCAAAAATCATCCCCAGTCCGATACGAGCCCTCAAGCGGTTGATTAGTAGGCTTCCTGCCAATCCTCCCACACCCGAAGCCGACAGCACGACAGCCAATAGTGAAGAAGAAAGTTTTAGCTCATCTTTTGCGTAGAAAATAATCGTCGTGCTGATAACAGCCGTGGTACAATTTAGGAATATGACGAAGATGGTCATCATCCATAATAATTTATTTGATGTAAAAGCAGTCCATCCTTCATACAGTTCTTGTCTAAAGTTGCCTTTCCCTTTTCGGGTCACGGTTTCGCCGACGGACAATTGAAGAAGGAAAAACAGGCAGAGAAGGTAACAGATAGCGGTGATGTAGTTGCCGATGATGTTTTGTATAGTTTAACACGCCTGGCTGATGCATCATGCGCCCAGAATTGGCTCGTCAGGGATATTGATTCGATCAAGGTTCTCTCACGATATACCCTGCAAATCCATTTAACAAAACCGAATCATCTGTTTTTACGGTTCCTGAGTTTTGCCCCCGCTTCGATTGTACCCCGGGATGTCTATGAAGAAAACAGGGAAGGCATGACTGATCTTCCCGTCGGTTCAGGCCCGTACAAAGTTACCAAATGGTCCTCGGGAGTTTGTGTGCTGGAAGCGTTTGACCCGCATTTTCAAGGGCGGGCGTTTATAGATCGGATCGAAATTATTATTGTACCTGAGACAAACAACGAATTCCTCCTTGAACCGAAATCCAATTTATTAGTCGTTTGGTCAGGTGAAGCCGCCGTCCATTCTGCACGGGATTGGGAAGAAGCGGAAGATTTATGCGGTAGTAGCCTGCTGACTGTTAACCTGAAAAAGGAGGGAGCTCTTCAGGATATCCATTTTCGCAAAGCTTTGTACCACTTGATTAATCGCCAGAAAATGATCGTGGAATTGGGGGAACCCCGGCTTTATCCGTCGAGAAATTTTCAGGTAAACGGCAGGCCGAGCTTTTTTGATAAAGATTGGAAAGGGGATGAGGCGCTGAACCTGTTAAGCCAGTCTCAGTATCAGGGAGAACCTCTTCAACTTTTTACATACAGCCGACATGCCCCGGATGCCTTCTGGCTCAAACACGAATACAAAACGTACGGCATTCATGTACATGTAAATCTTGTTTCCTGGCGCGACATGTTAAAGAAAGAAAATATGGAAAAAGCGGATCTGATTCTATTTGAGGCTTTGTTGAGTGAAGGAATGATTAGGCTGATCGAATACTATCAGTCCTCGAACAGTTTCATCCGCTCCCATTTGGACGATAAACTCTCTTCCTTCGTTGACCGGAACATCAGTGAGCTGTTAGCAGAACCTAACGATGAAAGCAGACAACAAATTTTGCAAAAAATAGAGCAGGAATTAAAAGACCAATATGTAATGATTTTTCTCGTTTATAAGACAGTGAGTACGATGTCCCATCCTTCTTTGCGAGGTGTAAAAGTGAGCCCGAGCGGATGGGTTGATTTTAAGAATATCTGGTTCAAATAAAGTTGAAATTTTTTAACCAATCTTTTCGATTTTTTTGTCACCCCGATAATAAAGTATCACCCATTTCCGCCAACAAAGAGTGACCGGAATCGTGAATAACAGAATTTCCCGGTAGGCATAAATCACGTTTTTGCATACCTTTAAAGGTTAACGTAAAAAATACTACTAACAAAACAGAATTGGCTGCACCGGAGGGATCAAATATGAAAATCTATGTGATTTATGACAGTGAAAACGGCCATACGGAAGCATTGGCCAAAGCGATTGCCGAAGGAGCCGGCCAGGAAAATGCGGAAGTTTATTTAGATCATGTCGATAACGCCCAGATCCGTGCACTTGTTGATATGGATGCGATCATCTGGGGATGCCCCGGCCATTTCGGAACGATAAGTGGGGGACTTAAAAACTGGATCGATAGATTGGGGTATTTGTGGGCGGAAGGCAAGTTAATCGGGAAGGTCGGAGCCGTGTTTTGTACAACAGCAACCGTGCATGGCGGAATTGAGGCTACCTTATTAAATTTGATCACACCAATGCTTCATCAGGGAATGATTATTGTAGGTTTACCCGGGAATATACCGGAGAACGCGTTATATGGTTCTTATTATGGAGTTGGCGTTACCTGTCCGATTGAAGCGTCTCCTGACGATCCTCCAAATTTACCATCGGAAGCGGAACTTGCGCTTGGCCGGTCTCTCGGCAAACGGGTTGCCCGGATCACGAGAAAATTAACAGGGAATCAAACATCCTAACTGAGGAGTCGAGATACATGTTGCCTCTTATTATATTTGGAGTCATTGCTTTTATTATTATTTTGTTTCTTATCATCTTTAATGTCCGGACAAGCTCGCGCATGAACCGCAAACAAGCAGCTTCGCATCCAACCCGTCCTGCAAAAATGACACATGTAACACTCGAACCACCGCCGACCCGAACCACACCAACCAAACAACAGGTTTCGCAGAATCAACCGTCTGCCATGCCAACCCGCCATGCAGCCGCACCCATTGAACAGCCAATCGGGCCAACTCATCAACCAGCTGTACCAATCGAACACACAGCTACGCACGATCAACAGCCGGCTGTGCAGACTCAACGGCAGCCTACGCTCGTTCGGCAGCCTGACCCGCCGCCAGCCAATCGGCCTCGATCCTTACAGAATATATCAATCGACGAAAAACTTGCCGTTAAAAAATCAGACCAGGATTATCGAATGGCTTTGAAGAACTTTCGTGAAGGAAAAAGCAGGGATACAGAGAATAAAGAATGGGAAGACAATACAAAGGCTAATGCTGATGAAGTGTACCGGCACGCTCTGCGTACCTTGAATAGACAGAAGGACGACAAGTAGCTGGCGATGCTTATTTGTTTAAGAGGTACTTATTATTGTGTATATGCGTATTATCGTGTAATATGGTATGTTATAGTAAACAATTGGTTATAAAAGGAAGGTAAATAACCCCTTCAAAAAAGAACGAAATTTATGTAAAATGAAGATATTTGGATCGGTGTCAACTCCTATTACCAAGGGGAAGTATATATGAGTGTCAAAACTTTTTTTATAAAACTTTTCACTAAAATAAATTCACATATTCTTGAACTGGGAATCCTGTTGCTTTTTCTTCTGCCGCCCATCGGGATCGGTTGTCTGCTGGTAACAGGATGGTACCATATATATAAAATTATACGTAAAAAAGCAACTTTGTACATAAACCTGAGTACCATTTTTTTCTTAAGTCTTCTGCTCGCTTCGATTGGAGCTTTGATTGAATTTCATCAATGGAAGTACATACTGGTCCCCCTAATGATACTTGGTTATTTGGGGCTTTACCTGCATGTGAAAGATCACGGGAAACTGTCTTCCATGCGCACGTATAAACAGAAGGTGATATGGGGAAGTATCTATATTTTTATTGTAGGCCAAATACAGCTGTTCGGAGATACTTTTTACAGCAGCACCGGCGTACTCGGGATGCTTACGGGCTCGCTTTTGTTAGGATATGATAAACCGGATCGTTTATTCGGAAGCGCGTATAATCCGAATTTTGCTTCGTTTCTCCTTCTATTTGCATTAGCCTTTTTGCTCGTTGACCTATTGAATCAATTAAGAAAGGGATTCAGTAAGAAGACGATTTTGTCCGTGGGAATGATCGCCGCAATAGCGGTAGCCGTCGCGGAAACTGGCTCACGCACAGGCGTCGTATGTATGATTGTACTGTTTCTTTTATTTTCTTTCCGCTACCGTTGGGTATTCGGCGGCGCTTCGCTGTGCCTGCTGACCTTTATCGGGGAGAATAAAATATCGGAACTGCTGCCAAGAACACAGAATATAGGTGAATCCGCTTATACGCGAAAAGTGATTTGGGAAAATAGCGTCCATATCTGGTATAATCATCCGTTCTTTGGCGTAACCCCAATTGGGTTTAAAGATGCATATGCTCAACTGGCAGAAGGAGGAATAACGCACGCCCACAATATTGTCCTTGGTTTCTTTTCAGAATATGGGACAATAGGAGGCTTAACCTTTATATTTCTGGTCATTTGTACATTCTATAAACTATCAAAAGCCGCACTAGCTTTAAAAAATCAGAAACGTTATCTTGATTTATTTTTATTCACCATGCCGATTATTCTTATTACAGGAATTTTCGATCACCCTTTAGTTTCTCCCCAAACGGCGTTACCTGCTATTATTTTGCTTGGTAGCTGGGACCGATATTCATCACGTGTCCGTTTTTTTGCTAAGCCTGCGATGGCCGTGCGAAAGTATTCCTGATCGTCACGTTTCAGCCCGTGAATCACTATAAAATCAGCCCGTGAATCACTATAAAAGTGGCACGGGCTGATTTTTTTCGCAAGCGTTATTTGGATTGAATTTTTCGAATCAGGAAACCGGAGAGCCAGAGAAATACAACAGTAACCAATCCGTAAAACAGAATAAAAATCCAGTATGGGTCCGTGGAATGACCGGCTGCATTAAACTTCTCGCTAAAGATAGCCGGCTGCTGTGCAAAAACTACGGAAACGATGCTTACCGGGTCAATATTGTCGAGGGCGTGCAGCCAGCCGTACAGGGGATGCGTCCAAAGGGGCGGCATCGGGCCTGGGCCCTGAATGGCCTGCAAATCCGAAACGATAGATTGGTACAGCAAATAACTAAGCAGCACCAGGAGTGCTGTATAGCCAAATATAACCGAGTACGCTACCACCGTAGCTGCCCCTGTTCGTTTCATAATGGTCGACACAAAAATGCCAACCGCGCCGATCGCAAGCATCGTAATGATATAAATGCCAAACACCCGCAGCAATTGGGCAGGGGATATCCCTCCGAATAAAAATATTATGCTGTAAAGGGGGGCGGAGGAGACAACAAGCAGCAGCATAAAGCTAAGGGATGAAAACCACTTCCCGATGACAATCTGCCACGGCGAGAGATTAGTCGTAAGCAGGATTGAAAGGGTCTGCCTTTCTTTTTCTCCACTGATGATCCCCGCGGTTAATCCCGGGGTAATGAATATAATGAGCGCGTATTGCAGAATCGACAGCAGGATAAAAAATTCATGGGTGCGATCCGGTGAAAATGTGTAAACGTCTTTAAAAGCAAAATACATCAACGTAAAAACAACCGCACCAAGGGATGACAAATATAATAAGAGGGTCAATGGCGTTTTCGCGGAGCGCATTCGAATCCGAAATTCTTTGCCAATAACAGGGTTCGCCAAACGATATAGACGGTTCATGAGCCGACTCCTTTCGTAATCTCCAAAAAGACATCTTCCAGGTTTCCTTCCATCTCACCAAACGCGGCAAGCGAGAAGCCTTCCGAAACAAGGGTGGATAGAAGGGCAGCCTGGTCAGCAGCCGTTCCCTTAAAGCTGACGGTAATCCACTCATCTTCCCGCACGGCGTTGGAGATGAGTGGCGCTTCCCGCAGGCGACGCAGAAGGCCTTCCTGGTCATCAAGCGCGCGAATGCGTAACAATTTTTGCTGGTGCATCTTCGCATAAATCTCTTCCACTTTTCCCTCGGCGATCAGCTGTCCGGCTTCAATGATGGCGATCGTATCGCACATCTCTGCCAATTCCGGAAGAATATGAGAACTAATTAAAATCGTTTTTCCGGTTCTGCGCAATTCCTTGAGTATTTCCCGCATTTCAATACGGGCACGCGGGTCCAATCCGGACGCCGGTTCATCGAGTATCAGCACCTCAGGACTGTGTACGAGGCAACGTGCAAGGCCGAGCCGCTGTTTCATCCCACGCGACAGCGTATCGACGTATGCATCATTTTTGTGTGTTAATTGAACGAGTTCCAGTAATTGCGGGATGATCCGTTCGCGTTCGTCTGGTTTGAGCCCATAGCTTGCGCCATAAAAATCCAGGTATTCATATACCGTGAGATTGTCATACACACCAAAAAAGTCCGGCATATAGCCAATTAAACGTCGAACATCGCGCGGGTGCTTTGTTACATCAAATCCGCCCACAAGAGCGGTGCCGCTTGTCGGTGTAAGCAATGTCGCAAGAATGGACATAGTCGTAGACTTTCCAGCCCCGTTCGGCCCGACAAATCCGTAAAACCTGCCCCTTTTTTATATCGAGAGAGAGGTCGCGCACGGCAGCGGTCCGTCCAAACGTTTTATAAAGGTTTCTTATTTCTATCATTTTGTATCTACCGTTCCTTCCGTGTAACCTAGGGATGCTTTTACCAGCGTTAGCTGGAAGGTTGTATAAGGTTGATTCATGATTTTGTTTTTAAACGGCTGCTGATCCGTCCAGCCCAGCAGATAAATGGGTAGTTTATTTGCTTCCAGATTTGTTCCGTTATTAAAAAGCATTTCCAGCAGTTTTTCTTCCCGGGAAGGGCCAGCTTCTTTTTTCTCCGCAGCATTTTCCGGGAGGAGCGAGCGGGCGAAGGGAGTCCGGGTAAATGCTTGATCGGTGGGCTGGAAAGGTTGAATCGGCAGGTTCACCTGAACGACTGATCCTGGATCCAGCTTAGGAATGCTTTGTACGCTTTGTCCGCAGACAATTTTCACATCGTGCAACGTATAGGCTGTTTGATTTTGTACCGTGCCGGTCAAACGTTGATTTTGTTCGACCAACGATGTTTTAAACTGGCCTGCGTCCTGCAAATGCCGGTAGACAAACGACTTTTGCAAGGACCAGAACGCAGTATTATTGAATTGAATGTTGGTTTGCCCCGGGCCAGTTGAAACGGTTGCGAGACTGTCGTAAGTATCCTCACGATACGGATTGTTTCTAATGGGAAAAACATTCGGACTCCCTGTAAAACGCAATTGATAATCGCCGCCGTGCGGGGCAAAAAAAGCAGTTCCCCCGAGCACATCAGCCCGCCCGCCGTTTTTAATGTCAACCACGCTTATATTTTGCAGGATGACACTGTCTCCATGCTTCCATTTGCCATAGCCGTAAATCCCATACGACACAATGAGTGAAACAAGGGGAATCACGAGCCAATTCCATTCCCGACGGTTGCGCTTTTTCATCACATAATAGGTAAGCGGCCCGACTACGAGAATATAGCACAGAAAGAACAAAGCGGCGTTCGGAATGTTCGGGAGGCGAAGCGCCGGGATTTGCGCGGCAATGTCCCCCAGTTGTTGATATTGTCCAAGCGAACGGCCTTTTGCGTTCGCTACCGAAGGGTCTCTTTCCTTTTTGCTAACAGCATCCCATATCTGCGAATTGCTTTTACCGTCAACAGATAGATACAAACCTCCGTCAGCCGTCCAATTCCGAATGGTTAGCTTCTGAGCCGGCGATAATTTTGCCTCTTGATTGACGCTGACAAGCAACACATCCAGTTGGCTTGTGATAAGAGAGTCGGCTGGAATGTCATTCGGGTGCAGCGCTGTCAGATGAAGGGGAAAGGGCTGGTTTTTTTCCGGTGGCTGTGATTGCAGTAAACGGGCAAACGTCGCATCATCTGATAGAATCCCGACCATCGTTGTGCCCTCAGACATCCCCGTTGCGATAAGCGGCTGCTTAACAGGAGTATGATTATTATCTACCCATTCCACATACCCGGCGGCTTGTTTCCCGTCCAACAGTTGTCCAAAAATAGTAAAATGAACGGTTTTCGTTTCACCTTTTGCAAGGGAAAGGTGCTGTGAATAGATACCGCCAAATGGCCCTTGACCATTCAAGTCTAACTGAATGTTACCTTCAACCCCGGACGCTCCCTGGTTGGTAACGGTCACCGATAAAGGGACGAGAGAGTTCCATTTGTACTCCCCGTTAAACCCTACTGTTGTCTTAATCGTAATACTGGGCGATGTATCGGCATATACGAATGCACCGGGCAATCCCCACCCGCTGAAAAATGTACATAAGGCAATAATGGCAAATGTTAGAAGTTTGCGCCGTGCCGGTCTTCGTTTTATCATGTGTCCAACTCCAATCTCTCCCATACTAAATATTCGTTGTTATTTTTCTAACTCGTTAAATTGCTTGTTCGCCTCATCTTCGTCCAAACCATAGTAGTGGAGGGCATTTTCTCTGTCCACAATCCGAAAATGGCCGGTTAGAATATGGGTTTGAAGAGAATAGGCATGTCCGGCTTTTTCCTCCTTCCACCAAATTGGCTTTCCCATCGTTTTGTAACGCGCCTTTGCTTTTGCACGCTGAATCCAATCCATAGACATACCTGACGGCTCCCGTCCGGTTTCGTGAAAGGCGATCAGGTCAATAAGGTCCAGCACGGATTCTCCAAAAATGGCCTGAATAATCTCACTTTCACGGAAAAGTACGCCAACCAGGGCTGAGGCTGTAAAGCCAAGCGTTTTTCGCTCTTTTTCCACCTGGACAAGCGTCTTTTTGGAAAGGCCGATCACGTCTGCCATTTGCTCCTGGGTGAGGTTTGCTTCCGTACGGATAAGACGTATCTTCTCGGATATCAAACGGTTAAATGTTTCTTTTGTGAATGTTGGTTGTTGTTCCCCATCCATAACAAACTCCTTTCGTAAAGAATAATGAAAAATTATCCCTATAGTGTAAAATTACACTTTTTATGAAAAAAGGTCAATTGTTTTTTTGTAAATTAAGAAAGGATAACTTTCATTTGGGGATCATAGTAGCAACGAGCAAAAATAAAAAAGGGAGAAGAAGAACAAGTCTTCTCCATCCCTTAAAGAGACGATGGGTGAAGGATTGAGATTGAGTTAGAATAGATTAAAAACCACCAATTTTTCATGGGAGCGTGCAGCTATCTAACAATCCCTGCTCTCATATCAAGAGTAAGGCCGTAAGCTCCGTTATTTCTTTTTCTCCTACCTGGCAATGGGAGAGGGGAGCGGTCAAGTGATTCATAAAACGATCAAAGTGATCGTTGTTGATGGTTAATTTGGAATGGGCTTTTTCCATTGCGCTATAATGAGCCCTTTTACGTTTTTTCATAAGATTACCTCATTCGTACTCCAATCGCTCTCTTCATATGGAACAAGAAAAATATGTTCGGGAGGAATATGAAGATAGAGAGTGGTATTGTTAGAGCCAATAAGACGACGCCAGTCTTTTTTGGCTATTTCCACTTGAAATCTTTGTCCCTTACATTGCACCCGAACAGTCGTTGAGAATGCACTTTCAACGTAACTAATCACTTCACAAGGAAATGTATTGATACCACCGCGGTTCGTTGGATGAAGTTGGATGTGGTGGGCGCGGACTCCTGCAATCATCCTGGATTTGTAGATGCAATCTTTTTGATTTTTTACTTTAAGTTCAAACTTGTTTGTCCTGACGAAAACATTAGATCCCCGTTCGTGTCCAACTTCTACCGGAAATAAATTTTTACAACCGGTAATCCTTGCTGCCGTTAGGTTTACAGGATGGTTGAGGATATCGTCTTTCTTTCCTATTTGTACGGTTTTTCCATTTGAGAACATTAAAATTCGGTCACACAGCTTATAAGCTTCTTGTAAATCATGCGTCACGAGAAGAATTGTTCCTGTATAGCTGTTTTTAATGATATGGAGCAGTTCATGTTCTAGCTGACTTTTTACATGGCTGTCCAAAGCAGAGAATGGCTCGTCTAAAAGCAATAACTCAGGTTTTGTGATAAGGGTACGCGCCAGTGCTGCCCGCTGTTGCTGTCCGCCTGACAACTGTTTAGGATAACGATTTTCCAAGCCGTCTAATTTCATCCGTTCAATCATGTCATGAATTGCTCTGTTTTGTTCTGTTTTGTTCAGCTGGCGAATTCCATATCCAATATTTTGAGCAACGGTTAGGTGAGGGAATAAGGCATAATTCTGAAAGACATAGCCGATATTGCGCAGTCGCGGCGGAATGCTTGTATTGGTTTTAGAATCGTACAGTGTTTTGTTATTAAGTATAATCTTACCCGTTGTCGGTGTTTGGAGACCGGCGATGCAACGAAGTGTCATGCTTTTCCCGCATCCTGAAGGTCCCAATACACCCAAAATCTCATTTTGAACAGAAAAGGAGGAGGTGAGCGTCATGGTTTCAAGACTTTTTGTAATAGAAACTTCCAGCATGTTAATGCTCTCCTTTTCTCATTTTTTTCTCTAAACGATTCAAAGCAAAAAGAAATGTGAGAGCAACTCCCGTCATAATTCCGACGAGAATATTGGTTAACTCTTCGTTTCCTTCTTGCATGGCGTCATAAATGGCAATCGGCATCGTGATTGTCTGATCCGGAATGCTGCCTGAAACCATCAATGTTGTTCCAAAATCGCCCAGCGCTCGCGCAAAAGTCAGAATCACGCCAGAAGCAATCCCACGCCATGCGAGAGGGATGATGATACTAAAAAAGATATTTGCATCCGTTCTTCCTAATAATCGTGCGGCATCTATGATATCTTTATCTACTCCTGTGAAAGCAGCACGGGCTGTTTTAATAAGAAAAGGAATCGAAATGACGCAGGCGGCAATCACGGCTCCTGTAGGTGTAAAGACAATCATAATATCGAAATTTTTCTCAAGAAACTTACCAATCCAGCTCTCGCGTCCTAGTAAAACGAGCAAATAATATCCAATAACAGTAGGAGGTAACACGACAGGCAGCGTAAGCAGCGAGTCAATCATGTCATTCATTTTGCCTTTTGAGCGGCTTAAATAGTAGGCTATAGGAAGTCCGATTAGAATACCGATAAAGGTTGCCAGCGAGGCAACCTTTACGGATAAAAACAAGGGAAAAAGATTTACTTCTTCCGTCATTTTTTCTTACCGGTTGGGATTTCAAACTTATACTTCTTCATAATTTCCTGACCTTCCGGGCTCGTTACATAATCTACAAATTGACGGGCAAGCGATTCTTGTTTCGTTGCTTTAACAACGGCTATCGCCTGGTTAAGAGGTTTATGCAGTTTTTCATCAATGAGAGAGAAGTTGACCTCATCATCTTTTACGATGGCCAGGGCGACGAATCCGGCTTCTGTGTTTCCTGAAGTAACAAGTGTCAATGCATCTTCAATTGTTTTCGCATAAACGATTTTCTTCTCCGCTTGGCTCCAAAGTCCGGCTTTCTCTAATGCTTGCTTGGCAGCTGCGCCATATGGAGCCGCTTCCGGTTTGGCAAGAGCGATTTTCTTTACTTCAGGTTTTAGCAAGTCTTGCAATGTTTTAACTTGAATGGTGCTTTTTTTGGACGTTGCTAAACCTACACGTCCTTTAGCATAAAGTTTTTCTGTATCGGAAAATGCTTTATCTTCGGATACAAGCTTGTCCACAAATTTTACGTTTGCCGATGCGAATACATCAAATGGAGCCCCGTTTTCAATTTGCTGTTCCAGTGTTCCGCTTGCACCAAAAGTTAACTCTACTTTGCTGCCCGTTTTATTCTCGAAGTTTGCGGCTATTTCTTTGAATGCGGACTTGAGGTTGGCCGCAGCAGCGACTGTTATTTTAGGCTTTTCGGTTGCCGAAGCTGAGGAACTGGCAGGAGAAGCGCTTTTCTCTCCTGACGTACAGCCTGTCAGCGCCAAAATGACTAAACTAAACGGAACTAAAAACGATAAAACCTTCCCCTTCATTTTTCCATCCCCTTTGTTGTTTGATTATATATGTTTACATTTCTTTGTTGTAATAAAATATAACATCTAATTCAAAAATAATGTGATATAATATAATAAAATTAAAAAATATAACACTAAACGTAATAAAACATGACATCATTGAATATTTTAAATGTTATTTTACAATATGGTATAATTAAAGACAATCTTTTTATTTTGACGATTTTAAAAACTGAGGTGTAGCTATGACCGATCCGCTTTTCTATACACCGGATGAAGTTGCGAAGATTTTGAAAATATCTAAAGGCACGGTATATGAATTAGTAAAAAGAGGGGAAATTCCTTCGTACCGAGTTGGAAAGAAAATGAGGATCTCCCCTTCGGACCTGGAAGCATACATAAATCCCTCTCAACGTTCGCAACGTGTTCATATATCATCAACTCCTGAAAGTAATCCATCGACGTTTTCCTCCCCATCTTTCTCGATAGAAAAGTATGTGTTAGAAAATAAAGGGGTAATTTTGTGCGGGCAGGACATTGTGCTTGATATTTTAAGTCGGTACTTAGAAAGAAAAAACCCAATGTTCCGTTCATTACGTTCTTATGTGGGAAGTCTTGATGGGTTATTTGCTCTTTATCGTGAAACAGTAAATGCAGTAGCGGTTCATTTATGGGATGGAGAGACTGGAGAATACAATATCCCGTATGTGCGACGATTTTTACCCGGACAAAGGGCGGTTATTGTTAATCTGTTTTATCGAAAGGTAGGATTTTTTGTTGCCCCTGGAAACCCTAAAAACATTATTGATTGGGAAGACATAGTTAAACCTGGGGTTCGATTTGTAAATCGGGAAAAGGGGTCGGGAACGAGGGTATTACTTGACGAAAAGTTACGAATTTTAGAGATCGATTCCCGCTGCATAGAAGGATATACGAACGAAGAAATGAGTCATATTGCTGTTGCAAGCGCAGTAGCAAGAGAACTGGCTGATGTAGGGGTTGGAACGGAAAAAGCAGCTTTACAAGTGCCTGAAGTGGAATTTATACCATTACAAAAAGAGCGATATGATTTAGTTATGTACAAACATGATTTGGAAAGGCCTCATTTTCAGACGATACTTGACGTTTTGCACTCACAGGAATTTCTTGATGAGTTAAAGGGATTAGGAGGGTACGATACAAATGATACAGGGAAAATAATCTTTGAAAATTAAAAGTAAAATGACTAAAGCGATGTGGGGTTTGAATATCCCTGCATCGCTTTTTTACCATTCCCACCTACCATGACCGGCATTTATTTTGTGGTAGGCGGAGCCTGCAGTACGGCCCGACTGCCCCGGTAGCCCCGGCTGTTAAAAAAGAAGAAGCGTGCATACAGAGAACACGAACGAATTAGCCGATCCGCAACATGCTTTACCATAGGTTGACGGGACACTTTTCCATCCGATAAGTAAAGCCCTACCAGGCCTTCAATGACCATCAGATGGAACTTTTGGTCCGGCAGCCGGGAAATGCCAAGCTTTGCCTGTTCCGCAACATACAGCAGCCTCTGATAAATTTCATCGTCATTATTGTAATAAGAAATAAAATTCAAATCACCGCCGAGTTCGTCTTCCTCCAAGTCAATGAGATAATCCAAGAGAATATGGAGAGAGCAAATCCATGGAAAATAGGATCGGACGATTCGAGTCACTCTTTCGGCCGTGCATTCGGGTAAGGATGCCACCTGAAACAGATGAAAAATCCCGATAGTCGATCCGGTAGCCGCGGCAAACTCATTCCATTTAAGGGTGGCAGGTACAGTATCCTTCTTTTCGTTCCACCAAGTAAAAAGTTTTTCTTCCCGCAGCGAATCGCTCATATGCTTGTAAATCTGGAGTTCACAGTAAAGGGAAGCTAGCCGATAAACATCCGGTTGTATTTTTTCATAATGGGGCAAGTTAGTGATTTCTTGCTGAACGGTTAAAACCAGGTCACGCAGGTACCCACCGTCGTCTTTTTCGTGGTTGTATTGGTAATAATTGACCGTCGGGGGTGTCAAAGAGACAGCGTCCAGCATGGATTGATGCAATTGTTTGAAATTGTCCCCATACAAAGAAGTCGACCGGTCACACAGATTGTCAAGGTAATCGCTGATGGTTTGATAGGCGACAATGAGGCGGATTAACGTGTCCTTACGCGCCATGTTTCCAGCGGCATACACGCATCCGCCTTCACAATGAAATTTTTTATTTTCGATGCTTGCTAATGCCTGCTTGCGCAATTCAGGATCGGGAATCTTTTTGGCACGGCCACGCCAATAGTCTAATTCTGTTTTAACAGAAGGGAAAATATGCCGGTATAAACGGTACATCATTCGAAGCGGTCCCTTCGGATACATGGGCTTCACACCTTTTAACTAATTGATTAGGAAGGTTCTTAATGTTTATTTTTTTGGATTGGATGGCAACGGTTGAAGTTTCTTTGGCGTATAGGCCCGGATCTGGCCAAGTTTTCTTTATAAAAAGGGCCATCTTCAATGCCTCACTAAAAAATAATACCCCTACCTATAGTGCAATTCAACATTTTATTGGCACTTCCTTATTGAAAGCGGCAATGTTTGTAACAGATTTCTGAAATTTCTATGGATGTGTTTTGCAACTTTACCCATAACCCCTTCGTCAAAAAGATAGATTTACCGAAAAGGAGAGGATGAGGTTGCTAAAGGGAAAAACGCAAAAAATGTTGTTATGCGCTCCTTTACTTGGAAGCGTATTATTGTCAGGATTTATTACCCCCGCTCAGGTTAAAGCTGCAGAATTCCAGCTTCATACCATTACGGTTGTTGGTAAAGGGGAAATAGACGTTCAGCCGGATATCGCGATCGTACAGCTGGCATTACAGACAAACGGAAAAACCGCTAAAGAAGCCCAGAATGCGAATGCTAAGCAGTTCGCAAACATTATGAAGGCGTTAAAAAACTTAAATATTGCGGACAAGGATATCCAGACGATACGCTACAGTACGTACCCGAATTACAGTTATGAAAAACAAAAACAGGAGCTAATCGGATACCAGGTTGAACAGGCGATTCAAGTAACCTACCGCCAACTGGACAATGTTGGCTCTTTATTGGACAAAGTGACAGCGGCAGGAGCTAATCGAATTGACAATGTAATGTTTAATTCGGGAGAAATTGAGAAATATCAAGAGCAGGCAACGGAAGAAGCGATAGATAATGCCCGTTTAAAAGCGGAGCAAATGGCCAAGCGTGCCGGGGTTACAATAAAAGAAATCGTGCAAATGAACGAAAATGGGACAAATCCAGGGCCGATTTTTATGAATACCATGGGATCTTCCGCGAGCATGGATGCGAAGGCAGCCCAAACTCAACTGTATCCTGGAGCGATGAATATTCAGGAGTTCGTTACGGTAACGTACTCTTTCTAAAAAAATGGATGTCATACAAAAACATCAAAAATCCGGAAAATGGCTGCGTATACGGTCGTATTCCGGATTTTAGTTTAGGATTTTCAAACATCATACTCCTTACCAATTTTATACACATAATGTATAATGAAAATTGAGAATTGTTAATTTTTTTTATTAAACCGTTATGTATCAAACATGAAAAAGGAGAGGAATGAGGGCATGAATCATCCATGCAATGAATTGAACTCGCTGCAAAACGCGGCGGAAGTGTTTGCTGACCTTCTGAATTTTAAACGAGTCGCTTTTTTTCTGTACTCAGCTGAACGGCAAACGATCCAGGGATACCTGGGGTTTAATTTTACAGCCCATCCGATCGAAAAAATCTCCGAACCGTGGTCGAAAGCCCCGGCCTGCCCAATGACGATATCGTCTCCCCATCCTGTCTATTTTCCCGAAGTTTCCGGAATAAACGGGCTGCCCGAACGCTATGTAAAAAAATTTAACCTGACTTCTTTAATTATTATACCCCTGATCGGCAAACAGAAGGTTATTGGAAGCATACTAGTTGACCGGGAAGGGCTTTATTTTGAGCCAACAGACGAGATGCTTCATTTATGTGTGCAATTCGGTAACCATGCTGTAAAAATTATTCAATCAAAAATGGAGATCAAACATAACGCTTTTTTACAAAGTAAACGCATCCTTAGCCCACGTGAAATCGAAGTATTACAGCTTGCTGCTTATGGCGAGAGCACGAAAGAAATGGCTGCCCTTTTACAATTAAGCGAATATACCGCCCGGGACTACTTGCAATCCGCAACAGACAAGCTAAGGGCAAGAAACCGGACGGAAGCAGTCGCTATTGCGCTCCAGTTCGGACTTATCGGTTATAGTTTGCAAAGGTATACCGACAAAATAAGGGATAGTGTGAATTACGGCTCCGCTTTAAAATAATAGTGCAGATAGGGAAACATCAGATACCTTACGAAAGGGGAGTGAGAAATTTAAACACATTTTATTGTAAGCGATTTCATTTTTTTAATTGTGTGAATGCATCAGGTTATACAGGCAAGGAAGGCAATTTCAATTAATTTCAATTATCGAGCGCATAAGAGGGGGAACGATCGAATTGAAAAATGCATTAAACATTAATAAACGGCGTTTTCTTACAGCAGGTGGTCTGGGATTTGGCGGGTTAGGCGTCCTGCTTATCACATTATTTTCCACTGGAACCGCTTTTGCTGCGTTTCCTTTAACAGGGATTGGCGGATTTGTGGTTTCCGCAACAGACATTACCGGGACCAACTTCAAGCAGTACCCGGCGGTAGGGCAATCTTCCGAAAAACAAATGTTGCCTGAGGCCGCTATAGAGCTGGACAGCAGCACAATAAAGGGATTAAATCTTTCTAAAGATCTGGATGTTAGCAGCCAGCTCGGGCCACTTGGAATTTCCAAGGTACGCGTCGTAATCACGGCAGACGGTGATGTGACCGGTGGCGGAATGAAAATGCGGGTCAGCGGCTTAACAGCCGATATGGCGTCGTTTAGTAATCTCGATATTGAAGAACACTACGATTCCGATCCGCTTAAAAAGCTGGACTTACAGGCTCCATCCCTCCATCTCACGAATGCCCAGTTAAATACGCACAGTTTGCTGGCTAATACGATGAATATTCCTAATATGAAGTTCAAAATCCTGCCCTTAAGTGCATCGGGCGGGGTGCTGTTCGGCGACTTCTAGCAATGGCAACGGAGGTGTATCGATTGAAAAAAGGGAGAGAAATTCTGCGACTGTCACCGGCCTATATGCTTGTCGGGGCATTCACCGGAGGCATCTTGTTCAAGGGATGGGTGAAAGGAGCCATAATTGGAGCCGGATGTACGATTCTGCTTGCTTTCTTTGTTATGGAGTGTCTTATCCGATTAAAAAAGGAGAAGTTCTGCCAGGCGCTAAACTATGGAATGGCTGGGCTCCTACCAGGTGTACTACTGGCTGCCCATGTCTTTCCGCATTCAGGATTGCTTATCCCTGTGAGTGGCGCGATTCTGGGAGACATTCTTTTTGGCTGGGGAGTGGCCGCATATGTAAATGGAGAAAAAGAAAAGAAGCGCTACATGGCTTTCAGTTGGGAAATATCAACCATCACATTTTTAGGGTTCCTTGGTGCCTGGTCGGGAAATTGGGTGATTGATTGGGTGATGTCTAAAGTTTTTTCTCCTGCCAGCTACGTCGTTTTACAAAAGGGGATCGGTTTTTTGTTTTCTTTTGCTGTTAGTTTGCTGCTTGCCTTACTGCCAGGATATATTTTTGCCGGGAATCGGTTTCGTCCGGTGCTAGGGGGAGTCCTTGTATTTGTTGGCGGATTATTGGTGATGTGGATTGGTATTGATATTGCACCGTTCTTATTTTTACCTGGCAGCGGATTAATGTGGTCGGGAATGGTCATCGGCTCTCTTATGTTAACCCTTGCTCTACTTGTTGTGATATATCCGGCGATGCAAATGCTGCTCGGCTCGCTGGTTATTATCGTTTCGGTTTTGTCGTTTATCGGGGCGGCCGGTGGATTTATTATCGGAGGAATTACAGGCATTCTGGGTGGGATGCTGGTTATCGCCTGGAATGGGCCGGTGCATGATTACCACCTGCATGCCGGGGAAGAGATACCTTTTTAGAAAAGATGCCTTTTTAAATGAAACAAAGGGGGGATTGAGCCGGGTCATGCCAATTCGTCGAATGCTGCAGCGAAAAAAATTTTTTTGTTTGCTTTCAATTATTGTATCGGCTCTGCCTGTGTTTCTCATTTCTCTTCTGATTAGTGGAGCGATTAACGCGCTGCCTGTTTTGGGTGAGTTGACAGACCAGCCAGCTGCTGCAGAAGATAATCAACCTGCAGCGGGTAACGGGGGCCAAGGGGACATTTCGGCATCGGAAAACCGGAGAAATTCTCCCGCCGCAGAAAATCAAGACCAGGAAAATTCACCTGCCCCGGGAAGCCAAGGCAGCCAACCAGGGACAGATAATCAGGGAACAAAGCCACTCCCGGGCGCTCAGGAGGCTCAGTCTGCAACCCCGGAAATACAGTCTCAAACAGGGAATCAGGATAGTGATCCTTCACAGGAAGCGCCGCCACCAACCGGCCCTTTTCCGAAAAAGCAGGGAATTGGAGGATTTGTTGTTGAAGCCAATCGTTTGACAACCAGTCTGTCTCAAGTGGGAGAAGTCAATGGAGAAACATCGGAAGGAACGAATCTTGTTGCTTCTATTTCTTGGCCGGATATGACGATGAGTGAATTTTCACTATATAAAAATTTTTCAATGAATGGTCAATCATTCACAATTAGCTATAGAACCAAACAGGAAAACGAAATCGTTACAGTAGGTAGTGGAAGCATGAATGTATCTGAGTATTACGCGAAAGAAATGCTTATTCCCACATCCGACAACCAAATCATTCCCTTACGGTATTACTGGAAGCAGAATCCCGAAGATCAGTTGGCTTCCGATCTAACAAAAATCGCAGGCATTCCGTTACAGGTTTCCGAAGCTAAATTTAATGCCCATTCGCTGCATGCTGCTACCATCACTATCCCACATTTTGAGATGGTCATTGAAGAAGGCAGCCGTACATCATACGTGAATTAACACATTTTTTAAATCTCCCTGCAGGCGGCAGGGAGATTTTTTTACGGGATGATCTTGAGTATGATGACGAATTTTACCCTCCGAGCGCATCATTTGGAATTCCAAGCGTATACGCCGGTCACAGTTTGCACATGTTATGGATGAACAAGGGAGGGATTTCATTGGTGTGGATTCTTTGGCTATACCTAGTAAATACGTTCTTCATGTTAATCTTAGCGATCCGCGAGGTGCGCAGGCCGGCCAAGGCCTTGAATTGGCTAACCATCTGCCTCGTTTTGCCTGTCATCGGATTCGGACTCTATCTCATCACAACGAATCCCAAGCGCATTCATCGAAAAAGACTGACTTCTCCGCATAATGAGTCGGACACGTTGCCAGATTCATTCAGCCGCTCAGCCTCAATCATCGCTCATTCTTTACGGCATTTTACTGTGCATGGACTTCGGACCAGCCGGGTTCAGGTGCTTACGAACGGTATTGAAACATATGAAAAACTCATGGAATCCGTACAAAACGCACAAAGAACGATTGATCTGGAATATTACATATACCGGGATGACCAAATTGGCAGGCGAATCACCGACCTGCTGATCGAGCGGGCCGTGGACGGTGTTCGGGTCCGCTTTGTGAGAGACGGTTGGGGGAGCCGGAAATTTCCGCGGCATCAAATCAATCGGATGTTGGAGGCCGGGATTGAGTGCCGGACGATATTTCCATTGCGCTTCCCTTGGTTTATGTCTACTTTGACTTACCGGGATCATTGTAAGATCGTCGTGATCGACGGAAAGGAAGCTTTTACAGGTGGTATCAACGTTGGGTATGAGTATACCGGATTGAAGCCGAATGTAGGGTTCTGGCGCGACACTCATTTGCGAATTGTGGGTGAAGTTGCAGTCGATTTGCAGGCTATATTCGACGCCCATTGGAACATCGCTTCGCCGGAACGAATAAAGACGATGACACGTTGGAATACAAAAGTTGAGGATACGCGAAAGCCCATTCAGGGTTCAGAGCGTATATCGCAAAACATCGCTTCACCCGGCAGGGCTAATCTTCCCGGATGGTCGGCAGAATGGGGAGCTGAGTTGGACACCATGGATGACACCGGCGTTGCTGTCCCGGGCACAAAGGCGCTGCAGGAAGCGTACGTGCAGACGTTGGAAGGTAATCCGGGAATTCCTACTCAAGTCATCCGGGAGGCCTATTTCATTTGCATGACACAGGCAACCGATACCATCGACATCACCAACCCTTACTTTGTGCCCGATGCAGATATCATTATGGCGATAAAGACAGCTGTGGCGCGCGGTGTGCGCGTAAGATTGCTGGTTCCCCGCCATGTGGTTCCCAAAATCGTGGGTCCTGCAAGCCGCACCTTCTACGGAGAACTGTTGGAAGCCGGGGGCCAAATCTACTTGTACAACAAAGGTATATTGCACGCGAAGGTGATGGTCATCGACGGGGAGATTGCTGAGGTAGGTTCGGCGAATTATGATATGAGAAGTTATCGCCTAAATTACGAGGTGTGCGAAATCTTATACAGTGCTGACGTGGCAAGGGAACTCACGGAGCAATTCGAGCGCGATCTCACTGATTCCGTACCTTTGCGAATGGAAGAATTGCTGGAGCGTTCCCGTTCAGAGCGCATCATTGAGCAAGCAGCGCGCCTGCTTGCCCCGTTGTTGTAGCACGCACACACTCCGACATCAGATGAAAAACTACGTTCCAATCTTATCTAGTACATGGTTTTTTAGTTTGTTGTTGTTTTTCTCCCCAACCCCCTTCCCCATAGGGGGTTAATCCCATGTCTTAAGGCTTTGATATCTTTCGAAGCCCATTTCTGTCATTAAGTTTTCCAAATACCGATTGGAAGATTCCATAGTAAAGCATACAAAGGGGTGGTGATTTGCTGAATTTCAATAAAACAAGAGTGTGCTATCCAACCAAACAGTACAAAAATACTGCGTAGTTTAGCCAAAAAACAAAATTCAAACCACATTCTCCTGTCATATGACAAAGATAAAACAACCAGTAAAAAGGAAAAGCATGAGAAAAGACAGAAATATTTAGCAAGTATTGTTGAATTTAATTAGAAAAGGGGAAAAAATATAGTATGATTAAGAATGACATCTAGATATAGCACTTGAGGACTTTATTATTATTTCATGTAACTCAAAGGGTAAGAAACGAAAGGGGATTTGTAATGACGACAGAAGTAAGCACCATTGACCAATTAGCCATCGCCACACTGCGAACGTTATCCATCGACCAGGTTGAAGCAGCGAATTCAGGACACCCGGGTCTGCCGATGGGCGCCGCGCCTATGGCTTATACACTCTGGGCGAAATTTTTGAAACATAATCCAGCCAATCCTGCGTGGTTTAACCGCGACCGGTTTGTTTTATCCGCCGGCCATGGCTCAGCCTTATTATATAGCTTACTGCACGTAAGCGGATATGATGTATCCACAGAAGACCTTAAGCAATTTCGCCAGTGGGGAAGCCTCACACCGGGTCATCCTGAATATGGCCATACACCCGGCGTAGACGCTACAACCGGTCCGCTCGGCCAGGGAATCTCCATGGCAGTAGGAATGGCTATGACCGAGCGTTTTCTTGCTTCTACATACAATCGTGCTGGACATGAAATTATTAACCATTATACGTACACATTGGTCGGTGACGGGGACTTAATGGAAGGCGTATCAGCCGAAGCGGCTTCCCTCGCCGGTCACCTTAAACTCGGCCGGTTGATTGCGCTCTACGATTCAAATAATATTTCGCTTGATGGAGAAACGGCTCACGCGTTTACCGAAGATGTCCGCAAACGTTTTGAGTCATATGGTTGGCAAACGCTTGAAGTCAAAGACGGAAACGATGTGCAGGAAATTGAAAAGGCGATTGCGGAAGCGAAAAAAGATGAACAGCGGCCTACACTGATTGAAATTCGCACCATAATCGGCTTTGGAAGCCCGAACAAAGGCGGAAAATCGGCTGCTCACGGCTCTCCGCTTGGCGCCGACGAAGTCAAGCTTGTGAAAGAAGCATACAAATGGAACCATGAACCGTTTCACGTTCCTGAAGAAGTGCGCCAGTACTTTGCAAAGCTGAAGGAACAGGGGGCAAACGAAGAAGCCGCATGGAAAGCCAAATGGGAATCGTATAAGAAAGCATACCCGCAAGAAGCCGGGATGCTGGAAAAAGCCATGGACGGGCAGCTTCCTGACCAGTGGGAATCAAGTTTACCTTTGTTTAAACCGGAAGACGGAAAAATCGCCACACGCGATGCTTCCGGCAAAGTATTAAACGCGATTGCGAAAACCGTTCCATACTTCCTCGGCGGATCAGCCGACCTGGCTTCTTCCACAAAAACAACGCTCAAGGATACACCCGCGTTCCATTTCGATAATTATGCCGGACGCAACCTATGGTTCGGGGTGCGGGAACACGCTATGGGTGCTGCAATGAACGGAATGGCTCTCCACGGAGGGGTGAAAGTGTTTGGCGGAACGTTCTTCGTTTTTTCCGACTATCTGCGCCCGTCTATCCGGTTGGCGGCATTAATGAAGCTGCCAGTCATGTATGTATTTACCCACGACAGTATTGCGGTAGGGGAGGATGGTCCAACCCATGAACCGATCGAACAGCTTCCATCGCTCCGCGCCATGCCTAGCCTGACAGTAATGCGCCCGGCAGATGCGAACGAAACAATGGCGGCTTACCATTATGCCGTGAGCGAAAGTCAGGAGCCGGTTGCGATGGTTCTTTCGCGTCAAGGGCTTCCCGTGCTCGAAACGACGGCAGCTGAAGTAATCCAAAATGTAGCGCGCGGTGCCTACGTGCTTTCCGACTCGGACAAAGAACCGCAGGTGATTTTACTTGCTTCCGGATCGGAAGTGCATCTGGCGGTGGAAGCACAGAAAGCTCTGGCAGAGAAAAATATTGCGGCACGGGTAGTAAGCATGCCAAGCTGGGAATTGTTCGAAAAGCAGCCGAAAGAATATAAAGATTCCGTTCTTCCGCCGAATGTCAAAGCGCGAATTGCCATTGAAATGGCTGCACCGTTTGGCTGGGAACGTTATACGGGCAGCCAAGGAGCTATTATCGGCATCGATACATTCGGTGCTTCTGCCCCTGGTGAGAAGCTGATCAAAGAATTCGGATTTACCGTTGAAAACATTGTATTAATGGCTCAGAAATTGCTGTAGACTTCGTTCTAATGTTGTTAAATTAAATCGATAAGTATGAAAAATGCCCGTGCTAGTTAGCAATGGGCATTTTTCTTTTATTCGAATTAAATTTTGTTATGCTTAAAGCTTACTGGCTCACATTTGCCCAGCCTGACTCATTTGGAAAAGAATTATCATATTTTACGAATGTGTAAGGCTCAGCTATCATATCAGCTATCGCAGCACGCCATTTTTTGAAGTGTTCTGTTTCTCTATGTTTCAATTGAGCTTCCGGTGTGTAGTACACCTCAACCAATAAAAAGTTCGATGGATCATCCTGTTGCTGTAAAACGTCAAACCTTGCTACTCCTGTTTCGTTTAAACTGTTTCGTGCATTCTCAATGCTAACTTTCCTGAACGCAGAAATGTGCTGCTCCTTAACCTTAATGGAAACATGAACGATATACATAACATTCTCTCCTTATCTTTACATATTTGTTGTACGATGGTTGAATGCCCAAATCGTTTTATCGATGTTTGTTCGGATATAGACGATAAAGAAAATTTGACTAGCGCCAAGCCAAGGGCGCAGGAACATAGACTGAGTTGCTCTTTCTTATTCGGGTAGAAAAGTAATATTCCCCATATTACTACTATTCAAGAGGATTTTCCATATCTGGCTCAATATATGCTATGAATAATTCATGTTGTTTCAAATCATTGAACAGGAGGCAAAGAGTCATGCGTTTATTTACAGGCATCAAGCTTTCAGCTGAGGCTGAGCAAACAATATCTCGGCTATCTCAGCGAGCCCAAACCCTTTTTCGGAAGAAGCAGAGCCCCCAGCAATCCAATTAATGAGAATACGCAGGGGACAATAAATGCGATTTGATAGGAAGAGGCTGCGTGCATTCCAAGATCATCAAGAATTTTCCCCATGATTGGCGGCACCAATACCGCACTTAAAAATCCGCCTGTATTTGCCAGCCCGGATAAAACCCCGACCTGGGTTGGTGGAAATGTCTCACGAATGGAGGCAAATGTAAGCATGCTCCCCCCATTTCCAAAACCAAGCAGGAAAAACAAGCAATACATTGCCCAGATGGGGGGACGAACACCGGTAACTAAAAAGAGCGCCCACATAATGACAACCATCGCCTGCAAAAAGATATAGGGTTTACGTCTTTCTCTCATTTTATCCGACAGCATACCGGTAATCGGCCCCCCGATGGAAGCGCCAATCAATCCGACACCGACCATTCCGGCGGCGGCTGTCCTGCTCATTCCATAAATATCCAACAAAAAAGGAACGGCCCAGAGGCTGATAAAGCCTGCATACGTGCCAACGATGCCAAAATGGCATAAAAAAGGGGGCCAGGATTGCTTTTTACATAGTACCTCGCGCAGAATAGACACCGCATTGTCTTTTGGTTCTTCATCCCTTTTTGGGGAGACAACAGGGTTGTGTTGAAACGTCCATACCATAATGATTCCATGAATAAGCAAAATGGCACCCATAATTTCAAAGGGCATTCGCCAACCAGAAAGGGTAACCCACCATGCGAGAGGCATGGTGGTCAGAAGTCCGCCCATATTGCCCATCGTTCCAGTCCAACCAAGAGCCGAGGCGAATTCTTCCCTGTTAAAAACAAGGCTAAACATAAGCACGCAATTCACCCAGATCATGGCGTCTCCTAACCCTACTAAAACGCGACCAATCAGCAATATACTAAGACTGGAGGCCAGACTGTATACAAGAGTTCCAATCCCGTTGCAAACAACGCCAAAAATCAAAAAACGCATGGGACCGAATTTATCTCCCCACAGTCCGACAGGAATTTGTAGTACCATATACATAAGGAATTGCAGCCCACTGATCCATCCGAGTACAGAACCGGATGTGTGGAATTCTTTTAATAAATGATCGCTAATGATCCCGGGTGCCGTACGTTGGCTGACAATCAATAAATAAGCGACCGACACAACCGCCCAGAGTTGCCAGGGACGGCTTTCTTTCTTTTTCAATGGTGAAATGCCCCCTACAACAGGGGACGAAACCACATGCTTCACGAATAATCTCTCCTTTTTCTCTATACCTACTAACTGTATCACGATTAAAGAGATTGGAATAGGTGATTTCTAAATCATTGAATATCAACATTCCTGCCGTCCGTTCAGAAAAGTCGCTTTCCAAGCCAGTTGTTGCACTTGTTAATCGTGGTATCGGCATTGCTGGCACAGCCCGATATATTGGTTACGGGCGATCAAGATTTTCATACACCTGAAATCAAGGAACAGCTCGTCGTGTTGTCACCAAGCGAGTTTTTACGAGCCTTTGGAAGCGACGTACATCACCATTGATGCGCGGCGGCTGAAGTTTTCGCACGCCGACGCCGCGATCGGGTTGCATGCTGGCAACGGCAGTCACCTTCGAACTGCAGTTTGGGGTGCTACGTGCAAAAACAGGTCATTCGCTGGTAGATATTTACCCAAAAAACTCAAGCCGATCGGTAAATCAATTAATCACCTATAGAGGACTATTGGGGGAACGATAGGTGATTGTGTAAGACCTTCAGGAGGAAATCAGACTTTTATAGCGAATAAAAGTAAAGGTGCAAGAGATAACTGAATATCAGAGTCCGTAAGGTGCCCTTGCATATGCAAGGGGTAACAGGGAATCGGGTGCAAATCCCGAGCGGTCCCGCCACTGTATCCGGGAAGCTACTCTCAAAATGTCACTCGATCACGATCGGGGAAGACGAGAGGCGCGATGAACCGGGAGCCAGGAGACCTACCTAACGGACGCACACCCAAATACCTTCGCGGAAAGGAGAGGTGTACGCTCTATGAAACGACAATCATCACCATTGTATCGTCTCACCATTGTATCGTCTATTGATAAGTACCCTTGACCAATCCTGCTGGATTGGTCTTTTTGATTGGAATCTCACACAAACAGGAGGAACGACAAATCATGAATATAAAAAAAGCAATCCGTGCCCTATTTCTCATTGCTGGCTTTACGCCGTATTTCGTGTTGAACGAGCCCCAGACTGCCCATGCCATGCATATCATGGAAGGATTTCTGCCTTTGGGCTGGGCGATCTTCTGGTGGGCGGCTTTTGTACCCTTCTTTGCATTCGGGCTTCGCAGCTTGCGAACCATCACGAAGGAAGCGCCGGAACTCAAAATCATGCTGGGCTTGGCCGGCGCATTCACCTTCGTGCTTTCTGCGCTAAAGATTCCGTCCGTGACCGGCAGCAGTTCGCATCCGACCGGAACCTGCCTCGGCGCAGTCATGTTCGGCCCCTTGCCGATGAGTGTGCTCGGTTCCATCGTCCTGCTGTTCCAGGCTGTGCTGCTGGCTCACGGCGGATTGACCACGCTCGGCGCGAACGCTTTCTCGATGGCCGTTGCCGGTCCTATGGTCGGTTATGCCGTCTATAGATGGCTAGCGAAAACGACCGGCAAGCAAAAGCTGGCGATTTTTATGGCGGCGGCGCTTGCGGACCTATCCACTTATGTCGTTACTTCGCTCCAACTTGCGCTTGCCTTCCCGGCGGAGCATGGTGGAGTTATCGCTTCTTTTGTTAAATTTGGCAGCATATTTGCCATTACCCAAATTCCGCTGGCAATCAGCGAAGGGCTGCTGACCGTACTGATCTGGAACTGGCTGCAGGCGCACAGCCCTGAAGAACTATCCATCCTGCAGCGCAGAATGAAAGGAGTTTAACTTACGATGCGTACCCAAACGAAAAATATGCTTCTGCTGGTCGGCGTCGTCATTCTCGCCGCCTTCCCCCTACTCTTCGTAAATGGAGATTTCGGCGGGGCGGACGATGCCGCAGAGAAAACTATCGTCATACTCAATCCATCGTACAAACGTTGGTTTTTACCGTTGGTACATCCTCCCGCCGAAACCGAAAGCATGCTCTTCGCCTTGCAGGCCGCAATCGGCGCGGGGTTCATCGGCTATGTGATCGGCTTGTTTAAAGGCAGGCGATCCAGGAGGGAAACTCCTTGATCCGGCAGATCGATTCGTTCTCTTACTCGAACAAACTGCAAAACGTTTCTCCTTTATGGAAAAGCGGATTTGCAGCCGTTCTGTTCCTGCTTTCTTACGTCTCGCCTCCCTTGGTTCAGGCCGCGATATTCGGGTGGATATCCGTTTGGATCGTCGTTTATGCCAAAATTTCTTTTAAATTTTACTTGAGGTTGCTGAGAATGTCCTATTTGTTTTATGTCGCAAGCCTTCCGGCGCTGCTCGCTGAGATCCAAGCGACTCCGAGCGCCGCACATTCTCCCGGCGGGACGATTCTGGTTGCCGCTTCGCATTGGATCATCTATGTGCGACCATCCGGCGCGGCTTTCGCGGGAACGTTAGGTTTACGGGTTATCGCTTGTTCGTCTTGTCTCTTATTTCTGATTTTGACCACGCCATTTTCCCAGTTGTTACAAATTTTGAACATATTGCGAATACCCACTCTTGTGCTGCAATTGATGCTGATCATGTACCGTTTCCTGTTCTTGCTCACGGATACGGCGACGGACATGTATACGGCGCAGCGAGCACGCGGCGGACATTACGGATTCCGCAACAAGCTTGCGGACACTTCTGTTTTGATTGCCCGGTTGTTCGTTAAAACGATGCAGCAGCACAAAAACCTGTCCTACGGACTTACAGCCAGAGGGTTTATCGACGAGATCAGGATGGCTCCTTACGAAGCCGCTCCTATACCGCCGCGTTACTACTGGGAAAGCCTTATCGGAGGATTGCTGTTGGCGGGTTTAAGCATATGGCTGTATGGGAGGAAACTGTGATGAAACCGCTATTGGAAACGATCAGTGTCAATTTCACGTATCCCGGCGCAACAATTCCGGCACTTCAAGATTTGCACCTGCGCATACCGCAGGGAAAAAAGACTGCCATCTGCGGCCATAACGGGTCAGGAAAATCGACCTTTTTTCTCCAGGCGATCGGCATCCATCGCCCAGCCTCCGGTCAACTGATCTGGAAGGGCGACGACATTTCTTATCAACCTAAGCAGTTACGAAAGCTGCGCCGGGAGATCGGACTTGTTTTTCAAGATCCGGAGCACCAATTGATCCTGAATACGCCGCACGAGGACATTTCATACGGTCTACGCAACGCCGGGATGTCTGAGTCGGAAATCATCCGTCGCACGGAATGGATAATCGCCTCAATGGGGTTGGAACAATTGACCGCGACACCTATTCATCAATTGAGCCTAGGGCAAAAGAAGAGGGTTGCGCTCGCCGGCGTGCTCGCGCTGGAGCCCGAGCTTCTGCTGCTGGACGAGCCCACCGCCTATTTGGATCGCTCGTCGGAGCAGCACCTCGTATCGGAGTTGGACCGCATTCATCGTCAAGGCGTGACGGTTGTGATAGCCACACATGATATGAACCTCGCCTATGCGTGGGCAGATTGGATTCTCGTCATGGATCGGGGACAGTGCGTGATGGAGGGATCGCCGCAAGCGGTGTTTCAGGATGATGCGCTCCTTCGCACTCTAGGAATGGAACTCCCTCTGCTGTTGGAGGTTTGGCTAGCGCTGCCGGAAATGATGCAACGACGTGCACCCGCTCCTCGCAGTATCGACGAGTTTCGTTCGATCATGTCTAGTTTTGTTCCATAATTCCGGTGTATCTAGTGGAACCTTGAATAACTAGGAAAAATGATTAATCGAGAACTAATGAAAATTTCTTGATGCGGCCGCTAAAGGCCACGATTTTATCGGATATCGCAATATATAGCGTTTAGAATAGAACTTGATGTAACTTACGGACGACATTTGTTTCCACATGGGCAAAGACCTTATTCATACCCATTTTAAATAAATCACCTTTCTACTTAGTATTTTTCCACGAAGTGAAAGGCCATATTTTGAATCATTACCTGTTTGTCCGTTTCAAATCGGTTTCATTCTGCATCTTCTATAGTAAGTAAGGTAAGCGAAGGGGTTGATCAGTGCAAAAGAAAATATAATTTTAATTTTATGATTATTTTTCTAATAGAGAGATTCAAAAAAGGTGGGGACTGTATGAACGTTGAAACACCCACGGTTAAGCAAACAGCTTCGATTCCGCCAATTGCGATGGGAGAGACAATGACGGGAGCAGATATGCTCTTACGATGTTTGCTGTTGGAGGGGGTTGAATACGTATTTGGTTATCCGGGTGGAACGGTATTGCCCATTTACGATTCGTTATATGGAAGCCATTTAAAGCACATTCTCACACGCCATGAGCAGGGAGCCATCCATGCTGCCGACGGCTATGCAAGAACAACAGGGAAACCCGGTGTCGTCATCGCTACATCCGGACCCGGGGCAACGAATTTAGTGACCGGGATTGCCACAGCCCAGATGGACTCTGTCCCGCTTGTTTGTATCACAGGGAATGTGGCGCAGAATTTAATCGGCACCGATGCTTTTCAGGAGGCGAACATCATCGGGATTACGATTCCGATTACCAAGCACAACTATTTTGTGCGCGATATTAACGATTTGCCGCGCATTATTAAAGAAGCTTTTCATATCGCGACAACCGGCCGTCCGGGTCCGGTGCTTGTCGATATTCCAAAGGATGTAAACAATGCGAAAGCGCCTTTTTATTACCCGGAAAAGGTTAAACTCCGCACGTATAATCCGACGGTAAAGCCCAATAACATGCAGATTGAACGAATGGTGAAAGCCATCGCCGCTTCGAAAAAGCCGGTCATTCTTTCGGGGGGTGGAACGGTAACGGCCGGTGCGGAAAAAGACCTGCTTGCTTTTGCGGAGAAAACGCAAATTCCTGTTATTCCGACCTTGATGGGTCTTGCAAGTTTTCCGGGTACCCATCCGCTGTGCCCGGGAATGCCGGGAATGCACGGATCATACGCGGCCAATCAGGCTCTGCTGAATACGGATCTGATTGTTGCGATCGGCGCTCAGGTGGCAAATCCGGATCAACTGGTTATCTCCATTAGTGGGGACGGAGGGTTTCAAATGAATCAGCAGGAACTGGCTGTTGCAGCTGGCCATAAACTTCCGGTGAAAATTGCCATCATCAACAATCACTGCCTCGGTATGGTTCGTCAGTGGCAGGAGCTTTTCTACGACAACCGCTACAGCCAAATTGACCTTGCTTCGAGCGTTGACTTTGTTAAGCTCGCAGACGCTTACGGCATCAAAGGGCTGCGCGCTTCAACGGAAGAAGAAGCAGAAAAAGCCTGGAAAGAAGCGCTGGAAACAGATGGCCCTGTTCTCGTTGAGTTCGTTGTCGAACCGGAAGAAAATGTCTATCCAATGGTAGCTGCGGGTTCAACGTTAGATCAGATGGTACTGGGAGTCGATACAAAAGCGGAAATGAGAAAGGTTCTGAAAGAAATTCAGGAAGGTACGTTTGCGAAAAACTGGATTCTGGAAAATCAATCCGGACGCGCCGCATTCGGTGCACGCCGCCGTATTGAAAAGGCGCATCCGATCGAACAGGTTGGTAAACAGTTACGCGAAATGATGGCCTGGATTAAGAAGTAATAAGAAAGTAAGAACGCGGAGGAGGATGTAAGATCATGCGTACCATTGAGATTTTTGACACCACTCTGCGGGATGGTGAACAATCCCCTGGAGTCAACTTGAGTTTACACGAGAAAATGGAAATTGCGCTTCAACTTGAACGCCTGGGGGTTAACCGGATTGAGGCGGGGTTTGCAGCGGCTTCCCCGGGGGACCTGCAATCCATTCAAGAAATTGCGCGCAGGGTTAAAAATTCTACCATTGTCAGCTTATCCCGCTCTGTGCAAAGCGACATTGATAAAGCATGGGAAGCGTTAAAAAATGCTGAATCCGCGTGTCTTCACGTATTTCTCGCTACCTCTCCCATTCATCGAAAGCATAAGCTCGCCATGACAAAGGAGCAGGTCATCGAGAACGCTGTAGCGGCTGTAAAGTACGGGAAAAAATATTTTGACCTCGTGGAATTTTCCTGCGAGGACGGTTCCCGTACAGAACTCCCTTATTTAATGGAAGTGGTTCAGGCGGTGGTTGACGCAGGGGCCCGTATTGTAAACATTCCGGATACCGTAGGGTACACCACGCCGAAAGAATACGGCCATATTTTCCGGGAGCTGCGGGAACACGTTCGTGGGATCGAGGATGTAAAATTAAGCTGCCACTGTCATGATGATTTAGGAATGGCGGTAGCGAACACGCTTGCCGCGATTGAAGCGGGGGCGACCCAGGTGGAAGGAACGATCAACGGAATCGGGGAACGCGCCGGAAATGCTTCCCTTGAAGAAGTGGCGATGGCTCTGGATACACGCAAAGACGTCTACCAGGCCCAGACCCGGTTAAAGCTGGATGAGATTGCGCGTACCAGCAAGCTGGTAAGCCGCCTCACCGGCATGATGGTTCCGGGCAATAAAGCGATTGTGGGTGCCAATGCGTTTGCCCATGAGTCGGGAATCCACCAGGACGGCGTGTTAAAAGAGGTTACCACCTATGAGATTATTCGTCCGGAGCGCGTTGGTTTTAAATCGAACAAACTTGTGCTTGGAAAGCTGTCTGGCCGGCATGCTTTTAAGGATAAGTTAACAGAACTTGGCTATCAGCTTGAGCAGGAAGAATTAAACGATGCGTTTAAGCGGTTCAAGGATCTGTGCGATAAAAAGAAAAAAGTAACCGATGACGATATTATTGCTCTTGTAGGTTCAAAGTCTAATGATATTCCCGAAAGGTAACGACTAGAAAATCTCCAGCTTTTCTGCCAAAATAATTCGATTCCGACCGCAAGTGTTCGTGCCCAAACCTATGGCGGAAAAGTGCTAGAGAAGGATCAGAGATTCGATTTATAAAGTAATTGGGGGTGTCACGAACGAAGTATGGAATTATTGGTGGAATAATCGGACAAACATGGTGCAATTGGCCATAAAAATACTTGTGCTTCGATTATTACCCAAAAGTCCCTCATTTACCGAGTAAATTTAGAAGGAGTTTAATCCGGGGGGGTGTCCACGGTTCTTAATTTTAATTCTTGAATTCGTAACCAATTTATCTTATAACACCGCAAATCCTTACAGCCACTGCAGATAATACCCCGGTTCTATATCAATGATTTTAAACGTTTCTCCTTTTTCAAAAGAGTGCTGTATCTTTATCTCAATCTCTTTTAGCGAGAGGCATTTTGTGATCGTTCCCCGTCCGCCTTTATCGCCAATTATCTTTTTTCCTGCAAAGGAGGCGGCGAGGGGGAGGGGATAGAGGGAAGACAGACGATTCTTTTTGCAGCTCTCGACGATTCCTTTTGACAACGTGAAGGAATCCCGCAGAATCATCTTCAACTTGTTTTCCCGTTTTTCCATTTCCTGTACCTGGTAAACAACCGATTGAGCATGAGGTAACGGGGCAATCCGCACATAATGTATCTTATTGCAGGGCCATCGCCCATCTAATTTTTCGTGTAATTCTTCGTCCAATAGTTCGTCTACTTCTCTGTCCCATGTAAGGGCCAGCGAGTTTTCTTCCTCATTCATTCCTGTAATTTCAAACCACGTATTCTTTTTCCCTTTCATTTGCTTTCCCTGAAACTGCATAGACGATGCTTGAACACAGGCGCTTGCGATGATTTTTCCTTTGTTGTCCGTGCGAATCCACCCGCATCTTCCCTCGACGCTCCATTCCCCGAAAGAGGTTCGGATCGACATCTTCTGAGCCACAGGGCTGTATACCCAGAAGTCTGTCATTTCCGTAGTCGTATACACTGCGAGGGCGGTTACCTGGCTTCCCCGGCACGATAGCCGCTCAATCCGGAGAACCTCCGCCTGGCTGAGTGAACGTTTTTTCGTATGAACAACGGAAACGAATTGCTTATTCTTGCGGTCGCTGCGTACAATCAGCATCGGGCGTTTTTGCCTTCCATCCAGGCTCGGGTACATTCCGGTAAAAATCCGGTCCGATCGGTCGCACAGTCCCATCCATGTCAGCCGATAGCCATCCACCGATTTCCACGCTGCTGTAAAACCATCCCGAAATGACTTATATTCCTTTACATCATAAATAAATCCATACCCATTATTTTTATCAGGTGTCCAACCCTGCGCCTTTTCTTGCTCCAGCAAAGTCGAGAATGTTTCCCCGGTCGTTAGCCTTTCCCCAAAGCTTTTTTCATGCTCATCATAATAGAGCTTTTTTTGCTCATCGATTCCGGCCAGTGTCCAATGGTTGGCCAGCACTTTCTCTACGTTGGTAAGCTCCAGCTCACTATCTTCCTGAAACGCATGGAAGGCATAGTCACATGTTCTGGCACCCTCAATATAAAAAAAATCAATTACATAAGAGGACGATGCAGCGATAGGAGCTATGCCAATCATTCGCTGAAAAGAGTCGATTCCGTAAAGATGCGGAGCTTTCCCTTCATAGACGTTCACGGTGTCCGATTCATACAGAAACGAGAACTCCCCACCGGAGAATGGCTTACATTTCTGTCCTTTTTTCATCCCTTCATCGCTATTGACGACTACCGTGTTGTGGGCGATCGATTTCGTTCCCCAGCCGTTATGGCCATTGGTTCCGTAAATACCGTAGCCCATATCTGCGGAAACCTCTTTGCCGCATGCATAGTACATATACGCAAGCACATCATCATGCGAGTGGGTCGTATTGGCCCCCGTTTTCATTAGAACCGTTGTTTCGTTCGCATCCCGCAGGATACCGATGCCGGCCTGTCCCGTTATAGTTGCATTTTTAGGAAGAGAGAAAGGAAGTGAATTTTTCTTTATAGGATGGGATAAAAACAGGTCGACACCACGGGTTCCAAGTTCATCAGAGATAAGCGGGTACAGTCTCTGGAGGCAATCGCGGGCTTCATTCTTAATCGTTGAATCTGAGGAAAAATGGTAGAAATGGAGGGCAGACCGGTAGATTTCGCCGGCCGTTTTTTTATCCAATGTCGTTGTCTGAAGTAAATCCCGACCCCAGTCGCCATAGCTTGGGAGGTGGCCCTGGCAAATCAAGGACAAGCCCGACAGCGAGCATCGCCCGGACACCGTCGGCCTCATGGTTATGCAATTCTGTTATGTTGCCGTTTTTCAAGTCATACTCCGGCCCTCCCGGCGCTTTCAACAAATAATCCTGCAGCATCGCCTCAATATTTTCGCGCATTGTGCCTTCCCTTCCGAGTTTTGAACGGCCAGGGGAAGGTTTATCAAGTATATCGAAATGGTAGAGCCAGTCATAGTCGTGCGCAAGGAAAGCTTTGACCCGGTTGACAACGCTGGTTAGGAGGTGAAGCCGGCCAATTTCAAATCGGCTCCCATACTCCGTAAAATCGCGCGGGCCAATTGTATGTAAAAAGACAGCGGAAAAAGCATCTAAAATTACGAGCGCCTTGTGCGCGTATTTTTCTTCTCCGGTTATCATGTACAGATAGGCAAGAACGGTGACCAGCCCTTCATGGTTTCTTACCCCTCCAAGGAGTTTTCCCCCCGTATAAAAATTCCACATTCCAATCAGGTAATATGCTTTGCCATCGACGACGAGTCCGTTTCCCTTATCCTCGTATTTTTCGTTTGGGAACGATTGCTGACAGTGAAGACATGTCACCTTTTTATGCGGAATTTCTGAAAAAATGAGGGATTCTTTATCAGGAGTGGTTGGAAACGGCTTTTTACAGTGGGGGCATCCGGAAATTCCATAGGCAAAGGTCTGGTCTTTCATTCCAAGCACACAATCGTAAATTTTATCGTCCGAATGGGCGGCAAGAAACGTGTCCGCAATCCGCCGGTACTCCGCAAATGCTTTTTTAGCCCAGGGTAATACTTCGATATTGTGCTTGGCCATTGCGATATTTTCCGCTGTAAAATAAAAACCACACTTAGGTCTCATCCTCTCAACCCCTTTTGGCAGTTGTCATGTTAAATCACTTAGATATATACTCATACTTTAGGGATCATAGAATCACATTTGTTGTCTCACTCAAACCTTTTATGATAGAGATAGCAATCAAAAATTTTACCCCGAAGGAGATACATATATGGACTATACCCCATACATTGAAACCGCAAAAAGAGAGGCATCGGTTGACCCGGCGCATGATTTTCTCCACGTCCAGCGAGTATACAACCATGCAAAACTTCTTTTACAAACAGAGCAGGCAGATGAAGATGTGGTGCTCGTTTCTGTCCTTCTTCATGAGCTGTTTAACTATCCGAAAGGACACCCGGAATCACACCTCTCGGGAGACGTTTGCGCGGAACGGGCGGAAGTGGTCCTGCATGAACAGGGATTCCCCGCGGAAAAGATCCCCCATGTTTTAGACTGTATTCGCAATCATTCCTTTTCAAAAGGTGTCATGCCTGCAACGATAGAAGGCAAACTCGTTCAGGATGCAGACCGGCTGGATTCGCTTGGCGCCATTGGAATTGCCAGGTGTTTTGCCACGTGTGCGGAAATGGAAAGGCCGTTTTACGAACCGGGCGACCCTTTTTCCAGGAAGCGCAAACCTAACGACAAAGAATACGGACTTGACCATTTTTATGTGAAACTGTTGAAAATTGCTGACCGGATGCACACTGAAGCAGGCCGCCGGATCGCAAAAGAGAGAACCCGATTTATGGAGCTTTATTTAAGCCAGCTAAAACAAGAAATATAGCCGCATCTACATAAGGAGGAATCATGCTTTATTTAGGTTATTTTATTTTAGTTAACCTGCTTTTATTTACAATGATGGGATTCGATAAAAGAAAGGCGGTTACCGGCAAATACCGCATCCCGGAAAGAAGATTATTTATGATGGCTTTCATTGGGGGAGCCATCGGAGGCTGGATGGGGATGCAGCTTTTCAGACATAAGACAAAACACATGAAATTTGTCGTCGGATTTCCTATGTTGATCATTTTCGACCTTGTCATTTTCTATACCATTTATCGTCTTTGGAGTGTGGGTACATGACCATAGACAAGGCAGGCCGTCCCCATAAAAAATCATCTGAGCTAATGTCAATAAAATTTCAAAAAGTGGAAAATTGGCAGAGCGGACCGGCTTTATAATGAGTATAAGGGGATGATTTACATGTCAGCGCTTTTACCATACATAGTAGGGATTTTGTGTATCATCGTTTTACGGTTCTTCCCAGTTTAGCATGACTCTTAACCGTCAATTATGATAGTAGAACCTGAAAGGAGATACTACTGATGACGGAGAATGAGATATTTACTAGAGCGCTCAACTTAGGAACGGGCTGGGAAGTATACAGTGTTACATTCAATCTGGAGATCAAGGAACTCCGCATTCATATACGTACGGTCAAAGGAAGTCTGCATAACTGCGGTACGTGTGGTAAACCAGGATGTCGGATTTATGATCATGGCAAGGAACGGGAATGCGGCATATGAATTTCTTCCAGTTCCGTGCTGTTCTCGTCGGCAAACCGCCGCGAGTACAATGTGATGTCTGCCGAACCCCAAAAACAGCTGAACTTTCTTGGGCGCGCGAACGTTCTGGTTATTCTTTGTATTTTGAGGCATTCATGGTGTTGCTGGCCAAAGCGATGCCAATGAATGAGGTATCCCGGTTAGTAGGCGAGCACGACACAACGTTGTGGCTGATCTTGCACCATTACGTCGATGAAGCACGGCAAGAGCAAACCTGGGAAACAGTGAAGCGCATCGCCATTGATGAAACTTCTCGTGCAAAAGGCCATGAATATGTCACGCTTGTCATGGACTTAGATACGCGAAAAGTGCTTCATGTCGCTGAAGGGAAGGATCAACGAACCTTATTTGATTTCAAGGGACAACTTCTTCACAAGTGTGGGCATCCCGATGACATCGAAGAGCTATGTATGGATATGTCTCCGAGCTTTATTGCCGGTGCAAAGATGTACTTTCCAAACGTCGAGATTACCTACGACAAATTCCATGTCATGAAAGTCATTAACACCGCTGTCGATGAGACGCGGCGCAAGGAACAACGAACGGTAGCCGATCTCAAGAATAGCCGCTATTCATGGTTGAAGAATGAAGAAAACCTAACGGACAAACAAAAGGAAACGCTCGTGAGGCTCAAAGATGAAGATCTGAAAACAGCCAAGGCGTACCATCTAAAGCTGGCGTTCTCCAAGTTGTGGGAGCAAGAGAATGAAGTGACCGCTAAATCGTTTCTGGATGACTGGTATTACTGGGCCAAGCATAGCCAAATTCCGGATATGGTCAAAGCAGCCAAGACGATCCGACAGCACGAGAAGGGAGTCCTCCGATGGTTTACATCAAAAGTCACTAACGGCATCATAGAAGCCATTAATGGGCTTATCCAAAGCGCTAAAAGGCGTGCTCGTGGCTACCGATCCATTAAAAACCTACAGACGATGATTTATTTAATCGCTGGTGGATTGAAGCTGAAAACAGTTGAGTTATAAAAACAAAAAAACCGCGATCAGTTTGGAGCCACAACCCGCTCACAGCCATGCAAAACTGCGAATAGCCAAAAGAATCTGGAGCAACACAGGACAGACCTGAATTGCAGAAAATGTTAAAGGGATTACGGGAAGATGACACCATCTATGTATCGGACCTTACTCGCATTACCAGAAGTACCAGAGATTTGTTCGAATTGGTCGATTACATAAAGCATAAAAAAGCTAATCTAAAATCTTTAAAAGACTCATGGCTTGATTTATCGGAAGAGAATCCTTACAGTCAATTTCTTATGACCGTTAAGCAAATTTGTAAAATTACAAATGTTTCAAGATCGGCTTTGTACCGAAGAATATCCGAAGAAGTTAACAACTAAATCCTTATTCAACTAAAGGGCAGGTTAGTTTAATACCAACTCAGGTACCAATTTCGGTTCTATTGCAATAGGTAAAGTTAAAAAGGTATAATATATATTTATATAGATGTATAGATGAATAATTTGAAGTAAGTATAGGGGCTGTTGTGATGTGATTAACAATAATTCACCCATTCCAAAATATATACAAATAGCTAATCATCTAAGATTAATCGCAAATGAGTTTGGTAACGAGGGAAAACAGAAATTCCTAACTGACGATGAATTAATTAAGATGTTTGGTGTTTCTCGCATGACGATTAGACAAGCAGTTCAAGTACTTGTTGAGGAAGGACTGCTTACTCGTGAGCAGGGAAAGGGTACTTTTATTGCCAAAAGAGAAAAATTAGAAACAGATATTGAAAAGTTAGATACTTTCTTTAAAGGTTGGTATTTTAAAAATTTCCGTGTCCAACTATTATGTAGAGGAATTGTTTCTTGTCCTGAAAACATTGCGACAAAGTTAGGAATCAAACCGGGTGAAGAGGTAGTTCAAATTAAGCGCTTAAGATTATCTGAAAACTTACCTATTGTTATTGATAATCGATACCTTTTAAAAACTTTTGGGGAACAAATAACGGATGAGGAATTAACAAGTTATTCATTTTCTCATATTTTTTTGAGAAAATTCAATTTGGTATTTTCAGAAGGTCAACTCGAAATCGAGGCTATCCTTGCTAACGAAGAGATTTCTACAGTTTTAGGAGTTCCTGTTGGATCACCTATACTATATCGAAATAGTGAACTGAAGGTCGAGTCATATGGTTGTGTGTTGGCGGGTGATTCCTGTTACCGAGGCGATAAATATAAATACAAATCTTTTTTACACGCTGATTAATAAGATGGATTGCCCTATCCGGGTAATCCATCTTATAATGGGGGGGTTCAAACCAATAACGCCAATGAATTAAATTTTTATATTGACACATAAATTAAGGGCATATATACTCAAATCATCATATTCATCTAGATGACTATATAACTGGATGAATATGATTGAATTGTCATGTATACTGTGGGAGTAGATCTTGTGAAATCTGGATACTAGGAAAACCGTTTGTAAAAAAGAGAGGAGTTATAACATATGAAACCCGGTTTAATTATGGAAGAGATATTCCCTGAAATTAAACTCATTCAACAAAAACATTATCAAGAACATATCGTTTATATTTGGGAAGAATTGTGGCAGGAGTCCGAATGGGAGGATATTTTCGATCTTCCGATTTCACCAAAGGTTGAATATTCTCATGTTATTCACAATCGTGCAGTAGTGCAAAATGCACTTCAGATTTCTAATACATTTGAAGAATTCCATAATAGCAAGATCAACCGAGATATCCTGTTAACGGCTGGATTACTTCAAGATGTCAGCAAGTTAGTTGAATTTAGACCAACAGATAATGGGAAGGTTGAATATACCACCATCGGTTTAACGTACCCACATGCATTTTGGGGAGCACAATTGGCGATTAAGCATGGAGTTCCGCATGAAATTTGCGAAATTATTCTTGATCATACCCCTGATTCCGCTAGATTCCCAAAATCGATTGAAGGTAAAATCCTGTATTACGCTGACCAGTTAGATATGATTGCCATTGTGGGGGATCGATTTACTAAAGAATCTTATATACGAATCTTTAAATAAAAATCGTGAATTGGAGAAAAATTTATGTTTGGATAAATGAAAGCGATTGTAATAAGGCAAAACGTTGTTAAGAATTTTTTATCTGCATAGGAGTCTGACCGACGAAGCATTTTTAGCGAATATTTATTCATGTATACCTTATAATCAATGCATAAAGCACTGTTGTTTGGATAAATATATAAAATTTTCATTCTGTTGGACAGACTCATAGGTCATTATATGAATTTTTCGCAAAACATTATTATTATTCCTGTTTGTAAACGGTAACAACTAAAATTCGACCGAAACTAATGAACTTTTCAAGTATTTGTCATGCTTTGGATATTATAAAATTCATTTTGCGGAGGTGTTTTTAATGAAGAAAGACAAGTTAACTTTAAATAAAAGTAAAACGCGATGGTTGGTTCTGTTTATGATCTGTTTGATGTATTTAATCACTTTTATGGATCGAACGAATATTTCTGTTGTGGCTCCATCCATGAGTAAGGAATTTGGTTTTGATCAGGTCACGATGGGGTTCATTTTCAGTGCCTTCACTTGGGCTTATGCATTGGGGCAAATTCCCGGTGGTTGGTTGGGCGACAGGTTCGGACCACGAAGTGTACTAACCATGATTGTATCTTTTTGGTCGTTGATGACGATTGTAACTGCTCAATCCGTTGGCTACCTCTCCATGGTGGTCGTTCGTTTCCTTTTTGGATTTGGAGAAGCAGGAGCCTTTCCTACAGCTACAAAAGCAATGAAATTATGGTTGTCTAAGTCTGAACGAGGTTTTGCACAAGGGATTACACACAGTTTTAGTCGTTTTGGTGCTGCCATTGTACCACCAATTGCCGTAAGTATTACAGTTGCATGGGGTTGGCGTGCCGTATTCTATATATTCGGTGCAGCGGGATTCATTTGGGCGATTCTTTTTTATGTGGTATACCGTAACATACCGGAGGAACATAAGTGGGTTAATCAAGGAGAACTGGAACATATTCGTGGTTTTGATAAGGACGGGGTTATAAATACAGCAACTGATTTTACAAACAAACTTCAGGTGCCGTGGAAGACTGTATTTGCATCTCCGAATATGTGGTTCATAATGATTGCCTATTTTTGTTACAATTATGCCGTTTATTTCTTCATGACTTGGCTTCCGACGTATTTAGTTGACTACCGCCATTTTTCGTTGAGTAAAATGGGACTCATTGCGTCTCTGCCTTTATTTGCTGGAATGATAGGAGATACAGTAGGAGGGATTCTGACCGATAAAATTTTAGAAAAAACCAACAATATAAAACTAGCACGGAAAGTTGTAGCCATACCGGGATTGCTTCTTGCAGCTATTTTCCTTATTCCTGCATCTATAACAGTTAATCCTTACACGGCAGTTTACTGTTTAGCCGCATCCATGTTTTTCTTAGAATGCGTTATTGCTCCGAGTTGTGCTTTACCAATGGACGTTGGTGGCCCATACTCGGGGACAGTGTATGGTGTGATGAGTATGGCAGGGAACTCAGGCGGGGCGGTGTCAGCGATTGTCTTTGGTGCGTTGACACAGCATGGCTATTGGACAGCCCCATTCACTGTAGAAGCTGTGCTTCTCGTTATTGGAGCTTCCATCTGGCTATTTTTAATTCAACCAGACAAGCCAGTGGTGGACAAAGGTATGGTGTTGGGAGACCAATCAGAAACCATAGTCAGCTAATTGTAACCAACGTTTCGAGAATTCAAAAAGGACTGCATTTATGGGAGTCCTTTTTGTTTCCATACATCTTTTAAGAGGTAATAGAAAAAAAGATGAAGTCTTTAACGTCGCTTTTCTATCCCTTTTCATACCAGCAAACATAGTTCAAAACTATTTAAATAGATGTGCTTTAAATTGCTTTACTGAACCGAAGAGCTTTAGTGAAATTGAAAAACCTATTCTTGGTAAACATTGAAATTAAATTGAAGGAACTCGGTTATTTTTAATATATGAGCGTTTTGCATAATTTTCGCTCTTAGAGCCGCAAGGCTCTTTTAGCCACAAAAAAGGACTTCACCCCAACTTGTAGAAGAAATACAGGTGACTAAACCCATTCCACTAAAGAGGAGCAATTCCTGTAATGAAGTAATTTGAGCTTTGAAAGAAAAAAGTACCTCTTGTATACTGGGTATCGTTTCGCCAAGAACAAAAACCCATATACGAAAAGAGGTACTCACTATGAAGCATAAGATGAAACAGAAACAGAATCAACGCATTACACGAATTACTGAGAAAACACTGGTCGTAGGTGCGGACATCGCGAAGAAGATACATGTCGCTCGTGCCGTGGATTTCCGCGGGATTGAGCTAGGGAAGGACTGCGTGTTCCACAACGATCGGGAGGGGCTCATGAAGCTAGCATTGTGGATGAAGGAGCTAGGCCGGGCACATGAGAAAGCGGACATTGTATTCGGCATTGAGCCTACTGGACACTACTGGTTCCCTTTAGCGGCGTTTTTGAAAGAGCAAGGCATCCAGATCGTCGTCGTCAATCCGCACCACGTAAACAAGAGCAAGGAGCTGGAGGACAACTCGCAGACCAAGAGCGACTATAAGGATGCGAAGGTCATTGCCAACCTTATTCGGAACGGGAAGTATTCAGAGCCCAACTTACCGACCAAGGAATATGCAGAGTTACGCATTCTGATGAATTTACGCGAGAAGGTCATGGTGAGCTTGAATCAAGTAAAAGCGCGGATCACAAACTGGTTTGACCGCTATTTTCCGGAGTATCCACAGGTGTTCAAGGACTGGGATGGCAAAGCGTCACTTATGACCATGCATCAGTTTCCAACTCCAGAGGAGATTGTCTCTATAGGCGCCAGAGGCGTTCTCACGCACTGGAAGACGGAAATCAAGCGTGGAGTTGGTATCAAGAGAGCGGAGAAGCTCTATACGGCTGCAACGGTATCCATCGGGCTTACTGAGGGACTGACAGCGGCTCGAATCGAGCTTGCCACCTTGCTGCAGCAGTTCGATCTGTTCATCCAACAGGAAGAAATCATTATGGCGGAAGTCTTGCAAATTCTTGAGAAAATTCCTGGAACGGCACAAATGTTGAGCATCCCAGGGGTTGGTGTTCTGACCATTGCCGGCTTCCTGGCGGAGGTTGGGGATGTAAACAACTACGATCACGGACAGCAGATCATTCGCTTGGCCGGACTGAATCTAACGGAGAACAGTTCTGGAAAACGGAAAGGTAAGACCGGGATTAGCAAACGCGGGCGTTCTCGTCTAAGAGGAATTTTGTTCCGCTGCATGCTGCCTATGGTGGCCAAAAATGAAGAGTTCAAAGCCCTCCATAAGCATTACACAACACGCAGTCAGAATCCATTGAAGAAGAAGCAATCGATCATCGCCTTATGTGGAAAACTGGTTCGTGTCCTTTATACACTGGGAACAAAACAAAAAGAATATAACGCAAATGAAGTACTAGGTCCGGTACGGCAAGCCCAGTTGCAACAGAGTGTTGCATAAATAGTTCAAAGTCAATTCATTAGCAATATACCCTGTACGACCCACTTATTCACATGTGTACAACAACGACAACGGAAGCACCGGAGAAGCCGAAGGAACTATTCCATAAGGGCAACGACCCCGTCGAGGAGCAAGAATCGGCCTCCACCCCTTGAGAGGTAGAACGAAGGAATGTAAGGGCATAGACCCAGCGTGACATGGGAGGGGAAACCCCGAGGGCGGAAGTGGAGATCCACTGTGCGATTATACCATTATATCCATAATTTGTAAATCTATATTCTCAAGCTCTGTTTCTCAACCGGCCCTTACAGAAAAATATGTATCTAATTCAATTTTCATCCAATCCTCTTAAGGTGTCAAAGTTGAAAAAGTGAGAATGAGTGAGTAAATAGGAGAAAACATTACTTTATAGTGGGAGGAAGTCCACTATGTATATTCTACAAGAATACTATTTTCCTTTGAAGAATGGCTACAACTTGAATCAAAAGAGCGACTAGATTAAAAAGCCGTACCCCACAAGGAGAGCCATGATATTGCCGCGAAGCCATTCTACGCGCTTTTCTGGCTGCACCTATGGAAGGCATTACGACATTTACTATGCTGCATCGTCGCTTACAAACGGACGTACGCTTTCGCTACCAATGTGGCTTTCGTCTGGATGAAGATGCTCCATCTGTCTCTACACTCAGCCGTGTATTCGCGGATATGGTGGAAAAACAGATTGCTGAGCAGTTATTTCATG
>NZ_AUMJ01000028.1 GCF_000430625.1 Aneurinibacillus terranovensis DSM 18919
CACGATGTTGCGTTCTTAGTCGACGTTCCTTAATACTCATTTAAAAAGCTGGTTATACTAAATCAGAATTGTATCTGAGTTATATCGCACATTTGGCATTTCACTGTTCAGTTTTCAAGGAACTTTATTTTCGTCATCGCTCTCAGCGGCGACTCTATCAATATATCACGTATCAAACTTCAAAGTCAATAACTTTTTTAAAACTATTTCCCTCACAAATGAGCCTATCCTTCAAGCTTACCCCTCATTGCTTTCATTAGTTTTCATACTGCACAGAGCATCAGCCGGGCAGGAACTAAAACCTATCACATTTACCCACTTGCTAGCAACTTTTAATTCCATAATGAGTCAAATAAAATGTTGGAAATCGATCTATTATTTTTCTGCATACATAGTCAGGAGGTAGCCTGTTTTGAAAAATAGATGGCTAAAACAAATGTTTGCTTTCACAATCACAATAGGCAGTTTATGCACGGGCTTCTCTCATGTTTCCGCATCTTCAGTCTCTTTCGATGATATTAATAGCTATTGGGCAAAGAAGCAAATTGTAAATCTGGCAAATGAACGAGTGGTTAGCGGTATAGACGAAGACACGTTTGCACCGAACAAACCATTAACCCGGGCTCAATTTACTGTAATGCTGGCAAAAATATTAAAAGAAAACCTTCGTACTTCCGGATCGGCCGCAGAAGTCGGTAAGTATTTTTCCGATGTAAGTTTCTCTGCTTTCTACGCGGATGAACTTGTCCGATTGCGTAAAGCCAATATTATTGATGATCGAGGAGCTTTTCATGGAGACAGACAAATTACGCGGGAAGAAATGGCCCATTATTTAGTTAAAGGCTACACGTATCTTTATGCCCAGGATTTGTCCTCTTTCGTTACCTCTCATGAAATTCCCTTCAAAGACGCACAGCAAATCGCATCACGATACATGAAGGATGTAATGATCGCGGATAAAATTAATCTCATATTCGGACGAAGCAATGGCGATTTTAATCCGAAAAGCTCTTTAACCCGGGGAGAAGCCGCCTCCGTCATGTACCGCTTTGGCCAAATCGTTCCTTACAAAGAAAAAGATAAACGTTCAGGTCAATTCGCAGATAAATATGATGCCTACTATAAAAATGGACAACTGTATATTACTTTCACCTATGATATCAATGGCGCAGGCTTTGACGGACAGATTCTCGTGATAACCCGATCAGGAACACAGTTAAAAATTAATGTTGAACAGATAAAATTGGACAACAGTTCTTCAGGCAACGTCTTCAAACAAATGCGCACGATTACCGTTCATGAAGCCGGCGTATCAAAAGTAATTGTTATAATGAACGGAAAACAAACAGCAAGCTTCAATGTTTAAAAGCAAAAACGATTTATCAACCACTGATAAATCGTTTTTTTATTAACTTAATTCACCGCTTGTTTAAGAAACGATTCCTCGTATTCCTTTATATTACCGAAATATACAACTCTTATAAATAATCAAAATAATTTATATATGCAATTTTTTTGCTTTACGTATCAAATGATTTAGTATAGAATTCTTTTCATAGATAGTAAGGAGGAATAAAAGAGTATAGATATATAATTCAGAATATTATTTTTTATAACACACTTTACTGTTTAAACGCGTCTATTCGTGTAGGGAAAACTTTTTATTTAGGAGAGCATATTATGAGTCTTTTTAGGAAAAAATCGATTTCAGCTTTACTCAAGAACACGGAAACTAAAGAGGGTGGATTAAAGAAAGCGCTCGGCGCCTTTGATTTAACGATGCTGGGAATTGGCGCAATTATCGGAACAGGAATTTTTGTTCTTACCGGAGTTGCCGCAGCCGAGCATGCCGGTCCCGCCCTGATTCTTTCTTTTATTTTGTCAGGACTCGCCTGCGTATTTGCGGCTCTTTGTTATGCGGAATTTGCTTCCACTGTTCCTGTATCAGGCAGCGCTTACACCTACAGCTACGCAGTATTCGGTGAAATCATCGCCTGGATTCTCGGCTGGGATTTACTTTTGGAATACGGGCTCGCATCATCGGCTGTCGCCAGCGGCTGGTCCGGTTATTTTCAGGGGTTAATTTCAGGATTTGGCATACACTTGCCTACCGCTTTAACAAGCGCTTATAACCCTGCTAAAGGAACATATGTGGACTTACCGGCCATCGCTATTATTTTCCTTATTACATTTTTATTGATGCGTGGAGTTAAAGAATCCTCCCGTGTTACCAACATTATCGTTTTAGTCAAAATTGCTGTCGTTCTTCTCTTTATTGGAGTCGGTGTGTGGTATGTCAAACCTGCTAACTGGACACCGTTTATGCCTTTCGGTTTTCAGGGTGTAGCAACAGGGGCGGCCACAGTGTTTTTTGCCTATATCGGTTTTGATGCCGTTTCAACTGCTGCGGAAGAAGTGCGGAATCCGCAGCGCAGCATGCCAATCGGCATTATAGGTTCTCTATTTGTTTGTACGGTTCTCTATATTGTCGTATCTGCTATCCTCACAGGAATTGTGCCTTATACCCTGCTTGACGTGAAAAACCCGGTTGCTTTTGCTATCCAGTTCGTTCACCAGAATTGGGTTGCGGGATTTATCTCACTCGGTGCCATTTGCGGTATTACCACCGTATTGATTGTTATGATGTATGGTCAAAGCCGTTTGTTCTTTGCTATCAGCCGTGACGGACTGCTTCCGAGGGCTTTATCTGATGTTAACCCTCGCACGCAGACTCCTACAAAGAGTACATGGCTCACGGCTTTACTGTGCGCGGTGTTTGCCGGATTTGTTCCATTGGACAAACTCGCCGATTTAACAAATATCGGCACCCTGTTTGCCTTTGTCGTTGTTTCTATCGGAATTATTGTTCTGCGAAAAACACAGCCTGACCTGAAGCGGGCTTTTAAAGTACCTTTCGTCCCAGTATTACCGGCATTGGCCGTTATCTTCTGCGGCTACCTGATGGTCAACCTGCCGTCTTTAACATGGAAAGGGTTTGCTATCTGGTTTGTGATTGGAATTATTGTTTATATCTTTTACGGAAACAAAAACAGCCTTCTTTCGAAAGAAAATAAGTCAGACAAAGTCGCCTAGAACACACGATTAATATAAAAAACTAATATAAAAAAAGATAAGTTCCCAAACAATAAAAAAAGTCTTCGGAAAATTTATACGAAGACTTTTTTTATATTATTTTTACGGATTTATTAATTTACATTACGTTCTTTTTCGAGCTGTCTGAGTTCAACCCGTCGTATTTTTCCGGAAGTTGTTTTTGGCAGTTCGTTGACAAATTCAATTTCACGGGGATATTTATACGGTGCTGTAATATTTTTAACATGTTCCTGAAGTTCTTTAACAAGTGTATCAGCAGCCGCTTTTTCATCCCGCAGGATAACAAACGCTTTGACAATGCTTCCACGAATCGGGTCCGGACTGGCGACAACCGCACATTCTTTAACAGCAGGGTGTTTCACCAGCGCATCTTCAACTTCAAAAGGGCCTATCGTATATCCTGAACTGATGATGATATCATCTGACCGGCCCTCAAAGAAGTAATACCCGTCCTCGTCCTCTCTTGCCTGATCCCCGGTCAGATACCAATCTCCACGAAAAGCCGCCGCTGTACGTTCCGGGTCATTTAAATAGCCTTTAAACAGGGCCGGTACACTCCGGTGGACAGCAATGTCACCTACTGTGCCTTGTTTAACAGGATTGCCGTCTTCATCGATAATCGCTATGCGATTTCCCGGTGTTGGTTTCCCCATCGAGCCCGGTTTGACTTCCATCCCCTTAAGCGTTCCAACAATGAGTGAATTTTCAGTTTGGCCGTATCCGTCCCGAACCGTGATATTGAAATACTTCTTAAAGGTATCAATCACTTCACGGTTTAACGGCTCCCCTGCACTAACCGTGCTGTGTAAATGCTCCAGATTGTATTGGTCGAGCCCATCTTCTTTTGCCATGAGCCGGTATTCCGTAGGCGTACAGCAGAGCACATTTACTTTATATTTTTCAAGCAAAGATAAATACTTTTCGGGATCGAATTTGCCGTAATAGACAAGCCCGGTTGCTCCCGTGCCTAAGGTGGAGATAAAAGGGCTCCAGTTCCACTTTGCCCATCCGGGTCCTGCGGTAGCCCAGACGATATCTCCATCGTGGACATCTAGCCACATCCTGGCAGCCACAGCCTGGTGGGCATAAGCCCAGCTGTGTGTGTGAATCACACCCTTTGGGTTGCCTGTGGTGCCAGACGTATAATTTAAGAACGCTACATCATCCGCGCGAGTATTGGCCGCTTCAAATTGCTCTCCTTTGCCCTCTGCTACACTTTCAAAAGGTGTCCATCCTGCTTTTTTCCCGCCGACTACAATAAACGTTTGCAGTGTACGGCAGTCTGTCCGAATTTCATCTATGCGATCGGTTAAGGTATGGAACGAGATGACCGCTTTTGCCTGTGAATGGGTCGCTCTATATAAAATATCCTTCGGCATTAACATCTCCGAGCCAGGCAAAATAATGGCCCCTATTTTAAGTGCAGCCATATAGCTTATATATGCATGTTCAATACGCGGTAAAATAATAATTACTTTATCGCCTTTTTCAATTCCAAGCTCTGTGAGCCCGTTTGCAAGTTGATTGGATGCTTTGGTTAACTGGGCATAAGTAAACCGCTTCGTTTCCCCTGCCTCATTTTCCCATAACAATGCCAGCTTTTCAGGATTTTTTGCGTGACGTTCAATGTCATTCACCATATTGTAGTATTCAGGTGCATGCAGATTAACCCGTGTCATGTTCTCTCCCCCATTCATTTCCCGATATTTTTCTACATTTTTTGAAAACGGTTACGGATTATAATTCTATAAATTTTGCAAATTTCCTTCCCGTTATCTCTAAAAAAACGAATCCAAATTTCCCCTTTATCCAGCAGAAGAAGACATGCCCACCACAAATATAGATTGTCTCATGTACTTTCCAATAAAGCAAAAAAAGAGGCCAGCCGCTGCTGCCTTCTTGACAGTCATTATAAAATCAGCCGTAGGACGCAAACATTCTTCTGCGCCACCATGCTCCGCCTATCAAAATAATAGCTACAAGTACAAGTGGTGCCGCCCAATCAAGAAATGCATAGGAAGGTAAAATAAATTGCTGTATCGTTTCTTCAGACATAACCATCGTACCGGCGGTATGCGCCAGAATCGCGGCTCCAATATATACAAGTGTCGGAACCTGATCCATCAATTTAGCGATAAAATTGCTTCCAATCATAAGAAGCGGAATGCTTAAGCCCAGGCCAAACATGACAAGAATAATATTTCCATGGGCTGCCCCGCCAACCGCCAGTACATTGTCAAGACTCATCACGAAATCGGCAACAATAATGGTTTTTACGGCCGCACCCAACGAATTCTCCGCTCTAATGGCAGATGTGTCTTCTCCATCGCTAATGAGCAGCTTAAACGCAATCCACGCAAGCATAATTCCACCAATGGCTTTTAAATATGGAATCAACAAAAACCATGTGGCAAGCGCGGTTAAAATTACCCGTAAACCGACGGCCCCTACGATCCCCCATAAAACAGCCTTCTTCCGGTCCTCCTTTCGGAGCCGACGGCTGGCCATCCCAATGACAACCGCGTTATCACCGCTTAATACAATATCGATGATAATGATGTTTAAAAAACCCACCCAGAACTTCGCGTCCATAAGTCGCCTCCTCGCTCCTTATGGAACCATTATATTCGCACACAGGACACGCTATTACTATTATTGAAGAAACTTCCTTTGCCAGTGAGTATGTTGTTTTGATGAATGTATTCCATTTGCTATTGAATCACACTCAAAGACGAATTTACTCTTTAATGATGATGTAGCCAGAATGAAACTCAATCTTTCCTTCTTTTTTTAATTGGCTTATAGTACGGCTTGCGGTCTCCCTCGTTGTTCCCACCATATTAGCAAGATCCTGCTGGGTTAATTCCATATTGATTTGGTATCCTTGCGCCGTTTTATAGCCATTTGTTTTTGCCAGAGATGTAAGGGTATTCATAATTTTATCTGTCATATCTTTACTCAACACATTCGTGAGCCTGGCCTGAAGGATTCGTATTTTCTCCTCAAGGCTTCGCAGCAGTTCAATGCTTAACGTTGGATTGCTTTCAAGCATCCGCGTAAATTCCCCAACTTTAATAAAGAACAGCGAACAATCTTCCATAGCCTCGGCAGTAGCCGGATACGGGCTTCCACCAAACAATCCAATATGGGGAAATAAGTCACCCTCTTTTAATAAGTTAACGATTTGTTCTCGCCCGTCTTCCGTTGTTTTATATACTTTGATTCTTCCTTTATGAATCACATAAATGGCCGTGCATTCCTCACCCTCATAAAAGAGAATTTCCCGCTTTTTAATTTCCTTTGAAGACATCACTGAACCTATTTTTTCCCGGGCTGTGTCCGTTACATGTTCAAATAAAGGAACATCTTTGAGAAAATCTTTCCGGTGGTCCCCCATTCTGTATACCGCCTCCCATATGTAAACACTTTATATAAGTGTACCATATATATGATTGCAATTCTTTTACCGAACTTAATCGACAGGGGGCTTCACATCATGGGTGACCATTTGAATAAATAACAGACTAAAAATATGCCCACACAAAAAAGCACGGATAAATCCGGGCTTTTTTATTTCCTTTATAAGAAAACGATCGTTTTATTTTTATGTACAATGATTCGATCTTCAAGATGCCATTTAACGGCACGCCTAAGTACAGTACGTTCAATATAGCGTCCCTCTTTTTTTAGTTCTTCGGCATTGTTGCGATGGCTAACGCGAATCACATCCTGCTCGATAATAGGTCCCGCATCCAGCTCTTCGGTTACGTAGTGAGCAGTCGCACCAATAATTTTTACACCTCGCCTGTACGCTTGGTCGTATGGTTTTCCGCCAATGAAAGCCGGTAAAAACGAATGGTGAATATTTATTACCTGGTTTGGGAAATGCTCAACAAAATACGGGGACAAAATCTGCATATAACGCGCGAGTACAATAAAATCCACCTTGCCTTCCATCAGTTCGCGCTGCTTCTTTTCCCCCTCATGCTTGGTTTCGGCTGTAATCGGAACATGGTGAAACGGGATGTTCATCGACTCCACCAACTCGCGGGAATCAGGATGGTTGCTAATGACCATCGGGATTTCCGCGTTCAAATCCCCCTCCTGCCAATGCCATAGCAATTCGCGCAGGCAGTGTTCTTCCCTGGATGAAAAGATAACCATTTTTTTCGGCTGACCGGCGGATGTAATACGCCAATCCATTTCAAACTCGTCCGCCACCGCTGAGAAATCATCACGCAGCTCATTTAACTCCTCCTCCAGGCCATCCCGATAAAACTCGATACGCATGAAAAACATACCGCCTTCCGGATCCTGCGTATACTGGTCGGACTGGATAATATTCGCCCCGTTATCAAATAGAAATTTGGATACCGCCGCTACAATACCGGGACGATCCGGGCAGGCGATCAACATGCGGGCAACTCCACGGTACTTCTCCTGGAATTTTGATAAAATTTGTTGTGCTGTCATCTCTCTTGCCTCCATGAATGGCTTTTTTATTTTCTCCATTATACACTGTTTTACACGCCTGTTTAATGGCCCCTGCTTTATCGATATAATAAAAAACAATAATTTCCTACACAATTAAGAAAGCGGAACCTCTCCCAATGGAGTAATTCCGCTTTAGTTTCCCCTCCGTACTTAAGGGTAACAACTTAAAAGGCGATTATTGTTTTTCCAGCAGGCGGAAGAAACGTTCCTCCTGAACCCCGTCCTTTGAATCGAATACCCCGCGGCGGGCAATGGTTCTTGTTTTGCTCCCGGGTTTTTTAATACCACGCATAGTCATGCACATGTGCTCCGCTTCGACAATCGCAATCGAACCAATAGGTTTAATGACTTCTTCCAGCGTGTCCACAATCTGATTGGTGATGCGTTCCTGAACCTGTGGACGCCTGGATAAAATCTCAACAAGACGGGCAAATTTACTTAAGCCAACAATACGGCCGTCCGGTATATATCCGATGTGGACTTTACCAAAGAAGGGCACGAAATGGTGCTCACACATACTATAGAAAGGAATATCCTGAACGATAACAATATCATTGGTTCCTTCAGCCGGAAACGTTTTACCGATGACATCCGCCGGGTTCTCATGTATCCCACTAAAAATTTCACGATACATTTTGGCAATTCGTTTCGGCGTTTCCTTCAATCCTTCGCGATCCGCATCTTCTCCGATTAGTTTTATGACTTCATAGAAGTGTTCTTCAATCGGATCAACCGTTGGATTAAAAACTTTATTGCTACTGGACTTAACTGCTTCCACGCGCATAGCGTTCATCTCCTTCATTTATACAGAACAGATTTCAGCAGTGCCAGCTTCTGTTCTCCATGAAATGAATTGTATAGTATTTGTCTAATAATAACAAGAAGATAATTTGTTAATTACTATTTCTATATATATAATAGAAGAAAATAGAGGTTGTTTTCAACATCAATTACCGGCTATCCAGTCAGCAGATATCACACTTGCTTGCATGATCGTATTGCACAGAAAAATGAAAGGGGAGATTTCCGTGCTGCAAGTAACAGAACGGGCAAAAAACGAAGTGAAAAACAGAGTAGCATCGCGGCGTTTAACTGTACTCGGCATCCGGGAAGGCGGCTGAGGCTTCACGCTGCGTTTTGCCCTGGTTCAGGGCAACATACCAGGCACCTCTTTTGAATGCAGGGATAAAGAGGGAATAACTTATTGTATAGACAAAGACATTCAGGAAATGTACCCGGAGACTCTTACCCTTGATTATATGGTCAATCAGGGATTCCGGCTGTATACAAGCAGCCAGTATTTGGCGACACATATGCGAATTTTTCATGCGCTTGAAGAAGTATGAAACCTATACTGAGAAAAACTCGCGGGCGTTGCCGCTCGTCCTTTTTCTGCAGGGTAGCGAAACGGCCGCTTAGTGACCGGAAGGTCGGACCGACAAAACATCCGGGTACCTCAATGATGGAGACAATTGTCGGTCTGATCGACCTTCCGGCCACACGCTCCACATCGAAAAAGCAACGTTCGGCACACTCCCGCGAGTTTTTCTCAGGTGACCAATGGAAGAAAGTATATGTTGCTTTAACACTGTAAAGCAACATATACTTTCTTTAACGGTTAAAAAGGCGAACCTCCTTCGGTAAGGTTCGCCTTTTTCTATATTTTACATGTTTCCCGTTTTTTGTTTCCGGTTTCGGTTTTATCTCGTTTTCGAATCGTTGTTATCTTATTTTCGCTTTTTCCAGGATAAGACGGCGGATCGCGTCGGCTACACCGTTGTCGTTATTGGAAGCCACAATAAGATCAGCCTCCCGTTTGACATCTTCCGGTGCGTTCTCGACAGCAACCCCAACACCGGCCGCGTGAATCATTTCCAGGTCATTATAATAATTTCCAATGGCAATCGTCTCGTTCATTGAAATTCCCAGTTTATCCGCTAGGTGGCGAAGCGCCGTTCCTTTAGACGTTGACTTCTCAATAATATCAATATAATAAGGGCCGCTTCGAATCGTTTTTATCGGCAATTGCATCGCTTGAATATCTGCAAAAGCTTTCGTTAACTGTTCATCGGAACCGAAAAGTGTGAATTTTACAATCTTGTCCCGGACACGTAACGCATCGTCGACCAGTTTGGGGGTGGCAAGATATTTTGCATACATCTTGTTAACTTCTTCATTATCAAGGGTCTCTGTATACATTTCAAAAGGCGAACAAAAGTCGGTATGGATACCGGAAGCCCGGCAATAGCTTACTACATCTTTTAAATCATCCATATAAAAACCGCTTTCCCATAAAATTTCCCTGGTTTTTGAATGGGTGACAACCGCCCCATTATGGGTAATAAGATAACCGTCCAGCTCCAGTTCCTCCAATATAGGAATCACGCTGAAAGGCCCGCGTCCCGAACACATTACAACGGTAACTCCTTGTTCTTCGGCGAGGTGCAGTGTTTTTTTTGTTTCTCCGGTGATGCTGTAATCATCGGTAAGTAATGTTCCATCAATATCGATTGCTGCTAATTTGTAATTCATAAATAGTAAAAATGCTCCTTTCCCCCTGACAATATGCTGCTAATCGGTGTATATTCAGTGGTTCGCTGTATAAAATGCCTGCAGCATGGTTTCGCTTTCTGAGGTTTTAAAATAAACTCTGTATGTGTATTGTAATCATATCATAATCTGTTATTCCATGATTCTGTCCCAAGAAGTAAGTTTCATTGCCCTGCTTGTCTGGTATAATAGCAAAAGAGAAATTAACTGTAGGGGAGAATTTATAACCAATGCATATCGACTTGCGCAGCTTTCTACGCACACTTCAAAAAGAGAACAATTTGCTTGAAATAACCGCTTCGGTGGATGCGAATCTTGAACTGGCGGAAATTCATCGCCGTGTGATTGACGAGGGTGGACCTGCTCTTTTATTTACCAATGTAAAGGACAGCGAATTTCCGGTGGTGACGAATCTGTTCGGAACAGAGAGACGGGTGGAACTCGCTTTCGGCCCGCGTCCGGAAAAACTCGTCCAACAGCTGGTCGGCTCACTTGATAAGCTTCTTCCTCCGAAAATAAAAACGCTGTGGGAAAGCCGCTCGGCCCTGCTGGATGTTGCGCGTACCGGGCTCAAAAATGTTCCCCCGGCCAAGGCTCCGGTGACAAATGTGCTGGATGAAATGGTCGATTTACATAAACTACCCGTACTAACCAGCTGGCAGCTAGACGGCGGGCCTTTTTTTACACTTCCACTCGTCTATACGGAACACCCGGTTACGAAAGAACACAACCTTGGCATGTACCGGATGCAGGTGCAGGAAAAAAACCGGACAGGCATACACTGGCAAATTCATAAAGGCGGCGGGTTTCACCATCACGAGGCGGAACTTCGCAATCGATCCCTTCCAGTTACCATGTTTCTCGGAGGACCTCCGGCTCTCACGATCACAGCGATTGCCCCTCTGCCCGAGATGGTGCCGGAACTCATTTTTACTTCCTTTTTAATGGGGGAAAAGCTGGATATAACAAGCATACCGGACCATGCCCATAAACTGATTGCCCAGGCTGAATTCGCATTTTGCGGGGAAGTTCCGCCACATGTGCGCCACCCGGAAGGCCCGTTCGGCGACCATTATGGCTACTATTCCTGGATACACGATTTTCCTGTGTTTAACATCAAGAAGGTGTACCGCCGCAAAGATGCGATTTATCCCGCAACGGTAGTAGGCAAACCGCGGCAGGAAGATTATTTTATCGGCGAATACCTGCAGCGGCTTCTTTCTCCCATCTTCCCTGTAGTGATGCCCGGCGTTAAAAGCCTCTGGACATATGGAGAAACCGGCTTCCATTCACTGGCGGGAGCTGTGGTGCGGGAGAGCTATTATCGGGAAGCAATGGCCCATGCGTTCCGAATTATGGGAGAAGGTCAGCTAACACTGACCAAATTTTTAATGCTGACGGACACTCCCAGCGATTTGCAAAATTTCGCTCCTTTTCTGGAAACAATTCTGGCCCGCTTTAATCCGAACCGCGATCTGCTGATTGTCCATGATACGTCGATGGATACGCTCGACTATACAGGACGCAAGTTTAACCACGGCAGCAAAGCAATTATGCTCGGAATTGGCGATCCGATCCGCGAACTTCCGCGTGAGTATGCCGGCAGCCCGATTCCCGGCATTGCCAAGATTAAACCGTACTGCGCGGGCTGCCTGGTTGTATCGGGCGCAGGCTATACGGCGGACGGGGAACTGGCAAACAAGCTGGTGGAGCAAGGAGCCGAACAGCTTGCGCCATGGCCACTCGTATTTGTGGTGGATGATGCGGACGAGATCGTCGACCAAACTACCTTCTTATGGACCACCTTTACACGTTTTGACCCGGCCCACGATGTGTATGCGAGGAAAAGCCTGGTGCAGAACAAAGTGCAGTTTGACGGCCCGATTATTATCGATGCGCGGATGAAACCTTTTTATCCGGATGAACTCATTCCGCGGGAAGATATCGTCACACTCGTTGACAGCAGATGGAAGGAGTACTTTCCTTCCTGAAAACAAATTGGGCTGGCCCGAACGAAAACTCGAAGACAGTGGGCAATGGAAAAGTGGAGCCTAGAAACAGAAACGTTGGCAGATGCATCTCACCCTTTGTAACGGTTCCAGAATTTGAGCAGGAACCGGAACGGCCAAGGAAGCCACCATCCGGCCCGATCCGCCTGGCGGGTAAAATTAATAAAGGCTGCGGCCGCTCGGCGGTTTTCTTTAATTTTTTCTTCATCGCCTCTAACAGTAAACCTGTATCCGTCTTTTAATCCTTCCAGCTTAAACGAAAAATTGCCGCATTCCGCCTCAGCCTCCTTAAACGCTTTTTCATCCACTTCTTTTTTCCATTCTTCTTTTCCCAGTTTTTCGTCTCTTTCTTTCGCCATCTTTGTTCACCTCTATTCGTTAATTAACAGTCGATCGTTCTTTGAGAAGATTCACCGCTTTCTTCTGGTAATGAAGCAAACGCTGGAACGCGATCATCATAACCCCTATGCATATATATGTTTCTGTGGAATAGTGCATGACCCACAGCAGAATGGCGCTTCCCCATCCCAGTACAAGAAACAGGAGGGATGTCTTCTGCCTGGCCCTATAGTATGCGAGCCATTTATTGATTTCATCCCGATTGCGAATATACTGTCGGTATTCAGCAGAATTATCTATGTAGCGATTTAATTGCCGCGGTAAAGCCACAATTTCCCGCACCACGTCTTTCGCGAGTTTCACGATAACTTCCCGGTTGCTTGTCCGTGTTTCCTCCTGGTTTAGCCATTCGGCAACGATGGGGCGGCCCAGTTCCAAAAAATCCACATCGGGTTTAATCGTCGTAATCACGCCAATAACTGTGCTGAAAGCCCTGCCTAAAAATGCGTATTCCGCCGGCAGTTGAATCGGCTGTACCTGCACGAAATCCTGGAGCTGCAAGATCATTTCTTCCAGCACATCATCGTCAAGGGTCATGAAATCACGCGTAAAATACAGTTCAAGCCCCACTTGCAAAGCGATTTTCACCTGTTCCCGGTCCGCCTGTTGGGTTAAAAAGTGAAGTTTATCGAGTGCGTCCACTACCCCATCAAAATCTTTAAGAATGACCGCCTGGATCACCTGCTGGATATACATGCGGGACTGCGGCTTGATTTCCCCAACCATACCAAAATCAAGAAGGACGATCGTTCCGGCAGAGCAGATGAAGATATTTCCCGGGTGTAAATCAGCGTGAAAAAAGCCATATTGCAAAACTTGCTCCAAAAATAATCGGGCCACGCGCGTCACAACATATTCTTTATCAATGTTGTGAGTTTCAAGAAACCGGTGATCGGTAACCTTAGCGCCTTCCACCCAATCCATCACAAGAATGCGCCGGGTCATAAACTCTTCGTAATAGCGTGGAATTTTTACGGTACTATCATTTGCATACATTTCCATAAAGCGTTTAGCATGCACGTATTCTTTTCGAAAGTCAAGTTCTCTCGAAATGGTTTGCTCCAATTGCCGGTACAATTCCTTCAGGTCGGTCATTTTCCCCCAGCGGGTAAATCTCCTGGCAAGGCTCACCACAAGGCGGGTAGCAGCAAAGTCAGCGCTGATGATTTTTTCTATGCCCGGACGTTGAATCTTTATCGCGACTTTTTCACCGGTTTTCAGAAAAGCCTGGTACACTTCTCCGATCGAGGCGGAAGCTACCGGGCCATCAGAAATATCCACAAACACTTCATGAACAGGCTGGTTAAGCTCCTTTTCCAATACCTGCCTGCTTTCTTCCCACTGAACAGAAGGGACACGGTCAGTTAAATCAGCCAGTTCTCTTGTAAACGCACGCGGCATGACATCCGCCCTCGTACTTAGAAACTGACCCATCTTAATGAGCAGCCCTCCAAGTTTGAGCGCGTTCTGTTTATACTCACGCGCCTGCCGTCCGACAAGCTGCTCCCACTTTTCCTGCAGTTCAGCGCGGTTTCCTGTACGGTATTTGCGGTTAAACCACCACACCTGAAAGAAAAAGCGTACGGTCATGAAGACGATGACGTAAATTCTATAATAGCGGTTCCGAAGCATACCCATCTCCTCAGCCATGTTATATATTCTCAATAGAGAGAGCCAGAGAGTTTTCCTTCCTTATAAATCTTTTTACTTGTTGAATAATTTCCTAAGGCCTTCCTCATAGGGCTCCTGGATAATTCCTTTTTCCGTGATAATCGCTGTCACATAGTCATGGGGAGTGACGTCAAAGGCCGGATTGTACACTTTGATGTCAGCAGGGGCAACCATCCTTCCCATGCTGTGGGTTACTTCTACCGCATGCCGCTCCTCGATCGGAATCATCGTACCATTTGGCGTCTGCAAATCAATGGAAGAGAGCGGGGCCGCCACGTAGAACGGAATATTATGTGCTCTGGCAAGCACAGCAAGCCCATAGGTGCCAATTTTATTGGCGACATCTCCATTCGCGGCAACCCGATCCGTTCCGACGATGACGGCCTGCACCCACCCGTTAGCCATCACCTTGGCTGCCATATTATCGCAAATAAGGGTCACATCAATTCCTGCCTGCTGCAGTTCATACGCTGTAAGACGCGCACCCTGAAGTACCGGACGCGTTTCGTCGGCAAACACTTTTATATTCCAGCCTTTCTCATGGGCCAAATACATCGGCGCCGTCGCGGTCCCATATTTGGCCGTGGCAAGCCCGCCCGCGTTACAGTGGGTGAGGACGCCCATTCCGTCATGAAATAGCGTAAGCGCGTGTTCCCCAATCGCGCGGCACACATCCTCATCCTCCTGCTGGATCTGCCTGGCTTCGGCAAGAAGCACCTGCTTGATCTCCTGTGACGGCATTCCATCCACTGCGGCACGCTGTGCGGCTTTGTACATCCGATCCAATGCCCAGAATAAATTCACAGCGGTTGGGCGCGAAGTAGCAAGATAGTCCGCATAATTTCTTATTTCACCCAGCAATACCTCCGGGTCACTTGTCTCGCTATGACGAACGGCTATATATAAACCATAAGCTGCAGTTATACCAATAGCCGGTGCCCCGCGTACCTGCATCTTCTGTATCGCATCCCATACGTCGTCCACTTTCTCCAGCGTAAGGTAATCTGTCACGTGCGGCAATTTGGTTTGATCAAGAAGGATCAGCGAATCGCTATCCCAGCGAACTGATTGCAGAGACTTGTATATTTGTTTCATTTTGTAGCTCCTTCACTTTATTTTCATTTCCCAGACTCTTATGAATAAAAGAATCATTTTTGGGGTATTATTATAAATGATAGGTGAAAACAACACATAGCTGTCATTTTACAATTCATTTGCTGGTTACCCGATTACTTACCTGAGTATACGTCGATATATGGGAGACTGCAAGAAGAGGAGGGTTGAAAATGAATCCGGAAGATTGGATGGAATGGGAGTTTCCAAGTGTTTACTGTATTACAAAAATGATTTACCAGGCAAGGAATACGGATTACACGGAAGGAATGTAAGAAAAAGGAGGCACAGGCCTGCTCAGGCTTGTGCCTCCTTTTCTGTTTCCTTTTTTTCCTGACAGGAAAAGCAAAGCATTTTCCCGGGTTCTACCACTACCCCGCCAATAAAGCCGTCGTGACAATAGATTTTCGTACCACACTGAATGCAATCTCCTACATATTCCTGCACCATCGCACCTCTATCCCAAATTCCCTCCATAGGGTGATTTAATTGTACCCTATTTTTTCTTTTTAGGCCTTTATATTTCGCTTTTTTACCGACGTTTCCTCTGCCGGAAAAAAGGGTATTCCATAAATAACACAACACGAAAAGGGAGTTGAATATTGGATAAGAATGAACATGTTTATGCGAACAGTTTTGAATGGAAAGATGAACCAGTTAATAAAAATCAGGCGGAAGATGTAAAAAATACCGACTGGAGCGTGGCCCGGAAAAATTAGGTAAAAAAACAGAATAAGGTGCTCTGGGGAACAGCCTGGGAATCCGATCACTCAGGAAGTTCAATGGAGATGAAAATGGAGTAGCCCGCGGGCTACTCCATTTTCATGACAACAGCCTCGCCTTCGACCACAACTTTTTGATCCTGGTTTACTAGATTGGTTTGCAGTCTAATAATTTTTTTGTCGTCTTTTTTCTCTATTACTTCTGCTATGGCAGTTATGGTATCACCAATTTTAACCGGTGCCTTAAATTTAACATTTTGCGACAAATAAATCGTGTTAGTTCCCGGTAATTGCGTGCCGAGGATTGTCGAAATAAAGCTTGCCGTTAACATGCCGTGCGCAATTCTTTCTTTAAAAAACGTGTTTTTTGCGAATTCGTCGTCGATATGAATCGGATTTACATCTCCTGTCAATCTGGCAAACGTCAAAATATCTTCATTTTTAATCGTTCTGGTAATCTGCGCCTTATCACCGACGTGGATCTCATTGTACGATTTTTCAACAACATGTCTCGATTGCTCCACTAAATCCATTTTTTATCTCCTTTTACGGCTTTTTCTGAAAAAACCCCCTGTTTTTCATTGTCAGGGGGTTTTTCAGTGGATTCTACACTTATTTATTATTTAAACATATTCATCGTGCTGTTTTTGTTGACTTCAAACGTTTCTATAATACCTTTTTGCGTTGTTTTAACCTGGGATAAGAAGTTTTCGATAAGGGACTGAATTTCATCACGCGTTTTTTGCTGTTGGGAAAACAAGCTTTTAATCGCTGTTTCCACCTGCTCATTCGATTTGTTGAGCACCGTTAACCCTGCTTTTCCAGGTGTCCAGGTTAATTGCTGGATGCGGTTTGAAATTTCTTCAAGCCGGGAATTCCAATCTTCGAATACTTTACTTGCCTGTTCTCCGGTGAAGTTGCTTACATGGTTGCGATAGTTTTCTTTTACATCTTCTAAAAATTTTTTAACTTCCTGCTCCATTTTTTCCATGTTTTCAGTTGTTTTAGCCCAGATTTCCTTCTGACGGTCAATCGTTTGAAGCGTTAAGTTTTCCATTTCACGCTGGTATGCATACAGCATTTTAATTCCGTTCATCCAGCCATCCCACATAGAATCCACAATATTCGTTCCGTTCTGGTTCACCGTGTTTTCCTTCTCAGGCCTTTTGTTGATTGCCATGGTAAATCCCTCCCGAATGTTAATTTTTATGGTGATTGCAGCATAGCTGCAGCATCCCTGCCGGGAATCTGTGTTCTCACTTGCTGTCGTCTTTTTTAGTAGTCATTAAAGTTGGCGGCATAAATAACTCGGTATACATGTTAAAGAAACGATCGAGCATCGACTGATATTGCTCAAGAGAAACCGCCCACGACTTTAAGTACTGTTCTCCCGCATCTGTGAGAGAATAAATGCGTTTTGCCGGTCCGCCTGCAGAAGTGTCCCATTCAGATTTCACCATGTTGTCCTTTTCAAGTTGCCGTAAGGTTCGATAAACATTGCCCTGGTCCACGGAGGGAAATCCAAACTTTATTAACTGTTGAATTAACTCATACCCATGGACATTCCAACCGCGGAGCTGCAGGAGGAGAAATGGAATCAGTAAATTCTTAGGTACAGCACCGGATACCTTCTCATCTTTTGCGGTTTCGGCCTCTGTTTCCGTATCCGCCTGCTCATTTACCTGCTCTCTCTTTTCAGTCATGTGTAATCACCTACAAATCTGTAAAATAAACCTTATGTGTAATTTACACCTATGTTTTTATTTTGTCAAATGTTTTCACGAGTACTCCTTCATCATTTTCTCCGTATATACCAAACGTCCTATATATAAAGTATCTCAAGCGTGTAAACGTTCACATTCGCGATGGTTCAAGCGTATTAATTAGAGATTAACAAAACGTTAAAAAAAATATCACAATTTATCGAATTGTTTTATTTGAGTTACACCTTATTCTTTACTATAATCTTACATGAAAATGTTCTTTTATACATATTCCGTTCGACCATATGTATAACGGAAAACATTCGAGAGGAGATGAAGAGGGTGAGCCAACAAATACCATTTGATCCATTTTCCATGTGGAAAGAACTGTATGACAAAACGGAAACCCACTGGAGTCAAGTATTTGACGAGACTATGCGGAAAGAAGATTATTCCGAATGGATGGGCCAATTCCTGAACATGTATTTGCAGTACCAGAACATGGTGAAGCAATCGGCGGAGAAGTATCTGGAACAGGCCAATATACCTTCCCGTGCGGATATTTCAAATCTCGCTTCCTTAATCGTGAATCTGGAAGCAAAGGTAGACGGATTGGAAGAACTGATGGAAGGGGACCTTTCCCACCAAATCAGCAATTTGGACACAACAAGCGAAATCAATCGGCTGAAAACAGACATGAAAGCCATTGACAAAAAGATGGATCAAGTGCTCAAGCTTTTAAAACAACAGGAAGAAAATCTTCTCTCCCTGAAAGAAGAAGCCATCACCCGGGAAGCAAAATCTGTACAGGAAAAACCTACGCAAGAAAAACAAACAAATCAATAGGTTTTCACTGGCACACGAGACTATTTTGTGAAGTTATTTACAGAAATATCGATGTGAAGATTTCATTACAAACACGTTAAGGATGTCATGTGAAGGGGTGTAGGTGTATGGTAAAACTAGATGGAAAAGTGGCGATTGTCACAGGAGGGTCACGCGGAATTGGCGCAGCGATTGCAAAAGAATTGGCTGCTAATGGTGCAAAGGTTGTTATTAACTATAACAGCAGCAGTGAAGCTGCAGAACAAGTTGTAAGCGAAATTGAAGCAGCTGGCGGTCAGGCTTTCGCCAGCCAGGCGGACGTATCTGATTCAAAACATGCTCGCGTACTTGTAGAAGATGCGATAAACAAGTACGGCCAACTTGACATTCTCGTAAACAATGCCGGAATTACCCGCGACCGTACATTCCGTAAACTTAGTGAAGAAGACTGGAAAAAGGTTATTGATGTCAATTTAAACAGCATATTTAACATGACAAGTGCGGCTCTTGCTCACATTCAGGCTTCCGAAACCGGCCGGATTATTAATATATCCTCTATCATCGGCCAGGCGGGTGGATTTGGCCAAACCAACTATTCAGCCGCAAAAGCAGGGATGATCGGCTTCACTAAATCGCTGGCACTCGAACTCGCCCGAACAGGGGTGACAGTAAACGCTATTTGCCCTGGTTTTATTGAAACAGAAATGGTCACTGCAATCCCTGAGGAAATCCGGGAGCAGATTGTGGCTAAAATTCCGGTCCGCCGTTTCGGCAAGCCCGAAGAAATTGCCCGTGGAGTGATCTATCTCTGTCAGGATGGCGCCTATATCACAGGACAAGAATTAAATATTAACGGCGGCATGTATATGTAATTATACAGTAATAAATTTTTCTTATATAAATATAAAATATAGGGAATAAGCAAATATTTAAATTCCTGGAGGGAAAATCATGTCAGCTCCGCTTTCAAAGGATTGGGAGGATATACTGGAAGGAATGCCACAAGAGGTGAAGCGTTCTTACCGTCGTTTTAAACGGGCAACCGAAATTCTGACAACAGAAGCCGAACCACAAGTAGGGCAAACACCAAAGGAAGTTATCTGGACAAAAAATAAAACCAAACTTTACCGGTATGCCCCTTCCAAGCCAAAAACCCACCGTATACCACTTTTAATGGTCTATGCCTTAATTAACAAACCTTATATCCTGGATTTGTCACCCGGTAACAGTCTGATCGAATACCTTGTTAATCGCGGATTTGATGTGTACCTGCTTGACTGGGGCACACCGGCACTTGAAGACCGCTATATGAAACTGGACGATTACATCATGGATTACATCCCACGCGCCGCACGCAAAGTCATGAAAGCGGCGAATAGCGACGAAATATCAGTGCTGGGCTATTGCATGGGTGGAACCATGACTTCAATCTTTGCCGCGCTTCACCCGGAACTTCCCATCCGCAATTTGCTTTTTATGACCAGCCCGTTTGACTTTAGCGATGCCGGCCTGTTTACCCACTGGCTCGATGAGCGTTACTTCAACTTGGATAAAATGGTCGATACAATGGGAATTATTCCGCCCGAAATGATCGATTTCGGGAATAAAATGCTAAAACCTGTTGTAAACTTCTACGGGCCGTATGTAAATCTGGTGGACCGCGCGGAGAACGAAAACTTTGTGAAAGGCTGGAAGCTTATGCAGAAATGGGTTAACGACGGAATTCCGTTCCCAGGTGAAGCCTTCCGCCAGTGGATCCGGGACTTTTACCAGCACAACAAGCTGATTAAAGGGGAACTTATTGTCCGCGGCCGTGAGGTGCATCTCAGCAATATTAAAGCGAATGTGCTGAATGTAGCGGCTGAACGTGACCATATCGCAATCCCGCATCAGGTTGAAGCATTGATGAATGTAATTTCCAGCGAAGACAAGACGTATGCGGTGATGCCCACAGGACACGTTTCCGTTTGTTTCGGCCGTCAAGCTATCAACAAAACATATCCAACGGTCGGAGATTGGCTCGCAGAACGTTCTCAATAGGAAAGAAAATAATTTTTATAGAAAGCCCGCAGATGCATCGTAATGGACTGTCCCAAAAAAGGGGGGCCGATATTATCAAATCCCAAAAAAGGACTCTTATCACTATAAAAAGTGGCAGGAGTCCTTTTTTGGGGGCTATTTTAAGGTGAAAGTGGGGCTGAAAATTTTAGAAAATTACTTTTGGGACAGCCCCACTCGATTCATTCTACTAGAAGAATGAGTGTCCTTCTTCAGATGCAACAGGGTCTATCCACAGGCTTTCTACCCCGTTCACCGCATTCTCTACCAGCCGCTCCACATCGAGTTCCCGCTCGAATTTTTCCGCTAATTCAAGCTTAGGCCGCGTAACGGGTGACTTCGGTACAAATATAGTACAGCAGTCTTCAAACGGAAGTATCGACGTCTCATACGTTTCAATTTTCCGCGCGATTTGCATAATTTCTTCCTTATCCATGGCCACAACCGGGCGCAGAACCGGCGTGTCGATGACATGATTAATCGTATACATGCTTTCCATCGTCTGTGAAGCGACCTGTCCCAAGCTTTCGCCGGTCGCAATGGCCAAAGCGCCGTGCTGCTGGGCCAGGCGTTCGGTAATTCGCATCATAAAACGGCGCATGATCGTGATCGTATAATCTTCGCGGCATGTCTCACGAATTTTTGTTTGTATTTCCGTAAAAGGAACGATGTGAAGCTTCATTCCGCCGCTATACTGCGTGAGAATGCGTGCGAGGTCAATGACTTTCTGTTTTGCCTGCTCCGATGTAAAAGGATAACTGTGAAAATGGACGCCTTCAATGCGGACACCGCGCTTCATGGTCATCCATCCGGCCACCGGACTGTCAATTCCTCCGGAAAGCATGAGCATTGCTTTCCCGCTGCTGCCGGTTGGCAGACCGCCCATTCCCGGAATGGTATCGCATGAAATAAATACTCCTTCTACCCGTATTTCAACGCGCAGTTCTACTTCAGGCTGATGCACATCGACAGTGAGGTTGTTCGTATTACGCAGCACATATGCGCCAATTTCTCGGTTCATTTCCCCTGAAAGGTACGGGAACTGTTTATTGGGCCGTTTAACCACAACTTTAAACGTTTTCGGAAAAGGCTCCACGTCACGAATGACTGCTAAAGCGGCTTCCTTGATGGTTTCAATGTCAAACGACTGGATGAAACGGGTAGGGCTGAACGAATGAATTCCGAAAACTTTTCTCAGCTTCGCTTCGATTTCCCCATAAGGTTCTCCGTGCAGTTCGAGATATAATCTGCCATATGCGCGTACTACCTGCACTTTCGAATAGGCATAAAGAGCTTTTTTTATATTGCGAATGAGCTGATTTTCAAAATCCTTACGATTGCGTTTCTTTAACGCCAGCTCACCATAACGAATCAGGACATGTTCATACTGCATATTACACCCTCATTATCTTTGCTAAATTTGGTATGGTTTCTTCGATTACCCGCATAAATCGGTCCACTTCCTCCAGTATGTTGGAAGCTGAAAAACTTACGCGCAGCGAACTCCCCGCCCGTTCCGCATCCATCCCTGCCGCCAACAGAACGCGCGAAGGTTTGAATTGTCTGGAAGAACAGGCAGATTGGGTTGAAAGATAAATCTCCTTTTCTTCCAGTGCATGCAGGACAACTTCAGACTTTAGGCCGGGAAACGAAAAATTAATAATATGGGGCGCGGCGCACGAATCGTTTTTTTGTGGACCGTTAATGCGGCAGCCAGGGAAGTTTTCCAGCTTACTCAGGAGATGGTGTCTCAGCGTTTCCATATGTTCCCGATTCCTTTGCAACGATTCCTTTGCCATTCGCATGGCTTTTGCCATAGCGACAATCCCTGGCAGATTTTCCGTACCTGACCTGCGTCCTTCTTCTTGTCCTCCCCCGATGATGAGCGGTGATAAACGAATGCCTTTGCGGACATAGAGTAAGCCCACTCCCCTTACGCCATGAAATTTATGAGCAGAAAGCGATAATAGGTCCGCCCCCCAGCGGGAAGGCTCAACGGGAAGTTTTCCAAACCCTTGAACGGCATCGACATGAAAGAGCGTCTTTGGGTAGCGTGAAAGAATGTCGCCAATTTCTTTTACCGGCTGCACAGTGCCTAACTCATTATTTACATACATCACAGACACAAGGATAGTGTCGTCACGCATTGCCTGTTCAATGGTAGACGGCGCCACCCTTCCCTCGTCATCTACCGGTACATACGTGACCGTATAACCCATTTCTTCCAGTTGCTTCCCCGCTTCATATACCGAAGAATGTTCAACCTGACTTATGATAATGTGCTTTCCCCGATTTCGGTACTGCCAGGCCACCCCTTTTAACGCAGCGTTGTTGCTTTCTGTTCCGCCCGATGTAAATATAATTTCATCCGGTAACACACCTAAACTTTCGGCTGCAACCTGCCGGGATTGCGCTAAGAGTCTGGCTGCTTTCGATCCGAGCTTATGCAGGGAGGAAGGGTTTCCGAAATACTGCTGAGCGACTTCTCCATACACTTTAACCACTTCCGGATTTGGAAGCGTTGTCGCACTATTATCAAAATAAATCACTTGATTTCACATCCATTTTTAAGAATCCATAACTTGTTTGCCATTCGAATTTTATTCGAAAAAGCATCAACTTATATCATACCACATTTTATTTTATGTCATCATTATTTTACGTTTTTTCCCCAAAAATCATGTTGAGCTGTTTTCTAAAAATTGTTTTATGATTGGAAGCGGTTACATTCGGTAAACCTATTTACAAAATGTCTTAGGCTTGTTAATATAGTTTTCAATAAATTAAAAATATTGGCCGATTGAGGAGGTATTTTTCTCAATGAAAAGCCAAGGAGAAATAATTCAGAATATTATAATTTTTAAAGGAGAGATTAATCATGACTGTGACTGTGAAAATGGAGATGTTAAAAAAAATAGAGGCTGAAATTGCGCGTTTGCAGCTTCAGGTGAAGGCTATGCAGAACTCTGCAGATGGCTTTGAAAAACTGGACACCGATTTCTGTCTTAACGAAGTATATAACGGATAATATGTAAAAAAAAGCCAAAGGGACAGCACCTGCACGACGGGTAAACAGCTGTCCCTTTTCTTTGTCGTTATCACATGGTCGTTTGCGGTGTTAGCAGAGAGGTGTAATACATCAAACACAACAGGAGGGCCGCCAGCCCGAAATAGGTAAAACCATAAGCGAAGCGCTGTCCTATGGAAACTTTATAATACGCTTCTTCTTTGACCATACCCTGGTACTCCAAATAGGGTTCGTAAGAAATTTGTAAGATCATGCGGACCATTTCGGGCATTCGTTCCGTCCTTAGGAGCCACACGTGGTTTACTAATCCTTTAGTAAAAGGGATTTGCCGCAGAATATCGAGTCCCGGGTAACCAATCATAAGCTGTTCCTGTTTTTGAACGATGTCTCCAACCTGAACAAACGGCAGTGTTCTCTGATGTTCCATAGCCGGCACGAACACCCCGTGTTCCTCAAAGTATGAAACAGGCACTTCAAGCACCACATGCTCTTCGCGGGCACCTGCGGATATACCGGATCGATCTCCTCTGGCAGCTTTTCTTCTTTTCACATAGCTGCTGTATAATTCCCAGGCGAAAAAGCACCAGAAGAAGAAAAATAAAATAGATCGCAAATAAATAATGAAAATTACCCCCCCGATAAGTCCAACAAGCCATAACCAGCGGGAAATGGCCGTAACAATCCTTCCGCCGTCTAGCGGATGTATCGGCAGTAAATTGATAAGATTGATAAAAAAGCCAATCATCGCAATGGCAAACAATGCCTCATACCCGGTGAGAACCCCTAACGCGAGCGCAGCCACAGCACCAATCGTCCCAAGCAGCGGCCCACCGATGGCAATAAACGCTTCGGTAGCAGCATCCTGCGGCTGCTTTTTCATCGTAATCAGCGCTCCCATAAATGGAATAAAAGCCGGGGCTGACACCGGTAATTTCTTGATTCTGGCCGCCCATACATGACCCATCTCATGAATAAATATCATAGCGACCAAGCCTATCGCAACAGACCACGGGTAAATCAGCAAGTACCCTCCAATCGAGAGCGCAATAGACCAGATGGTCGGACCCAATTTTCCAAATTTGAGAAAAGGCAAAAGAAATTTTAACTTTCCACTGATAAGGGCGAGAAAAGCAAGAAGTCCTCCTGTTTTTTTCCAACTCTTTTTCCCCTGATTAGGCACGATATCATCTCCCTATAAAACGTACGTACCGCCCCCCTAAAAAGTTTCAATTATTATGCAAAAACCGGATCATTATGATCCGGTTTTCATTGTTAATAAAAGGGGCGTAAAAACAATGTCAGCAAAACAGCAACAGCAGAAAGCCCCATGGCCCATCGGCCGCTGGCGGCTCCTCTCCTTGCGGCTGCATAACCGAGAACGAAGCCGACAATTCCTAACAGAAAAGGCATCACAAAAAACGAAAGGAGCGATAGCACAAGTGCCAGTGTACCAATTCCGGTTCCGGTCCGATTCTGCGTGTCTGCCATTTCCTTCTTTTGCGGGTAGACAAGTGTGGGACGACCCGGGGCAATTTCAGCTGCAGTTTCTTCCTTAAAATCGGTAAATTTTTTATCCTTTTCCATGATTGCCTCCCTTCGCCTTGTAACAGAATAGACGTTATTTTTCTGTAGATGTAAGGCCATGCTGCATACCTGATCTCTGTTAGAGACTTATGTCTGCTTATTTGCAAGCGATTGTTGGTTTCCCCATCTATAGAGTCCCTCTAACGGTTAAGTCCATACAGGCATAATTTCACAGCTTGTTCAACGGGTACAGCGCTTGTTTTATAAAAATTTCGTTTTTCGTTTTATTTACTTTGATATGATAAGCCTATAGAAGAATATACTCCGACGGAGGTCATGGATGAATCACATAAAAGGAAAAATTATAGCCATCACAGGCGCATCAAGCGGAATCGGCCGCACCTTTGCCTGTTTGGCGGCAGATCACGGTGCCACCCCCGTTTTGCTTGCCCGCACGGCGCATGCCCTGCAAGAACTGAAGGAAGATCTCGCTCCTAAATCGCCTCAGACCGGTTCATACCGTCTGGATGTAACGGATGAGCAGCAGGTTTGTTCCGTGGTCGAGGAAATTATTGCTGCGTACGGGCAAATCGATATCTGGATCAATAATGCGGGATACGGTATTTTCTCCGCTTTTACGGAGGCTGATTTGAACGATTTCACCGGAATGATGGATGTGAACTATATGGGAACCGTTCGCTGCATAAAAGCAGTTCTTCCCCACATGCTGCGGCGCAACACAGGGCACATTGTAAATGTCGCTTCCGTCGCCGGCAAACTGCCAACGCCGAAGTCAAGCGGATATTCCGCGACTAAATTTGCTGTACTCGGCTTCACAAACAGCCTCCGCCAAGAATTGAATGGAACGGGCGTAAACATTTCGTCTGTTAATCCCGGCCCGGTCCATACTGCTTTTTTTGAGCGGGCGGACACGAACGGGGAATACAGGCGCAATATTGAAAAATTCATGCTTACACCGGAAAAAGTTGCACAGGCCATGTTGGATGCGATTGAAACAAACAAAGCAGAAATAACGGTTCCACGCTATATGAAACTCGGCATTTTAGTTCACCAGCTTTTTCCCAGCCTGTTTAACCGCATCATCGTGCCGCGCATTAATAAAAAATAAACGGACATACTACGGATAGGGCTGAAAGGAGTGAATTAAACATGGATCGATTAGCACTTATTCTGGTGATTGTTGGAGCTTTAAACTGGCTTCTCGTCGGTCTTTTCCAATGGGACCTTGTTGCCGCTCTTTTTAACGGCGAATCTTCTTTCTTAAGCCGTGTGGTCTATTCCCTTGTAGGTCTGGCAGGTCTGTACTGCATCAGTCTGCTGTTTCGCGAACGTTCCTCTGCACAATAAAAATGTGGCTAATGCCAAACCACAGGCGCAAAAAAACGACGAGCCTTTACCGCTTTTCAGGGGGTGCTACCTGAAGAGGGAATTGGCAGAGGCGATGTTTTTTTACGCCTGTCTTTTTTATTCACTTTTTCTATGAGTGGTCTCGGAAATTACGGTTAGTTATGGTAAAATACATGAAATAATGAGACAATGAAGGCGATACTTGCTAAACGGCAGGTTATTTTTTTTTGCAGAGACAAGTTCTGTTTTTGTAGGAAAGGAGGAAATGCGTGACTTCCAACCAGGTTTCGTCAGGCTGGAATATGGAAATCGATTATTTACGGGCCTTTGCTATTGCAGCCGTGATCGTTATTCATGTATCCGCATACTTCACATCGATTAAAACAATCAACTCCATCGTTGTGGTATCCATGTTTCTCGACGTGCTGGCGCATTACGCCGTTCCTTTGTTTATCTTTATTTCCGGATTTGCTCTTGCGCTTAAATATAAAAAAATCGAGTCCATTGGGAAATTCTATGGGAAGAGGGCAAAATCGATTCTGCCCCAATATTTATGTTTCACGATTGTATACACCCTATTTTTTAATGAACCGAATGCACCCGGCGTCATCCTCAGAAAAATCGTTCATAATTTTATGTGGGCGGGGGCTGCATACCACCTGTGGTTTTACGCGATTATTGTCCAGATTTATGCCCTGTTTCCCCTCGTTCTGGCGGTCTATAATTATGTTGAAAAACGGTGGAAAAGTGAATGGCTGGTCCTTTTGGCGTTACTCATTCAAACCGTCTGGAATGTTTATTATATTGTATCTCCTACTTTTATAAGCATTGCCCTGTCCCAAATTTTTTATCTTGTATTTGGTATGTATATTTGCCGGACGTATACGTCCATTTCAACATGGATACATTCTGTTAAACTATCCAATTACACAGCGACCGCTGGAATTTTTCTGGTGACGGCCGCGATTTCAGCCTTTTGGATGAGCGGTTTACTAAAATATAAATTGTTCTATAGTATTAAGCCTTCTTATTTTATCGGCCCTGCTATCCTGGAACCCGCCCTCTACCTTTTCATCTTTGTATTATGTTTTAGAATGGCCCACACCCTTGCCAAATGGAAAAACCCGTTTACAGCTATTATTCAAAAAATAGGCAGATTCTCTTTTGGCATTTACCTCGTCCATGTGCTTGTCTTAAAATTATTGATCAGCGGCTTTGCAGTGGTAAATCTAAAGCCCGCTCACCTGCTTTTTTATCCGCTCCTGTACCTCGGGACGCTTGCCTTTAGTTTTCTGCTCGTCTACCTGATAAGCCTTCTGCCGTACAGCCAGTTCATTGTCGGCATTCACTCCAGACGAAAAACAAAGGAAAACGCAGAAACCACCGCGGCATAAAATAGAAAAAACGAGTAACGTCTTTCGTCCTCGTTTTTTCTTCGCCCACTATTTATTTATCATCCGGCAAATTTATATGATTAACTTCTTGTTAAGCAGTTGGGACATTAAAATTATTTTGACCTTGAAAATTGTGTTATATTGGTAATATTAACGTTGAATTAAGGCGGTCGGGGGAGGTTTTTACATGTGATTTCGATTTAGAAAAGGCTCTTTTCCCTGATTCAGCGGAAAATTGATTGTTCAGATGCAATGAGTAATTTTGAGCATAGAATGAAGTTCGCTAAAACGAAAGGATTTCAATTGGTTGAAAAGATTGCTACGAAATAAATGGTGGAGTAGAGAGACATGAAATTTTTATTTGGTATAGCAGCAGCTCTATTGGTAATTGCGTTCTTATATTCTCCCGAAAAAAACTCCGTTGCCGTTCCTCCGCCCACGTCAAAGACCGTGGTGAATGCACCGCAGGCTGCATTCATAACAGCTGCAACAACGAGTACAGTACCGGCAAACTCCTTTCCGGCAAAAGTTTCCAGAGTAGTAGACGGAGATACTTTTAAGGTTATTATCAATGGTAAAGAGGAAACGGTACGAATGCTGCTCATTGATACACCGGAAACAGTCAAGCCAAACACCCCGGTTCAACCTTTTGGTAAAGAGGCATCAAATTTTACTAAAGCAATGCTTACAGGGAAAACTGTCCAATTAGAACGGGATATCAGCGACGCCAGAGACAAGTATGGCCGGTTGCTCTATTATGTGTATGTAAATGGGAAATCGGTTCAGGAAGCGCTGTTGGAAAATGGATTAGCCCGTGTAGCTTACGTGTATCCGCCTAATGTGAAATATGTAGACCAGTATAGAGCCATTCAATCCAGGGCACAAAAAGAAGGTATCGGCATTTGGAGCGTTGAAAATTATGTTCAAGCGGACGGATTCCATCCATCAAATACGTCAAGCACCGCTTCACATCATACACCAACTTCTACATCACAAGTTGTACACAACTCAGCTCCAGCATCGAACGTTGCTGAAGCGGGAAATGTTTCATCAAATGACGACGGCGTATATTACAAAAATTGCACGGAGGCAAGAAAAGCAGGAGCAGCACCGATATATCGGGGTCAGCCTGGATACAGACCGGCTCTCGATCGTGATAATGATGGGTGCGCATGTGAATAAAGTTGGGATCAGACTTGGCCTTGTTAATTATTAAGTAAGACTAAAAATTACTTTCTTTTTCTGTTGTGACTCCAGCATAGTTTTTCAAAATATGAATTAACTCTCCTCTTACAGGGAGGGCGTATGATAAATCGGAATTTTCATACTCCTAAATCCTTAAATGCCACAAACTTCTTGCTCTTCTCGTCCCAGAGACGGTATCGAAGGGAACGTAAACTAAAAAGCAGACCGATGGCTGGAACATTCTGCAAAGAAGGGTTGCTTTCATGGCCTCGTTGCAGATTATAGTTCGGCACTTTGGGATGTAGATGGTGAATATGATGAAACCCGATATTTCCCGTCATCCATTGCAAGATCTTCGGCAACTTATAGAATGAACTGCCTTGTAGAGCCGCACGTACGTAGTCCCAATTATCTGCTCTCTCAAAATAGGTGTTTTCAAATTGGTGCTGTACGTAAAACAACCAAATGCCCGCCATTCCTGAAAGATAAAGGATCGGCCCTTGCACAAGAAGAAACTTCTGCCAGCCCAACATCCAGCAAAGCAGTCCTGCCATTCCGGCCAGTCCGAAATTGGTTACATAGGTGTTCAAGCGCTCTTTTCGTCGAGCTCCTTTCCTGTTAAACCTGTATTCAATCAAAAAAATGTAGACTGGTCCAAGTCCGAACATCACAAACGGGTTTCGATAAATTCGGTAAACCATTCGCCGTAACGGGGATAATGCCAAGTACTCATTCACCGTAAGCATCCAAATATCACCTGTGCCTCTTTGATTCAGGTTACTGCTTGTTGCGTGATGAACGGAGTGTTCGTTCTTCCATTGGTAATAAGGGAAGAACGTCAGAATACCGGTAATCATTCCGATAATCACATTGGCCTTTGGGCTTAAAAAGAAAGACTGATGGCAGCAGTCATGAAATATGATAAACATCCGAATCAGAAATCCGGCTGCCAGAGTCGCGAGGGTCAATGTAATCCAATATGAAACGGACAAACTTAGGTAGGCCAAACACCATAGTATTAAAAAGGGGACTATTGTATTTATAAGTTGCCATAAACTTTGCCTGATATCCGGTCTTTCAAAAGGAGCAATGTCCTTTTTCCAATTGTTTTGTTTTTTTTGGATGTTCACCATCAATTTTTCCTTTCTATAAACCATTTAAGTCAAACGCGTTTGAATAAATTCGAAATGAGCTAGACCATATTAGTATGGATTACATTATAATTCAACTTTTGTTGAATATCGTTAGCTCGTCAACCTACAGGAAGAGGTTACCATTTGACCAAAAGAATAAAACCCCTTATTTTTTTACTATGAGTAGTGTATTTTAATCCACTTTAATAAAGAAAAGCTGCTAACATGATTTAGTCAGCAGCCTTGAGCTCGTACTCTTATCGTATAAGCTTTTTTGCTATTTTTTATAACTTAACAACGTTTGCAGCTTGATTTCCACGATTGCCTTGAGTAATATCAAAACTTACTCGTTGGCCTTCTTCAAGAGATTTGAATCCATCTCCAGTGATTGCAGAGAAATGTACAAATACATCTTCTCCACCTTCAACCTCAATAAAACCAAATCCTTTGTCTGCATTAAACCATTTTACTGTACCTGTATTCATTAAGAGCCTCCAAAAATTTTAATATATTATGTATTGATATTTACCGTAGAAAATAAAAATTCACATATTATCACGAGTCACATATACATTGAAAATATAACTCTTGATAACATGTGAATTATAAACATCAATACATAAATAAATCTTAAATTCATTGTAACATATCCATTTCAACATAGCAACAAATAAACATTTTTATCCTATATCGTTAAATAACAACGATTAAATTATAACGTAGCCATCTGATGTATCGGACATAAATAAACTGCCGCTCCTTATAGGGACGGCAGTTTATTTTCCTCCTCGTACAAACGCTCCGTAACAAATTGCTTCAACAACGTCTGGTCACATTGCGGTCACACCTATTGGATTTGGTTGAATTTTTCAATAGAAACGGCAATTCTTTAATTTGCTTTCTGTTACGCCAGCCTGAACACGATTCCGTGGCCGCCCTTCGGATATTCCCATTTGATATTTTCATACGGGCAACCAATACGACAGCTGCCGCATTCATGGCAACCCTCATAGCCAACTGCCATCCGCGCACCTTCCCACTTGTATACCTCTCCCGGACAAAACAGCGTGCATAGTTTATCCGGACAGCTTGTTGCACAGATGTCATGGCTTAATACATGAAGATGTGACTGCGTGTCCGCACGAAACCGGAGCAAATACTGCTTTTCTTCAATGGTGTTTGTCTTAGGTACACCGCTCATTATTTCATCACCTTCCATGCACGATATAAGTCTTGAACCATCCCTAACTTTCCTCTGCCTTCCGTCAGTAATTTTAATATTTTCTTTTGTTTTTCTTTCTTAGGCGTACCATCAACAGTAAAGAACTGGCTGGCTGCCTTATTAATCATTGGAATGTATTCTTTAAAGTACTGCGGATGATTTTCAAACGTATGGGCCGCGTCCTTATATTTTTTCAAATCCTGGCCTACGAAGCCTTCAAGCAACCTTGTTCGATATGAATCCAACATATTCTCAGAGAAATCGTTGGCTTCTTTGGCAAGAATAATCGTTTCCGCAGCCAGGCGTCCAGCCGTCATCGCCATATTGCTTCCCTCACGATGGATAGAGTTAACCATTTGCCCGGCGTCTCCTATGACAACCACGCCGTTTCCAACGATTTTCGGCATTGAATTAAAGCCGCCTTCAGGTATAAGATGCGCCGCATATTCCATCGGTTCCCCGCCTTTAATTAACGGTCGTATAATCGGGTGGTTCTTTAAATAGTCGAGCAGATCATACGGACGCATCCGTTGTTTAATCATGCCGGACAGTGTAGTTCCTACTCCGATATTAATGCTGTCTTTATTTGTGTAGATAAATCCTGTACCAAGGGAACCTTTTGTCGCATCGCCAAAAATTTCAATGGTGGTGCCTTGGTTCGGTTCCAGATTGAAACGATCCTCTATTTTTTCGGCCGGCAGGTTAATAACCTCCATTACGGCAAGCGCAACTTCATGGGGTTTAAACTCTTTATGAAAACCAAGCGATTTGGCAAGCAGAGAATTTACCCCGTCGGCGAGCACTACGACGTCCGCATATACATCGCCGTCCGGTCTGTCCGTGCGCACTCCGATAACCCGTCCGTCTTCTACGATACACTCTTTGACAACCGTTTCATTAATAAGAAGTGCACCCTGTTCCACCGCTTTACTTGCATACCACTGATCGAACTTTGCCCGCAGTACGGTGAAATTGTTATACGGTTCTTTCCCCCACTCCATTCCTTTATAGCCGGATGTAAACACAGACTCTTCACCGAGCATCCAAAAGCGCTGTTCTACAACCGGGCGCTCCACCGGCGCTTCTTTATAAAAGCCTGGGATAATTTCCTCCATTTGCTTACGGTAGAGGACGCCTCCCATTACGTTTTTCGCACCTGGATATTCACCGCGTTCGATCAATAAAACCGAAAGTCCTGCTTTAGCCATCGTATAGGCCGCGGATGTTCCTGCCGGACCTGCGCCGACTACAATCGCATCAAATTTCTCAGCCATATACTACTTCACCGCCTTTGCGCGCTTTTTTGAATTCTTCTATGAGACGCGGTACGATTTGGAATGCGTCTCCTACAATACTATAAGTCGCTACATTATGAATGGGTGCCTCCGGATCTTTATTAATCGCAATAATGAATTCGGAGTTTTGCATTCCTACGATATGCTGCACCGCTCCGGAAATGGCAATGGCAAAGTATATTTTCGGCGTTACGGTTACCCCTGTTTGGCCGATTTGGTGATGATGGTCAATCCAACCGGACTCAACGGCATCCCTTGTCGCACCTACGCTTGCACCTAATACATCCGCCAGCTGATAGCACAATTCAAAACCCCGCTCATCGCCGAGTCCCTTTCCACCAGCAACAATAATATGGGCTTCATCGAGTTTGACGCGCTGGTTTACATCACGCACAATGTCAAGCACCCGGGTTTTCAGGTCATCTTCCTTCAGCCCGATGGATTCCTCAATGACAACGCCTGTGCGGCCGGGTATCGGATCAATTGCTTTCATCACTTTCGAACGAACGGTTGCCATCTGCGGGCGATGATTTTTACACAGGATAGTCGCCATAATGTTGCCGCCAAACGCCGGACGGCTTGCTTCGAGAAGCCGCTGCTCCGGGTTGACATCAAGCATCGTACAGTCTGCCGTGAGCCCTGTTTTTAGCTCGGTAGCGACAGCACTGGCCAAGTCCTTCCCATTGGTGGTCGCTCCATACAGGATAATCTCAGGTTTGTATTTACCGCAAAGGTCAACGACGCCTTTCATGTAGGTCTCGGAGCGGTAGTCGTGCAGAATATGATCATCCATGATGTATACCTTATCCGCCCCATATTCAAAACATTTCGATGCCAGAGACTTGATTCCATCCCCTAAAATAAACCCGCATAAGGGAGTATTTATTTTATCTGCCAAGCGGCGGCCTGCTCCGAGCAGTTCCAGCGAAACACCGGCAATCACCCCATCGGTCTGGTCGATAAATACCCAGACCCCTTCATGCTCGGCAAACTTATCGGTCCGTGTCTCTTCTTTCTTTTCTGGTTTCTTCTCTTGTTCCACCTTTGCTGAGGGTTTCGCAGGCTCAGGCTGTACGGAAGGTTCAGCCGGCGCGGTAGCGGCAGCCGGTGCGGCAGCTGGCGGCGTCTCGCTTTTTTCAGGCGCTGGCGGCGCAGCGGTTGGCGGTGCGGCGGCAGGCGCTTTCTTTGTCGGATTGGGCAGGCTAATAGCTTCCGTCGGACAAACCGGGATACATTCCTGGCATTCTTCACATTTATCAACATGTACTTCGCACTTATCAGGACCTAAATACAGCGCTTCAACCGGACAGGTGTCAACGCACGTTCCACACGATATACAGGCAGCAGATATTGTAACGGCCATCTATTTGACGCCCCCTTCTACAAGCAATTCACGTTTTTCCTTCATAAGAATGTCGACGATTTGGCGCACCTGCTCCTCGGGTTTTCCTTCAATTTTCTTGCCGCCTTCAGGCTTAGGCGGGCTGAACATTTTCCCAACAATCGTTGGCGATCCCTTCAGGCCGAGCTGGCTTCGGTCGACATTCTCCAGATCATCCACCGTCCACACCTGTGGCTGGTAGCGAGCGGCGCGAATCATATTCGGGAGAGGCGAATAAGGAACCTCGTTAATTTCTTTTTCAACGGTCAATAGGCAGGGCAAAGAAGATTGAAGCAGTTCATATCCATCTTCGAGCTTACGGTGGACGAGTATTTCTTTCTTCTCCTCATTTACTTCAGCCACTTTCTTTACACCCGTCAGTGGAGGAATCCCCAGACGACGGGCGATTCCGGGACCGACTTGTCCGGTATCCCCGTCAATTGCCATCTTTCCGCATATCACAAGATCAATGGGTTCCTGTTTCGCAATTCGGTCAATCGCTTTGGAAAGCGCGTAGCTTGTCGCCAATGTATCAGCACCGGCAAAGGCACGGTCAGAAATTAAATATCCCTCATCCGCACCAATTTCTACACATTTTCGTATTGCTGCCACAGCCTGCGGGGGCCCCATCGACAGAATAGATACCTTACCTCCATAGCGGGCGCGAAGCCGGACAGCTTCCTCAACCGCATGAGTATCATACGGGTTAAGAATCGCCGGAACACCTCTCCTATCCAGCGTATTCGTTTTGGGGTCAATTTTAATGATTTTCGTATCCGGGACCTGCTTAATACAGACCAGAATATGCATGCAAGTTTCCTCCTTCTTTATGCAGAAAAATATATTGTGAAAAATATAACTACCTCAGCTAAAAAAATAGCGATCTTGCCTTTAACACTATTTTCACAGTAAAAAGATTAAAAATTGCAATAATGTATAATATTCAGATATTTTATAACATATTGCTAGTGGGAATCTTTTTAATACATTGTATGAGAAATAAAGATATGTAATACTCTTATTCGCTACAATTGACGAAATTCCTGCTGAGAAAAAAATTAATGTCAAATGAAATTTCATTTTATTTTTATTGCATGAATAAAAACCTGAAATCCCGGTTTAAGTACCGCCATCTCAGGTTTCTACAAAGGGATCTATTTAGCCGTTTACCGATTCGTTTTCCATATCAAGAATATCACTTTCGAATATCTCCTTCTTTACATAATTTAAATGGTCTTGAAAAGCTTTTATCCCCTCCTTAACATTTTGAGTTAGAAATGCATTTAATATGGGTTCATGAATTTTAGCCAGTTCAGTTAGATTAGAAAAATAAAATTGACTTGTTAGATACCAAAAACGGTCTGCTTTACTCCTTACCATTTCCCACATCTGAAACATCAACTCGTGATCCGCCATTTTATAAATTTGATCATGGAATTCAATATCTGTATTTCTAATTTTATCCAAATTATTATTTTTACCAGCCTGCAACATCTTGTCATAAATATTGCTTAAGGTATCAAGATCCTTGGGAACAATACGTTCTATCGCCCGGGAAATAGCAAATGATTCCAAAACCTCCCGCAGACTATACAGTTCCTCTATATCTTTTCTTGATAAACTGGATACGAATGTTCCTTTATGGCGATGCGAAACCACAAAGCCTTCTTCATTTAATCGAAGCAGCGCCTCTCTCACCGGTGCCTGGCTAACACCATGAGTTTTAGCCACTTCTAACTCCACAATCCGATCGCCTGGTTTTAAGACACCTTTTATAATTGATTCCTTTAATAATTCGTAAATTTGATCGCCTAATGAACTTCGTTTAATCATATCTCTCAATCACTCCTCTCATCCATATTATCGATAATCAATTATAAACACAACGATTTTGCACTGAAACGAGTTAAAAATTACTTCATTTTAAATTAACCGGATTAGGGGGTACACGTCCCTGAAACACATCCATTAAGTTTCTGGCAGCTAATTTCGCCATATTCATTCTTGTATTTATACTTGCACTGGCAATGTGGGGAAGAGCCAATACATTATCCAGCCGCAGCAACGGGTGACCGGGGGGAACAGGCTCCATCTCGAATACATCAAGACCGGCCGCCCAAATTCGTTTTTCAATAAGGGCTTCGTAGAGTGCCTGCTCATTAACAATGCCGCCGCGTGCTGTATTAATCAGAACGGTTGTTGGTTTCATTAACGACAACTCATAAGTAGAAATTAAATTCTTAGTCTCGTTGTTGTATGGCACCATGATAACAACAAAATCCGATACCCTTAGAAGATTCTCAAACTCGCAATATTGTATGCCCAACTCCTCTTCAATGTCTAACCTTCGCCTGCGGTTATAGTACAAAATATTCATATTAAATCCCTTAGCACGCCTGGCAATCGCTTGCCCGATGTTACCGAGACCTATGATGCCTAACGTTGCATGATGGATATCCTGACCCGTTAAAAGCATAGGGGACCATGTTTTCCAACGCCCCTTTTTTAGATAATCACTTGCCTCGCCAAATCGTCGTGCAGCTGCGATAAGAAGACCAAATGTTAAATCCGCGGTTGATTCTGTTAAAACATCGGGTGTATTCGTTACTACAATTCGCCGTTTTGTTGCTGCATCCACATCTATATTGTTGTAGCCTACGGCCATATTACTAATAACCTTCAGTTTATTCCCATTTTCTAATAGATTTTGGTCCACCGAATCGGTTAACAAACAAAGCAATCCTTCCGTATCAGTGATTTCCTTCTCAAGGATTTCACGTGGAACTGGCTCATCCTCTTTTTCCCACATCTTCATGTCACATACCGAATGGAGATTCTCAATAATCTCCTCGGGCAGCTTTCTTGTCACATACACTTTTGGTTTTTTTTCCACAATTCTTCTACTCCTCTTTTTAAATAACTTTCCTTTCCATTATACTCCGACTTATTTTCCAAACAGATTTGGTAAGAAAGAAACGATCCCCGGGAAAGCGATTACAAAAATTAAATCAAGAACCAACATTAAGATAAACGGTATGACGGCTTTCGCTAACCGTTCCACAGTAATATTTGTGATGCCGCTGGCAATGTATAGAATGATGCCGATTGGTGGCGTAAGCAGGCCGATGGCAGAGTTAATCAGCAGCAATATACCGAAATGAACAGGATCAATTCCGATGCTATTTAAAATGGGCATTAAAATGGGCACGATTAATAAAATGGTCGAATTGGTTTCGAGAACCACGTGAACTAAAGCGAGGAAAACGTTAACGATGATGAGAACGACATACGGATTATGAGATAAACTTAATAGGAAATTAGAGGTTGTTTGAGAAAGCTGGCTAACGACTAACAACCATCCTAAAATAAACGCGCTTGCTACAATAAACATGACCCGGCTGGTCCCGTGTATCGCATCCAAAAATCCCTGGTACAACGATTTGAACGTTAATTGACCCTGGAATAACATGACAATTAAAGTATAAAAGACAGCAATAACGCCTGCTTCTGTAGTGGTAAAGATTCCGGACATAATCCCTCCGAGAATGATAACGGGCGTCCATATTGGAAAAAAGGCTCCCTTAAACGCCTGCCACACCTCCGTGCTGGTTGGCTTTGCTTCTTTTGGATAATTGCGTTTCCTTGCGGTGAAGAAAACAACTATCGCAAAAGAAATGATGACCATCAACGCCGGAAAGAAGCTGGCAAGAAACATCTTGGTAACTGAAACATTGGCTGTTATGGCAAATAAAATAGTCGTTATACTTGGAGGTATCAGCACCCCAAGAGTACCGGCGGCAGATTGAATGGCTGTCGCAAAAGGTTTATCATATCCTCTTGCGACCATACCTGGTAACATTACGGAACCAATCGCTGCCGTGTCCGCTACTGCTGAACCAGAGATATCAGCAAAGAAAGCACTTACCAATATATCAGCATATCCCAACCCACCGCGAACCCATCCGATAAGAACACTTGTTAAGCGAACTAACCGTTCAGCTACTCCTCCAACCTGCATTAATGATCCTGTAAGCATAAAAAAGGGAATAGCCATCAGCGAAAAATTATCACTAATGAGAAACATTCGCTGGGGCACAACGGTCATCGGGATCGGACTGCTTAAAAAAAATAAAGTGATAGAGGTTAATCCTAACACAAAAGCAATCGGTATTCCTAAAGAGAAAAAAACTATGAGGCAGATAAACAGGGTTAATGGAAAGTTAAGCTGCATATGGCTATCTAATGAACCTAAATACAAAGACAAAATGATTAACCCAACCGACAACACCCACATCATTAAAGGGATTCCACGACGTTCCTTCCATATATAAGATAAGGTATGAATGGAAGAAATGACAGAAAATACAGGAAACACTAAATACAAATAGGAAAGAGGAATCTCTAATGCAGGAGAAAGACCTGATTCAAAGGTTGGAATCACCCTCACACTTAAAATAAAAAGAATAGCATTAAAACCAAGTGTAAGCACCCGGCCAAGTAAAATGCCCATCCCTTTCAATTTACCGGGAAGAACATTGATGACACTTCCAAAAGAAGGATGTAAATTCTGTTTAATACCGATGGTTGCTCCCAAAAACACACTCCAAAGAAATAAATACCGTCCTATTTCATCAGACCATGCAAGTGATTTGTTGAGAACATATCTAAACAAGACTTGCAAAGCAATGTCTACAACCATTCCCCCCATTAAAGCAATCGTTATAACAATGACCATTCGGTTTACCCTGCTGCTCAAACGTTCAAGCAGATTGTCAATCTTTGGACTCGTAGGAATGGCAGATACTTCAACGCTATTCATAGTTTTCACTTCCTCTTTGCTTAGTGTGGTGTTGATCCATCACCGATGCTGATATACCGGTTTCCGTTTTTCAAGAAAGGCGGTCACTGCTTCTTTAACATCTTCCGTTTCATGAACACAGGCAAACATCTCTCTTCCTGCATTGAAAAATCTCTCTTTTTCCTTTTCGTATTTTTTTATTGCATTTTTAATTGTTTTTAGTGCAACACCCGGTCTGGAGCATAACATTTGCGCATATTCTTCCGTGCGTTCTTTGCCTTTTGCCGGTGTTGAAATTTCCGTTGCCAGGCCCATCTGAAATGCCGCTTCCGCTGAAACGGTCTTACCGCTTAACAACAAGGACATAGCCTTTCCAGCACCTACCAAATCGACCAAACGTTCCAGTCCGCCATTACCAGGGAAAACTCCTCGCAGGACTTCCGGATAACCAAAATTCACATGTTGATCGAATATTCTAATATCAAAAGCGCTCGCCAGCTCGGCACCGGCTCCTAATGCGTTGCCAAATATGCAGGACACGGTTGACTGGGGTGCCTCCATGATAGAAGCCAGCATTTCGTGTCCGCAATCCCATACATTCGGGGCATCTTTCGTGCTAATTCTTTCGTGAAATTCCTTCAAATCCGCACCGCAACAAAAATGATCGCCAATCGCCTCAAACAAAATCACCCGAATCGATTCATTTTTTGAAACTTCTTTAAACGCCTCTGTTACTTCACGTTTTACCTGGTTTGATAACAAATTATAAGGGGGGTGATCCAGTAAAATTTTTGCCATGCCCTCATTGACTGAAAGATGAACACTCATACAAAGCTTTCATTCCTTTCCTCACGTATATCTGTAGGCCAAGTGTATCGCTCCACTGCCATCTCCCCATCACGACACAGGATACGAATGCTCTTCTTCCAATTCGCATCATCTTTGTTTGGATAATCCTCCCGATAATGACAGCTTCGACTCTCTCTTCTTTCGCGGGCTGCAAGAGTAATTGCCTTGGAGGTAATGACCATATGCCGTAATTCAACCGCTTTACGGATGTTCTTCGCTTCGATTAGATAGTTGCCCTCCCGTAAATTTGATTCCATATTCTTTAAAAAAGCCCACATATCGGCGAGTCTCTCTTCACTGCGGATCACCAAACAGTTTTGATGCATTTTTTTCTTCAAATCACGAACCGCGTCATCGATTTGAAGGTTCCCCTTTTCACTGGCGGTTATCCAGGAATTTAATTTCTCCAGTTCGATGTTCGCCTGTTTCTCTATTTCAGCAGCATTCGCTTTCCAACCCTTACTCCAACCGGCTGCCGCCTTTCCGGTTCGATAGCCAAATACCTGTCCTTCGGCAAGAGAATTTCCACCGGGGCGATCGGGCCCGCGCACCCCTCCGGCGGTCTCACCAGCGATAAAAAGACCGGGAATGGAGGTTTCTCCGTTTGGATTTAAGATTTGCGCCCCACCATTCATGCACTGCGCCACTAAGCCAATTTTGAATCGTTCTCGTGTAATGTCAATTCCCTTAGATTTTAAGACTCTTTTCGTTTTAGGAATTTTGCCTTCCAGGATTTCTTCCAGACAAACAGTTAGATCGCCCCAAACGTATCCTTTCTCCGCGGGATGCTTTTCAAATTCTTGTTGTATCGATGTATCCAGATAAAAAGATGGATTCGAGACGGTGAAGGGAAAGGCCTTAGCCGCATAAACGTTTTCAACGGTTATGTGATCTGGAAGATTTTTTTCCAGGAAACGTTCGCCAGCATCATTTACTAAAATCGGGTTGGTTTTCCATACAGGTCCTGAAAGAAGAGTAACCAGCGGATCAATGACGGCAGGTCCAATCTGGACAAATTCCATGTTAACTAACGGAATTCCCATCTCATAAGCCATGGCATAGCCATCCCCTGTCATGTCAGGTGTCCCGACACCGTAGCGATATAAATAATGGGCGCCTCCACATGCCAAGATAACAGAGCCTGTTTCGTATAAAACCATTTCTTCATTCTGTCCGTCATGAGCTAGAGCACCAATAATTCGGTCATTTTCGTCTGTTAGTAACCGGAAAACCATGATATGTTCGTCAACAGGAACATTACTTTTCTTTAATTCATTTGCCAGAGTGTTTAAAATATGTCTGGCTGTGACCCCATTCACCCTGCATGTTCGCGGATAAGTGGCAAAGTCACTCATTCCCTGAACCAGTTTGCCATTTTTCTGTTTATCAAAATTGAGACCCAAGTCGATTAAATCTTGAATGCGATCCGGCGCCTCAGAAGCAAGTACCCATACCAACCGGGGGTCAATAAAACACCGCCCCGCTTCCATCGTATCTTCATAATGAATCTCCGGTTTATCCCGTTCATCACCATGGCCTATTGCCGCGGCGATTGCCAGTAGTTCGGAAAATGCGGTGGCGGTGGATCCGCTGTGCAGCCATTTGGATTTTATAGCGATGCGCACGTTAGCGCCATTTTCAGCCGCGGTAAGGGCAGCTCTCGCAGCCGCACCCCCACCGCCCACAACAAGCACATCGGCCGTGATCTTTCGTGATATTTTAAAGGTAGTCATTTTATTCCCTCATTATAAGTGGTTATTTCAACTTTTGTTTCGCGAAATAGATGGGTGGACATTGGCTTGAGATCATGGGAGATTTCCACTTCACAATCCATTTGTGAAAGAATATGTTTTTCTATATCGATTCCCGGTGCAATTTCTGATAATATCAGCCCATTTGGGCCTAAACGGAACACAGCACGTTCGGTAATATAAAACACTTCTTGCCCCTTCTCGAAGGTCGCTTTCCCATTAAAGGTTAAATGTTCCACATTTTTAATAAATTTCTTATATTTTCCTTCCTGTACAATATGAAGTTTTTCATTTTCGATACGAACCTTGAGCCCCCCGCTTGTTAATGTTCCACAGAACATAATCTTTCTTGTTTTATGGGCGATATCAATAAATCCGCCTGAACCACGAAATATACCATTAAACTTACTAACATTGACATTCCCCTGACTGTCAATTTGCGCAAAACCTAGAAGACTCGCTGAAAGACCTCCACAATGATAAAAATCAAAAATTTGCGGGGAGGTTACGATAGCAGTAGGATTGATATGAGCTCCAAAAACTTCCTCACCCATAGGAATTCCTCCAATGGCCCCGTGTTCCAGGGAAAAGGTCACCTGGTCAAAAAAGCCTTCTTCTAATGCTAGCTGGGGCAAACCAACCGGTATGCCTACACCCAGGTTAACAATAGCACCGGGTAGTAATTCTTGAGCAGCCCGCCGTAAAATAATCTTTTTCTCGTTTAACGCCATCGGTTTCGCCACCTGGGAGCAGGGAACTTTAATTTCTCCTGTCCAACTCGGATTAAAGCCTAACAAACTTTGTTCCTGATTAGGATCCGCAACGACGGAATCTACTAATATTCCCGGTATAGCTACATTTCTTGGATGGAGACTCCCCTTTTCGGTAATTCTTTTAACCTGGGCAATGACGTAACCGCCATTAGCCTTTGCAGACATCGCCATTTCCAACCCGCTTAATGTGGCAGGCTCTTGTTCCAATGAGATATTGCCATCTTCATCAGCCGTTGTCCCCCGAATAATCGCTACATCAATAGGAAAGGAGCGATAAAACAAGTATTCTTCTCCTTTATGCTTTATTACTTCAACAATGTTCTCCTTTGTTATTTCATTTAACCGCCCGCCATCATAGCGGGGATCCACATACGTATGGAGTCCAACTTTTGTCATGACTCCTGGCTTGTCGCCAGCTATGGCACGGACTAAATGAAATAGAATTCCCATTGAAAAACCATACGCTTCGATTTCATTATCGCTGATCATTCGGGTAATTCTCGGGCTTTCCTTTGCGCTAAAGCTGCCGCTAATCCATCTTTTCAGCATCCCTTTGTTTGCGAAATGTTCTAAGCCTGTGCTTCTAGTTTGACTCCACCCTACTCGAACCGGGGTGACAACGGTCAGATTTCGCGGTTCACCTGTGGTATGGAATCGTTCTTCAAGAGCTGCTAAAACTTTTTCCGGGCAAAGAACGGAGATCAATCCACCAATGGTGATTGTCGCGTTACTAGGTATTCGGCTTACGGCTTCTTCGAAGGATACCACTTTTGATTTCCGGTTATTTTCATCCACGAAATTCCCCTTATAGCTTGCCTCCACCATCTGGACTCTCCTTTCCTTTATTCACCTTCATACTTTCGTAAATCAAACAAATCTACCGTGAGTTCACCCTGCTTAATCCGCTCTATTATTTCTTGTTCAAACTCTACTTTTTCTTGTGCTTTTCCCGCAATCTCTTCCAGGTGATCCCGGGGAATGACGACGACACCGTCAGCATTTCCCAGGATGATGTCTCCAGGATTCACCCATACCCCCCCAACCAGTACAGGTACATTCAATTTTCCTATATTTTTCTTTTCCGTCTTTTTTATCGAAATGGATCGGGTAAATATAGGAAAACCTAATTCCATAATTTGTTGAGAGTCACGAATGCTGCCGTCAATGACTACCGCTTGAATTCCGCGTTCCTGAGCTGCAATGGTGATAATTTCTCCCCAAGCCCCTCCTTCATAGTAACCGTTCGTGGAAGCCACAAGGATATCACCTGGTTGAGCCTTGGAAACCGCAAGATGAAGCATAAGGTTGTCACCCGGCGGGCAATGAACGGTGAAAGCCTGGCCACAAATCTTATTTTGAGCATCAAGGGGTTTAATCCCTCGATCCATGGCTTGCTGGTTCCCTGCCAGACAATCGGATACAATAGCCGTATCAAACTCTAACAAGGTATTTATGATTTCTGATAGAGCTGGTTTTTTTACATTCATACTCATATCATCAGCCTACTTTCGTTGATCGAATTTGCGCCCAAGGACGCTGGCAGCCATCATCGTTTTATGCACTTGTAAAGTCCCCCCGGCAATCGATGCAGCGCGCACACACCGGTAATACCATTCCAAGGGGTACTGTTTGGAGAAACCGTAGCCTCCGTGCAGCTGCAGGCAATCATCTGTAATCTTCTTTGCTGCCTCAGCAACATAAACTTTGGCAATGCTTACAGCATTTTTGTCCGGCTTATTATTTGCCGCCGCTTGTGCAGCCCGGTATAATAACGTTCTGGCAGCTTCCAACTGCATATACATATCAGCAATCATCCACTGAACACCCTGAAACTCACATATCTCCTTACCGAATTGTTTTCGTTCCTGTACATATTGCACGGTGCGATCAAAGGCTGCCTGGGTAATGCCAAGTGTTTGAGCGGCATACCCTAATCGAACACCGTTATACACGCCCATTAACGCCTTAAATGCATCTCTTTCAATCAAAAGGTTTTCTTTTGGTACAAGAGCGTCATCAAAATAGAGCGCACATTGAATTTCCCCGCTCATATTTTCCTCGTTTACCCCTACGGTGAATCCCGGAGTATTGCGTTCTACGAGGATAGCCCCAATGTCGGAGGCACGACCCGTATTGCCAAAACGAACATAAACAACGAATAAGTCGGCAAGGTGAGCTTCACTGATAAATATTTTGGAGCCATTTAATTTATAGTAATCCCCGGCATCCGTAGCGGTAGTGGTCAAATCTGTGGTCGCACTGCCGGCCTCTGGTTCACTCATGCCAAGGGCAACAAATAGTTCACCGGAAATAATCCGGGGCAAGTATTTCTTCTTTTGTTCTTCCGTGCCCAAATGATTGATAAAGTTTGCAATTCCAATGCTGGTATGGTAAACCAATCTTCCGCTGGTCGGACAAACACGGCATAATTCTTCTATAATTAACAAAGCATCCAATAGACTTAAATTCATACCGCCATATTCTTCAGGAAGAGTGACCCCAAGAAAGCCATGTTCTGCAAGCATTCTAGCGTTCTCCCAAAATTCTTCTCCTTCTAACCAATATGTCCCCGGCTTTAATTTTTTCTGTGCGAAATCACGGACAATTTTTTGCCATGACGTCTCTGTCTCTGTAAGCTGCATTATCATGATCCTCCCTGCCGTTTATTTAGCACCCGAATAAATAACTTTCAAATCAGTGAAAAAATCTTTTGTTGTGACACCAATAGAATACGGACCAACTGCGGAATCTTTTAACCCGCCAAACGGCACATGCGATTCACTAATCGTTCCGTTGTTGATATGAAGCATACCCGTTTGCACCTCACTGGCAAATCTTTCGGCGTATTCCATATTTTTAGTAAAACACGAGGCTGCTAAGCCATACTCTGTATCATTCACGATTTGTAATGCTTCACCGAAGTCATCGACAGGAACGATGGTGAGTACGGGCCCAAATATTTCTTCCTTCGCAATTCTCATCTCCGCCGTAACATCACTAAAAATTGTAGGTTGGAAGAAATATCCTTGTTCTCCTGCACGCTGTCCTCCAGCGATTAAGCTTGCTCCCTCTTCCAACCCAAGCTGAACATAACGCTCAACCGTATCTAATTGCTCCTGTGACACGAGCGGACCAAAGGTGACAGCGTCATCCAACCCATCTCCTATCTTATAGGAAGATACTCTCGTGGAAAGGCTTTTAATTAATGATTTGAGGCAGCTTCGTTGTACAACGATACGGCTAATTGAAGTACATCGCTGTCCACTCGCTGCAAAAGCGGCGGGCACGATTTGATCCACGGCTCTTTCTATATCCTCATAATCAAAGATGACCGCTGCGTTTTTCCCCCCCATCTCCAATTGGACTTGAACCAAACGTTCTGCTGCGATACGGTATATCGACGATCCGACTGCCGTTGAGCCTGTAAAGGTTATTCCACGAACCAATGGGTGACCGACAAGGATATCGCCAACCTGACGGCCGGATCCAATTACTAAATTCAATACTCCTTTCGACAGTCCGGCTTCCTCAAAAATTTCAATAATTTTCGCTCCCATGGCAGCTGTCACACTGGCTGGTTTAAATACAACGGTATTGCCGGCCGCTAAGGCGGGAGCAATCTTTCGAAGCGGGGTGACAATGGGGAAGTTCCATGGTGATATAGCAGCAATCACCCCTTTTGGTATGCGAACGGTTTTAATAGAGATTCCCGGGCGTTCACTGGGTAATGTCTCTCCTCCCAACCGGGAAGCTTCCCCGGCAATATAACGCACTTCACGAATCGTTTTATCTACCTCGCCCAGCGACTCCTTCAATGGTTTCCCTTGTTCGACTGTCAACAAATGTGCCACTTCAACCCGTTTCGCTTCCAGAATCGAAGCAAAACGAAATAATAGATCTCCGCGTGTGGGTGCCGGTGTGTTTGACCATTCGTGAAAAGCCCGATATGCCGCTTCTACCGCTCGATTCGTATCTTCTTCATTTGAGTAGGGAGCGATAGCCACAATTTCGCTTGATTTTGCCGGATTTTCTCTGGTGAAAGTTTTTCCACTTGTTGAGGGCACCCATTCCCCGTCAATAAAGTTGCTAATCTCTAGTGGTAATGTAGTCTTTATTGTTAATGGCAAAGTAATGTTTTTTGTCATGAAGTTTCCTCCTAAAGCACTCTTTCTAAAATGAAGCGCAAATCTGCTGCCGATACATCTTTCGGATTGGCCAGAGCTATACCACTATCAAAAGCTTCCTGGGAGACCACATCTAATTCTTCCGATGATAATTTCACGTTTATCTGACTGAGAGTTGGTGGGATTTCCAGATCAGAGACTAGTTTTTTTACCGCGAACACAGCTCGATCAGCCGCATCTCTGACGCTAAGTCCTTCCACGTTCTCACCTAGCGCAATGGCTATTTCCCGAAATTTTTCTAAGTTTGTGCTTACGTTATACTCCATTACAACAGGCAATAAAATGGAATTGGCCAATCCATGGGCAATCCGATAGCGGCCTCCTAAAGGATGCGATAAGGCATGCACGGCTGCCACCCGCCCCCAAATGAATGCTGCTCCAGCAATAGTACTGGCCAGCATCATTTGTGATGCCGCTTCCAAATCCATACGCCGGGCTACAAATGGTCTAAGAGACTTACCAATCAATCGGATGGCATAGAGCCCCAATGCTTCTGTAATGGGTTGTGCCTGATTAGACGTGTAAGATTCAATCGCATGGCTTAGTGCATCCATCCCCGTAATAGCGACAACGTGTTTTGGAAGCGTTGTCAAAAGTTGCGGATCCAAAATGGCTGCTTTCGGATGCAGATGTTCGCTTAGAATACCCATTTTATATTGCCTTGTGGTATCTTTCAGAACGGTTGCATGGGTAATTTCAGAACCCGTCCCGGCTGTTGTTGGAATCGCGATAACATCTGGGCCGCGATTTGGAAGTTTATTTTTCCCTTCGAATTGTGCAAGATTTCCGGAATTGGCAACGGCAGCTGAAGCGCCTTTTGCTGTATCAATAGAGCTTCCTCCGCCAATCCCAATAATGGCCTCACACTCGTTCGTCAGGTATATTTGCTTTACATGTTCTACAATTTCAAGCGTAGGGTCCGGTTGGACTTCCGCAAAAACGGTATAGGTAATGTCTGCTTTCGTAAGTATTTTTTCCAGGCGATCTAACCCACCCGACCGAACAATACCTCCATCTGTACAGATTAAAACTTTTGTATAATTGTATTTCTTGATCACATCCGGAAGCTTCTCGAGCATACCAACACCGTAATGAATTTGCGTATGCAACCCAAATTCAAAGGAATCTAGTAAAAGATTCATATTCCCGTACCTCCAAGTAATAAAATGAAGTTTTTTTCTTTTCGAAGATTCATGTAAAGAGATAGTGACCTATTTTTTTAATTCCGAGAAAAATTCATCGAAATATTGTTTTCCAATTTTCGATTCATTATTTTTATAAACCGGCTGAACTTTATTCACAAAATCGTTATAAGCTTCTGGCGTAAGTTCCGTTATTTTCATACCTTTTTCTATAAGTGTCTTCTTATACTCTGCGTTTTTCTCTCGATTTAATTTACGCTGGTAGTTAGCCGCTTCAACTGCAGCGTCCTTTACCGCTTTTTGTTGATCTGGAGTAAGTTGATCGTAAAAGATTTTCGAAATGACAAGTCCCATCGGATTGTAAACGTGATTGGTTAAAGTAAGGTACTTCTGGACCTCATAAAATCTATCGAGTGTCATGTTTCCAAACGGATTTTCCTCACCATCCACCACATGCTGCTGCATGGCGGTAAATAACTCCGGATAAGCGATCGGCGTTGGATTGGCTCCTAAGGTCCTCCAAATTTCTAACTGCATGGGCGTTTGCATCGTCCGAATTTTCATTCCGGCAAGATCATCCACCGTTTTTATTTCATGCTTACTGTTCGTTAGATTTCGAAAGCCATTTTCCATATAAGAAAGCAATATAAGGCCATTCTTTTCGAGAAGCTTTCCTGCCTCTTGACCATAGGTTCCGTCCAGTATCTTATCAGCAGCCTGTTCATCTTTGAAAACAAAGGGCAGGTCATAAGCTAGCATAGGCGGTGAAAAATTAGCCAACATGGATGTAGATACTCCCGTTGCCTCCAGGGAGCCTGTTTGTAACCCCTGGATCATCGATTGGTCATCCCCCAGCTGGCCATTCGGATAAATTTGAACCTTAATGGCTCCATTTGTTTTGGTTTCGACTACTTCTTTAAATTTAAGATAACCTTGATATAAGGTGTGTTTATCTGAATTCACTGAACCTAGTTTAATTACCTTTGCTGCGTTCTGTGACTGATTTTTACCACTGGTTGCTGAACTACCGGAACAACCGGCTAGTAAGCCTAAAATCATTATTAAGGCAACAAATACTAAGAACTTTTTCATTCAATTCCCCCCTAAAAAATAGTAATGCAACCCTCTGATTTCCAAACTCGTGGCAATGATAGATGCGTTAGCTCCCTCCTCATCCAAATATATCCAATATTGATTATCGATAATCTATAATAAAACTATCACAAGTTATTTGAATTGTCAAATGTAATATAAAATTTAGAATTTTTTATCCATTCCATGATTTTTTTTCTGGGCAGGCGTAGAAAAAGTGACTTCCTAACAAATTCATGTAATCATTATCTCAGAAAGGTTTGACCATTTTTAGCTTTGGGGTACAATTGGAGAATACCTATTTGGCCCTGCCTCTTTTTACGTGATGATAGAGCGATATGTGACATGACTTTAGTTGAGTGGAGATAGGGTATCGCTGGCAAAACTATAGGAAAGGATGGTGAAACAATGGCACAATGGGATGTAGTTGTGATAGGCGGAGGGCCGGCCGGGCTTATGGCTTCAGCCGCTGCCGCCAGTTATAATGTGAAGGTTCTTTTAGTAGATAAAGGAGATAAGCTGGGGAGAAAATTAGCAATTTCCGGCGGTGGGCGCTGTAATGTGACCAATGCAAAACCGCTTGACGAGTTAATTAAGAATGTGCCGGGAAACGGGAAATTTCTGTTTAGCGCGCTGCACATGTTTTCCAATACGGATATTATTGGATTTTTTACCAGACTTGGAATCGAATTAAAAGAAGAAGACCGCGGAAGAATGTTTCCCGTGAATAATAAAGCAAAATCAGTGGTAGATGCGCTGGTTAAAGAAGTGCGCCGCCTTGGTGTGACGATTCGGACGAATAAGCCTGTTAAAGAGCTTGTTTATGATCAAGACGCAGTCAAAGCCATTGTTCTGGCATCGGGTGAGACGATTACAAGTAAGACGGTTATTGTAGCCGTCGGCGGCCAATCAGTTCCGACTACTGGGTCAACCGGGGACGGTTATCCGTGGGCCAAGGCTGCAGGGCATACAATTATCGATTTATTTCCGACCGCAGTGCCGCTCACGGCAAGTGATTTCTTTATACAAGATGCACGCCTGCAGGGACTATCCTTACGAAACGTGGAACTTACCCTGTTCAATCCAAAAGGAAAAAAAGTTTGCACAGAAGAGGGCGATATGCTGTTTACGCATTTCGGTATTTCAGGCCCCGCTGTATTGCGCACCAGTCATTATGTTTCCGTCACACAGCGAAAATTCAAAAACACACCGCTTCTTCTAACGATCGATATGATGCCCGCTAAATCGGCAGGCAGCATTGCTGAAGAAACGGTGGCCATGCTAAAAGAAGAACCAAGAAAGGCAATAAAAAATGTGCTTCGTACATATTTGCCGGACAGGCTTTTAAAGCTTATGCTTGAAATAGCGGGCATCAATGAAGACGTCACCTATTACGATTTACCCAGAGACAAATGGGAAAAATTCGTTCAGTTGATTAAACATTTTCCGGTGACCATTACAGGAACACTCTCGCTCGAACAAGCTACCGTAACAGGCGGCGGCGTCAAGATAAAGGAAATTGACCCGAAAACGATGCAGTCTAAATGTAAAAAAGGGCTTTTTTTTGCCGGTGAGATCATGGATGTTCACGCCCATACAGGCGGTTACAACATAACGGTTGCTTTTACAACAGGACACGCGGCCGGCACGGCGGCTGCGAAACAGGCGCTTGAAGCAGAGAAGTTTTAATCTGAAAAAATTTTTCTGGTTGGATGTTTAACATTTGGTAACAAGGGGTAGTATAATAGTGAACCTACTCCCCCTTGAAAATGCAACTGACTCTCACACCTCTACTCCCTTATTGGCACATCCTTAGGATGTGCCACTTTTTTTGTTTTCCAGGAGTAGTTAGAAATAAACCAGGGAGCGGGCGGGATGCATCGAATCCGTTTATTTGTTTCTTACCTTGCACTACCCGTGGAAGCGAAAGATATTGCAGGTCAAAGTTGAAGTTGCTACAATAAGGCATACCAATAGATAAGAGCTGATCTATATATAAAACTAATAATAGATAAGGATGAAGCACAGTGGCATTCGGAATTGCAAGAGAAGAATTGGAAAAGTGGAAGGAAGCGGTGAGCAGAGGAGAGATTGCTTTTTTGACTCACTACTGGTTGGATCCGCGTTTTCCGGACAGCAAAACAGTAACAAAAGTCGGGTGTGCAAACCTCAAGAGCCTGTCTGATTGGTGTACTGCCAATGGATTAAATCCGAAGTATATTCACAATCGGGCTCCATTCCCCCACTTCGACCTCATTGGTCCGAAGCAGAAGGAAATCCTGCAAAAAGAAAACTTGCGGGATCAATTGACACGGTTCAGGTTACTTTAATATGCGCGGAAAGGGAGCAAACACAGAACAGAAAAATAGTGAGCGATCGATCCGCCCAAAACGAATAAGTGCCAGACGGCATGATGATATTTAAATCCTCTCCAAACATAAAACACAGCGCCAACGGTGTAAAGCACACCACCTGTAACCAGTAATGCAAGGCCGGTCGGATTGATGTTCAACACCAGCGAATTCCAGGCAAAGACGATTAGCCAGCCCATCACAACGTACAGCAAAGTGGAGAGAAATAAGAACCTTTTGACAAAGAAGCATTTAAAAACTGTGCCTCCAACTGCAATCCCCCACACGACAGCAAATAATGTCCACCCTAACCATCCTTTCACTGCGATAAATAAAAACGGAGTATAGGTACCGGAAATGAAAAAATAGATGGAGGAATGATCGAATATCTCAAAGAGATCTTTTGCTTTCCCCTGGGGAAGAGCATGCAGGAAGGTGGACGATAAATATAAAAGCAGCATCGTAACTCCAAATAACGTGAAACTGACAATATACCAGGCGTTTCCGAAACGAGAAGAAAAAACAACTAAGAGAACTAAAGCAGGAATGCTTAAAAGGGCACCGATCCCATGAATGATGGAATTGGCAATCTCCTCTCCTTTGGAAAAAACATGTGTAGTAACCATAAGAGCTCACATCCTTTTGGACTGAAGTTATACAGGGACGAATGAAAAGGAGCACCCCTTTCAGAGGAAGTGCTCTTTTTTCAAATAGAATCATTATGTAGGAACTGCTACTCAAACCGCTCGGCGGCTATGTCGGACGCTTTCCGGGCAAGTTGGTACGCTTCTTCATATTCACCTCTGCGAAAAGCTTGCTCCGCCTGGGAAAGAAGGTTGGCGATTTCCTTGTCATAACGGCGAAAACGATTGGTACGCTGGATCATTTCTTCCGCTTCGTTGCTGAAACGAATCGTATTCGTCGCATTTTCCAGTAATTGGATAACCTGTTCCGTTGCTTCTTTTAAAAAATGCTCGACCTTTTGCATATTAAGCGGTATTTCTTCCAGCCCATGCTCTACGGTCGCAAGGGCCTGTCGGGAAATTCGGCTGCTATTGAGCACACTCTCAGGAATCCCCGGAAGATGCAGGCGTTTCAACTGCTGCTCGACCCGCGCTACATCGCTGCGCAGTTTCGTTAACGACTCCCGCGCGGCCAGCTCTCCCGCGCGGAATTCTTTCAATTCATTCAGTACGACTTCCCGCCGCTCAATCATGCTGTTTGCACGTTCTGCTGCCTGCGCCAGTGTCTCCCTGTTTCGCTTATACCTTTCTGCTTCTTCCGTCAGTGCCACCTGCTCCAGCGCATGCTCAATTTCCGCTATCACTTCGGGAATTTGTTGGGAGTAGTGGAACGCTTCTCCGTCTTCCACTTGGTAACGCTCCGCTAAATCAGCAAGCTCGCTCATCAAATAACTTTTATCTTCACGCAGTACAGAGAGCTGGTACGGTAATTCCTGCAAAAATCGCTGGTACTGATGGCGGCTTGTAACAATTTCCTCCATGGCCTGATAAACAGATTCTATCTCTTCCCGCACTTTTACAATTACCTGTTCAGTTTCCGCCACTTTTCCGTCTTCGAACAGCTTGGGAAGCTTATCCGCTTCCCCGCGTATTTTCACCAGCTTGCCGGCAAAAAACTCTTCCCCGTCAGTATACCCTTCCTGCAGCATTTCCCGATAATCCTCATCAAGCTGGCGGATTTCTTGATCCAGGTCTTTTTCAATCGTCTGCCTCAGCAGTGATACTTTCTGGACAGCTTCAAACAGCGATTTCTGTTCTTCATGAAGTTTTTGCAGCTTTGTCTTCGTTTCTTCGAAATTACCGTTTTCCTGGCTCTCCTTAATCTCCTGCTCTTCTTTTATAAATTGGTTGAGCCGATCTTTCATCGAATGAAACGATGCGTTAAATTGAATGCGAAGTTCATCGAGGCGGCGTTCAATCTTTTGCCTTTGCTGCCCGACTTCCCCTTTTAACGTTTCGATATCTTTCAGCGTCTCTGTCAACTTGTTCGCGCGTCTGCCCAATTGAAAATAGCTATCTTCAATACGCTGCAGCCTCGCCTTCGCCTCTTGAATAATTTCACGGCCTCTTCTAAAACGAAACTTTCCAATCGTTTCTTCCGCATCAACTAAAATGAGTTCAACGTCTGCTATCGCATCTTTTTTCAAATCGTCGAGCGACGTTAGAATATCCAAATACCGTTCTCTGACTTTGGTTGACTCTTTCTTCCACTCCGTACCAACATCAAACGCATTTAATTCGTCTAACAGCTTTCCGCGCCACGTATCGACCTCGTCTACCTCTTTCAATAGGAGGCTCCTCCTGAAATAAGCCCATACAACGACGACAATCGCAATGAGAAGAATGGCAAAGCCAATGATAAACCACAGGGGCCACTGCCCGTTACTGGCGGCGGCAGTGGATTGGGCTGGAGCCGCTTCTGTTTGGGCGGTATTAGAAACAATCTGTCCGCTGGCTTTCTTTTGCTGGTATGTTTTGATCTCATTGTTAATTTCCTTTACGAAAGTGGATACCCCGGTTGTAAACGCGTCTTCCTTCGCATACGGATTAAAAAACAAATCAATTTTGCGGTTGATTACGTCTCTGGTGATTCCATTCTTCGCAAAATAACTTCCGCTGATAATCGCCATCGTTTTATCATCCACCGACAAAATCATGACCATCGTATTTGGGTCGATTTTAAATGTATCGGACACGCTTTTGGCGTATTCCTCAAGCGTTTGAGGATTTGTGTTTTTAACCGCGACCAGTTTATAGACCTGGGGGCCAGCTGTGAAAAGTTTGGTCAGCTGCTGTGCCTGCTGTTTTTTTATAATCCCCCCCGGATCGGTGATGGGTTTATCAATCGACTGAGGGAGATCGGCGGCCCACACCTGAAGGGAGGAAGTTAAGAGTGCAAAACTTAAAAGAATCAAAAATATAAAAAAACGAGTCAATCGTTGAGGCTGTCCTTTCATCGCGCGCATACTCCTTTAGTAAAATTCCTATATTATTAATTAGGTATGACACAAAAAAGTTCCTGCTTTGATCAGGAACTTTTCTATAAAAAAACTCACACTGTGTCGATTGGCGTCACCATGCGCAGTAAAAAGTCGAATACATAATCGATCATGCGGCCCACAAATTTTTCGTCTAATGGTTCTACATAGAAAACTTCACGAAGAATTTGCGGATAAATGTAAGGAAAGCTCATAATAGAAAAAATATGTAGGGTCAGCCCCTCAACCGGTACATCCTGAAATTCCCCCTGAGCTATTCCTTCCTCTATGATGGCGGAAAAATAGTGCTTTAATCTTGCTATGTATGTACTCATAATTTCTCTGCCAAGCATGGATTCGACAGAGAGTTCACGCTGTATGAGACGAGTCACCTGATACGCTTCGCATTGAAAACGAATAAACTCTTCGAGCATGTTGCGAAGCAGAACATAAAGGGTTGTCCAATCATTTCGGTACCGGCAGTCATCAAGCCGGTTAAACAGCTCCTCATAGTAGCATACCATGACGTATTCCAGCAGCCCTTTTTTATTTTTGAAGTAGTAAGAGATAAGAGCAACATTCACCGCAGCCTCAGAAGCGATTTGCCGTACCGTTGTTCCGTCAAACCCCTGAAAGTCAAACAGTTTAATCGCAGCCTCAACAATTTTTTGTTTGGTTAAGTTTGATGTCCGCTTCACCCTCCGCACCTCCCTATTGCGTTCATCTATAAATATAAAGAAAACCTTGCGTTACGACAGCAAGGTTGATTTCTTTTTCTTTTTTAAGTAATTAAGTCCCACCATGAAGAGCGCCAGTCCAATGATAAGGAGCACAAGTGTTCCTTTATGATTCTCCCAGTTAATCATATAGTTTCCAAGCACGGATTCAAAAAACACAGCCGGAATTTTCCCAAGAATAGTAGCAAACAAAAATGATTTAAACGGAAGCTTTGAAATACCAGAAGCCGTATTTACCGCACTTGACGGCAAAACAGGGATCCAGCGAGCGAACAGGATGATGAAAAATCCTTTCGTCTCAGCTTGCCTGTTGAGTTTTTGTACAAACGCATGATGGCCCATCTTCTTTTCCGCCCAATCTCTGGCCGCATACCGGGCAAGCGCGAAATTCGCAAGCGCTGCCAATACCGCAGCAATCCAGTTGGTTACAAAGCCGCCCCATAGGCCAAAAACCATTACATTCGCTCCTGCCAACAGCACGAACGGAACAATAGGAAAAAAGGTCTGTATAACAACAGCGGCCATCGCTATAAAAATTGCAATCCATCCATAGGATTGGATGCGTGCAGCGACCTCTTCAATATTTCCGGTACGCAATAATTGACCGAAATCGGTCTGCATAATCAAGGCAAGACACACGACCAGGAAGAGGACAGAAAAAATAATTTTCTTCAACCAATTTCCTCCTCTACTCTTTGCTGCACTCTCTGCCCCTCATTATACCATTGTTATACGAAAAAAAACCTCAAAAAGTCATGTTTTTAATAAAAAATTTCATGGTGTTTTTATACGAGCCGGTAAACATTCTGCCCGCCTTGTTTTCGCACCGAAACACGCCCGCTCTCTTCCAGAAGATCCAGGTGGCCTACCGTGTCTGACATCGTAAGCGGCAGTTGTGTTTGATAAATTTTAGGGAAAATCTCAGCAGAAAGCTGGAAGGCCGTTTTTTCCCCTTCCTGCAAGAACTGAACTAATCGTTCCGCGCGGGTCCAGTTGCGATTTAACCTGCTTGTAATGAGGCTGCGATAATCGGTGATTTCTTCGCCATGGCCGGAATACATACGCGTTACCGGCAGGCGAAATATTTCCTGCATGGCTTTACGATAAACGAGAATCGGCCGCGCTCGCTCTCCCTTCGGGTCAAAAGGAGGTTCAATAAAGGCATTGGCCGGCACTTCCTTAATTAAAAAGTCGCCGACCAGCATAATCCCGTCTTTTTCCCGGTATAGTGACAAATGGTTCTGCGTATGGCCCGGCGTAAATACAACGGTCCACTCCGGATTCCCCGGAAGCTCGGCTCCGCCTTCCATGGCGTGATGGACAGGAGCAGACTCTGTGTAGGTATTCATACTGCTTCGGAATTCATCCACCGCTCTCAGCAAAGCATCAGGCACCCCATGTTCCAGGTAGAACTGACGAAAATAATGATCGTGGTAATACATAAAATCTTTCGTAAGCTCCATGTAGGGCACCGCATGCGGATGTGCAATGACATTTACATCGGCACGGTGAAGAATCTCCCCGACCAAGCCGCTGTGATCGACGTGCGGGTGAGTCAGAAATAGCTGATCGACATCATGCCAATCCAGACCAGCCCGCTTGATAAATTCGTCCAACAAGTGCCAGGCTTCTCTAGTCTTAGGGCCGGCATCGACGAGCGTAACCGTTTCTCCTTTTATCAGGTAAACATTAACAGGCCCAACACTAAATGGGGTGGGGATTCGAAGGGATAGAAGATCCGTTTTTACCTTGTTCATGACAGCCTCCTCTGACTGAATGTTCATTCATGTGATATTGAAATGAAAGAGGCTTCAAAAAACGAAGCACCCTCTTTGTTCCTTTATACGATTATGCTGATTATGTTTGCGGATCAGCAGCAATCACCCGGTTTCGACCTGCGCGTTTTGCTTCATACAGCGCCTCATCAGCGCGTTGAATCAAAAATTCCACGTCTATTTTTGCTTGTTCTCTTGTCCAGGTCGCCACGCCGCATGAAATCGTAATGTTCGGCGTAGTCTGTGTCATTACTTTGGTTCGCACCCGCTCAGCTACCGTTATCGCTGTTTCCATCGAGCACTTTGGCAGGTAGATGGCAAGTTCCTCTCCTCCCCACCTGGCTGCGACTTCCGTGCTGCGGACAGAGGAAAGGAGAATATTGGCCACTTGAATTAATATTTTATCTCCGGTTTGGTGCCCGTACGTATCATTAATTCGCTTAAAATGGTCAATGTCCATCAGGATAAGCGAACCGTAAGCATCCTGCTGTTGGGAAAGGTAAATATGATCATACAGGTATTTGCGGTTATACAGGCCCGTTAAATTATCAGTAATGACCATCCTTTCTACTTCCGCGTGCAGGGAAGCGTTTGTCATGGCAAGGTTCATATGCTGCGCCAATAATTCCAGCATTTTGAAATTATCAAACGTGTAGTAGTTCGGGCGTGAATCCATCACCAGTAAAGCTCCTGCTACCTCTTCCCCCTGAAACAGCGGAACACCCATAAAAGAACGGTGTTCAAAAAGCAAACAGCCCCGCTCCTCACCAGGTGGAATATCTGCGAGAATGACGGACTCTTTTTTCAAATAAATCTCTTTGAGCCGTTCCGCATGGGCATCAATTTGTTTGCCGATGTGTTCTTCATCGGTAGCCGCCTGGACGATGAACATATCCTCATCCGGAGCTTTGCGCAGAATACAGCAGTATTCCGTATGGTACGTTTCCACCAACTTACGAGTGACAAACGTAAGTACATCTTTTAATTTCAAGCTTGTGTTCAACTGCTTGGTAATTTTATTGATTAACATTAATTCATTAATAACGTTGCGTGATTGTTTATAAAGCTGGGCATTCTCGAAAGCATTTCCGGCTGTATCGGCCAGCATAGTAATATACCCGATTTCTCGTTCAGGCAGAATCACCTGCGTGTCGCTGTAGAGTTCAAGCACTCCGTATACCCCCTGTTTGCCGCGCAGCGGTGCAGCAAGGGTTAGCTTCCGTTCTCCATTCGAGGTTTGAACAATGGTCCTTCCTTCCATATAAGCCTGAACGCTGACTTCACTATCTTCTCCAAAAAATTTAAATTGTTTCACCGGAAGCGTTGTGGAGAAAGAATCGTGGGACAGCCAGAGGTCAACATTCATGTTTTGATACAGTTTCTTCGTGCTATCGATAACAGCGCGCAGTACGTCATCCACATCGATAGAAGAATGAATTTTTGTGGTAATTTCAAACAGCATGTTTCGCTTTTGTTCATCGCGCTGGTTACGAAGATGGTTGAAAGCGCTGTAAACGGGCATGCTTACCTCGTCGACAACTCCCCGGACAAACGTTTCTTCAATCGGGGTGTAACGTTGGTCTTCAGGGTGAGACAGCGCTACAAAACCAAGAATCGTCTGATGGAAGGTGATCGGTATGAGTAAATAATTAGGACCTATAATATTTGATTCTTCTGTTTGAGCATCCTGGCCCCGTTTCTCCGGGTCTGTTGTAAAGTAAAGGCTCAATTTTTCATATAAAGTGTCATCGTTATGGTTTATTTCCGCCCAAAAATCTGCAAGCTCCTGATGGGAGGCCCAGTGAAACACCGCCCGATGCTGCTCCTGATCAAACAAAACAGCCAGACATTCGCCCTTTCCTCTCGTCAAGCCATTGGCAAACTTATTCACCAACGTATTCATCATCGCGGACAAGTCGGGCGTTTCGTTTATTTCTTTCACACAGGATGTAATGCTTTCAAGCAGAAAATTTCGTATCGACATAGTGAAAGAGCATGCGAAACCCTGCAGAAAAGCAAACGCTACTTCGGAAGCAACTCCTGCATCCGTCATCATTCCTATGTAACCTGTTGTGTGCAATTCGTAACAAACCCGCCATCCGAAAACGATTCCGTCATGACTTTTGTCGACAAAACTGACCGGCATATTTTCTACAGGATAACCGGTTTCAAGGGTGAATTCGGGCACACCCATTTTTTCCGCTACAATTACCTTCCCATCCGTGTCCATTAAAAACAGCCATCCTTTGGCGACGGGGAAGAGGTCCAGGCAGAGATGCCGGGTGCAGCTTTTAAAAACTTTAGCCAGACTATTTCCATAAATTTGATCCAGCGCAAACACGCTCATCACTTTATTATTCAACTGTACGCCTTCTTTCTCTATCCGCTTACATCATCTCATCATCGAGATGGCTGTCATCATTTACTCGGTGTACGACCCAACAGGTGCCCTGATAGCCTATATGATTGATCGACGTATTGCGTAGTTTGGTGATACCGGGTCCATACCTTCCATTACTCATCTTATGCAGCAAGGCGTTAATCATCCCACCGTGGCTTACAAGTACGATATGTTTTGCTTCATTAGCCTGCAAAATCGTTTGAATGCAGTTCATTCCCCGCTCTTGAAGTTCCGAAAAGGATTCAATTAACAGCCGTTCATTGCTTGGGTTCTGCGGGGCAACGTCCGCAAATACAGATCGAATGGTTTCATAGTCCTTCCCTTCCCATACTCCATAATTCCGTTCACGCAGATCCATATATTTATGCACCGAAAGTCCTGTCTCATTTGCTATAATCTCGGCGGTATGATAGGCACGCTCTAAATCGCTTGAGCAAATATAATCAATGGATTCACCTTTTAAATGTTTTGCCAGACGGTTCGCCTGTTCTATTCCCCGTTTATTGAGAGGGATATCACTATGGCCCTGAACACGCCGCTGTACATTCCAATCTGTTTCACCATGACGAATAAGATAAATATTTCGCACATTATCTTTGTAGTCCATAAATCATCCAACCTACTTCCTCACCTATGATTATACGAAATATTCCAAAACGTTTCACGTATTATTTATGTGAATAATTTAAAAAGAGAAACGCAAAGAGAAAAATCGGGTGTTTTTGTTATCCCTCATCGGCCAGGTTATGCTACACTTTGTCTATCTATTATTAAAGTAATAAGCAATCTTGCAACGGGAAAGGAGGGACAAAGCAATGAACGCTCAACGTTTTTTTACCGGCCGGATGGGTTTGATCGCAACAGCTGTCTTTGTCTGCCTGCTGTGGGGCAGCGCTTTTCCTTTCATTAAATTAAGCTATAGTCTGCTCTCAATCGGAAAAGCCGAATCAAGCAAACAAATTCTGTTCGCGGGATACCGCTTTTTTATCGCCTCGGTGATGTTATTGATATTTCTCGTAAGCAAGCGGCAAAGTATTCGTTGCGTCAAAGGATCGCTGCCCGCGCTCCTTCAGGTAGGCCTTTTTCAAACAACTCTGCAATACATACTATTTTATATTGGTTTAAGCTACAGCACCGGTATCGAAGGATCGATTATTACCGGTTCCGGAACTTTCTTTTCCGTTATACTCGCCCATTATATGTACGCAAATGACCGAATGAGCTGGCGCAAGGTCATCGGCCTTACGCTTGGATTTATCGGGGTGGTGCTGGCAAGCAATCCAAGCGGGGAATGGAAGCCATCCTTCGGCCTCGGTGAATTCGCCTTATTAATCGCTGCTTTTTCTAACTCGCTGGGAGGAATTCTGGCTAAGAATAAAGCCGCTAAACTGGACACCGTCTATCTAACGTCCTACCAGATGATGCTAGGTTCGGTTGTCATGCTTATTATCGGGGGAAGCGGCGCGGGATATCTGCCTTTTCATTTTACAACGGTGACGTTTATGTACCTATTATACCTGGCATTTCTCTCAGCCGCCGGTTTCGCGTTATGGAACACCCTATTAAAGTATAATAAGGTTGGAAAAGTCTCCATGTATTTTTTCCTCGTTCCCGTATTCGGCGTACTGCAATCCGTTTTATTTCTAGGCGAAACGCTTCACTCTGTTATTTTTATGTCCTTGGTACTCGTTGTTGCCGGAATTATCGTTGTTAATAATAAAGATAATTCGGTTATCGCCAACGCCAAGCCGCAGGCGCAGCGATAACCTTAATCGCACTTGTGTATGTATGAAAGTTATAGATTCTTATACGCTGAGAAAAAGCCGCAACGGACATTGACTTCTATATCAAATAAGATATAATATTGTTTATGTGTGTAAGGGTAGCAATGATTGTAGGTAAAAACGTCAAGTCAAATCTTATTAGTTTCATCCCTTGAGACTGCGGCTGAACTTCTCAAGCGGAGCATGCGGCGGAAACGCTACCGTCCGAAGAGCATGTAGCTAAAAAAGGAACTAGCTTGGCGGAAGTAAACACCTATTAAATCTTAACAAAAGGAGAACGAACAAACATGGCACGTTACACTGGCCCACGCCACAAATTAGCTCGTCGTCTTGGCATTTCTCTTGACGGCACAGGAAAAGATATTAAGCGTAATTTCCCGCCGGGACAACACGGACACGGTCGCCGGAAAATGAGCGAATATGCGCTCCAATTAACGGAGAAGCAAAAACTTCGCCACATGTACGGCATGATGGAAAAGCAGTTTCGCAAACTGTTTGATGATGCAGGTAAAATGAGCGGTGTTCACGGGGAAAACTTCATGAAGCTTCTCGAATCCCGTTTAGATAACGTTGTATACCGTCTTGGCTTTGCATCGACTCGTCCGGCTGCGCGCCAATTAACAACACACGGTCATATTACCGTTAACGGCAAAAAAGTAAACATTCCGTCTTACCGCGTGAAACCGGGCGATGTTATCGGCCTACGCGAGAAAAGCCGCAACCTTGGAATCGTTAAAGAATCTCTTGAAGCTCGCGCATTCCTGCCAAACTACCTGAGCTTTAACGATAGCCAATTAGAAGGAACCTTCGTTCGTCTTCCTGACCGCGAAGAACTTCCGGCTGAAATTAACGAAAAACTTATCGTTGAGTTCTACTCTCGTTAATATTGAGCAAATCGAAAGGTTGGGAGCAATTTGCCCCAACCTTTTTCACATTATCGTACGTGCCGTTCGATGTTCGGCGGTGGTTTTCTTTGTCCTCCTGTCCAACGTCGCCTGACTCTTTATGTCCCGCTATGTTCAGATCATGCGTAATTTACTGTGTTGCCCTCTTTTTTCTCTTTTTCGAGAGGGCATTAAATAAAGTCTGCTTTATTTCCTTTTTTGAGCATTCATATAGTTGACGGCCATTTATTTTAAATATACCCACCGCTAATAATCGATCGATATATTTTTCTGCGTTATTTTTTATTTCTTTCATAAAGCACCTCTGCTATCTTTTATGGTTTTGCTTCTCCTTCCTTCAGCTTAATCATAGTTTATTTATGTTACAGCAATGTTATAAGCAAATAAAAAATTGCTGAATGTAGTGTTAAAACCTTCCTAATTCTTTCAGGAGATGGCCTTTTCTTCCTTCTATAAAGTTTTTGACGGGGAATAAAAACACTTCTTATATGAAGAATTAACTTCTTTTCCAGCTACCCGTTTAGCCGCGGAAAGAGCTTATCAAATGGACGAACTCCAACCTGGTGACATTAATTTTGTTACAGTGCACGATTGCTTCACCATCGCGGAAATCGTAGCTACAGAAGACCTGGTTTTTTTCAATCCTGCAGCATGACAATTGTTTCTTTATTGTTGTTGCTCCCACCTTTTTATCTTTTTAATTAGTGTTGAATGATCAATTCCTAAGTATTTAGAGGCTTGTCGAAGTGACGAATGATTCACTACCGCTTCTCTAACAATTTGCTTTTCAATCTGTTCCATTCTCTTTTTCAAATTCGACATAGATTTGTGAAGAGAATATTGGACTCGATATGGCAAGTGATATGGTTCAATACATCCATCCGGTATCGATGTAACAATATTTTCCATTACATTTTTTAGCTCGCGGACATTTCCTGGCCATTCATACTCGTTGAGACACCTTTTTGTCTCTTGTGTCATTTCTTTATGAACTCTATACTTCTGACAAAAATAATCAAAATAGTGTTCAATAAGAATTTCTATATCCTCCCTCCTTTGAGCCAAGGAAGGAATTTGAATTTCAATAACTGAGATTCGATAATACAAATCTTCTCTGAATTTCTTTTGTTCTATTAAAGAAGTAATATTTTGATTGGTTGCACTAATGATGCGGATATCCACTGGAATGGAGTCTTCTCCACCAATTCTCCTTATCTTTTTTTCCTGGATAGCTCGTAAAAGTTTAACTTGAAGCTGAACTGGCATCTCACCAATTTCATCTAGCATTAGTGTTCCTTCATTTGCTAATTCCAACAGACCAATTTTCCCTTCCCGGCGTGCTCCAGTAAAGGCACCCGATTCATAACCAAAAAATTCGGATTCTAATAGAGTTTCAGGGATAGCTCCACAATTAACTTTAATAAAGGGCTTATCTTTTCGATCACTCAAATGATGAATTAAATTTGCTATAACTTCCTTCCCTGCACCAGAAGGCCCCGTTAGTAAGACACTCGTTGGAAAAGGGGCTACCTGTTCAATTTTTTCATAGATTTTCTTCATGCTAATACTTTTAAATAAGAATTTATTTTCCTCTTGATCTGTTGTAAAGGAGAACCGGTAATTTTGCATTTGAGAGAATGTTTTCGTTTTGCTTAATTCATTTTGTAATATGTTTAATTTGGTTACATCTCGTACGCTAGTAACAATCATTTCGATGTTTCCTTCAGCATCAAAAACCGGATTTCCAGTTGCAATTACTTCTTTAATCTGTTTGATCTTTTGTAAGAGAGAAATTTTTTTCTTTGCCTGTAGTACTTGAAGAGATACAGATTCGTTAAGATACCCTTCGTCTATCAAATCTTGCATGTGCCGCCCTACAAGAACTTCACGGGAAAAGCCCGTAATTTGTTCATACGCTTTATTTACAAAAAGAGTAATACCGCGACGATCCACTACATAAATGCCATCCGTGGAAAATTCGAGAATGGCCATCAATTGTTCGTTATTCAAAGTACGTACCATTCCGTCCCTCCCACTACGTCAAACTGGATGGTGAATTGCATCAACTATGCTGAAAATTCTCACCACTAATAAATTATAAAGATAAATTTATCGTTTGTAAACCCTTACACCGTCCTTTTGGTGAAATTTTTCACCGATTTTGTTGTAGCAGTACTTGGGTAACGCTGATTATCCTTACATTTATACATTGGCATTATAATTGCATAACTAACATTGAATGTTAATTCAGCAAATTAGGAGGTTTATCATGGCAAATATCATCGAAGCACGTCCCAAACTTTATGTAATGGACAACGGGCGAATGAGCATGGATAAAAACTGGATGATCGCAATGCACAATCCGGCAACGACAGACAATCCGAATGCTCCGTCTGAAATGGTAGAGTTCCCTATTTATACCGTACTTATTGACCATCCTGAAGGCAAAATTTTGTTTGATACTTCCTGTAATCCAGATTCAATGGGTGCGAACGGACGCTGGACTGAAAATACGCAAAAAGCTTTCCCATGGGTAGCGAACGAAGAGTGTTACTTGCATCACCGTCTTGAACAGCTAAGGGTTCGTCCTGAAGATATCAAGTTTGTTGTTGCTTCCCATCTGCATTTAGACCATGCCGGTTGTTTGGAAATGTTTACGAATGCAACCATTATTGTTCATGAGGATGAATTTAACGGTACCCTTCAATCTTATGCCCGTCATCAAAAAGAAGGCGCATACATTTGGGGAGATATTGATGCCTGGATTAAAAATCAACTTCAATGGCAGACCGTAAAACGGGAGGAAGACTTCCTTGAATTGGCGTCCGGAATTCGTGTCCTGAACTTTGGAAGCGGCCATGCGTGGGGGATGCTCGGATTACAAATTCAATTACCTGAAAAAGGGGGGATTATCCTGGCCTCAGATGCCATTTATACAGCAGAAAGTTTCGGGCCACCGATTAAGCCTCCCGGAATTATTTATGATTCTGTCGGCTATGCCAAAACAGTGGAAAAAATTCGTCGTTTAGCGAAACAGACTAACTCGGAAGTATGGTTTGGTCATGATGCTAAGCAGTTTGAAAAGTTTATAAAATCAACAGAAGGATATTACGAATAAAAAAGAAAAGGAGTTAAGTAATTATGAAAATCCGTGCAGCCGTACTTCATGAATTAGGGTTACCAGCCCCTTATGCGCAAAGTCGTCCGATTAAAATTGAAACGTTAGAATTAGATAATCCTGGGCGCGGAGAAGTACTGGTTCAAATTAAGGCAGCTGGTCTTTGCCATTCCGATTTATCCGTTATTAATGGAAGTCGCCCTCGTCCTATGCCTATGGCATTGGGTCATGAAGCGGCTGGTGTCGTTGTTAAAGTAGGAGAAGGGGTTACAGACTTAAAGCCTGGTGACCATGTTGTTTGCGCCTTTGTTCCAAGCTGTGGTCATTGTCTTCCATGTCAGGAAGGCCGTCCTGCGCTTTGTGAACCAGGAGCTAAGGCCAATACAGTTGGAACTCTATTAAGCGGTGAACGGCGGATTCATTTAAACGAAAAAACGGTTCATCACCATTTAGGGGTTTCTGCTTTTGCTGAATATGCTGTCGTTTCCAGAAATTCTCTGATTAAGGTAGATCCCGAGATTCCATTTGACAAAGTTGCCGTTTTCGGATGTGCGGTCATTACAGGTGTTGGAGCTGTCGTAAATACTGCTCGAATTGAAATGGGAAGCACAGTTGCTGTAATCGGTCTCGGTGGTGTTGGATTAAGTGCTCTTCTTGGGGCTGTAACAGCAGGAGCAAGCCGAATTGTAGCGGTAGACGTCAATGACGCAAAGTTAACACAAGCCCTTCAATTAGGTGCTACTGATACGTTTAATTCTAAAGATCCTGAGGTAATTTCTTTAATTAAAGCTGCCACAAACGGCGGCGTGGACTATGCGTTTGAAACCGCTGGTGTAGTTCCAGCTATGAATGTAGCATACGGAATTACAAAACGGGGAGGCACAACAGTAACCACAGGATTGCCTCACCCCGATCATCATTTCTCTTTCCCGCAAGTAACCTTAACGGCTGAAGAACGTACGCTTAAAGGTTCTTATGTCGGAAGCTGTGTACCGTCTCGAGATATTCCTCGCTTTATTGAACTATACAAACAAGGCCGATTACCGGTTGATAAATTGCTGACGGATTCCTTATCTTTAGATGAAATTAATGAAGGATTTGATCGTCTGGCCAGAGGAGAAGCATCCCGGCTTGTCGTTGTATTTTAATTCATAGAAAAGGGGAAAAGCATGTCTATTTTAGATAACTACCCGTTATATATCGGAGGAAATTGGGTCGATAATAAAAAAAAATATGATGTAATCAACCCTGCCACAGAAGAAGTGATTGCCCAGGTCCCCAATGGGGGGCCCGAAGAAATGAAGCAAGCTATTGAAGCCGCTGTCCATGTTCAATCAGATTGGGCTGACACTGTTGCGTCTGAACGGGCCAGGATACTTTCGGATGCAGCTAAATTGATGCGGGAACGCACAGAAAAACTTGCTCGGATTATGACGCTGGAAGAAGGAAAGCCTCTTGCTGAATCTCGTGGAGAAATTGCATATGCGGCTTCGTTCTTTGAGTGGTTTGCTGAAGAAGCCAAGCGTATTTACGGAGACACAATTCCTTCGAACTCCAAAGATAAAAGAATTTTGGTAATGAAACGCCCTGTTGGAGTAACAGCAGCCATAACGCCATGGAATTTTCCGGCGGCCATGATTACACGAAAAATTGGTCCAGCTTTTGCTGCTGGATGTACAATGATCGTAAAACCTTCGGAATTGACACCTCTATCCGCTTTGGAAATCGCAAAGATTTTTGAGGAAGTAGGTCTTCCAAAAGGCGTATTATCAATCGTGGTTGGAACAGATCCAGTTGAGTTAACACGCGTTCTCATGGATGATGTGCGTGTACGTAAAATTTCATTTACCGGTTCCACTTCCGTTGGAAAACTTTTGATGAAACAAGCAGCAGATACAATGAAACGCGTGTCTTTTGAATTAGGTGGGCACGCCCCGTTTATTGTATTCCCGGATGCAGACTTGGACGAAGCCGTTTCTCATGCGGTATTAGCTAAAATGAGAGGTATGGGGGAAACATGCGTCGCTGCCAATCGTTTCTATGTACATGAGGAGATTTCAGAGCTATTTACTGAGAAATTAGCTTTACGATTAGAGGCTATGAAGGTTGGGAACGGCCTCGAGGAAGGAGTATCTGTCGGTCCGCTGATTGAACCCTCTGCTGTCCGGAAAGTAGACGAGCATGTTCAGGATGCAATAATGAAAGGCGCCAAACTCATCGTCGGAGGAAACCGTGCGGGCTTAGAAAAAGGCTACTTTTATCCTCCAACCCTCTTGAGTAATGTCAACGAGGAGATGAAAGTATCCTGTGAAGAAACATTTGGGCCTGTCGCGGCCATTCTTCCCTTTAGCACAGAAGAAGAAGTCATTCAAAAAGCAAACAGTACCCGCTATGGATTAGCTGCTTACTTCTTTACACGAGATGTCGGTAGACTGTTTCGCCTTGCCGAACGGCTGGAATATGGAATCCTGGGTGCGAATGATGGATTGCCTTCAACCGCTCAAGCTCCATTTGGAGGCGTCAAGGAATCCGGGTTAGGGCGTGAAGGGAGCAAATATGGGATCGAGGAATACCTCGATATAAAATATATTTCTCTTGGCGGTATAACTAAGATAGAAAAGTGAAGCAAAATATAAGTGTAATCGCCTGCTACGGCGATCCGGGACTGCAGGGGGCAAGAGAAATAACCAAAATTCCCGTGGTTTTCATTGCAGAAGCGTCTATGTATATGGCCTCCATGCTGGCCGAAGAAGGCAAAGCGCACGGGAATCCATACGACCAAAGCAACTGAATGGATTTATGAGTGCGATCATAGAAAGCTTCATTCGGCCAAATATCCCAAACCATCCACTTTGTATAAACGGGATAGATGTAGAAAAGGTAAAATAGCCTTTGTATGTAGCTGTTTTACCTTTTCATTTTGTTCAGCATTATATAAGGTCGTATAGAAAGGCCTGTGGGGAAATTTAGATTTAAGAGCAAATCTCTTTAACCGCATAAAGAAAATAGTGGAACCAGTGAAAAGCGAAGGGACGTTCAGCCTACTCCCTTACCTGCCTCCAAGCTCAACCGTCACCTTCGCAAACTTGCGCTTTCCTACTTGGACAATCATCCCTTCTTCTACCGCCACTTGATCGTCTACCGATGCCACTTTTTCTTCATTAATCTTCACGGCACCCTGCTGGACCATGCGGCGCGCTTCTCCGTTGGAAGAGCAGAGTTTAAGGGAAACCAGCAGCTTTACAATCCACATTTTTCCGTTATCCAGCTCGCCTGCAGAAACAGCCTTTTCCGGAATGTCGGTTGGCAGCGCGCGCTGTTGGAAAACGGTTGTAAAATGGTTTTCGGCTTCTTCCGCCGCCTTTTCTCCATGGTACATTTCCACAAATGTCCGGGCCAGACGCATTTTTGCGTCCCGCGGGTGAAGCGTTCCATCTTCCAGTCCGCTTTTAATGCGCGCCAGCTCGTCAAGCGTGACATGGGTAGCCAATTCATAGTATTTACCCATCAATTCATCGGGAATAGACATAGCCTTCCCGTAAATCTCATTCGGCGGCTCGCTGATTCCAATGTAGTTCCCAAGGCTTTTGCTCATTTTTTGTACGCCGTCAAGCCCTTCAATAATCGGCATCGTGAGTGCGCACTGCTGATCCAGCCCGTATTCTTTCTGCAGCTGGCGGCCCATCAGCAGGTTAAACTTCTGGTCGGTTCCGCCAAGTTCTACATCGCTTTCAAGCGCAACCGAGTCGTACCCCTGCATCAGCGGATAGAAAAATTCGTGGATACTGATCGGCTGATTGCTCGTGTAGCGTTTCTCAAAATCATCGCGTTCCAGCATGCGCGCTACCGTTACCTTGGCTGATAGGGTGACAACATCCGCAAAATTCATAGGAGCGAGCCAGGTGCTGTTATAGTGGACCTCCACTTTATCCATATCCAAAATTTTAGCAAACTGTTCTACATAAGTGGTTGCATTTGCCTTGACCTGTTCTTCCGTCAACTGTTTTCTCGTTTCGGATTTCCCCGTAGGGTCGCCGATGCGGCCGGTAAAATCACCGATGACAAGCTGAATCGTATGACCGAGCTCCTGGAAATGGCGCAGCTTATGCAGGACAACCGTATGACCGACATGGATATCCGGCGCCGATGGATCGAGTCCAAGCTTAACCTTAAGGGGCTTGCCGGTCAGAACGGAACGCTCCACTTTTTTGCGCATTTCCTCCTCGGGTACAATCTCGGCCGTTCCACGGCGAATATAAGTCATCTGGCGTTCCACTTCACGCTCCTGGTCCCCGGTTAACTTTCCTTTTGTTTCTTCATTCATATGACATCCCTCGATTCTAATAAACTCTACAAATGAGAAAAACTCGCGGGCGTTGCCGCTCGTCCTTTTTCTGCAGGGAAGCGAAACGGCCGCTTAGTGACCGGAAGGTCGGACCGACAAAACATCCGGGTACCTCAATGATGGAGACAATTGTCGGTCTGATCGGCCTTCCGGCCACACGCTCCACATCGAAAAGCAACGTTCGGCACACTCCCGCGAGTTTTTCTCAGGTGACCCATGGAGGAAAGTATATGTTGCTTTAACACTGTAAAGCAACATATACTTTCCTTAACGGTAAAAAGACCCGTCCCCTGGTAAGGGACGAGTCCTGGCTCGCGGTACCACCCTCATTAAGAACTAAACGCTCTTCACTTAAGAAAATAACGGCCGGGTTTGACCGTCTGCTTCTTTGCGGACATTGTGTCTTTAGAAAAGCAGATATTTACTCGGACGCTGTACTTCATTTTCTGACCGGGCCGGTTTCCACCATCCACCGACTCTCTGTACGTTCCGGATTCAGATTACTACTATACGCCTTCATCGCAAATGTATGTTGATATAAATTCATTCCTTATCTCATAATAACCAAAAGGGGGGATTGGATGCAACCTTTATCCTCATACAGCGTCTTTATGTTATAATGTCTTTGTTATCATAAGGGGGAATTAGATGGAGAAACAGACAGAATCCTCGAACAGTTCAAGGAAACCCGGCAAAAACATATGGAAAACTTTAATTACTATCGTAAAAGTTTTCACTTTTTTATTTTTAATGGGTGTACTGTTCGCAGGCGGTGCGGCAACCGGATATGTCGCTTCTCTGGTCAAATCCGACCCCGTGCGAAGCTATAATGAAATTAATAGCAAATTAAATACAAACAATTTAACCGGTTTTGCCTATTTTAGAGATAATACTCTCATCGGCCAGCTTCGTACGGATGAAGACAGAAGACTAGTGACTGCTGACAAGGTTTCACCACACTTAATCGATGCGATTATTTCAACGGAGGACAAGTATTTCTATGAGCATCACGGTGTTGTTCCCTCTGCTATTATGCGTGCGGGGATTCAACAAGTTACCGGTTCTTCGGTCCAGACCGGTGGAAGCACGTTGACACAGCAGTTAATTAAACAAACAATCCTAACGCCCAAACAGACCATGGACCGTAAATTCAAGGAGATATTTCTGGCGCTGCGGGTAGAACGGATGTTTACTAAGGAACAAATTCTAAACGCATACATAAATAAAATGTACTTCGGAAAAAGCGCGAACGGGTCTAACGTGTATGGAGTCGAGGCGGCCGCCCGGGGAATTTTCGGAGTGGACGCGAAAGATTTAAACATTGCCCAATCTGCATATCTGGCAGGCATGCTGCAGGCCCCTTCGAATTACATACCGTTTAGAAAAAGCGGGCTCAAAGCCGGCCTGCAGCGGCAAAAGGTCGTCCTTACCCGCATGCTGGAAAATAATAAAATTACAAGGGCTGAATACGAAGACGCTCTTACATACGACATCGCGGCTCATCTGGCGAAACCGAAGGAAAAAGCGTACGAGAAATACCCTTATCTGATGATGGAAATTGAGCAACAGGCAGCAGAAGCTCTGGTCAATCAAGATATCGCACAAAATCCGGATCTAAAGAAAGAAAACACCCGAGCGTTAATTGAAGAAAAGCGAAAAGAAATTCTGCAGGGCGGCTATCATATTTACACAACCATTGATCAAAAATTATATACAAAAATGCAGGCCATCGGTTCCGATCCAAACAATTTCGGACCAAATCGAACCTACTGGGTGAACGGGAAGAAGTTTTCCAATCAGCCAGAACAAGTAGGCGCTACGCTTATTCAAAATAAAACGGGAGCGATCCTCGGGATGATCGAAGGCCGCGATTTTGACTCGCAGCAATATTCCCACACCATGCACCCAAGGCAGCCCGGTTCTTCTATGAAACCAATCGCCGCCTATGCGCCCGCGTTGGAGGAAGGACTTGTTCAACCGGCCAGCGTGATAGATGATGGGCCGATTAACATTAATGGCTGGCAGCCGAAAAATGACGGAGGCAACTGGCATGGTGCTGTCACGGCAAGGCAGGCTCTTACCTGGTCTTATAATATTCCGGCGATAAAAACGTATTTAAAGACGGGTATCAAACCATCTCTCGCTTACGTCAGGAAAATGGGAGTAACAACATTAACGGATGTCGATAACGAAGTCGCATCAGGTGTTATCGGCGGCCTAACATACGGGCTTACCGTCCAACAAATTACAAATGCCTACGCGACGTTTCCTAACAAAGGAAATTATATACCGGCTTATATGATTGAACGCATTGAAAACAGCGACCATCAAGTGGTTTACCAGCACCAAATCAATTCAACACGGGTATTTTCACCGCAAACCGCATGGCTTATTACCGACATGCTGCGCAATGTCGTTCATGAAGGAACAGCATCGGGAGTAATTCCCGACTATATCGGGAACGAAGATGTCGCCGGTAAAACCGGTACAACTCAGGATGATAAAGACAAATGGTTTGTCGGTTACTCCCCTGATGTTTCCATCGGTGTTTGGGTTGGTTACGACACACCAACCACGATTCCAAAATCACGCAGCAAAGATGCACTGAATATTTGGGGCAAAATTTTCTCAACAGTTACGCAAACCGAACCGGAATTGTCTCCGGCTTCACATAAAATGGAGATGCCTGATGGGATCGTAAGAGTAACGGTAGATAAGAGAAACGGCAAATTGGCTACATCCGATGTGAGCAAAGCAGGGTATGGGATAACGGATTACTTTAACGAAAAATATGTACCTACCGAATACAGCAATGAGGTGACGACCGCTTCCCCTTTACCGGGAACAACTGCGCCCGCCAATCCGAACGGTGGTTCAACACCGGCTCCATCGCCAAATGCAAACAATCAGCAGCAGCCCGGCAATCAGCAAAATCCTGACAACCTGCCGTCTCCTGATAACAAGCAAAGTGGAACAAATACAGAGCAGAATAACAGCACAGTACCAGGAGTCCAAAAGAAATCGACACACCAAAAAAACACGCAAAACCACGAAGTTCAGCATCAATAACATCGCAAGAATCGAGTAGGAGGGGGCGATGAACCCCCGACCTCTCACACCACCGTACGTACCGTTCGGTCTCCGTAAGGAGTCATATCGTTTTGCCAGACTCTTAATTTGATACGATTCGAAGAATCGATTGTCCAACGTTCTGTGTAGGACAGGACTTTTCGAAATACGCCAATATCCCTTGCGGGAGTTTCCCCATTCGTAGGCTTTTCCTTTAGGCACTCCTAAAACGATGAGCCTTTTTACTTTTGTGCGGGAAGTTATCTGACGAATTTTCTGTTTAACTCGTTGTAAGGATTGAGGGGCGATACGGACTTTCGGTTTGAGGTGGGAGGTGAAGCTGAACCCGAGAAACTTGCGTTTCCACGGACGGTCTACCGCACTCTTTTCTTGATTCACTTTTAATTTCAACTCTCATTCGCCTTCGGCAGTATGGACTTTGTCTTGTTTCGCAGACTCATCCAACGAATGTTAGCCTTATATGAGGTTCGTGTTCCTCAGACCGGAGGTTTGCCGCCGGCTTCCTTCAGATTCGACCTCACGATCGACACCCTTGCCTTAAGCTATGGCTACTACTGCCTTCACCATTCGGGACTCTAACCCTACAGATAATGCCCATGCCGGGCGCACGAAAAAGGAAGGCAGGCCTTGCGGGCCTGCCTTCCTTTTTGTTTTTGTTTCTGTCTTTGCTTTATATTTTGTGATTCATCTTCCACATGTTACTCCGTTATTAATCTTCCATTGTGGACAGATCGCCTGTCGGCAATCCAAGTTCCCATGCTTTAAGAACACGGCGCATAATTTTACCCGAACGTGTTTTCGGCAGTTTATCGCGAACTTCAATTTCCCGCGGTGCTGCATGCGCGGCGAGTCCAACCTTAACAAACTGACGGATTTCTTCCAAGAGTTCATCCGTATTTTCATATCCATCCCGCAGGGCAATAAACGCCTTGATGATTTCCCCGCGAATCGGGTCAGGCTTGCCGATAACGCCTGCTTCGGCAACAGCCGGGTGCTCAACCAGTTTGCTTTCTACTTCGAACGGACCGACACGCTCGCCAGCTGTCATGATTACGTCATCAACCCGACCCTGGAACCAGAAGTATCCTTCTTCGTCCATATAGGCAGAGTCACCGGATACATACCAGCCGTTTAAGCGGAAGTATTCTTCATACTTCGCAGGATTATTCCATATGCGGCGCATCATTGACGGCCATCCTACTTTAAGTGCGAGGTTCCCCATTCGATTCGGCGGAAGCACATTCCCCTGGTCATCCACGATGGCAGCGTCTGTACCGGGGAACGGTTTACCCATCGATCCGGGCTTGATATCCATCGCCGGATAATTACAGATCATCTGTGCCCCTGTTTCTGTCATCCACCACGTATCATGAATCCGTTTGTTAAATACCTTCATCCCCCAGTGTACAACTTCCGGATTAAGTGGCTCTCCTACACTTAACACATGCCGCAGGCTGGACAGGTCATACTGTTTAACCACCTCATCCCCCGCCCCCATTAGCATCCGGAAAGCGGTTGGCGCACTGTACCATACGGTTACACTATATTTTTCAATTGTGGAATACCAATCCTGTGGGCTGAACCGTCCGCCGCGAATCACATTGGAAGCCCCATTCAGCCATGGCCCAAAAATTCCGTACGATGTACCTGTAACCCAGCCCGGATCGGCTGTACACCAGTACACATCATCTTCCTGCAAATCAAGCACCCATTTACCCGTTTGATAATGCTGAATCATCGCATTATGTACATGAAGTACACCTTTGGGTTTGCCGGTTGAACCGGATGTATAGTGCAGGATTAATCCATCTTCACGATCCACCCATTCTATTTCAAAATCACTCGATGCTTTTGCCATCTCCTCTTCAAAGCTAACTTGTCCATCTGCAAGTTCTCCCTCATTGCCAACCAGAATGACATGTTTCAGAGCAGGGAGCTCAGAAACAGGGATACGTGGGAGCAGCTCCGGTGTAGTTACGATGGCAACAGCCTCACTATCTTGCAGGCGGTCGCGTACCGCACCTTCCATGAAAGCTTCAAAAAGCGGACCAACAATCGCTCCGACTTTAATGGCCCCCAGAATGCTTACATAAAGTTCAGGCGTGCGAGGCATAAAAACAAAGACACGGTCAGCTTTTGCGATGCCCAAGTTGCGAAGGACATTGCCAAACTTATCGGAGAGATTCTTCATTTCCAGGAACGTGTATTTTTCTTCGCGTTTACTGTCGCTGTAATACAGAGCAACTTTATTTTTTCTCCAACCTTCGGCATGGCGATCGATCGCTTCATGTGCCATGTTTACTTTTCCTGTCGCATACCAGGTAAACTCTTTTTCAACATCATCCCAGGAAAAGTTCCGGTACGTTTCTTCGTAGTTAGCCATATTGTAACCGCTGCCTACCACCGAGATTCTTTTCTGTTGAACCGTTTCATTCATATCCACAAGCCCCTCCCCAATATCATTATCGTTTTATTTTCCCTCTCTATCTGTTATGAAAACCCTTACGATATTCTTATTATAACAAATAGTCTGTCTATTTTGCAATTTCTAGCTTGAAAATATTTTACCCACTTTTTCTACAGTTCACTACATCTTCGCAATTTTTCCATGTAGAATCATGTATAATTTAATTAAATTTTCGAAAAGATTGTTAAAAGGTGTTGAATACTATGGAACATAGAAAAACATTTTATCAGCGGGAAAAAGAAACGACGCTTGGAAAGCTTGTTATTTGCGGCCCTGCCTCAGTGGAAGAAATCGCCTCCTATACGATGGATGACGGCCTTACCGCTTTTCGAAAGCCGGCCGACCAGCAGAAAGCTCTCGTGGAGATTTCCGCTCTACCGGAAGGGCGTGTCACTCTCGCCATACATAACAAGACGATTATCGGCTATGTAACTTTTGTGTACCCGGATCCAATGGAAAGATGGTCCCAGGCGAAAATGGATAATTTGCTGGAGCTGGGGGCCATTGAAGTCAGCAGCAAATTCCGCCACCAGCACGTCGGTGAAGATATGCTGGCGGTTTCCTTTCTGGATGACGCGATGGAGGATTACATTGTATTTACCACAGAATATTACTGGCACTGGGATTTAAAAGGAACCGGCTTAAGCGTCTGGGATTACCGCAAAATTATGGAGAAGGTTATGGCCTCAGCGGGGCTGGAGTGGTTTGCGACAGATGACCCGGAAATATGCTCCCACCCGGCGAACTGCCTGATGGCACGGATTGGCAAGCGAATCGAACAGGAAACTTTACAGACGTTTGATCGAATTCGTTTTCAAAATCGGTTTATGTATTAGAGCTAATTGCGATGTCCTGCAAGCCGGACAGGACAAGGGCTGAAAGATACAGGAGAAAAATTTTTACCCCCAAAAAAAGCGGAAAAACTTCATTTTCATGTATAAAAGAAAGAGGCAGAGCGAAAATCCACCCCAGCCTCTTTATGGTAGTAAATAGTAAACAGGCGACTCCATCCATGGTAAAATTGAATTGTCGAAAACAATTTTAAGTATCGGAGGGTCGCCTGTTATGGCTATTATACCACAACTCAAGCTGTTTCAGTGGAATGAGATTGCAGTGTTGGGAGATTTGGAACGTCTGCGCTTGGTTTTGGAGTACTTACC
>NZ_KE387177.1:0-46839 GCF_000430625.1 Aneurinibacillus terranovensis DSM 18919
CTCCAAAACCAAGCGCAGACGTTCCAAATCTCCCAACACTGCAATCTCATTCCACTGAAACAGGTTGAGTTGTGGTATAATAGCCATAACAGGCGACCCTCCGATACTTAAAATTGTTTTCGACAATTCAATTTTACCATGGATGGAGTCGCCTGTTTACTATTTACTACCATAAAGAGGCTGGGGTGGATTTTCGCTCTGCCTCTTTCTTTTATACATGAAAATGAAGTTTTTCCGCTTTTTTTGGGGGTAAAAATTTTTCTCCTGTATCTTTCAGCCCTTGTCCTGTCCGGCTTGCAGGACATCGCAATTAGCTCTATAGCCTACTCTTCATTTTACAGCCTCATTAGCGTTTTCGGAAAAGAGGTCAGAACATCGGGTCCGCTGTCTGTGGCAAGCACGTCGTCTTCGATTCGCACCCCGCCTACCCCTGGGATGTAAATACCCGGTTCGATCGTAAAGGTCATGCCGGGCACAATCTTATCCATATTCTCGCCGTGTATGGACGGATATTCATGCACCTCAAGGCCCAGCCCGTGCCCGACACGGTGCGTAAAATACGGGCCGTACCCGGCGTCTTCGATAATCCGCCGCGCCGTGCGGTCCAGCTCCGCCAGTGTCCCGCCAGTGCGAACGGCCGCGATGGCCGCTTCTTCCGCCGCAAGAACTGTATGATAAATCTTTTCCATTTCAGCCGTCGGTTCACCGATTACAAATGTGCGCGTAATATCGGAACAAAATCCGTCTTTAAATACCCCCATGTCGATTAAAAGGAACTCTCCCTCTTTTATTTTCGTCATCCCCGGGGTTCCGTGGGGCAGCGCCGAATTCGCGCCGGCCAGCACAGTCGTGCCAAAAGCGGGATAATCCGCGCCTTTTTTCTTCATCAGATACTCCAGTTCAGCTACCAGGTCAACCTCTGTCATGCCAACCCGGACCCGTTTTAACCCTTCGGCCATCACTTCCTCAATTAACCGGACGGCAATTTTTATCCGGCTTATTTGGTCCGGGGTTTTTCGGCTGCGCAGTTCAGCTATCATGTTTCCAATATTAAAAAGCGATAGGCCAGAAAACGAATTGTGCAACTGCTCAGCCTGACTTAAACGTAAGTAGTCTTTTTCCACCGCCAATTTTTTAATAGAGGACCCGCCTGTTTTCTGCAGAATCTGGTAAGGGTTATCAGTATCAGCTACCGGGATAACTTTTATATCCGGGTTTTGACTACCCGAATTTGCACCTAACACTGCTTCGGCATTATCTTTTTCAAGAGACGGCACATACAGCGCCACGGCACCGTCTTTATCCAGTAAAAGTCCCAAAAACCGCTCATGCGGGTCACATACAAACCCGGTGCTAAACGCGACGGATATAGGGGAAGTCAAAAGCGCCGCATCCCATCCGTTGTTCCTGATTTCATCTTTGATTTTAGTAATTTGTGTGTGATCCTTCATTTTTGTTCTTCCTCTCTATCTTCAGTTGGGTATGTACTTTAATTCCCTACACTCCGGAAAATGTCCTTTTTTCATGCTTTCGCCAATCCTGTACACGATCAATTGAATTACTCATGGTTTCATGAGAAGTCACAAATGTGTCTCCTCATGAAACTAATGGGCACTAATTTTTAATTGATAATAATTTCTACATAAATGGGGATAATTACATTAACCATTTGCAATTCACATTATTAAATCCATTTAAAGGTTGATGAAATTTAATGAACACATTCGAAAATTTGTGGACGATGTTAGTTGCCACAGAACATTTTATGAATAGCGAAGATGTATCTTCCCCTTGCGCATTCTGGACGGCTTTCTTTTGCCTGCACTTTCGTTATGTCCTTATAGTTTTTTCATTAGCCATTCGAGTGCTTGACGTGTATTCGTCGTCACCCAATCCCTCATCGTGCTGCCGATATTGGTGAGCAAGTTGCCAGGGTAGACAGCAAGCACTCTATTTTCCCCGTTGACTTGTCTCCCAAAGACCTCGACCTCAATCTTGCCCTGGTCTACCTTTTTTATTTGAAAAGCTTTTGTCGATTGATAAGGTGCGCCTTCAATTCGCTCAATTCCGCTCTGCGCAACATTGATTCCTGTCATAATTCCAACAAACATGACGACGACTAATGAGAAAAATACAGCGCTGAATTTCAAGGCAGCTCCTCCAATCACGCGGTTTTTGCTTTACCCTTTGTGTTCACTTTCTCGGCGTTGAGGTACACCTCTGCAATTACCTTCGCCAGGGCATCCGCCGTCCGGTAACACTCTTCCATCGTATTATCCACTCCACCTACCTCTATAAGAATGGCATGCGGAGAAACGGATTGATTGTATTCAGCATTGCCATATTTTTTGCCAAATATCCCCTTCGAGAGCCCAGGATATTGATTCTCAAGTTTGTCGTTAATCTGTTTTGCGAATTGCTCATTTTCCTCCCAATTTTTATTTCTCATCCCAATAACAAAATTTACCCGCGCATACGTTTGGCCCCTGATTGTAGTCGTTGTTGAATTTCGTCTGAGGGAATCGCGGTGGATATCGATAAAATAGGTAAGATTATGGTTCGTGGCCATCGCCTCTCTGATAGTCTGAATAGATTGCGCGTATGACAGGCTGTAGGAAAGATTCTTTTCCTTTAAAATTTTCACATAATCAATGGTGCTTACCTGCGTCCCAATCCCTTCTTTTTCGAGCTGAGCCGCCAGGTGCTTACTGATATACGTGACATTTATTTTTGCACTCATCGCTAAATCCGGATTGTTCTGAACCTCGTCTTTGGGCAGTTCCGGCAGGAACGATTCCCGATCATGCGTATTATAAATAAAGATTACTTTTTTTCCGTTTGTTGTTATCGTAGGCGGCGAATTGTCAGGAGGCGAATCGTCCTGAAGCGCCTGCGGCGGCGGCGGAGATTCAATCGGCAAATCCGCCAGGCCAACCCCCTTGCCGGCAACAAGGACGTCCGTGTCAAATAAACTAAACCCGGGCAGTTCATCGCCGATAAAAGTTCTCGGGTCACCCGCATTAATTCCTGTGACCAATTGAAAAGCAAAACTGGATAGTTTTCTTTGCGATAATTCATCCTGCGGGCTCGCCTGAAAGTATGGAATTTCATAACTCATGGCCCGCGCCAGCACACTGCTGGACATCGTAGCGCTGATTTTTCCAACCTGTTCGGAAGACAGGCCCCGGCTGGACGGGGAAGCAAAAAGAAATCCGATTAAAATAAAAACAATCGCAGTACCGAGGGACAAAATAACAAAACTTCGTTCGACGTTTGCATTGTTCAGACTAATAATAAGGCCGCGATTTTTACCACGCACTGTATCCTTTCCTTTCTCTCCTGCTGTGAGGTTTGTCCTTTTATTCCGCTTCTATAAAACCATATGAGAGAGAAAGGGCGATGATGCATCCGATTTGCTTTTATTTTTGCGAGTTTTCTCTTGCAGGGAAGACCTCTCAAAAAATAACAACGCTCCATTCCATTGCGCGCACCCGCTTAGTTTAACGTCCGCTCAATGCGTATAAGCCGACACGTTATCCATGTCGATCGCGGAGTGAAGGGCGGCGTTCAGGCCGTTGGCTACGATGTTGGCAATGTCCTCTACGTAATCGTCCACTTCTTTCGGCGTCACAATCAGATTATGGCCCAGCGGCGCCAATACTTCGTAAATGAGCGCACGTTTCTTCTGTTCATCCAGCTCACCGACTAGACCCAGTAACAATTTCCTGTCCTGTTCATTTGGCATATCTTCCTCCGTGATTTTCCTTGTATTTCCAGTCAGGCGAAAACCTTGGGGAACAAGCCGGCCAGCGGCCTTTGGATGGCGGGCCTCGTTTACCTGCCGTCCGAGATGGCCGAGCAGATAGGTCATGGCATCGTGTACGATGGTTGCTGCCTCTACTACGGTTGGGATGCCAACAGCGATAACCGGAATGCCAAGCGTCTCCTTATTCAGCGGCTTCCGCTTATTTCCTACCCCCGAACCCGGACTAATGCCGGTATCAGCAATTTGAATCGTAGTGTTCACTCTATCCAGCGACCTGGATGCGAGTGCATCTATCGCAATAATAAAATCCGGTTCAGCTTTCTCCATCACTCCATAGACGATTTCACTCGTCTCAATGCCGGTAATCCCGAGCACACCCGGTGAAATCGCGCTAACCGGCCTGTATCCTTCCTCCACCTGCTCCGGCATTAATTTAAAAAGATGGCGTGTGACCAGCACATTTTCAACGACCATCGGACCGACAGCGTCAGGAGTTACGTTCCAGTTTCCTAGACCAACAATAAGTGCCCCTGCATCCTCCCGAATCCCCAGTTCTTTTAAAAACCGGTGAAACTCATGGGCAAAGCGTCTGGTCACGCGGTTCTGCAATTCCGTATCCTGCGTGCGAAGTCCGGGTATTTCAAGAGAAACATAGCGCCCGGGCAATTTACCGATGGCCTCGGCTCCTTCTGCCGTGAGAATTTCAATCCGGGACACAGTAATCCCGTTATCCTCTTCCGTCTCATACCTGACTCCGTTGATTTCTTTCGCACCTGTGGATTCATTCGTAAGTTCTCTCGCTTCTACCGCAAGATCGGTTCGTACTCCATACCTGCTTAAATCAAGCTTTTCTTCCATGCGATCACCTCGTTTTCATCGTTTCCACTTGAATATTGCTTTATACTAAAAAAACATGGTTGCAAATATGACGTCCCTCATGGTATAATTTCCTTTGTTCACTTTATAGAAGTTTCGGATGCACCAAGGAGGTGAATCTAATGCCAAATATTAAATCTGCAATTAAGCGTACAAAAACAATTGAAAAACGCCGTGCGCACCGCGCCGCTCAAAAGTCTGCTCTTCGTACAGCTGTTAAAGGAGTAGAAACTGCAGTTCTTTCCGGCAGCATGGAAGAGGCTAAAGCTGCTCTTAAAGAAGCGAGCAAGCGTTTGGACAAAGCAGTAACCAAGGGATTGATCCACAAAAACGCAGCTTCCCGCAAGAAGTCTCGTTTGGCTAAAAAGGTTAACGGCATGTCCGCCTAATCATATATGAATGCATTCATATGAAGAAAAAGCGACCAATTAATTGGTCGCTTTTTCTCTGCGTATAGAGAAATCGAGCGTCTTTCTGCACGCAGCAAATGATTGTTTTTTTTGAACCAGTATCCTTTTTCTTGACAGATGGATAGAGCCATGGTTAGATAAAATCGATATGTTAACTTAATAATAAGTTTGGTTAACAAAAATCAAATAGTAAAGGAACGGTTGGGGGGGAGCGTAATGAAAGTTGGAAAGCAGTTGAACTGGGAAGAGGAAATCAACGCAGAACTTTACCGTTTAGAGGAAATTTCTCAAAAGCGCCATCTCATCACAACAAGATTTGCCGAGCAGCCCTGGCTTATGATAAATGGACGTAAGATGCTGAATCTTGCTTCTAATAACTATCTAGGGTATGCAGGGGATGAACGATTGAAAAAATCAATGATTGAAGCGGTAAACACATACGGTGCAGGAGCAACAGCATCACGCTTAATTGTTGGTAATCATCCGCTTTATGAGAAAGCGGAAACAGCGCTCGTTAATTGGAAGAAGGCAGAAGCAGGGATTATTATCAACAACGGCTATACTGCGAATCTAGGGATTATTTCTGCACTGCTGCGCCGTGATGATTTTGTTTTTAGCGATAAGCTGAACCACGCAAGCATTGTCGACGGCGCTGTCTTAAGCCGTGCGAAGCACCAACGCTATCGGCATCATGATTTAAATCATTTAGAAGCACTATTAAAAAAAGCACCGACAGAAAAACGAAAGCTAATCGTGACAGATACTATCTTCAGCATGGATGGTGATCTCGCTCATCTTAAAGAGATTGTTGTGTTAAAGGAAAGGTATAACGCGATTTTAATGATTGATGAAGCACACGCAAGCGGCATCTATGGCAAAAACGGGGAAGGTTATGCCCATCACCTCAATCTTCAGAACAAAGTAGATATTCAAATGGGAACATTCAGCAAAGCGCTCGGTTCATTCGGCGCCTATGTTGTCGGGAAAAAGTGGCTCATAGACTATTTAACGAACCGAATGCGCGGGTTCATTTATTCAACGGCACTTCCTCCTGCCATACTCGGTGCTGCAAAAGCTGCGATTGAAATTGTGCAAGAAGAACCGGAACGTCGTACACTGCTCCAAACGCATGCCGAGTATTTTAGAGAATCATTGATGGATTACGGGTTTAATATTTGTGGAAGTCAGTCACAAATTGTGCCAATTATAATTGGAGAAAACGAAAAAACTATGAAGTTTGCCGGGTGTCTGCAGAAAGAAGGAATTGCTGCTATTCCTGTCAGGCCACCTACCGTTCCTGAAAATGAAGGGAGAATTCGTTTTACCGTGACAGCTGTCCATGTGAAACAAGATCTTGATTGGGCAATTAAAAAAATTGCTCTTGTTGGAAAAGAGATGGGGGTGATTGGATGAAACAGTTGCATCTAGTGATGCTTCCTGGTTGGAGAATGGAAAAGGCAGCGTTTCAACCGTTAATCGAGCCACTCTCTGAAGTATTTCAGCTTTTATTTGTAGAATGGAGAGGCGTGAAAGCTCCAAGTGATTTTAAAGAGCGGGTCATAAAAAAAATCATTTCTGTTGGGGAGCCTGTTTTTTTACTTGGTTGGTCATTAGGATCACTTGCGGCACTTGAAATTGCAAGTACATATCCCAAAAGCATAAAGGGTCTTATACTGATTGGCGGAACGAGTCGTTTTACGAGCGGTGAACAATATCCGTTTGGCTGGCATCCGCGCATTCTTGAGCGTATGAAAAAGCAAATGCAGCAGAACAAGGAGAAGACACTTACTGTTTTTTACGAAGCGATGTTTTCTGGGACCGGAAAGGAAGAAGGTTTAAAAAGTTTGCGCAAAAGGGAGTGTACTCATGATCGATAAACAGCTTTTACGAAAGCGGTTCAGTGAACATGCCAAAACATATGATGAGTATGCCAATGTTCAAAAAAAGATGGCAAAGGAATTAATTCATTCGCTTTCTAAAAAGAGGTGTGAAGAAAAAATTAATATCCTTGAAATCGGCTGTGGAACTGGTTATTTTACGAATTTATTATGTGAAGCATTTCCGAAGGCGAGAATTACCGCTGTTGATTTGGCACCCGGAATGATTAAAATGGCAAAAGAGAAAATGAATGAGGAACGTATTACTTTTTTATGCGGTGATATTGAAGAAATGACGCTTGAAGGAAGTTATGATTTTATTGTTTCCAACGCAACGTTTCAATGGCTGAATAATCTTCAGACAGTCATTGAACGGTTATGTCAATTATTAAAGCGGGACGGGAGCCTTTTATTTTCAACGTTTGGAAACAAAACCTTTCACGAGCTTCATACTTCCTATGAACGTACAAAAGAAAAGCTTCAGCTTCCAATAAGCAGTTCACCAGGACAATCGTTTTACTCTCTTGAAGAGCTATATCAAGTTTGTGAACAGGCACTGATTTCTTCAGCGGCATTTCCATTTGAAATAACAGGAAGACAACAGCTCGAGCTAGAGTATTTTCAGACGGTACGCGCATTTTTTGCATCAATTAAAAAGATTGGGGCAAATAACAGCAACGAAGAAAACTCCTGCCAGCGCCCTTCTTTTTTCCGAGAATTAATCAATACGTACGAAACAAATTATCGGGATGAAACCGGCGTGAAAGCGACCTATCATTGTTTATTTATAACTATTACTATATAGGTTTGAATTGACGTTTTAATACTGCCATCCGATTCGAAGTAGTACACGTTTTTCCTATACGCTCACCATTTCTTTCATCCCCATAATAATTAACTCAAGGGCAAGCGTTTTATCAATCTGCCCTGTTTTTATTCTGTAATCTTCTTCAGCAAGTTTTTGTATAATCCGCTTGAGCGCTAATTCACTAAATAAACGTGATTGTTCGGCCGCCAGCTTTGCAACGTACGGGTGAACCCCAAGCATAGAAGCCATTTGCTGCGGGGAATACCCTTTAGGCTGCAAAATTTTAATTTGAAGAAGAATGCGAAACTGGCGGGCGAGCAGCGTGAGAATTTTCAACGGTTCTTCTTTATTCATCTGCAGGTCGTAATAAATGCGCATGGCGTTTTCCAGCTGGAGACGGGCAACCTGGTCAACGAGACGAAACACATCCTGTTCAAGTTGCCGGCTGCCGAGAAGCCCGACAACCTCTGGTGTGATGGTTTCCCCCTCCCCGACATACGTCGCCATTTTCTCTATCTCCTGATTCAGGCGGCGAAGATCCCCTCCCGTCATCGTAATTAACATGCGGGCGGCTTCTGGCATAACACTCGCGTTATGTTTGGCCGCGCGGCGTGAAATCCAGTGGACCAGTTCATCATCTTTCAGCGGCATGAACGGAACAACAACAGAGTTTTTTAGCAATGCCTTTACAGTTTTTTTTCGTTCGTCCAGCTTTTCCTCCGGCACTTCGAGAATAAATGTAGTATAGTCCGGGGGATTGTTTAGGTAATTCAACAGACTATCAAGATTGTGCTCTGATGACTCTTTCACTTTTCCACCGGTTAGAAACAAAGCCTGTGTGGCACGCACCAATCTTTTCTCACCCATAAAGGGAAATGTCTCAGCATCCTGCAGCGCAGCCTGCACCGCTGTCTCGCGCAAATCGTATACGCTGTAATTAAAGTCCCGGCTTGCCTCATCGATGACCTGCTGCTGTATCATCGTAATGACTTCGTCCATCAAATACTGCTCTTTGCCATAAAATAAATAAACAGGCGCGACTTTCCCCTGTTTAATCTCCCGGGCCAACTGGCGTACATCCATGATTCTCACCTCGTTCCTCATTATACCTAAATCAGGCTTTTGAACACAAAAAACCATGACGGTTTGTGTCGCCACGGTTTTTTGTAGAGGTGCGTATATGTAAACGTTCAGTCTCGACAGGGCCCTTGCCGAAAAGTGAACGAGTAAGCTTCTTTTCTACATCATACGCACGACGAACAAAAGCGTGATTATTTATTGTAAATTGGCAGTTCAATATTTTTTCCCATGTCGATAAGCCAGTAATGCGGCATGGAATCAGGTTGATTACCTGTACCCGTAAATTCAAGAGAGTAGGTAACTTTCTGATTATCCACCCAGTAGTAATCTACTTTGTACGTATTCTGCCAGGTATGCGTGACAAAAACAATGTTGCCCTGTCTATCCCGAATAAGCAACCTGTTATTGCTTTCACTGACAAAATAGTTCCCTCCAGGCGACGGAAGACCAGGAGGCGTGTAGGAAGATTTCCCTGCTGCGGCTTGTCTGTCCGACTCAGCACCCGTCTTTCCTTGTTCCGGGTTTGCAATGCCGGCGATCGTGGCCACTTTATCGCTTGGTTGTACGGCGCTTGCGGAAGAAGCGGCTTTCGTTTGCCCGTCCTTGTCTGCAGAGGCAATCGCCGGCCCCCCCGGAGATGGAGATGTTCCGCTCTCGGCTACCGCCCCCGAATCTCCCTGTTCGAGCGCCGGATGGGCACCCGACTGATCGACCGTTGTTCCCTGTGGTAAAGATGGTCCAACGACAGTATTTTTCGCAACGGAGGAATCTGTTGATGGTTCTGTTGAATTGGTCTTGCCAGGCGATACAGAAGCCGGATCTGTATTTTGCTGAACGGAATGGGGAGACGGAGAATTCGTCCCGCCTTCTTTACCGGCAGACACATTCGGCTGCTGGTGTCCATTTGAAGTATCCGCTTTGGCTGTCTCCTGCGGTGCTGTGCCTCCTGCAGAAGATCCCCCTCCTGCAGTCGCCTTATCTCTATTAGCAGCGGGGGCATCGGCACCATTCGTTTCTGTTTTTTGAGCAGGCGGGGTGTTTTTTGCCACTGAATTGCCCGATGTTTCCGATGAGGACGGCGGTAAAACAGCTTTTCCTGTATTTACGTGTTCCCTCGTTCCGCCGAAAGACGATTCATTCATATACGTTTTTGTCTTATCCATCCCATACATAATGGCTGAAATCAAAAGTCCGGCTGCCGCTACACTTCCAAGTGAACGGTAGAGAATAATTCTCTTACGGGAAGTTCGACCCGGCTCAACCGCACGCAATGCTGCGGCCTGTTCATCGTGTAGAGCGGACGCGCGTGCCCTGTCCAATTTATCGAGTTCAGGCATAATGGATTCAACAATACTAAATGGTGGTTCAACCATAGGGAGGTCTTCGAGATGGCCGGATAAGCTTTTCAGACGGTTATAAAGCAGCGAACAGTCCGGACATTTACGGAGATGCTGAAGCAGAAGTTCCTTCTCCGAGTCTTCTAAGTCGTAATCCATATCCCGCTGTATCCAATCATAGATTTCATCACATCTCACCCTATACACCACCTTTCTGATATTCTTTTAAAAGTTCCTGCAACTGCTGCCTTGCCCTAAATAGATAGGACTTTACTGTGTTTAACGGCATATTCATCACTTCTGCTATTTCGTTATAGGATAAATCCTGCATATAACGCAAGGTTACAACGGTGCGGTGATGCTCCGGGAGCTGGTTAATGGCGCGGCGCACTTCTTCTACCATACCGGATCGCTCTACTTCCTGCTCAACATTGTAAGGGGCGTATAGCGTTGTTTCATTCTCATCAATCGATACCATTTCCTTCTTTTTGCGAAACTTATCTATGCACACATTGGTTACAATACGCTGTACCCACGTTGAGAATTTAGCTTTTTCCTGATATGTATTAATCTTTGTATAAATACGGATTAACGCTTCCTGAGAGGCATCCAGTGCATCTTGCTCATTGCCCAGCACATAGTAAGCTGTTCGATAAACGGAATGCTCAATAATCTCCAGGAGTTTAACAAGAGATTCATGGTCTCCATTCTGGGCGGAGCGTATTAAATTTGCTTCAACCACGCCCTTGCCTCCCCTCTCTACCCTATTTAGACGTAGGGTTTATAAGAAATGTTGCAGAAAAATACCGATTCTTTGAATCGTTCCAGCTACACTACCACTTTACTTCACTTTACTGTTGTATATGTAAATTCATGATTGTTTACATTAATAATAACAGCACCCTGTTTGTCCGTCCTCAGCACCGTGCTATGATGAGCTTCAAGCCTGCGGATTACCTCAGGATTAGGATGGCCGTAGCGGTTTCGTTCTCCCACCGAAATGACGGACAGCAAAGGGTGCAATCGGGAAACCCAATTCTCTCCCGTGGACGATTTGCTGCCGTGATGACCGACTTTCAGGACGTCTACAGATGGAAGTCTACCATCCTGAAGCAGGCGGTCCTCCCGTTCCTTTTCGAGATCCCCTGTAAAAAGAAAGTGATGCTGATACGCATCCAGCAGCAGAACGACAGAATTATTGTTATCGCTTGCGGCCTCATCTTTTTCGTGAGAGATTGGCGGATTTAATACGTCCAGATTTATGCCTTCTTCTTCCCTCCAGCGCTGGCCGGATTGCGCTGTAACAACAGGAATTCCCCTTTCTTTGATAACTCTCGCAATTTCTTGCTCAAGCTGTGTTTTCGGGGGTAATCCATTCGCCAGTATTTGTTTAACCGGCATATGAAGCAGCAGATAAGGGGATCCTCCTACATGGTCGCTGTCTCCATGCGTCATGACGTACAAATCAACTGAGCTAATCCCGCGATACAGAAGATAAGGAATCACTACATTTTTTATCGGCTGATACGGGTTGCGCTGTCTCTTCCACCCCTCTTTTTCGGCAGGGCTGCCTCCTCCGTCAATGAGGACTACCCTTCTTGGTGTTTCGATGACGATAGCATCTCCCTGTCCGACATCAAGAAACGTAATCTGCGTTCCTTTTTTCATCCACTGCGGTATAAACAAAGCCAACAACAGCAAAAAACAGGATAAAAAAGACGCCGTTATCGTTTTCCAATTTGTTTCTATTTTACCATACAATAAAAAGGCAAGGAAGACGAGCCAACCGGCGTAAACGACGAACCAGACAAAAGATGGAGAAACAAACGCAAACGAAAGCCATTTCCAGTTTTCTATTTTGTAAAGAAGCTGCAGGACCGGAGCCAGCATAAAATCAACGATACGGGCAAGCAAAATTCCAAATGCCGGATGAATACTACCAAGAATAAGCGAAACAGCAGCCGTCGGCATAATGAGAATACTGGAAAATGGCACAAAGATAAAATTAACGAGGGGTGATAAAAATGAAAAAAGATGAAAATAAAAAATACTCAGAGGAAAAGATACAAGCGTTGCCGCCGCGGTTACTGTTATATTTTCTCTGAGAAACTTCCATTTGATAGCCACTTTTCTATCAAGCAGCGGTACAAAGGCAAGCAGCCCAAACGTAACAAGATAAGATAATTGAAAGCTGATAGAATGAATCTGGTATGGATCAAACAGGGTCATCATTAGAAAAGCTGCACCGATAAGATTCCATCCGTCCTTAAACCGGTGCAACAGAACAGCGAGCAGCACAAGCTCTCCCATAATAAGAGCCCGCACGGCTGAAGCGCCGGCACCTGTAAGCAGAACATACAGGGGGAGAAGGATAATGGCGAGAACACCCGCTCTCTCCTTAGTCATTCCCAGCCAGCGCAATAAAAAAAGCAGGCCAATGACAAGCAATGTAATATGGTGGCCGGAAATAGCAAGAATATGAGCCAGTCCAAGCGAAGAAAGCCTTACATAATTCTCCGCGTCCATTTCATCGAGCGATCCGATGAGCAGACCTGAGATAAATCCGGCGGTATCTGCGGAATACATCCGATTAATCCGCCCGACCAGCCACTTTTGTAAAGAAAGGATGGCCCCTTCTATACTCCGGTTGGGCTTTTGATAAGATAAGGACTGAGGCGACCTAATACTCCCTACACGATGAATATGTTCTCTATGCAAATAAACCGGATAATTAAAGGCTCCCGGGTTGGTCGGTGGTTTGGGAAGGTTGAGCTCCATTTCCCCTTTTAAGCGGCTGTGGTATAAAAAACAGGCTTCTGCCCGCTTTTTTTGTTCCTCTGTTGTAAAATAAACGGTGGTCCATACACGTTCGGCCTGCGGAATGTTCCGGTTATTGATTTTTGCAATTTGCAGCGTAAAGCGGCTGCGGTCGCCGTCAAAATCAGGCGCATCTTGAATGATGCCTTCAAAGGAAACCCTGCCGAGCGGCAAATGGCTCGTATTATGAGCCTCTGTCCACATATAGTTACTGCCGCCTATGAGAAAAAAACAAGCTCCCACAATAAACGGCCTGCGCAGGGTCGGCTGTTTCCATAGTATAATCGCCGCTCCTAAGATAAAAACAGAAAGACAAAGAAGTATGAAACGCTTGTTTTCATAATACGCGGCAGCACTGATCATGCCGCCCAGCGCGCATACACTGCAGCAAAATAATATACGGCACTTCATTTTTCCCGCCTTCCTATCATTTCTTTTTCCTCCCTCGTCTGGACAGCACCCCTCTAGCATTTATTATAGCATTTTTTATGGAAAAAAAAGTAAAAAGGAAGAATTTTATTATTCTCCCTTTTAATACCCCTGCAGTTCATGTAATTGTTCCGATAAATGACTAAGTTCCTGTTTAATCATAGATAGACGCCTCTGGTCTTCCTCTTCTTCTATGCATTCATTCAGCTTTTCCAGAAGGAGATTGATACGTCCCTCTACAATCTGCTGTTCGATATGCTGTTCCACAAGAATATTCGAAAGTTCCGTTTCCTGGCCTAATCCATTGTTTTCAAAAATTTTGCCTTCACGGAAATAAATATCTTTTGTAAACCCTTCTTCATAAAGGCGAAGCATTCCGGAAGCACCCATCAAATATACCGAACCATAAAATAAACGAATCAATTGGTTGGCCGCCATCTCTTCTTCCGTAATCCCGTTTATATACAATCTTCCTTTAATCGGCAATCCCGCTTGAACAACGAGACGAAATACTCCGTGTTCAGTATAGAATCCAAGGAGTAAGGTGCCCTGCATGGTTTTCTTTTCTTCAACGGTTATATCACTGCGCAATTTCGCTTCTTCTACAACACGATAAACGTCATCAATCCGTTCCTGGGGCGCCTGGAAATTATCACATACACCTCGGATCGTGGCTACATTTGATTGCATTGTAATCACCTCGTTCGTAGTTAAGAAGAAATTTCCTCCTTGCTACATCATTACCCCGTTTTTTATAATCCATACCATGCTTTTTTCAATTCCGTTACGGAAGTTTAGGGTTTATTCCACAACGTCCATCTTTACACCGTGGGGCGGAACATACGAAGTAAGCTGCCAGAACTTGATTCCTTTTTGCGCCAGAAGGTTGGCTACTTTCGCATAATCTTTTTCATAGGCCCGATGGTACACGACACTTCGGATTCCGCTGTTGGCAATTAAGTTTGCACATGTCCAGCACGGCTGATCGGTGACATAAATCGTCGCCCCCTGCCTGTCCGCCTGGTCCGTAAACAAAAATAAATTTTGCTCGGCGTGAATGGACCGGATGCAGCGGTGCTTCCGCACGAGTTTGCGGCCCCCGTCTGCCTCATAATAATCCTGAAGCATGCACCCTTCATCAAGACAGGAGGGCGTTCCGCTGGGGCTTCCGTTATAAGCGGTTCCCAGCACTTTATGATCGCGTATTAATACCGCTCCTACGTACCGGCGGGGGCAGGTCGCTCTAGTTGATGCCATATAAGCTAAATCCATAAAATATTCATCCCATGATTTTCGGTTGTCCACGTTGATTCTCCTTTTTTCCATGCGCCTTTACGTTATTATCTCATAAGCCAAACGAGTCCAAAAGCCCCTCGCGGCGGAAAGCTATCGTTTCTTACTGTATTGAGAAAAACTCGCGGGCGTTGCCGCTCGTCCTTTTTCTGCAGGGAAGCGAAACGGCCGCTTAGTGACCGGAAGGTCGGACCGACAAAACATCCGGGTACCTCAAGGATGGAGACAATTGTCGGTCTGATCGACCTTCCGGCCACACGCTCCACATCGAAAAAGAAACGTTCGGCACACCCCCGCGAGTTTTTCTCAGGTGACCCATGGAGGAAAGTATATGTTGCTTTAACACTGTAAAGCAACATATACTTTCTTTAACGGTAAGAAAGGATGCCTGCATAAGCGGGCATCCTTTCTTAAGTCATCGATTTTAATTTTTATGATGCGTTATCGTTATACCGTTGCGAGCTGGCTGGCTTTTAACGCGTGCTCCAAATCGGCAATAATATCGTCCGCGTTCTCAATTCCAACGGATAGGCGGATCATGTCAGGCGATACACCTGCAGAAAGCTGCTGCTCTTCCGTTAACTGCTGGTGTGTTGTACTTGCCGGGTGGATCACAAGCGATTTCGCATCCCCTACGTTGGCAAGATGAGAAAGCAGGGTCAAGCTGTTAATGAACTTCTTGCCTTCCTCAAGTCCGCCCTTGATGCCAAACGTTAAAATCGCGCCTGATCCTTTTGGTAAATATTTTTGTGCCAATGCATGATGCGGGCTGCTTTCAAGGCCAGGATAATTAACCCAAGTAACAAGCTCGTTGTTTTCCAAATAACGGGCCACTTTATTTGCATTTTCCACATGGCGTTCCATGCGAAGGTGCAGCGTTTCAAGCCCCTGCAGGAACAGCCAGGAATTGAAAGGAGAGATAGCAGCACCCGTATCACGCAGCAATTGAACACGTGCTTTGATAATATAGGCCAGGTTTCCAACTGCTTGCGTGTATACCACCCCGTGGTAACTTGGATCCGGCTCGGTCAGGCCCGGGAATTTTCCATTCTCCCAATCGAAGTTTCCACTGTCAACGATGACGCCGCCGATGGAAGTACCATGTCCGCCAATAAACTTAGTTGCGGAGTGAACCACGATATCGGCACCAAATTCAATCGGGCGGCAAAGGTAAGGGCTGGCAAACGTGTTATCGATAATTAACGGAACCCCATTCTCGTGGGCCACAGCAGCAACCCCCTCAATATCGATAACATCAATGCGCGGATTCCCGATCGTTTCCGCGTATAATGCTTTTGTTTTATCCGTAATGGCAGCGCGGAAATTCTCCGGATTTGAAGGATCTACAAGTTTTACTTTAATCCCTAATTTAGCCAGTGTGTGGACAAACAGGTTGTACGTACCGCCGTACAAATTGCTGGAGGCAACGATTTCATCTCCTGCTTCAGCAATATTCAAAATCGCGTAGGTAATAGCAGACGAACCGGATGCCAAGGCAAGCGCTCCTACTCCACCTTCCAGCTGGGCAATCCGCTTCTCAAACGCGTCCTGTGTTGGGTTCATAATGCGCGTGTAGATATTTCCGAACTCCTTCAATCCGAACAAATTGGCAGCATGGTCGGTATCTTTAAACACATAAGAGCTTGTTTGGTAAATCGGAACCGCACGCGATAATGTCGTCGGATCTACTTCCTGCCCCCCGTGCAAGCAAATCGTTTCAAACTTCAATTGGCGTTCTTCTGACATTTTTTGTTTCCTCCCTAATTTTTTTGTTTGTAGGGCGATGTTAAACCAAAATAAAAACCTCTTCTGGAAAGAAGAGGCTCGATACTCGGTATGTATCATCGCTCTCATCTTTCAAAGCTTTCTTGCTTTGCTGGATTTAGCACCTTGCAGATATACTGCCGGTTGCCGGGCTTCAAAGGGCCAGTCCCTCCGCCACTCTCGATAAGAGATGTTATTCAGTTAGGTATCCTTGCGTAAGCAGTACCGGTTTGACCCGCTACTGTTAAAGTAATTATAGCCACACTATTCCTACCTGTCAACTTACTTTGAAAATTTTATTGTACTAAAATTTTCGGACGAATCTTTTCAAGCGTTTTCTCTCCTATTCCTTTGATCTGCCTGAGGTCCTCCTCCGCTTTAAAAGCCCCGTGATCCTGCCGGTATTGAAGGATAGCTGCCGCTTTTCCAGGACCGATTCCCGGCAGTGTTTGCAGTTGTTCAGCCGTCGCATGATTAATATCCACTTTTTCGTCCTGTTGTGAACCCTCCACCGGCCGTGAAGCGGTTGCGGGTAATGCCGCAGCTGGCGTTGCTGGTGTTGACGTATCTCCTTTACTGGTTAAAACAGGGGGGCCTTCTCCCTCTGCGCCGGTTTTTTCTCCTTTAGCAGGAATATAAATAAGGGTACCATCCTGCAGGGGCATAGCTCCATTTACAATCTTTTGGTCGGCACCGGGTAAAAACCCACCCGCCATGCCGATTAATTGAAACAAACGGTCATTCTCTTTGAGCGTATAGACCCCGGGATGTGCTACCGCCCCCTTAATATCCACGATGATTTTCTTAGAGGAAGACACAGCCGAACCGCCGGTTGTATGTATATTTTGTCCGTTGTCTTTCTCGCGGGGGCTTCCGCTTCCCTGTATTCCGGTGACAGGCACCATATTATTATCGGGGGATGATTGGTAGTAATACACGCTGCAGCCCAGAAAGCAAAGCGCGATAATAACAATAATCCACCTTTTCTTCTCCATCCAGAGTGCTTTCATCAAAATCGTTCCTCACTTGTGATTTTGTTTTTGATTCCATATAATTCTCATATACTAAAAAATGATTGTAACCTAAGGGGGTTTTATGATGAGTGTTCATCGCTCCATTTCCGAACATGTCTCACGACAGGCTGAATATATTACTCTTTACCGTAAACTTGATGCTATGCGGGAAGTAAGAATCGAGCAGGCTGTCGAACAATGCAAACAAGGAAAAGAAATCGATATCGCTGCCATTAATTACGTGACCGAACAAATCAATCAGCTTGCGCAGCAGCATCATCTGCCGCCCCGCAAGAAAGTGACCGTTGAAATGATTCAGTTGATAAACAAATAAACAATTTACTTTTTTTACCATTTTAACATACTCAGGGAAAAAAAGTATACTAAAATTCTTCTCCCACGCATACATAGTAAAGATATATAAGATTGCCGGAAACCAGTGAGGCGAATCCGCCCGCAAACGGCAGCTTGTATAGCACGAAAGAAAGGGGAGGGGATTCTCATGCAGATTGGTTTTATTGGAACAGGGAGTATGGGAACAATTTTAATACAATCCTTCGTTGAATCCGGAAGAATACACCCTTCACAGATTATCGCATCCAATCGAACGGGGGAAAAAATACAAAAGCTTGCCTGGAAATACCCTGGTTTGCAGACAGGAACGAACCGGGATGTGGCCAAAAACGCAGCGCTTCTCTTTATCTGTGTAAAGCCTCTGAATTATCGGTCTGTCTTAGATGAGGTGAGAGATCTTCTAAGCCCCGAAAAATTCCTTGTGTCCATTACCAGTTCTGTCAACGTTGATTTGTTAGAATCGGTTTGTTACTGTAAAACGGCGCGCGTTATTCCCAGCATTACGAATGCCGCACGACACGGGGCTTCGCTTATCACTTTCGGAAACCGCCTGCAGGCTGCCGATAAGTCCCTGCTGCTTCGCCTGATGTCGGCAATAAGCACACCTGTCGAAATCGATGACGAGAATACCCGAATATCGTCGGATATCGTAAGCTGTGGACCTGCTTTCTTTAGCTTCCTGCTGCAGCGATTTATCGATAGTGCGGTACAGGAAACCGGGATTTCCGAGGATGCGGCCACAAAAATGATGACGCAAATGATTGTGGGTATGGGAAAACTGTTCGAGGAAGAACGATATACACTGTCAAGCTTACAGGAAAAAGTGTGTGTGCCTGGGGGGGTAACCGGGATCGGGCTGCATGTTCTCGATAAGGAAACAGCGGATGTTTTCGATCACCTGATTCAGGCGACCCACCGAAAATTTGCAGAGGATGTAAGCAACGTAAAGGCATCCTTTGCCGATAAAAAAAACTCCTTGCATTAAGTAAGGAGTTTTTATGCTTTATTCCACAATCGTTGGTTTATTCCACAATCGTTGCCGAAGCTTTGAGTTTTTCGGGAATTTGCAGGCCAAAACTTTGAACTGTCTTTTTGTTGATAACAAGTTGGACTTCTTTTGTTGTTTCGACAGGAAGAGAGCCCGGCTTAGCACCTTTTAATATTTTTGCCGCCATAACACCGGTTTGCCGGCCCATTTTGTAGTAGTCGATCCCATATGTTGCGACAGCCCCGCGCTTGACCGTGTCACTATCCGAGGCAAATACCGGCTTTTTAGAAGCCTTCGCTGTCGAAAGTAAAGCTTCAAAGGAAGAAACGACTGTATTATCGACCGGAACAAGGAAAGCATCCACTTTGCCCACTGCAGATTCGGCTCCCTGCTTCACTTCATTTGAATTCGTAATACCAATTCTTTCAACCGCAATTCCTTTGGCCTTAGCGGCCTTCTCGACCATGCCAACCTGAACAGCGGAATTCACTTCCCCTGTATTATAGATAACACCAAGCTTCTTAATGGACGGCACGAACTCGGTAATAAGCTCTACCTGCTTATCCATTGGGGACACATCCGATGTGCCTGTCACGTATTCAGAAGGCCTGTCGAGTGCCGGCACAAGCTTGGCCGCTACCGGGTCGGTTACCGCCGCGAATACAACCGGAATCCCTTTTGCCTGGTTCGCAACAGCCTGGGCGGACGGCGTTGTGATCGGGATGATAACATCCTCTTTATTTTGCGCCATCTGCTGCGCGATTGTCGTGACGTTGCTCATATCCCCCTGGGCATTCTGATAGTCGAGCTGCATCGTTGATTTATCCTTAAAACCCTCATCCGCTAACTCATCGATAATCCCTTTACGAATCGAGTTTAATGCCGGATGATCCACAATTTGCGTAATGCCCACTTTTACCACATGTTCAGCCTTTGCTGCCGCCTGGGAATTCCCTCCCGCCGCCTGTGACGACGTGGCCTCCGCACTCTTACCCGGACTGCATCCCGCCGCTGTCAACATCACCAAAGAAAGGGCCACGCTCGTTACTATCGCTCTTCTCATCTTTTCTATCCTCCAAGCATTCTCAACTAAAAATTTTAAAACTTTTCAAGATTATACCACGACATAGTGCAGATAGACTACTAAAAATTAGCCAACCACTATGTTAACCAGCTTGCCCGGTACCGCAATGATTTTGCGTATCGTTTTGCCCGCAATGAGTTCTTTGATTTTATCGTCTGCAAGCGCCTTGGCTTCCATTTCCTCTCCGGTCACTTTCGTGCTGATCATCATTTTTTCCCGCACTTTGCCGTTAATCTGCACCACAATCTCTACTTCATCGCGCACAAGCGCCGCTTCATCAAATGCCGGCCACTCCTGAAGATGAACGCTATCTTGGCGGCCAATCATGCGCCACATTTCCTCTGTAATATGGGGCGCGAACGGGGCAAGCAGCACGATAACTTTTTCAATTGCCTCAAGAAGAATGCCGTTGTCCGCAGTCTCAGGATAGGCATAAATCTTATTAACGAGTTCCATAATCGCGCTGATCGCCGTGTTAAACTGGCGGCGCTCTCCAATGTCTTCACTTACTTTTTTAATGGTAGCATGCAGCGTGCGATTTAAATCTTTCGCAGCTTCATCCGACAGGTCAAGGCCGCTCAGTTTATTTGCCAGATCCTCTGCGCGGGCAAATGGTTCCGCATGACTATCCACCATGCGCCATACCCTATTTAAGAAACGGTAGCTTCCTTCCACACCGCTATCGCTCCATTCGAGGTCGCGATCAGGCGGCGCAGCAAACAAAATGAACAGTCGGCTGGTATCGGCCCCGTATTTCTCGATAATTTCATCCGGGCTTACGACGTTTCCTTTTGACTTCGACATTTTAGCCCCGTCTTTTAATACCATTCCCTGGGTGAGCAAACTTTTGAACGGTTCGTTAAAATCGACCATTCCGGCATCCTTCAGTACTTTCGTGAAGAAACGGGAGTAGAGCAAATGCAGAATCGCGTGCTCAATCCCACCAATATATTCATCAACCGGAAGCCATTTGTTTGCTTTCCCGGGTGCAAACGGGATTTGGTCGTTTTTCGGGTCTGTAAACCGCAGATAGTACCAGGATGAATCGATAAACGTGTCCATCGTATCCGTTTCACGCCGCGCCGGGTTCCCGCACGACGGGCACGTGGTATGGATGAATTCCTCCGCTTTTGCAAGCGGATTCCCCTGTCCGTCAATCACCACATTTTCAGGAAGCAGAACAGGCAGTTGTTCTTTCGGAACAGGAACCGTACCGCAATCCTCACAGTAAATCATCGGGATCGGGCAGCCCCAGTAACGCTGGCGGGAAACAAGCCAATCGCGCAAACGGTATGAAACGGCAGGCCCTCCAATGCCTTCTTTGTCCAGATGCTCACCCACGACTGTAATCGCCTTACGGTTTGGAATTCCATTAAAGGAGAAGGAATTCATTAATACACCGTCTCCGGTATACGCATCAGTCATCTGATCTTCGGTAAGCTGCTCATCTTCCGGCTGGATGACAAGTTTAATCGGAAGGTTATACTGGCGGGCAAAGGCAAAATCGCGCGTATCGTGGGCCGGTACAGCCATCACAGCACCTGTACCATAATCCATCAGCACATAATTCGCAATCCAGATTGGAATCAGTTCCCCGGTCAGCGGATGGCGTGCATACGCCCCGGTAAACAGCCCTTCCTTTGGAGCATCAGCGGATGTGCGGTTCATCTCAGGCTCTTTTTTCATCTGTTCAATAAAGGCGAGCACATCTGTTTCCGTTTCTTTCCCTTTAATCAACTGCGGAATGAGCGGGTGTTCAGGCGCAAGGACCATAAAGGTTACACCGTACAATGTATCAGGCCGCGTGGTAAAAACGGTGACCTTTTCATTAATATCGGGCAGTTCAAACGTTATTTCAGCCCCTTCACTGCGGCCGATCCAATTGCGCTGCATGGTTTTCACTTTTTCCGGCCAGCCGTCCAATTGATCCAGGTCCTTCAACAACCGATCCGCATAATCGGTAATTTTGAAATACCACTGCTCCAGGTCAATCTTTGTTACTTCCGTACCGCACCGCCAACAGCGGCCATCTTCCACCTGCTCGTTCGCCAGCACGGTCTGGTCATGCGGACACCAGTTAACCGCACCTTTTTTACGGTAAGCAAGCCCTCTTTCGTAAAATAGTAAGAACAACATCTGTGTCATTTTATAATAATCCGGACTGCAGGTGGCGATTTCCCGATCCCAGTCATAGCTCACACCAAGCTGCTTTTGCTGGCCGCGCATGAAATCGATATTTTCATAGGTCCATTTCGATGGCTGCGCCCCGAATTTAATCGCCGCATTTTCCGCCGGCATCCCGAATGCATCCCACCCCATCGGATGGAGCACCTGATACCCTTTCATCCGGTTATAACGGGCCATCACGTCTCCAATCGAATAGACGCGCATATGCCCCATATGCAGGCGGCCCGAAGGATACGGAAATTGTTCCAGGCAGTAAAATTTATTTTTGCCATCGTTCTCATTCGTTCGGTTTACATGGTGCTCTGTCCAGTACTGCTGCCACTTCTGTTCAATCTCATGCGGCTTATACGATTTCATTTGAATAACCTCCAACTTTCTATTCTTCTCCACAGCACAACTAATATACAAAAACCTCCCGCCCCTGAATTGCTCCAGGGACGAGAGGATTCTTTAATCTCCCGCGGTACCACCCTAGTTAGCGCTGCCGAACCAGCGCTCACTTTACATCCATAACGCGGATGATGCGGATAACAGTAGCGGCGCACAAGGCGTGTTCCTGTTACCGGTTCAGAGGTGAGTTCATTGCCTGCGGTGGTTAACTCGCACCACCCGTTAACTCTCTGCCAACACCACAAAGGTCAATTACTAATCCTCATCAAGACCGACAAATATAGATAATTATCTAGAATTATATGAAATTCGACAGCGGAATGTCAACCTTGCGCGAGCTGACCCGTTTTTCGCGCAACAAAAAAAGCTCGTTCGCTTTCTTCTTCTACAGGAGAGGACGTAAAATCCGCGGTGATAGAAACGATCTCAAACCCGGCCTCTTTAAGCCACCGGGCGAGGAGGCCGATCTTGTACGATTGCTGTATATGTGTCTCCTGAAACCGGCGGTAAAGGCCATCCGCCTGCTGAACGAACAGCGTCAATTCATGGTGTACCGCTTGCTTTTTCTCGTCGAAGCTGCTTTCCCAAATATACGAGACTTCATCGTCAACGCAATGAAACGTCTCGTCGCCAAAAACATCGCATATTTTATACGGCGTATGTACATCAAACAGAAACGTCCCCCCCGTTTTCAGAGCCTCATACACACGGCTGAACACCCGGGGAATACCTCCTTCATCGGTAATGTAATTCAACGTATCACAAAAGCTTACTACGCTATCCATTGTTTCATCTAAATGAAGCTGTCGGATATCCTGCTGAATGAAATGAACCCTGGCCCGGGGATGGCTTACCGCGATTTTTTCCCTGGCTACAGCGAGCATGTCTGCTGATAAATCCACCCCCCATACGTCAACATCCGCTTCTAAAAGGAAGCGGGTAAACGCGCCTGTCCCGCAGCCAAGCTCAGCTACCCGCTTCGGATTCGTTCCCGCTGCACGCCATGCCTGCATCACAAACCGCATCCATTGGTCATACGGGGCATCCGCCATTAGATGGTCATACACATACGCAAGACTCCGGTAGCTACTGGACAGGGATAGTTCGGGCATCTTTCCACAATCTTTCTATATTATAAAATTCGCGCTCATCGCGGTGGAATACGTGGACAACGACATCCCCTAAGTCAATAAGCACCCACCGGGCGTCTTCATATCCTTCGCGGCCGCGTACGGGAACCCCTTTTTCATCCATTTCTTTCTTAATGCTGTCAACAATCGCCTGTACCTGTGTTTCGGAATTTCCATGGCATACAACAAAATAATCAGCAATCACAGATAATCCCTGAATGTCAAGCATAAGTACATTTTGGGCCTTTTTTTCTTCTGCCGCATGGGCGGCCAGCTGGGCGATTTCAAGCTCTGTCATCTATTTTAACTCCTCCTGCACGTTTTTTTGTTCGGCGAGTAACGAATTGCGGGCCATTACCGTTAAAGGATACACCTTTTTCCCTCTGTTCACCAGGAAAGTAATCGTGTTGCCAAACGCTTTAATTAAGGCCGCATCTATGTCATTTTCCGCGAGTTGGCGAATCTCCTCAACTCCCGGAAAAATTCGGTTTGGTTCGATATAATCAGCGAGACAAACCACTTTTTCGAGTTTTTTCATCTTTTCCCTGCCGGACGTATGATAACGGATCGCATTCAATATTTTTTCATCCTGGATGCCAAGCGTTTGTTTAACGACTTCGGCCCCAACCGGGGCGTGCCACAGTTCCTTATCATAATCGAGCAAATCCTTTTCAATATGCGGAGTTCTTTTGATGATTTTTCTCATCTTTTCTTCCGGCCAGAATTTGCAATAATCATGGAGAATCGCCGCTGTTTCCGCTTTCTTCTCATTGACCCCATATTTTCTGGCCAGTGCAATGGCTGTTTCCATAACCCCAAGGGTGTGCTGATAACGGTGTTCCGTCACCTGCTCCCTTACAGCAGCCAATAACTTTTCACGATCCATATAACCTGTTCTCCTCTATATATAGTCTTACCTTATCCGGGATTAAATACCGAACGGACTGTCCCTTCGCGATTTTTTCCCGAATCATACTGGAGGAAATATCCAGCTGCGGCATTTCTATCGCTGTAACATGATGGCCGTAAGGGTGGTTCATCGTATATCCCGGACGCGCCAGTGCGGCAAACTGGACAAGGTTCACCAGTTCATCAATTTTATACCACCGGGGCAGATATTCAACCATATCTCCCCCAATAATAAAATAAAAGGTATGATCCGGAAAAGCATTCGTTAAATACAGCATGGTGTCGTATGTATAGGATGGTCGATCTTCCCGTGCTATATCAAGTTCTACCGTAGTTAATCTAAATGAATCATTGCCCGCCACCGCTCGTTCCAGCATGGCCAGCCGGTGATGATCGGCCGTTATGTCCTGATCGCGCTTATGCGGCGGAATGTGCGCGGGCATGAACCAAATTTCATCAAGACCAAGTGCACTTTTTGCCTGTTCCGCAACGATGAGATGGACAATATGAACCGGGTCAAACGTCCCTCCCATAATGCCGATTTTTTTATTATTGCGGGAGTTCAATCGTTTTCTTTTCCTTCGATTCTTTATATAAAACAATCGTTTTTCCTATAAGCTGTACAAGTTCTGCACCTGCCGAATCGGCAATTTCCTGCGCGGTTTGATTCTTATCACCATCGTAATTGTTAAGGAGCGATACCTTCAGCAGCTCCCGCGCTTCCAGCGCTTCTTGGATTTGCCTGATTAAGTTCTCATTGACCCCGCCCTTGCCGACCTGAAAGATTGGCGTTAAATGGTGGGCCATCGAACGTAAATACCGCTTTTGTTTTCCTGTTAACATCACATTGCCTCCTTATTTTTTCGTTCGGGCAAGCTCTTTATATACTATATCACGCATCACTTCTACAGGTGCTTCCCGCCCCGTCCAATATTCAAAACTGAGCGCACCTTGGTAAATAAACATGCCGACACCGCTATGGGTTCGTGTCCCCATGGCTTCGGCATCCCGTTGAAGTTTTGTTTTTAAAGGATTATAAATCAGATCACTAACGAGAAGATCGGGGTGCAGCAGTGAAGATGGGATTGGACTTTCCTCTATGTTTGGGTGCATCCCGATCGATGTCGTTTGTACGAGAATCGTACTTTTCGTAATGGCGCCCGCGACCTCTTCCATTGATATGGCCCGGATCCCTGTTGCTTGTTCGCTAACACGCGATAAATCGAGTGCCAGTTGCTCGGCCTTCTTCACCGTGCGGTTGGCAATGGTGAGCCGTTTTACTCCTGTACGAAGCAGAGCAACGGCGACCCCGCGGGCAGCACCGCCGGCCCCCAGCAGCAAAACGGATTCCTGTTCCAACTGAAGCCCGCATTCTTCAATGAGAGAGCGGACATAGCCTCTTCCATCTGTATTATACCCAATTAAACGCCCATTCTCGTTGACGATCGTGTTGACAGCACCGATGAGCCGGGCTTCCTCATCTATTTCATCCAGGTATGGAATGACGTCTACCTTGTATGGAACGGTAACATTGACGCCACGCAATCCGAGTGACCGTATTCCGGCAACCGCACTCTCCAGTTGTGACGAATGGATATCGAAAGCACCATACCGATAATTTAACCCCAGTACCTCAAATGCCCGGTTGTGCATAAGCGGGGATAATGAATGCCCGACGGGATGGCCAAATAATCCCGTAAAAATCGTACGGCTGTTAATTTCCATCTACCTGTTCCCCCTGTAAACATAGTCAATATATTTGGAAAATTTTACACTTTCCTTCTCCGCATAGTTGAAAAACCCCTGGAAGCAGGGGTTCACCTAAGGACATTGCCAGCGCCATCGGCTTGGCGTTAGCCAAGTTTTCTTTACCGGCTAAATTAATGACGGCCGCAGGGATGCGGTGACACCTTTTGGTACATAAACGGCCACATTGGCTCCGCTGCCATGCAGCGCAACCCAGCCAAGACCTGAGATCACAAGGTCAAAATCCCCCGGCGGTACTTTAAACGTGAACTTTTCCAGCCTGGACATGGACTCCGCCGCCTCTTTCCCCGGGGGTGACAGCATTTCGCCGAGATGGTTGGCATAAATCTCATCCGCCCGCTCAAGCTTGGTCCGGTGAATGTTTAAACCGTTGGAGACATAAAAGACGAATGACTGATTTTCTCCCTTAACAAAATCAACGCGCGCAAGCCCTGCAATGAACAAGGTCTGTTCCTGTTTTAGCTGATACACTTTAGGCTTAATCGGTTTATCGGGCATAACAAGCTTTAGCTCTGCCGGTGTCACACGGTGGACAATTTGATCACGGTTGACAATTCCCGGTGTATCGTAGAGCGAAGATTTGTCATCGAGCGGAATTTCAATCACATCGAGCGTTGTTCCCGGAAACTGCGACGTCGTAATGTCCATTTCTGATTCGCCAAACTGTCTGATTAGACGGTTGATGAGCGAGGATTTTCCAACATTGGTAACCCCAACTACATAAATATCGCGCTTCTTACGATGGGTGTTCATCGCTTCCACAAGGCGTTCAATTCCCGTACCTGTGCGGGCGCTGACGAGTATAACATCAACCGGCTTAAGCCCCAGGTCGCTTGCCGATTTGCGAATCCAGTTAATGAGCCGGTTGCGGTTTACATTTTTCGGCAGTAAATCGACTTTGTTTGCCACCAAAAGAATGGGATTATTCCCTACAAAACGCGGCAAGCCGCGCAGCCAGCTGCCGTTAAAATCAAAAATATCGACAACCTTAACGACAAGGGAGTGCGTCTGGCCGATTCCATTCAAAATGCGAACGAATTCGTCATCACCAAGCGTAACGGTCGACGCTTCATTATAATGCTTAATCCGGTAGCAGCGCTGACAGATTGGGACCTCCCGCTGCAGTGAACTTTCCGGCGCGTAGCCGGTCTTTTCTTTCTCTGTTGTCTGTATAGCAATGCCGCAGCCGGCACAATGTATATCATGTTTGTCCATTGTTATCCTCCCACGGAATCATGCCCCGTTTTCTCATCCAGCCAAGAGCCAACCGTTCCATCGCACGATTGACGCGGGTAAAAAAGCCGTCGCTTCTTGCAACCGGTACGACAAGGATCGTATAAAAGCCCATACGGCGGCCGCCCAAGACATCGGTAAATAACTGATCCCCCACGACTACAGTTTCCTCGACTGAAAGCTTCATCTGCCGGGTTGCCTTACGAAATGCGGTCTGTGTAGGCTTCTTCGCCTGGTGGATGTATGGCACGCCAAGAGGTTCAGCTATCTTGGAAACACGGGTCTGTTTATTGTTTGAAACAATCACTACGGAGAACCCCTGTTCTTTGACTTCCTTCATCCATCTAACCAATTCAGGGGTGGCATCAGGCCTGTCCCATTCAATCAATGTGTTATCCAAATCCGTAATAATCCCTCTCACACCGCGGGCTTTCAATTGTTTTAGGTCTATGTCATATACCGATTCAACATGTAAATCCGGTACGAGTAGAGACAAGAACAATCAGACCCCTCCAAACATCCTGGCATAAATTCCGGAATTTACTATACCACATTCGGCACACCGTGTCACTGTCCGTGATCCTCTTCCGTTTGGGGACAGGCCCGAAACATCTGGGTATCTCGAAGATGGAGACAGTCGGGCAGAAAGACGTCCCCCTTTGTTCATACTATTATTCGACATTCATTTTAGATTTTAAAAGAATACCAAAGTAACCCCTATTCCGCATTTACAAAATAAGGGAACCGTGACTGCTTATTTTCTTGGATTCTTAGCAAAACGAGGTATACAAGCGTTTAAATGTCATAGACCACGGACTATATTTCCCGAAACGTAATTGATATCGGCGAGCATGACCTAACGGAAGTGGATGGCGAGCGGGGTTTCGCGCAAAACTTAGATCTTGAATACGCATCGACTTGACTTTTTGCGCGCGCCCGCTATCCACTGGAGCGGGCAGTCTAACTTCCCCGCTGAGCGTAACCTAGCGACAGAAACCTTCCTTAGCTCCTCCTAACCCATGTAGCATGGCAAAAAGAAAACGCAAAAGCGGACATATAAAATGTCCGCCCTTTTTCGTGCCCTACTGCCTATTTCGTTGAAGGTGCCGGGTTTCCTGCGGGCACGCCCATCATGCCCGGCATTCCAGGTATTGATTTTGCGTCTTTTGCTTCGGCAGGGAGGTCAATTTTAATGTCGGTATTATAATCTGCCATTTGAACTTTTTCATGCAAAATAATGCGTTTTAGCGGGTTGTTTTCTCCCTGAATTTTATCTTTAAATGTCAGCACGATCTGTGCATCCCCATCTTTCGATAAATTCGTTTTTGGATCAACGCTGAATGTTCCCTGCAGATACATACCATCAATAGCGGCGTCGGCCTGGCTTAGCGCTTTTTTCATTTCAGCTACTCCCTGGAAGTTGCCACCAAACATATCCATCAGATCAGATAGATGATCAATTCGTCCCTGGAATGCAAACTGCCCATTGCCGAGGTTTCGATAGAAAAGCTTTTTGGCTAATTGTTCCGGAAGAACCTGGCCGTGCTGCTGCATCATTGACTTCATATCCGGCATAACGTTTTCCATCTTCATCCACTGGGGAGCGTTCTGTGCACCTGGCATAGCAGGAACTTTTACATACAAATCTTTTCCCATCATATATTCTTCGACTTGAATTGGATTCGGCATTGGCGGCATGTTTGGAATCGCAGGCAAAGAGACGGCAATATTTAATTTCATTTTATCGGGCAGTATATAGGCTGCATCACCATGGACTGCCAACTGATTCACGATCTGTTCAATTTGTTTCCAGTCATTTTCGTGGCCGGCCATACCCTGCGGATTTCCTTCTACCTTTGCCGATAAATCCAGCTTCATCGTAGCGGATTTAACATCCTGCTGTTTTGTGTAGTTGTCCTCCAGTGCTTTTTTCGTATCATCCGATGTCGTCAGCAATTGGTTGATTAATGTTTCCGCATCCTGTTTCGTCAGAAGTTTATCGGGCTTTGTCCAATCAATATTTACATGTGCCGCATCAAACCATGTGGAAAGATTGTAGGCCCAATGAGTGGCAGGCAGTTGTGATTGGCCGCCGGGTGCCGCAGTGTTGGGCATGCCGAGTGCACGGCCGATAAAGGCCAGTGCCTCCGTCTGCTTAACAGGCTGATTTAAACGGATTGTGTTGTCTTTAAAACCTGCGATAACGTGATTCCCCAAAAGTTTCTCTGTCACGCCGTAGTATGGACTGTTTTTTTTCAAATCTTTGTATGTATACTCTGCGCTAGTGTTTGGTAAATCTATTGCATTTACAAGCATGGTAAAGAAATCCCCGCGCGTGATTAAATCGCTGTGTGATGCGACAACCGGAACATCGTCAGCGGCCAAAACATTGGCAACCGGTGACCCTATCAACATGGACAAGCTCAATAATCCCGCTGCAACCATATGTCTTTTCTTCATTTCTACCCCTCCGGTACATTTAGTAATTTTTTCATATATTATTACGTAATGGAAAGAGCAAAAGTTGCAACGAAGACGAATTTAAATCCTTATTATTCGCGATCCTGGTGAATCAGCTCTTGCTTCAAATCCCACAGCGTTTGGCTTAAATCAACATGATAGATGTGAGGATTTGTGAGACGGCGAATTTCCTGGGGAAAATGCTGCAACTCGTCCTGGGCATACCGCCTAATTTGCTCGAGTTCAGGAGCCGCCCCTGTACACTGTCCATTTACGATAACAGGTGAGAGCAGCTCACGAACACGGTAATGCCGGATGGTTTTTCGTTTATGCGGGAAAAGCGGGTCAAACATTGTAATTTTATCACGCGGGATTGATTCTTCCTGAAGGGTGATTAAATCTCCCAACGGCCTTCCGCTGTTCTCGTCATAAAACCGGATGACTTTCTTAAAGCCAGGGTTTGTAATTTTAGCCGGATTTTCGGAGATTTTCAGGCGCGGAATCCAACGCCCGTCTTGGTAAATCGCCGCCAGTTTATAGACCCCGCCCAGCGCCGGACAATCGCTTGACGTGATTAAATTTGTCCCGACTCCCCAGGCAGAGATACAGGCTCCTTGATTTTTTAAATCCTGGATTAAATATTCGTCGAGATCGCTGGAAGCGACAATCGGGACATCTGTAAGGCCCGCTTCGTCCAGCATGGTCCGTGCCTGCTTGGACAGATATGCGATATCGCCGGAATCGAGCCGAATACCCAACAGACGCTTCCCCTGTTCTTTTAAAGTTTTGCCAATTTTAATTGCATGCGGAATACCAACCGTCAGCGTGTCATATGTATCGACAAGAAGCACAGTTTCATCCGGAAACGACTCACTATAAGCGTCAAACGCCTCCAGTTCGTTGTCAAATAATTGGACAAAGCTGTGGGCGTGCGTCCCTTTAACCGGAATGCCGAAATCCCGGCCAGCCAGCACATTCGACGTAGCCGCCACACCACCAATGTACGCGGCGCGTGCACCATAATAACCGGCCTCCGTTCCCTGAGCACGGCGCAGGCCGAATTCAAGCACCGCATCCCCCTTCGCCGCACCTACAATTCTTGCTGCCTTTGTGGCAATAAGCGTTTGATGGTTAATGATAGTAAGGATCGCGGTCTCAATCATCTGCGCTTCAAAAATGGGAGCTTCTACAATCAGTAATGGCTCACCCGGGAAAACAATTTCGCCCTCCGCTGCAGCTATAACACTTCCTGTAAAACGAAAATGGCGCAGCTTGTCAAGGAAATCTTCCTCATAAGGATATACACTTCTCAGGTAAGCAAGGTCCTCTTCTGTAAATTGAATGGATGTAATATAGTCAAGAACTTGTTCCAATCCTGCAAAAATGGCGTAACCGGCGCCGCACGGAGTTTTCCTAAAAAAGACATCAAACACAGCCCGGGTCGTTTCCATTCCTTTTTTATAGTACGCATACATCATATTGATTTGATATAAATCTGTACTGAGTGTTAAATTTTTTATCATCTTAAATACTTCCTTTTTCCCATTAGTTTCTTTCAATTCAAAAATTGACGTATCTTCAGCGGATGTTATACTTTTTATACCATAAATTGTTGAGGAAGGGGAATATTATGGTATCACAACATCCGCTGTTCCTTTCTTTAACGGAACGTACCGCCACGCTGGTTGTCGCTGCTTTCTTCCTGTCCCGCTTCAGTTTCTTTCGCAGAATGCTCCACCGAAAAGACGGACCCTTCGATAAATTTATTACCATTATTGTATGTACTTTTATAGGAATCTATGGAACATATGCGGCGATCCCGATTGAAGGTGCATTGGCCAACTCGCGGGTCATCGGCCCGGTTATGGCCGGTTTGCTTGGCGGCCCGGTTGTTGGCACAATTACCGGTTTACTGGCAGGCCTGCACCGGTATATGCTTGGAGGATTTACCGATCTCGCGTGTGCCGTTTCCACTACCGTTGAAGGGCTGCTGGCAGGCGTGTGTTATCTGCGCTATCATGAACGCGAGATGCATTGGGGAACCGCCTGGCTCATCGGATTTATCGCCGAAGGTATTCAAATGCTTATTATCCTCGCTCTGGCAAAACCATTTTCAAGTGCCTTACACCTTGTAGAAATTATTTCATTTCCTATGATGGCGGTCAATGCTACGGGTATCGCTCTTTTCATTATGATCGTTCAGGCGGCTCAGTCCGAAGAAGATCGGATCGGATCCATGCAGGCCCAACGCGCCCTGCAAATCGCGGATATTACTCTCCCTATCCTCCGGCAGGGGCTAAATGAAGCATCCGCGGAACAGGCAGCACTCGTCATCTACAACATGACCGAAGCTGCAGCGGTCGCCATCACAAACAGAGAACGAATCCTCGCTCATATCGGCCAGGGCAGCGACCACCACCAAAAAGGGCATGATCTCCAGACCGAAGCCACCCAGGAGGTACTTCATACAAACAAAATTCTGTGGGCCCGCAATAAGGAGGAAATTGGCTGCAGCAGCAAAAGCTGTCCGCTTCACTCCGCTATTATTGTTCCGCTCATGAAAAAAGATACGAGTGTCGGCACCCTTAAACTGTATTTCAAACGCCAGCGTGAAGTATCCGTTGTGGATTTGGAGCTGGCGCGGGGTCTGGCTCAGCTTTTTTCTACCCAGCTTGAGATTGCCGATCTGGAGAAACAGGCGTCCCTTTTGGCCGACGCTGAAATCCGTGCGCTTCAAGCCCAGATCAACCCGCACTTCTTATTTAATGCGCTCAATACCATTTCTTCCTTCATTCGTACTAAACCGGAAGAAGCGCGCTTATTAACGGTAAAACTCGGGGAATTCTTCAGGCGAAACCTGCACAATGGCAGCCAGATGGTAACCGTGCGTGAGGAAATTCAGCATATACAGGCCTATCTGGAAATAGAACAGGCCAGATTCGGAAGCAAATTAAACGTAATAATAGACATTTCTCCCGAGACGTGGGACCATTCGCTGCCCTCGCTTATTTTGCAGCCGCTTGTGGAAAATGCGGTGAAACACGGTTTACTGCCCAAACGAAGCGGGGGGACGGTTGAAATAAAAATATATAAACAGGAAAACAACCTTACCATCGAAGTGAGAGATGACGGTATCGGCTTTAATAAAACGATGCAAAACAAGCTTTCCGGCATAGGGTTACAAAATGTCCGCGGCCGACTGCAGGCAATATATGGAACTCCCTATAACGTTGTTATTGAAAGCAAGCCGGGAAGCGGCACACTGTGTACGATTACTATTCCATGGGAAGGGAGGATGGCCTCATGATTCGGGTATTGATTGTCGATGATGAAGCACCGGCCCGTTCAGAGCTGCGTTTTCTTCTTGAACAATATGACGATTTACAAATTGTGGGTGAAGCGGATAGTGGGGAAGAGACCGTTCAGCTTACAAGCCGGCTGCAGCCGGATGTTATTTTTCTTGATATTAATCTCCATGATGGAAATGGTATTGACATCGGGTTTCACTTAGGGAAGGTAGTTCCCCCTCCCATCATTGTCTATGCTACGGCCTATGAAAATTACGGGATCCAGGCATTTGAAACAGAGGCTGTCGACTATATTTTAAAACCATTCAGCAAAGATCGGCTTGAAAGGACAATACACCGTATACGCAAACAAACCGCGCTAAAAAACGAAGAAAAAATAACAGCTGCTTCTCTCGAATCCACATTAAAAAAGCTGCTGACAGATATAGAGGCGCCGAGATCATCACACGCACGACTGCCGGTTGACAACGGCACAAGCATTGCCTTTATCGACACCGACACGATTATATATGCGGCGGCAGAAGAAAGAAGCTCCCGTGTATACACAAATGCATCCAGCTACCTCACATCTTTTTGCCTGCAGGAATTAGAAAAAAAGCTGCCGCCTAATTTTTTTCGGATTCACCGGACGTATATTGCCAACCTTAACTGTGTGAACGAATTTATTCCCTGGTTTAAAGGTAGCGTACAGGTAAAAATGAACGACAAAAATGAAACAGTTCTTCCTGTAAGCAGAAATCTCGTTCGTGAGGTAAAAACAAGGCTCGGTTTTTAGATGTTTCCATTCATGTTGTGTTTTTTACCATTTACGCAGAACTTTCTACAGTTGATTCGCAACGTATGGAGAGATCGGCCCCCTTGATTTATAATCTATACAATTATTAGAATATTTTAATAAGGGGGATATATAGGTGAAAAATCGAATGCTGTCGATTTTAATCTGGGCAGGCATCGCGATATTTGGCGCTGTTGCCTGGGGGTGGCTTGCTCTCGCCCGCGGGGAAGAAATCAATGCCGCCTGGCTTCTGTTTGCCGCTCTTGCAAGCTATGCCGTTGCTTATCGTTTTTATAGCCGCTTTATCGCACATAAAATTTTTGGACTGACCGACAGGCGCGCCACACCGGCAGAGATCAACAATGACGGAAAAGACTTTGTTCCAACAAATAAATGGATCGTATTTGGACACCATTTCGCCGCGATCGCTGGGGCAGGTCCGCTTGTCGGTCCGACGCTGGCCGCGCAGATGGGGTATTTGCCAGGTACGATCTGGATTGTCGCCGGCGTTATCCTCGCAGGGGCAGTTCAGGATTTTATTATTCTTATTGCGTCGATGCGCCGAAACGGAAAAAGCTTAGGGCAAATCGCAAAAGAAGAAATCGGGCCTGTAGGTGGATTTCTTACCTTAATTGGTGTATTGGCGATTATGATTATTCTCATAGCCGTTCTCGCACTCGTTGTTGTGAATGCGCTTACAGGAAGCCCGTGGGGAACATTTACCATTGCGATGACGATTCCAATTGCGTTGTTTATGGGATTTTATATGCGGTATATTCGTCCAGGCCACGTGGGCGAGGCTTCACTTATCGGTTTTGTTCTGATGATGGCCGCTCTAATTGGCGGGCAGGGTGTGGCGCAATCACCTGCATTGGCGCCTTTATTTACATTAAAACCGGAAACGCTGGCGATTATGATGATCGTATACGGATTTATCGCTTCTATTTTGCCTGTGTGGATGCTGCTCGCTCCACGTGATTATTTGAGCTCTTTCTTAAAAATCGGAACGATCGGTTTACTAGCAGTCGGCATCGTTTTAACACTGCCTGCCCTTCACATACCAGCGTTAACTAAATTTATCGACGGCAGCGGTCCGGTTTTTACAGGTAATCTGTTTCCGTTCCTCTTTATTACCATCGCGTGCGGGTCCATTTCCGGCTTTCATGCTCTTGTATCCAGCGGAACAACGCCGAAGTTGATTGCGAAAGAAAGCCACAGCCGGGTCATTGGGTATGGCGGAATGCTTATGGAATCTTTTGTGGCGATTATGGCTTTGATTGCCGCCTGTATTTTAACGCCGGGAACGTATTTTGCCATTAACAGCCCCGCAGCCGCCATTGGTAACGATACGGTTTCCGCTGCGAAGGCGATTACGGAATGGGGCTTTACCGTATCGTCAACCGACCTTGATCAGCTTGCCAAAAACGTAGGGGAGAGCACGATCCTCTCACGGACAGGAGGAGCTCCTTCTCTTGCGGTTGGAATGTCCCATATTCTCTCGCAGCTTGTCGGCGGACACGCGCTCATGGCATTCTGGTATCACTTCGCCATCCTGTTTGAAGCCGTGTTTATCCTTACGACAATTGACGCCGGAACGAGGGTCGGGCGCTTTATGGTCAGCGACCTAATCGGCAATTTTATTCCAAAATTCAAAGAAACCACGTGGCTGACCGGAACGATTTTCTCAAGCGCTGCCATTAGTATAGGCTGGGGGTACTTTCTTTATGCCGGGGTAATCGACCCGCTTGGCGGCATTAAAACATTATGGCCCCTGTTCGGGATTGCCAATCAAATGCTCGCCGCCATCGCCCTTGCTGTTGCGACAACGATTATTTTCAAGATGGGCAAAAAAGCATATGCCTGGGTTACCCTTGTCCCGCTTGCATGGTTGACAACCGTAACGATGGCCGCTTCATGGCAAAAACTATTTGACCCGAACGTAAATATTGGCTTCCTGTCCCATGCTGCCAAATTTTCCGGTATGCTTTCCAAAGGCCAGCTTCCAAAACCGGCTAAGACAGTGGAAGCCGCCAGGCAGATGATTTTTAACGACCGGGTAGATGCGGTGTTAACAGCGATCTTCATGCTCATTGTTATCGGGCTTTTACTGGATTGTATTCGCCTGTGGAACTCTATCCTGCGCGGAACGTACCGGGGTACCCTGCAGGAGTCTCCATACATTGAATCCAAAGGAGACATGGCTGATTACGAAAGGGGTCATTCCCACAGTGCTTAAAAGAAAAAGAGAAAGAAAGGGGGAATCTTTTTGGAAAAGTGTTCACATTCCTATGAAGTCCATGTTTCTACGGAGGAGCTGGAAAGAATAAAGGCTGGCTATAGCCTGCTTCGCCGAATCCGCTCCGGATTACGCCTCATATTTGGGATTCCTGATTATGAACGTTACCTGGATTACTGGCATGCCTCTCACTCTTCCGGCGGTGAAAACCCATTATCTAAGAAAGACTTTTTTGCCAGGGCTCTGCACGACAGGTACGGGAGCGGAAAGCAAACGCGCTGCTGTTAAAGGAAGCGTAGGATAAGCCAAGCCAAAGGCGCAGGTTATAGCCTTAGTTGTATTTATGCGTATAGGCGTATACAAGAATCTTGGTCATCATTTTCGGGTGAAAACTACTGCGACCACCGCCAGGATAATAACAAAGGAAGTGAGAGTCGGGGATCCGTTCGATCCTTTCATTTACGACACGAGCCACACTATGTGCCGGAATCCATTCGCTGATATCCATTGGAAGCATCAGCTGGTTCATGGTATAATCGATAAAGAAAATATGATCATGTTTCATAAAAGAATCGCTCCTTGTTTGATTGTTGTGTGGTAACTCAATGATAACAAAAAGAGCGATTCTTTTATTGTACAAAGACATAAATAAGCGTAAAAATCGGGGCTGACCCAAAAGTTCTAAAATTTCAGCCCCACTTTTACCTTAAAATAGCCTTAAAAATTAAAGGACTCCTACCACTTTTTATAGTGATAAGAATCCTTTTTGGGATTTGATAATATCGGACGCCCCTTTGGGACAGCCCCCTTGGTTTTCAAATACCGATTTTACACTTACATCGAGTGGATGCCCTGACCGAGCGCATTTTCCGCAGCTTCCATTACGACTTCACCAAGCGTTGGATGCGCGTGAATCGTGAGGGCGATATCTTCTAACGTAGCGCCCATTTCGATTGCAAGACCCGCTTCCGCAATCAAATCGGAGGCACCTGCTCCAACGATTTGGACACCAAGTACACGGCCGTCTTCTTCATTGGCTACGATTTTTAAGAAACCATCCGGCTGATTCAGGCTGAGCGCACGCCCATTGGCACCGAACGAAAAGCGGCCTGTTTTCACCTTATAGCCCTGTTCTTTTGCCTGTGTTTCATCCAGACCAACCGACGCGATTTCTGGGTCGGAGAAGACAACAGCCGGAATGCACAGGTAATCCACTTGGCTCGGATGACCGGCAATGACTTCGGCGGCAACTTTTCCTTCATAAGATGCTTTATGCGCTAGGGCAGGGCCTGCTACAATATCCCCGATCGCATAAATATTCGGCACACTTGTTTTACATTGTTTGTCAACCTCGATGAAGCCGCGTTCATTCATCTTCATTTCGATGGCTTCCAAACCGAGATTATCCGTATTCGGACGGCGACCTACCGTCACAAGGCAGTAATCCGCTTCAAATGTTTCTTCCGTTCCTTTAATCGAGGCGGTAACTTTTACACCGTTTGCGGTTACTTCACTTTTCGACGCAAAGGCTTCGGTTTTAATTTCCACACCAAGATTTTTGAGTTTTTTCTTAACGGCTGCCGTAAGATTTTTTTCAAAACCTGGAAGAATGTTAGGCGAACCCTCCAGGATGGTTACCTTAGACCCAAATTTTGCAAACGTGGTCCCCAGTTCAATCCCGATATATCCACCGCCGACAACCAGCAGTTTCTCGGGAATGTGATCCAGCATAAGAGCTTCAGTGGAAGACAGAATGCGTTCACCAAACGGAAGCGACGGGATTTCAATCGGGCGTGAACCCGTCGCAATAATGCAGTGATTGAAACGGTAGCGGTTTACTTCATACCCGTGGAATACGCGCACTTCATTTTCATTGACAAAGAGGGCTTCCCCTTCAATCACTTCCACCTTATTTCCTTTCAGAAGGGACGCTACACCGCCGGTTAATTTATTAACGACCGACTGCTTCCATTCCTGCACTTTTTTCATATCGACCGTGACGCCCTGTACATTAACCCCGATGTCACTGCCATCTTTTGCTTCTTCATAACGGTGAGCGGCGGAAATTAAAGACTTGGAAGGGATACAGCCGCGGTTTAAACAAACGCCGCCCACTTCCGCTTTATCAACAACGGCTACTTTTTTCCCAAGCTGTGCAGCCCGGATAGCGGCCACATAGCCGCCCGGACCCGCTCCAATAACGAGAACATCCAGTTCGATGGTAAATTCACCTACTACCATGGTTTACACCTCCATCACAAGCAATTCCGGGTTTTGCAGCAATTGCTTAATATAGTTCATGAACAGTTGCGCCATTTCTCCATCGATCAAGCGGTGGTCAAAGCTGAGAGACAGGGCCAATACCGGTGCCACCACAACTTCATCGTTCTCATTGACAACCGGTTTCTTCGCAATGCGTCCAACCCCTAAAATAGCAACTTCCGGATAATTGATAACCGGAGTAAAGAACATTCCGCCGGCTGACCCGATGTTAGTAATCGAGAAGGTGCTGCCTTTTAATTCATCAGCGCTCGCTTTGCGGTCGCGTGCTTTCGCGGCAAGTTCGGCAATATCGCTGGCGATCTTCCAGATAGGTTTGCGGTCGGCTTCTTTTACAACGGGAACCATTAACCCTTCGTCTGTGGCGGTTGCAATGCCAATGTTGTAGTATTTTTTCAAAACGATTTCGTTTTTCTCATCGTCAATGCTTGCGTTCATTTCCGGGAATTCACGCAGACCTGCGATGACAGCTTTGACAATGAATGGCAGATACGTTAATTTAACTTCTTTCTTCGCCGCAATCGGTTTGAAACGCTCGCGCATTTCTACAAGCTTCGTTACATCCACTTCATCCATTACCGTTACGTGCGGAGCCGTATACGCGGATTTAACCATCGCTGCAGCAATCGCTTTGCGAATGCCTTTGAGCGGCTTGCGTTCTTCCAGGCCGGCAGCTGTTGTCACTGCAGCCTGTGCAGCAGGTGCAGCTTGCGTTTCCCGGGCAGCTTGAGCGCCAGTCTGTAGAGCCTGCGGGGCCGCCTGGCCGCCGTTTGCGAATTGCTGCACGTCTTCTCTTGTAATTCGGCCGTTTTTGCCGGTTCCGTTCACGGCCCGAATGTTTACGCCCAATTCGCGGGCAAACTTCCGCACAGACGGCGTCGCCAGTACTTTTTTATTTTCATCTACAGGTTGATTGTTCTGCTGGACAGGCGCCTGCGCCTGGGAAACAGGAGTTGACTCAGCTTGCGGCTGCTGTGCAGGTGTTGCCTGGAACTGGGCGGGAGCAGACGGTTCAGCAGGAGCCTCAGCCGGTGTTTCATTTGCTGCCCCCTCTGCATCAAACTCGACAAGCACATCGCCTACGACAGCGACGGTTCCTTCTTCTACTTTAATGGAAAGAACTTTCCCGTTAACGGGAGAGGGAATTTCAACAACAGCTTTATCGTTTTGCACTTCAAGGATAATCTGGTCTTCTTCTACCTGATCGCCCTCCTTAATGTGCCATTTAACAATTTCACCTTCATGGATGCCTTCACCGATATCCGGCAGCTTAAACTGATATGCCATACTCATACCCTCCTCTTGATTAGAAATCTAGTACTTTAGTAAGCGCTTCGATCACGCGGTCAGGATTAGGAAGCCATACATCTTCCGCAGCGGCAAATGGAAATACCGTATCGGGTGACGTTACACGAAGGACCGGCGCTTCAAGGGAAAGGATGGCACGTTCATTAATCTGTGCAATAATCTCGGCAGCGGCGCCGGCTTGTTTCTGGGCTTCCTGTACGACAATGGCCCGGTTTGTTTTCTCAACGGAAGCGATAATTGTTTCATAGTCAATCGGGCTGATCGTGCGAAGGTCGATGACTTCTACGCTAACCTCCCGGTCTTTCTCAATTTGTTCCGCCGCTTTCAGAGAGGTTTGAACCATAGCACCATATGTAATGATGGTCACGTCCTTTCCTTCTTTCACAACATTCGCTTTGCCAAGCGGAACCGTATAGGAACCTTCCGGAACTTCGGCGCGGAACGATCGGTACAGCTTCATATGCTCCAGGAAAATAACCGGATCATTGTCACGGATAGCGGAGATGAGCAGACCTTTTGCATCATATGGATTAGAAGGGATAACGACTTTTAAACCTGGGGTCTGCAGGAATAAGCCTTCCAGGCTGTCCGCATGAAGTTCTGGTGTTTTTACCCCGCCTCCGAATGGTGCGCGGAATGTGATTGGGGCATGGTATTTACCTCCCGAACGATAGCGCAAGCGTGCAGCCTGCGAGGCAATCGCATCCATCGTCTCGAAAACGAATCCAAAGAACTGGATTTCCGGCACAGGGCGGAATCCCTGCAGAGCCAAACCGACCGCCATCCCGCCGATAGCGGATTCGGCAAGTGGAGTATCGAACACGCGATTTTCCCCGAATTCTTTTTGCAGTCCTTCCGTAGCACGGAATACCCCTCCGTTAACGCCGACGTCTTCACCAAAGACGAGAACTTTTTCGTCGGCTCTCATTTCTGTGCGTAATGCGTCCGTAATCGCTTGAATCATTGTCATTTGTGGCATGATTATTTCATCTCCTTCTGCTTGTACTCATTGTACTGCTCTTTCAGCGTGGGAGGCATTTCTTCGTACATGATCTCAATTAAGTCTGTTACTTTTTGTTTAGGAACAGCGTCTGCTTTTTTGATAGCTTCCGCAATATCCGCTTTTGCCTCTTCGATGGTTTTGTCTTCCTGTTCTTTAGACCAGAGGCCTTTTTCTTCCATGTAGGAACGGAATCGAATAAGCGGGTCCTTCTGCTCCCATTCCGTCATTTCTTCCTGTTTGCGATAGCGGGTCGGGTCGTCACCGGCCATCGTATGCGGACCGTAGCGGAATGTAATAGCTTCAATTAAAGTAGGCCCTTCACCGGCTTCCGCGCGCTGCTTCGCTTCACGAACGGTTTGATATACCGCCAGCACATCCATCCCGTCGATTCGAACTCCCTTAATTCCAGCCGCCTGCGCCTTGGCTGCGATCGATTCAGCCGCTGTTTGTTTAGTGAACGGAGTGGAGATCGCATACTGGTTGTTTTGTACAAAGAAAATCGCCGGTACTTTATATACGCCCGCAAAGTTTAACCCTTCGTAGAAATCCCCCTGGGATGTCCCGCCATCGCCTATGTATGTCATGGCGACTCTCTTTTCATTCTTAAGTTTAAAACCCATGGCAACACCCATTGCCTGCGTAATCTGAGCGGCAATAATAATCTGCGGCATGAGTACGTTTACATCTTCAGGGATTTGCCCGCCATGAAAATGCCCTTTTGAATATAAAAAAGCTTGATAAAGCGGCAATCCATGCCACACGATCTGTGGAATATCACGGTAGCTTGGCAGGATAAAATCCTGTTTATCGAGCGCGCTCTGGCTTCCTATCATCGTTGCTTCCTGGCCGGCTACCGGCGCATAAAACCCGAGCCGTCCCTGGCGGTTTAGGCTAATCGCACGCTGGTCCCATACACGGGTATAAACCATTTTCCGCATTAATTCCTGCAGCTTTTCATCGGCAATCTCCGACATTTGTTTTTTATCGACGACCTTGCCTTCAGGAGAAAGAATTTGTAACATCATAACAACTCCTTTTTGATAAGATATACATTATAGAGAAGGTTTCCACTACTGTAATAGTACAATCCTAAAATGGAACACCCTTTGTTACACAACAAGTACAGTTTGGCCATTTCTTGCCCGCGAAGAGTATAGCACCTCATCATTATGATGTCCAATTTTTTTGCACATACATAAAAAAACGGAGGGAATTTCACAGATGGACGCCAATATCCGAAAACGCACCATTATTCGCCGCGAAATCGACAGTCAATATCTTGCCGAGAAGCGATCCTACAAAGTATATTTACCAACGAATCACATCCTGACACGCCCCTATCCTATTCTTTATACCCAGGATGGTGAGCAGTTCCTCAACTTTGGACGCATTGCCACCATCGCCAATGAGCGGGTCATAAAAGGGGAACTGTTCCCTTTTATTATTGCTGCTGTTACAGTGTCGCGCGAAAATCGTACCGAAGAATACGGCACCGGGCGCTCCCGCAACGCTGCTTACAAATCTTTTTTTATAGAAGAACTGCTCCCCGCAGTCGAGAATGAATTTCTCACCGGGGAACGTACCCTTGCAGGAGATTCACTCGGTGGAACCGTAAGCCTTGATCTGACGATAGATAGGCCGGATCTTTTCCCTAATGTTCTTTCATTATCCGGGGCCTTCTATCCTGATACGATGAAAAATGTTTTGCAGCAGACCTCATTAGATCATCTGAATATCTACATGGTAGTCGGGCGAAAGGAAACAGAGGTCGCAGTAGGCACAAAAAAAGCGGATTTTCTGCTGTATAACCGTGAGATGAAGCAACTGCTTGAAGAGAAGGGGGCAAAGGTGGAATATACCGAGCAGGACGGGGGGCATGACTGGGGATTCTGGCAGAGCCAGTTGCCGGCGGCGTTAGCTTATTTTTATGGGGTGAAATAAAGACACGGGAGGGCCCAAACATTCGGGTGAGATGCATCTGCGAACGTTTAGGTGCCCCCCCTTTGTTAAAATACTTACGGTGCGGTCCGGGAATAGTCATACACATTTGGGGCAAACCATTTAATGCCAATGCTTTGCTTCCCTGTCTCATCCGCAGGATTTCGCTGAATTTGATTTTCCGGAACCGGTTGATTACCGATAAATATCTTCGCCTTTTGTGAATTCCCTACATAAAAAGTTATTCCCCGAATTTCGTCAATTGTAACAGGAGACTTTCCGAAAATCGGATCATCTATTGTATCCAAAATAATATGCTTTTCATCACCAGCCTGCTTTGTATGATATTTTAAGCAGTTTTGCGCAAGATTGTAACGGAGCAGACGGCTTGTGCGCGCCACGAGAATTTTTCCGTCGTCATTATACCGGGCAAGCAGCCGGAGTGCAGCTACATTTTTCCCGTAGAAAGGAAACGCCCGGTTCCCTCCGCCAAAGTGCTGGGCGACAATCGCGTACTGCCGTTTGGCTACCAACTCATCCAGCCTGTTTTTCGTCAACTGAATATAGAGGGCACCCGGGCCCCATGTCCAGTTCGCCCGATTTTTCTTGCCTTTGTCAAAAGCATACCGGTGAAATCCCCATACTGAGCGGCCATCCCGCAAATGAATCGGAAACAGTGCATTATTCTCGCCAAAGGCCGAATCAGAAGTGGAATTCCAGACAAACCGAACCCCATTTTTAAGCAAAATGTCGGTATGATAATAAGGCGATTTGGGGTTATCCCCTTCCTGGTAGCTTGAAAACCCATACGGTTTATAGTCTCCAAAATTCTGTTTATTCGCTTCGTTTCCATGATTAATCCAGATCTCCGGCATAATTCCATCCGCCTTTAAATGCTGCCACGCAGCCTCGGCATACTGGCGGGTGCAGTACGCCAGCCTGTGATCGGGCTGGCTAAAATCTCCGTATCCGTGCATGGAATCGATCCACCCGGCGTTCCAGTAATATTTAATTTTAGCCGCATCTTTCTTTTGTGCGGTATCCATTCCCTGAAAATAAGTCATAACCGCCTTGTTTGTATCTTTTTTATCATCTACGAAATAAGGATGGGAGTATTTCGTGCCGTTATACATCCAGAAGCTGTCCCCTACATCCAACCCCAGCCCTTTACCGACGGGAGTGGGTTCCAATGTATTTAAAAATCTGTGATACTGGGCAAATTCTTCCGGTGTTGTACCGTCAATATCTGAAGTTAAAGACAACATGGCCCGGTATGGATAAGGAAATTTCCGCATAGAAACCTGCTCGGCAGCGGACACTTTATGGTTAAGCGGTGAACATCCGGCAACCAGTGTTCCCAGAGCGAGCACCATACCAAACAGCGCAGTAACCGTATATTTTTTTCTCATGGTTTCCCCCCTAAGCTGTTGCACCGAAATGTTTCAATATGATGTGTTATTAGCGTACGGGGAAAACATTAAAGATGGAGTGTGAGAAAAATGAAATTTTCATGAGATGGTATTTAACGTATTCTCATGTTTATTTAGTATTTTTTTATATCATGAGTAGAAAAGGGGAACCTTTATGAAACACTCCTTTCTTGCCAAACGTTCTAATCTATTCCTTTTTCTGATTACAATAATGTCACTTGTTATTTTTTCCTTTGTTTTTATGATAATGTTAAGTATAATGAATGTTTTTCCACATCATTTTATCAGCGAATGGCCAATCATTGCCGGCCGGATTGTACCTACATGTGAAATCATTGGGGCTGCGGCTGCCGGAGCCATCGGTTTTTATTTTTTGCGAAAATACATTCGGAGGAGAATTCATGAAAAAGGTACTCGTTATCGAGGATGAAAAAAATTTGGCGCGATTTATTGAACTGGAACTTGAACATGAAGGGTTTAACGTTAGTGTATGTTACGACGGGCGCCAGGGGGTAGAGAAAGCGTTAAAAGAAAACTGGGATATTATCCTGCTTGATTTAATGCTGCCCGGATTAAGCGGGATCGAAATCTGCCGCCGGGTGCGCACGGTAAAGAAGACTCCGATTATTATGCTCACGGCGCGAACAAGTGTGCTCGACCGGGTATCCGGGCTCGATAGCGGGGCAGACGACTATATACCGAAACCCTTCGCCATTGAAGAATTGCTTGCCCGGATGCGCGCCTTGTTCCGCCGAGTGGAAAATCAGGCCGAGGAAACACCTCTGCTTATGTACAAGCATATCGAGGTCAACACGGAATCACAGACCGTTAAACGGAACGGCGAGAATGTGATGCTGACCCGGCGCGAATACGAGCTTCTCACAACTCTGCTCCGCAATATTAACCGGGTCATGACACGGGACATGCTGCTGGATCAGGTATGGGGCTATGATAGTGCTGTCGAGACCAACGTGGTCGATGTCTACATTCGATATTTACGCAATAAACTTGATTTACCCGGCGAGGATAGCTTCATTCAAACCGTTCGCGGGATGGGCTATGTGATTCGAAAATGAGGAAATTGTATTCTCATTTTCTCCGTCTGCCGATTAAATGGAAGCTCGCCATCTGGTCTACCTTCTTGCTTACGCTCTTATTTTTCTTATATAACAGCCTTCAATATATAGTGATTAACCGCTGGATTTACGGACAAGCAGAAAGCCAGATCGAGCAGACCATCAATGATATCAAAGATTATTACTCAGATAAAGGAAACCGGTTAAACGAGTCCGACATCAGACACAGCCACGGCTTTCTTAAAGACATTAACGAAAAAGGGCAGATTATCTGGATTGTTGATGAACATTCCAACCCAATCGTGAGAGTTTCCAATCAGATGCCATTGAATGTAGTGAAGCCCGAATACAGCCCAATCCACAAAATAAAAAATGTAATTAATGATGACGACACCCATCTGCTTATTGTTCGCGCCCCGCTAAAGAGCGCATATTTTACGGGAACGATTGAAATCGTTCGAAACCAGGCACCTACTGACGAACTCGTGGATAACATTCTATTAATTTTGTTTGCCGCCAGCTTGAGTGCCATCATTCTTAACGGACTGGGAGGATACATTCTTTCGCGCCAACTGTTAATGCCGATACAATCGATTACGGAAACGATGCAGCGCATTCATGAAGAAGATTTAAGCAAGCGGTTTGTTTTTTATGATAACGGTGATGAACTGTCACGACTTGGCCATATTTTTAATCAGATGATGAACCGGCTGGAAGCGTCCTTTCACCAGCAAAAGCAGTTTGTGGAAGATGCCTCGCATGAACTTCGCACACCGGTAGCGATCATTGAAGGACATCTCTCACTTCTGGCGAGATGGGGGAAAAAGGACCCGCGCGTACTGGAAGAATCTCTCGAAGCTTCCCTGGAGGAAATTCGCCGCCTGGCTTCACTGGTGGAAGAACTGCTGCACCTAAACCGAACAGAAGATTTATCATTTAAAAGCGAACAAACCCAAAATCCGGCGGCTGTAATTTCGGGCGTATGCCACGATTTCCACTCTCTTCATCCCGACTTTGTATTCGAACAGCACCTTGCTTCTCTTGAGGACATCTCCCTTCCTGTCTCCGCGGAGCACTTAAAACAGATTCTGATCATCCTGCTTGACAATGCGGTAAAATATTCCAAAGATGATAAACGCGTCGTTGTTACAGGGAAAGTAACCGATGAGGGCGCACATCTGCTCATTCAGGATTTTGGACTTGGCATCCCTGCAGAAGACCTGCCGCGTATTTTTGACCGGTTCTACAGAGTCAACAAGGACAGAAGCCGGGAGCGGGGCGGAAACGGGCTGGGACTTTCCATCGCCAAACGGTTAATCGAGAGAGCTCATGGAACAATTGAAATAACAAGCGAGGAAAATGAAGGCACCACCATCACATTAACCTTTCCTATTGAAAAGCCAAATGCGGCTGCACCGGAGCAGCCGGACAATCTCCTGCATCCATAGTCAATCATCATCAATTCAAATGAGAAAAACTCGCGGGCGTTGCCGCTCGTCCTTTTTCTGCAGGG
>NZ_KE387177.1:46879-73130 GCF_000430625.1 Aneurinibacillus terranovensis DSM 18919
ACTGTAAAGCAACATATACTTTCTTTAACGGTAAAGAAAATAAAAACGTCCTTTGCATTCGCTGCAAGGACGCTTTTATTTTCACATTTTTCTCATCTCAGAGAAAGGATAGAATTTAAAGACGGCTTTCCCACATATTTTATCTTTATCCACAAACGGTGTCGGCCACATATGAGAGTCATAACTTTCATTACGGTTATCACCCAGGAAGAAAAACTTTCCTTTCGGTACGGTAACAGGTCCATACTGATAGTTCATCGGCTCTTTAATATAAGGTTCGTCTACTTTTTTCCCGTTTCGATACAGGGCATGGTTTTTAATTTGAATGACATCTCCCCCTACCCCAATGAGACGTTTAATAAAGCGTTCGTTTTCTTTACCTTTTAACGGAGGATAGAATACCACAATATCCCCGTCCTTTAACTGGTCAGGATTAATCCATTTATCTACAGCAAGTCGGTCATTAATATTAATGGTCGGCACCATGGATGCGGAAGGAACAACAACCGCTTCACCTACATAGTGCCGGATGGTAACACTTAAAATTAAAGCCAGCACTAAGACAGGCACCCAATCTTTTAAAAACTTTTTCATTCCTGGTTTTCCTCCTGTTTACCCGTTGTCCTCTATATTTTAAAACAAGATTATGAGAAAGTAACGAAAAGATTTCTATTTACAGAGACAACCTAATAAGATAATACAAGTAGAATACGAAAGACAAGGGGTGAGGAGCGCGAATAAGTGGATACGAATGATACAGATTGGTTTCACATATATCGGGACGGTAGTCGGTGCAGGATTTGCAAGCGGACAGGAGATTTTTCACTTTATTACGCGCTATGGCAGTAGAAGCGTTCTTATTGTATTCATCTGTACGCTATTATTTATTTTATCCGGAAGCAGGATTATGATGCTCTCCCGTTCGATTCACGCGCATTCCTTTCACGACTTTAACAACTATTTGTTTGGGCGGCTCGTCGGACGCTGGGTGAACGGAGCTACATTTTTTATGCTTATCTGTATTACAGGGGTTATGTTTGCGGGTGTCGGCGCGCTTTTTCAGCAGCATGTAGAAGGCACGTTCCAGATCAGCATTCTCTGTACCCTGTTATTTGTGTATCTGATTACGTCCCGGGGAATCAAGGCGCTTGTGATGGTTAACACATTCGTAGTGCCGATAATGATAGGTTTTAGCCTGCTTATCGGCCTCAAGACTTTTATCGCCCAGGATGCAGCCTCTCTCCCTGCGCTGCCCTCCGCATCTGGCTGGATGCTCGCTCCACTTCTCTATGTTTCTTTTAATATGACCCTTGCGCTTGCCGTACTTACTCCGTTAGGCAGTGAAGCGGACGACAAACGTGCTATTATCGGCGGGGGAATCATTGGCGGAATGGGGCTTGGCATTCTTCTTTTTCTTGCGAATTATGCGCTGACAGTCCATTGGGGCTCCATAAACAATGTTGAGATTCCGATGGCTGCGATTGTAAGCCATTTCCACCCTGTTATTTACTGGCTCTTTAATTTGGTGATTCTGGGAGAAATCCTCACTACGCTTACAGGGAATATCTTTGGCTTGACCCGTCAACTGGAACAGCTTTTTCCGGAAGTCAACGGCCGGGGCGTTATCGTACTATTGCTCGTGATTTGCTATGCGATCAGTCAATTCGGCTTCTCCACGTTAATCCATCACCTATATCCGCTGTTCGGATTCCTCAGCGCCCTCACATTTATAATGATTTTCATAAAGGAAACATGGCTAGTGCCAAGCCGCAGGCGCAGGTAATAAAGCCGTAGCGAAAGAAAGAAAAAGCAGATGCCGTCTTAGAGATCGGCCCTGCTTTTTCTTATCTGCTTATTGTCCATTCTACTACCCACCACACGTGAACAATAAGAACACCGGCATAAATCACGACCGCCCCCGTAAGCAAGCCTGTCAGGAACCGACTGTATGCCCTTTTACTTTTTAAAATAGCCAGCAAAACTAAAGGCAGACTGATTTTCACCAGATAAAAAAGAATTTTGCAATGGTGAAACAGGTACAGCATAAACGGGTTCTGCTCCGTGATCATCCCGCTGCGCAACCCAAAATCCGTACAGACAGCATCTGTGACGTTTGCAAAAAGCAAGAAAAACAACATAAAAGGCACGAACCAGTTATTCCTGGGAAATATGTTCTCCATACTGCTATATTTGCCCGGTATACCTCTAACCAAACATATAACAGCTTACAATTCATTTCGTATCTTTTATAGCTCTTTTAAAATTTGAACCGTGGTTCTTGCAAGAAAATCTTCAATAAGTTCTTTATTTAAGAAACCTGTCTGTTCTTCCATCGCATTCAATGTTCCAAGCACACAGCCGAAAGTCAGCATCTTTTCCACAGGGAAACCATTTTCAAGCGCATAGGCAAAGCCAGCCATCGTTGAATCACCCGATCCGGTCGCGTTAACGGCTTCTATCTTAGCCGGCTCTACATGATATATTTTCCGATCATAAAGCGCCAGAGCTCCTTCTGCTCCTAATGAAACAACAATACAGGTAATACCCGTATCTTTCAGTTGCTCAAGGCCGGCAATTACATCCTCTCTGCTTTCGATTTTTTTGCCGAGAAGCTGTGCCAGCTCTTCCCTATTTGGCTTAATAAGATAGGGTACTGCGGGAATTGCCTTACGAAGGGCTTCACCGCTTGAATCAAGCAGGAAGCGCCTTCCCGCCTGATGGGCCTTCTCAATCAAAGTACAGTAGAGTCCGTTTCCTAAATCCTTTGGAATGCTGCCGGATGCGACAATTAAATCAGCCTCATGGAGCAATTCTTCATATTTGCACAGAAACGCTACTTTTTCATCTTCAGAAATGCGAGGGCCTCCTTCAAGAATCTCCGTTTGTTTTCCATCATGCAGAATGGCAATACAGTTGCGCGTTTCTCCCGTGATAGACACAAAATCATTTGAAATGCCGAGCTGGTTAAGCTGGTTAACAATGAACTGTCCGTTTGCGCCGCCGAGGAGCCCTGTGGCACATACGTTTCCTTCGATACAATGGAGGACACGGGTTACGTTCAGACCTTTTCCTCCGGCCGTTTTAATCACATGTGAACAACGGTTGGTTCCATCCGTAACAAGGGTGTCCAACCGATAACTGATATCAATGGCAGGATTTAAGGTAATCGTTAAAATCATCGCCGTGCACCTCAGTTAATATGTGCCATCACTTTTGCACATTGTAATTTTTTCAATAACAGCTTCTTTCATGGCCTTTTTTGCGGGTTCCATATACTTGCGTGGATCGCTTGCATCCGGATTTTCCACTAAGAATTTGCGGAGTGCATCGGAAAATGGAATCTTCAATTCTGTAGCAATGTTCACTTTGCAGGCGCCAAGGTCAATGCATCGACGAACATCTTCGAATGGAATACCGGATGCTCCATGCAACACAAGCGGAACGTCGACAACTTCACGAACCTTCGCCAGGCGGTCAAAGTCAAGCTTTGGTTCAGATTTATAGAGGCCATGGGCCGTTCCAATCGCCACCGCAAGCGAATCAATTCCTGTACGTTCTACGAATTCCCTGGCGGATGCCGGATCGGTATAGAAGGAATCTGCTTCATCTACAACCAAATCGTCCTCCTGCCCCCCAAGACGTCCCAACTCCGCTTCAACCGTTGCACCGTAGGTATGAGCGAGATCCGCTACTTCTTTAACCCGTTTGATGTTCTCCTCAAACGGGTGGTGGGAAGCATCAATCATAACTGATTTTGTTCCCAGTTCAAGCGAAGCTTTAATTTCTTCCAGCGTCTCATGGTGATCGAGATGCAGCGCAATCGGTGTATCATACCGTTTGGCTGCAACTTCAGCTATCGCTTGAATATAGTCGCGTCCGGCATAGCTGAATGTGCCAGGGGTAGCAGCAAGGATTACAGGAGAACGAAGTTGGTTTGCCGTCTCCACAATTACCTGGATCGTCTCCAAATTGTGAATGTTGAACGCCGGAACCGCATAGCCTTCTTTTTGTGCTTTTATTAACATTTCTTTTGTGTTTACTAGCATGTTCGATCACTCCTTTAGTATGTTATTTGGTCAGGGTCAACCAACTGTTTGCTTGCAGCAACTTCTTTCATCCAGTACGCGCTTTTCTTTGGATAGCGCTGAAGTGTCGCAAAATCTACATAGAATAAGCCATAGCGTTTATTGACATGACGTAAATTATTGTGCAGGATACCCGCCGTTGTTCCACTTCTCAATGAACTCGTCAAACAGATGTTCATCCTGGGCCTGTTCGTTCGGTGCAATCAAGTTGTTAATCCTGTCAATCAATGCTGTGTTTTCAGGCGTTGCTTTATATTCCGTTTCGAGAAATACATCAACAATATTTTCAATGAGCCCAATACCTGTAATCCGCCCGCCGACTCCAATAATGTTGGCGTTAAGTGATTCCTTCGCATACCTGGCTGTGGCAACATCCCGTACAAGAGCGCAGCGTGCTCCTGCTACTTTATTTGCCCCGTTGGTAATTCCAACGCCTGTTCCGCAGATAACAATCCCAAGGTCTGCTTCCCCGCTTACTACTTTTGCGGCGGTCTTCTTTCCATAAATAGGATAGTGAGTGCGTTCGTAATCATATGTACCGTTATCAATTACTTCATGGCCTTTTCTTTTCAGGTAGTCTGCCACGTGATTTTTAACGTCTGTAGCGATATGGTCGCATCCGATTGATATTTTCATTGGTTAATCCCCCCTGTGAAGTGATAAAGTTAGCACATTTTGTTCAGCATATCTACGCGAATTTGATGACGCCCGCCTGAATATTCGGCGCTGATAAACGTTTCTGCGATAGTTTCGGCCAGTTTCCTGCCAACAATGCCTGAGCCAATGGTTATCATGCTTGCGTTATTGTGGTCACGCGTCATTTTAGCGGAATGCTCGTCTGAAACCTCCGCGCAAATGATTCCTTTATGCTTAGTCGCTACCATGAAGGAACCGGCACCATATTCATCAATGGCGATTCCTCGATCCCCTTCATTTGCCAGCATCGCCTGTGCCACACGGGAGGCGGCTTCCACAAAATCCAGTTCATTTTCCGGTGTTTTATCAATCACTTCATAACCAAGAGCTGATAAGTGTCCCTTGAGATGCTCTTTCAGTTCGAATCCATTTTTGTCTGCTCCGATAACCACTTTCATGTTCGTCACACCTTCACCCTTGTTAGTATTGTTGAATAGAGGAGTTAGTTGATAACCGTCGTTATTTTTTCATAGAACGCTTTTATCTCCGGGTCTATTAACTGGTCAGTTATAATCGCGTCTACATTTCTGACATCATAGAAAATATAGAAAGCCTCCTGTGCAAATTTGGTATGGTCAGCCAGTATATATTTCTCAGACGCGTTTTCAAGAATGATCTTTTGCAGGACGCCTTCTTCTTCGTTTAAATTCGTGATGTGATGCTCATGGATACGATTTGTACCAATGAATGCTTTATTCACCTTAATTTGCTGAAGCATTTCATTGGCAAACGTCCCGACAATCGCATTTGTTTTTTCCCGGTAACGTCCGCCCACAATGAGGAGTTCAAACCGGGGATCATTCATAAATCTGAGAAAAACAGGAATCGAGTTGGTTACGATTCTTGCCTGGGATACATTGATATAATCGTAGATAAATTCGTTTGTTGTCCCTGGTCCGAGAAAAACCGTATCATTCTCTTCAATTCTTGCTGCTGCAAGCTGGGCAATGTATCGTTTCTCGTCGATATTCATTTGCTGTTTTTCCCCGTGTGACAGTTCCTGTGAATAATATTCTTTGTTGCCTTTTGCTCCACCGTGAACCCGGGTTAATAGCCCCTTTTCTTCCAAAGCCTTTAAATCCCGGCGAATGGTCATATCGGTTACCTGCAAGTTTGCCTTGATTTCTGAAACGCTTACAATCCGGTTTGAATCCAGCATATCGATAATGCGCTGATGACGTTCGTCCCGTAGCATGCCCCACCCCGCCTCTATTCAGAGTTTGTTAAAGTTTCTTTTTGTTCGAAATTGTTCTTTCGTTTACGTTTTCATCATAATACTAAAACGAATATAAATCAATAGAGAACATAAAAAAACGTTAACAGCAAATAAAAGTAGGTCATTTTATACATTTAGGACAAAATCGAACAAAAATAGACGGCAGATGATTTTCCATCACCCGCCGTCTATTTTTTTATGCTTCTATCTTCTATCTTCTATCTTCTATCTTCTATCTTCTATCTTCTATCTAACAAGTTTAATTTTTTGGCCACACCCGGCGTAGTACTCGCCTGCAGAATCAGAGTGATAAGAATGGCGACAAACACGATGGCCGACAGCAATTTTCCTTCAGGAAGGCCTGAACTTGCGACGATGCCCACCAGCGCCGCCGCGATAACGCCGGTTTCCCTTGTCCAGAAAAAGAAAAGGATTTCCGAACGTGTCCACTTTGCCTTTTTATCCGGAATCAGGCTGGCAATAACGGTTAAAGGCCGGGCAATAAACATGAACACGAGAACAACTAGCAGCCCCTGCAGCCCGTACTCTTGCAGCACATCGAAGTCTACCTGGCTCCCCAGCAGAATAAATATAAGCATACGCAATTTTAACCCTACTGCATCGATAAACACGTGGGCTTCATGCTCTTGCTTCGGCAAAATAGTGAGACGCAGAGATTTTGCGTTTCCTACCACAAGACCGGCAACAAAGACGGCCATAAATCCGCTGGCATGAATTCGCTCCGCTACAAGATACGCGCCGAGCACCGTCAGGACGATCACCATGGGAGTAAACTCCCGCAGCAGCCCGCGGTCATTTTCCGATATAAGGAACGCAGCCACCCATCCAGTGACGGCTCCTACGACAATTCCGCCGAGAGAAAGTTGAAGAAATTGCATTCCTATCAACGGCCAGCTAATATAAGAGTCTGCCATGAGCAGGCCAAAGACGACTGTTGCCATGATGGCCCCGGTAGCGTCCGTGAAGGCGGACTCAGTAATAACCGTTTGTGCAACCTTGCGCCTAATCGGGAACTTCTGAAAAATAGGCACAAGTGCGGCGGGGTCTGTCGAAGCCAGAATCGCCCCCAGCAGCAGCGCAACAGAAAAGGGAATGTTAAAAATATAAGAAGCAGCCAAGGCGACGATAAAAGCCGTAATCACCACACCAAGCGTGGAAAGAAGCGTGATGGTCCGCCATACCTGCTTGATTACGTCCAGACCCGTTACCATTCCGCCATGAAATAAGATAAATGAAGCCCCGAATAACAGGATCATCTGGTTTACGATAGATTCTGCCTCAAGGCTTACAAGTCCCAAAACAGATGAACCAAGGATCATGCCAAGGATGATATAGATCGCTACGTCAGGCAAACGCAATTTCTCTGCCATTTTTCCTCCCATGGTTCCAAGAAATAAAAGAATAAAAAGAGATGTCAGGTGTTGTTGAGCAAGTAAAACAGCTTCTGAGTGCATGTGTCCCTCCTTTTTAAAAATAACGAAATTCATGCAGTGAGTATGATTCATAAGATCAGTTATGAAAAATAATCAATTGTTTCTTTACTATTCACGCACTATACTTGTAGTACTGCCCGCCATTTTTTCGGAGGTGACTTTCATGGACCATATCACTCTGCATATGCTCCTCTTCTTGTTAGGTGCAGGATTTATTGCTTCCTTTATCGATTCCGTTGTCGGCGGCGGCGGATTGATTTCGCTGCCCGCCCTTTTGCTTACAGGGCTTCCTTCCACTGTTGTGCTGGGCACAAACAAACTGGCGAGCACAATGTCTTCATTTACAAGCACTCTTTCTTTTATGCGTTCGGGAAAAATTAATTTAAAACTTTCGGTTTCCCTATTTCCGCTTTCTTTATTCGGATCCGCCCTCGGGGCTTACACGGTCAGGCAGATTCCTCCCGAATTTCTTAAGCCTCTTGTTATCATCCTTCTTATCGGCGTTATGATTTACACTCTGATAAAGAAAGACTGGGGCAAACAGCTGACTTACAAAGGAATGAGTAAAAAAATTGCGTATCTCACCGCGTTTGTCGCCCTGCTCCTCGGATTTTACGACGGCTTTTTCGGACCGGGGACCGGTTCGTTTCTTTTATTTGCATTTCTTATGCTTGGGTTTGATTTTGTCCGTGCCGCGGGAAACGCAAAAGTATTGAACTTCGGAAGCAACATTGCCGGCCTTTTGACGTTCATGTCCTTTGGTTCGGTGAATTTTGAATACGGAATTCCGATGGGATTGGCTATGATTCTGGGAGCGCTCATCGGATCACGCGTGGCAATTTATAAAGGTCACACATATGTCCGGCCGCTTTTTATCATAGTTACCGCCCTCCTTATCGGAAAACAACTGTGGGACGCGTTTTAAAGAAGCAGCGGTGTCTCCAGCAACAATTGTATATTTTTTTGATAGATGTTGTCAAAGTGTTCCACAGGAAGCGGATTCGAGCCGCGCCCGATCTCAATCGTAAAGCCGGGTCTCCTGTACTCCTGGATAAACCAGTCTTTATAGCCGGCCGTACTGTCTGCCGTATGTATAGGTGTGTATGTACTAAGTTCCTGCATGCGGCGGACGATTGCCTCGCTCCCGGGCGGCTCCATATTTTGATAACCCCAGAATATCTCTTCTCCCTGTGAATGGTAAGCGAGAACCGCCAAAAAATCATGTGTTAAGGTAAAACGGTGAATCGCCCGGGCTTCCGGTTCACAAAGCGGGGCAATGCCTCCGTAATGGCGCGGAGCCGGCTGCTGTGGGCTCGTCTTTGCTTCCTCCTCCCATAAAGCGGGCCACTGATGATTTAAATCCACACCACGGATATTGGCTGTCCATAACTGAAATTCACAGCTGCCCCCATTAATCGCAAGCACTTCCTGAAAAAAGGGGTTTTGTTTATTAACCCCGTTAACAACCAGTTCAACCCCGTCCGGATTCACCATTGGCACAATCCATATAGAGAATGCCTCGTATATCGAAGGGAGATGATATCCCTGAAGGGACATTCCGCGCGCATAGTAAGCGGCAAAATCCTCGATAAATTTCATGAGAACCGTTGTGGTTAACCACTCATTGGCATGCCAGGCTCCACTGTAAAATATCTCTTTTTTTCCTTTTCCGAGCCGGATCGCGTAGAGATTTCTTCCTTCGACTGTGCAGCCGATACGTTCCATATAGAGAAACGGATAAGCCTGACTAAGTGCGGACAGATTTTGCTCCAGTACGTTATAGCCATAAGCACAATGGCTCTGCACAATGCACGATATCATCGCAAGCCCCTCCTTATTTTTTCAACCCGACAAAAATGCACGCGATTCCGGCAAAAATCCAGATAATTTTCCACATGCTTATTCTATCGGCGAGACCAATTAGACCGATTGTCGTTGTGGTAAGAAGAACAATCGGCCCGACAATCGCAAGCGCCGAATTGACAAGCAGCGCTTTTTCGACCTCGTTTAACCGAATAATGAGAAGCGCGGCAACAATTTCGATAGACCCGGACAGCAGGCGCAGCAAAGCCATACCGATAATCGCTTTTTCCAACATCGTCTCTCCTCCTTTACAACCATCCTATGCATGTACCATGGCTAATAGTCACATTCACGACTTTTGCCTGTCCTGCATAAAATAACGGCAGAATCTACGGAAAGAAGGAATCAAGATGCGTATTGAAGTGGTGCCCACAGTGGAAGAAATTCGCCACGAGCAGATGAACCATCGCACGGTAATTGTCATCGATGTACTCCGTGCGTCGAGCACTATTGTAACCGCTCTGCACTGCGGATTTGCCTCCGTTATTCCGGTTGAGACGGTTGGGCAGGCCTATGCGCTCCGCTCCCCCGACACATTGCTAGCCGGTGAGCGCCACTGCAAGATGATTAGCGATTTTGATTACAATAATTCTCCAACGGCTCTCGCTAAGGAAAGCCATGAAGGGAAACAGCTCATCCTGACCACAACAAACGGAACGCGAGCCATTCAAAAGGCCGGGCGCGCAGATCATGTATTGATCGGCTGTTTTTTAAATGCCACCGCGTGCATGAAAGAAGCATTATCAAAGAATCTGGATGTTATCCTCTATTGTGCGGGAACCCGCCAGGAATTTGCGCTGGAAGACGGTCTGGCTGCAGGATGTATGATCCACGCCGCCAAACAACTTACCCCCCAGGTACAGGCGTGCGATCTCGGGGAAGCGCTAAAAGCGAGTTATCTCCATCTTTCCGGTGATCTGGCCAACTGCCTGTGCCAGACGACAACGGGTAAGCGGCTGGTCCAGCATCAGTATACGGACGACATTCTTTACTGCAGCCAGGAAAATTTAATAAACATTGTGCCTTTTGTGAAGGAAAAGCGAATACTCCCCCATTTTGTCTCATAAAAGTGAAGAGAAGCAAAGGGACAGGGGTTTGATAACTATGCCTTTATTTTCAGGGGAAATCATGCTTGTCATTCTTATTTTAATCGGTTTGATTGGCCGCTCACCCATTATTGCGACGGCTGCAAGCGTATTGCTGGTGCTCAAGCTTACGTCACTTGAGCGCTATTTTCCTGCTGTAGAGCGGCGCGGGATGGAATTTGGCTTACTATTTCTTACGATGTCTGTTCTGGTGCCTTTTGCCAGTGAAAAAGTATCCTGGAAAGATGTTGTTCCGCTGTTTACGACCTTGATTGGAATTTTGGCGTTAACAGGGGGTGCGCTGGCCACCTATATGAATGGAAAAGGGTTAGAGGTACTTCGGGCTGAGCCGCATTTAATTGTTGGACTGGTCATCGGTTCCATTATCGGTATTGTCTTTTTGCGCGGCATTCCGGTCGGTCCATTAATGGCAGCCGGGATAACCGCCGCACTCATTAAGTTTCTGGAATGGTTGCAGCGATTTTTTTGAACATTAGGATTCTCTCTAGTATAAAATCTCTAGTTAGTAGAAAAAATGGTAGAAAAGCATGTGAAAGGAAGTCATTGAACTGATCGTGAAAAAAACGATATATATCACAGCAGCCCTTTCTTTACTTATTGGTGCGGGGCTTTTTTTAACCACTCAGGAACAGACAAGCCTAAACAAAACCCTGCCCACTCTATCAAAAAACGTTATGGAAAATGGCAAACCGGAAGTTACCGATGTTACCAGTATGCTGGTCATTGTCAACAAAAAGCGGAATCTTCAGTCAGAATATGTTCCACCTGATCTGGTACAGCCGAATATTCCTTTTTCGTTTCCGGGAAAAAGCCCGAAAAAGTTAATGCGGAAAGAAGCAGCAAACGCTCTGGAGCAGTTGTTTGCAGGGGCTAAAAAAGATCATATCGACCTGCTGGGCCAATCCGCTTACCGATCATATACGACGCAGGAAACGATCTTCACCCGGTATGCCCGTGAAAAAGGAGTGGACATCGCTAATCTTGCAAGTGCCTTTCCAGGACAGAGCGAGCACCAGACCGGCCTTGCCATCGACCTGACAAGCCACCGTGAAGGAAACAGGCTGGAAGAAGATTTCGCAGACACACCGGAAGGCAGGTGGCTGGCAAAGCACGCGCCGGAATACGGATTCATTATTCGCTACCCGAAAGGCAAAGAGGCGATTACCGGATATTCATATGAGCCGTGGCACATTCGCTATGTGGGAAAAGAGGTGGCGGAGGAAATCTCTGCGAAAGGAATTGCGCTGGAGGAGTATTTTGCGAAGTGAGCCGTACAAATGGAATGGTCAGTTTTTATTTTTTGCGGGTTTTCCCTTGCAGGGAAGTAGATACCGTCCGTGTTACAAAGAAAAGGGGACCTGCCCGAAACATCGGGTATCTCAATGATGGAGACAGTCGGGCAGAAAGACGCCCCCCTTTCTTCGTAACACTAAGCAGCGGGAAAAAAGCAAAAAATAAAACCGTTTTGAACCGTATCAAAGAGAGGTTTTTTCTTTTGACCAATCCAACCTATAAGTTCAGGAATTATATTAAAAGGAGATGAATATTATGCTAGTTAGAAAATTTTCAAAGAAAGTTTTATGTGCAGCACTTGTATTCTCAAGTCTTGGTTTTACACCCACACTGTCATTTGCGGCAGAAACTACAGCTTTAGACACTAACTCTATTAACCCTGCTTCTGCTAACGTCCCCCCTCTTCGCAAATAGACCAGATTAATGCAGTGTCACTCAAAAGAATGGCTCCGCAAAATCAAGTTTCACCCTGTTACGATGCAGTAGAAACTGAGGAAGAGGCTGCGGCCCAATCGGTTACCTGTTCGATTTCCGTGAAGGCACGGCGGTTTACGATAAGCCCTCTTCCAAGCTGCAGGGCAAGCCGCTCCGCTTCTGCCCGAACCGCAGGGTCTTCGATAGATTCAAGGTCGGCAACAGAGGCAAGGCCGATCACCCGGCGAATCATTTTGCAGCCGGCGAATCCTATTGTATCGGCAAAGATTCGGTCTAAATAGCGATCAAGCACACCCGGTGTTTTCACGAAAAAGTCTGCTGCTTTATCTTCCCACAACCTGCGAAAATTCTGTTCGAACTGATGCCACACTTCTTTCACGGTGTCGATTAAATATCCACGGTAAGAATCACATGCTGCCTGATCGGTTAACCCTTGCTGGGCAGCGTAGTTCAAAAATAAATTGGCAATGACGGCCCCGATGTCAAACCCGATAGGTCCGAAAAAAGCGAATTCCGGGTCAATCACTTTCGTCTCCGACTCCGTTACCATAATGCTGCCGGTGTGCAAGTCTCCGTGAATAAGTGCCTGCCCCTCTGTATAGAAGCGATTCTTTAGCTCAGCGACTTCCAGCTTTAACTCGTTATCCTGCCAGATTTTCGCGACATCTTCACGCAGGAGAGGATTGAAGTTGTTCGTCTCTGCATCGAAATAAGGGTCAGTAAAAACTAAATCCTCCGTAATTTTGCAAAGCTCCGGATTAATAAACTGACGTTGAATCGCCTTCTTCTCCGGCCCGCCGAGATAAATATCTGTTGTATGGAAAAGAGTGTGAGCCAGAAAGCGGCCAATGTCTTCCGCAAGCCTGGGGTAACGGTTTCGCTCGATCAGGCCTTTGCGCAGTATCGTGCAGCGGCTTAAGTCTTCCATTATAGTGAGCGCGAGTTCTTCATCATATCCGTACACCTCGGGAACCAACCCTGGTGCATATTTTCCTTCAAGGCTCAGCGCTTCCGCCTCAATTCGGGCACGATCAAGCGTGAGGGGCCATGATTCCCCGACTACGCGGGCATACGGTAGCGCCTGCTTCACGATCAGACCTTTCCCCGTTTCCTGCTCGATAAAGTGAAATACCAGGTTCAAATTACCGTCCCCGATTTCACGACTGACTACGTTGCTCTCACGGTTAAACAATCCCTTTTCTTTCACATATTCAATGGCTTCTTCCACTGATAACGCACGATAAGACATACTAATTCCCCCTTCAGACTAATTTTTTGTCAGCATATTTGCGTATTGGCCAATCTATATATCATCCACGCAAATGAAAATCCAGACAAAAGCAAAACCCTTCTTCGATAAGAAGAAGGGGTGAAAGGTGCGCGCCTTCCTCTTATCTTGCAGAAAAAAATATTCTGCCGGAATTGGCACCTTCCGCGATGGTTGAAAATACTTGCGTCCATCGTCTGGGGTTGCCGGGTTTCATCGGGCCAGTCCCTCCACCTCTCTTGATAAGAGGCTGTCATATTGACAGCGAATATAGAATTGTTTCCTTTTTAAAAAGTATATGTTTTTGATTCTACCGATTTTAAAAAATATGTCAATATGTTAAATAGGATTCCATCATTTTTTACGTTACAATATTAGACAGTGGTAAAATAGACTGTTAAAAATAGCATGGTAAAAATGTGACATATCTGTTAATAATACAGCAAAATAACTGGTTTACAAAGAAGGCCATGTGCTTTTTCCGAAAAATTATGCTATCTTACAATAGGGAAGAACCTTTGGGTTACGGAAAAGAAAGGTGTGGAAGAATGAGCGTAAAGCCGTTTAACGATAATTTTTTGAAAGCCTGCCGGGGGGAAGAACACTCCCATGTACCGGTATGGTATATGCGCCAGGCCGGCCGCTATCAGGCGGAATACAGAAAAATCCGGGAAAAATATTCGCTTTTTGAGATTACCCATAACCCCGAGGTATGTGCGGAAGTTACGATGCTGCCGATTAAACAGCTTGATGTGGATGCCGCGATTTTGTTTGCCGATATAATGACGCCGATGCCAGCTATGGGCATTGATGTGGAGATTAAATCAAGCATTGGACCGGTGATCAGGAATCCCATTCGAACGCACGAGGATGTAGAAAACCTGCGCCCATTACAGCCTGATGAACATGTTCCTTATATTCTCGATACGATTACATTACTGCGTGAACAGCTTTCTGTTCCACTTATTGGCTTCGCCGGCGCGCCCTTCACACTCGCCAGCTATTTAATCGAAGGCGGCCCATCCAGAAATTATTATAAAACCAAATCGTTTATGCATTCCAATTCGGAAGCGTGGCATCTCTTAATGGATCGTCTCGGCAGCATGACGGTTGCTTATTTAAAAGCTCAGATTGCAGCGGGATCACAGGCAGTACAGGTGTTTGATTCGTGGGTTGGTGCCCTCAATGCAGAGGATTATGCTGAATTCGTCGCACCCGTTATGAACCGTATTTTTACTGAATTAAACGATACAAACGTGCCAAAAATTATGTTTGGAGTCGGTGCCGGCCACCTTCTGCAGGAATGGAACCGGTTGCCGTTGGATGTGATCGGCCTTGACTGGAGAACAAGTATTCGCTTTGCGCGCGCGCAGGGGGTTACAAAAACGGTACAGGGCAACCTCGACCCGGGCCTTTTGCTTGCTTCCTGGCCCGAACTCCAGAAAAAAACGAAAGAAATTCTGGACCAAGGGATGGAAACACCCAACTATATTTTCAACCTTGGACACGGCGTTTATCCGGATGTAAAAGCGGATACCCTTGAGCGTCTTACCGCTTTTATTCACGAGTACTCAGCCAAATAAAGATAATTGGGGGCTGCATATGGCAGATACGAAAATGGGCTTGCTCGTTATGGCATACGGAACACCCGGGAGCATCGATGAGATTGAGCCCTATTACACACATATCAGGCGTGGCCGAAAGCCAACCCCGGAGCTTTTACAAGAATTAATCCAACGCTACCAGCTTATCGGCGGGATATCTCCGCTGGCCCGAATCACCAGAGACCAGGTTGAACAGCTGGAAAAAAAGCTGAACGAAAGCGAAGGCCCCTCTTTTAAAGCGTATCTGGGCTTTAAACATATAGGCCCATTTATTGAGGACGCTGTCCTGCACATGAAAGAGGATGGCATAAAGGAAGCGGTCAGTATTGTTCTTGCCCCGCATGAATCAACGTTTAGTACGAAATCATATAACACGAGGGCACTCAAAGAGAGTGAGAAAATAGGCGGCCCAAAAATTTATTCGATCGACAGCTGGTACAGGGAACCGGCGTTCCTCGATTTTTGGAGCCAACACGTTAAAGATACGTTTTCCAGGATTCCGGATGATGAACGAAACAAAACGATTGTAATCTTTAGCGCTCATAGTCTGCCCGAGAAAATCGTCCAGATGAACGACCCGTATCCGGATCAGGTGGTGGAAACAGCAAAACTCGTTGCCGAACGGGCTGGTATTCATCAGTACACAACGGCCTGGCAAAGCGCCGGAAGGACACCGGAGCCATGGCTTGGACCGGATATACAGGTGAAAATACGCGATCTCTTCCATGAAGGGTACACGTCGATGATTTTCTGCCCGATCGGATTTGTCGCTGACCACTTAGAAGTATTGTATGATAATGACTATGAATGTAAGAATATAACAAACGAACTTGGCATTCATTACTATCGTCCGGCCATGCCAAATACGCATTCCCTGTTCATTGAATCTCTAGCAAATGCTGTTAAAAAAAAGCTTACTGAGAAAGAAAGTGATCAGAAATGAGTACAACCCAGAAGGTCGTTATTGTAGGCGGTGGTATTACGGGATTAACAACCGCTTATTACCTGCAAAAAGAAAGCAGAGAAAAAGGATTGCCGATTGAATACACCTTAATTGAAGCAAGCAGCCGCCTTGGCGGTAAAGTCCAAACGGACTATACCGGGGGTTTTGTTATTGAGAAAGGGCCTGATTCTTTTCTTGCGCGCAAAACGAGTGCGACAAGGCTGATAAAAGAAGCCGGGCTTGAGGAGGATTTGGTCCGCAACCACAATGGACAGGCGTACATCTTAAATAACGACAAACTGTATCCGATTCCCGGCGGAGCCATCATGGGAATTCCGACGAAGCTGGCGCCTTTTGCAACAACCAGCCTTTTTTCTCCCGCCGGTAAACTTCGCGCAGCATGCGACCTTTTCCTGCCGCGTTCGAATAAGGGGGATGAGGATCAATCCCTGGGACATTTTTTTCGCCACCGCCTTGGCGATGAAGTTGTGGAAAATCTTATTGAACCGCTGCTTTCTGGCATATATGCAGGGGACATTGACCGGCTTAGCTTAATGGCAACCTTTCCCCAGTTTCATATGGTGGAAAAGAAATACCGCAGCCTGATTCTGGGCATGCGTTCGACCACGCCAAAACAGCCAAAATCTGCTGAAAACAAAAAACAAACAAGTGCTTTTTTAACGCTAAAACACGGGCTTCAGTCTCTTGTTGAAGCGATTGATAAAAAACTCGACACCAACTGCATTAGAAAAAATTCGCCGGTTGACAAAGTTGTCCAAACCGGGGAAGGATACACGCTTACGCTTGAGGATGGCTCCCGGCTGCAGGCCGATGCCGTAGTAATGACGACACCTCCGCAGGCAACCCGCCATGCCCTGTCTGACTATCCTTTTACGGAAATACTTACAGAGATTCCAACAACATCTGTTGCTACAATCGCTCTCGCTTTTCCGGCTTCCGCCATTAAAAAAGACATTAGCGGCACAGGTTTTGTTGTATCCCGCAATGCGGATTATACAATTACGGCCTGTACCTGGACACACAAAAAATGGCCGCATTCAGCCCCAGAGGGGAAAGTGCTGCTCCGTTGCTACGTGGGCCGGGCGAATGATGAATCGATTGTCTTCAAATCTGACGATGAAATTGTATCTACCGTGATGAAGGATTTAAACAAAATTATGCACATCGACGCAGAACCTGAATTCTATCGCATTACACGGTGGAAGCAGTCGATGCCGCAATATGTAGTGGGCCACCAGCAGCGGATTGAAAAGTTAAACCAGGAAGTAGCGGCAAACCTTCCGGGCCTTTTCCTTGCCGGGGCTCCTTATTGCGGAGTCGGGCTTCCTGATTGTATCGACCAGGCCGAACGTGCCGTGCAGGAAGTGATTGAGTACCTTCGTATGCCTGTCCCGGTCCACGGCTAATATAGCAAAAAGCCAGCTTTCCAACAAGCTGGCTTTTATTTTATTTATACAAAAAGTTGTCATTATTTCTTCTCTGCCTGTCCGGCAAGCTCTTGCTGGGACAACTGCACAAGCCGTTTGGTGATTTCACCGCCAACCGACCCGTTAGCCCGCGATACCGTATCCGCGCCCAGCCGAACGCCAAATTCAGTCGCGATTTCATATTTAAATTGGTCAAGAAGCTGATTGGCCTGAGGAACAAGTAACTTGTTGCGATTACGCGCCATGTTTTCACCTCCTCGTGCATCTAGTATGTGTTATCCTGCGCCGAATATTGTCCCTAAAATCTTTCCAGCACAGACGGTGAGGTGCAGGCACGAAAAACGCATCCATCAGTTTTTGTGTCAAAAACTTCATATCCGTGCTTAGCTTAATCGAGTGGCAGTACATGGGTAACAACATACCCGGGATCAACCTTTTCTTCGGCAACCAAATTGTAAAGGTACGGCATATAGGGCCAAACTGTCTTTTTCCATGTGGTTCACTTCCCGATTCGAGTAGTATTGTCTCCTTGGCCCCTTTATTTATACAAGAATTTAAACAGTTGAGTTAAATTAGAAATGAAAAAACCGATAAAACTGCTGCGTAGCGGTTTATCGGCTTCATGAATCAAACATTTACTATTGTTGTGAAGTAGGGTCTCGAGGACTCCCTGGTTTTTTTACCCACTTTGTATTCTCCCACGTTTCTGGGGAAAGGGCGAAGGGTTTCCCTTCTTGGAAAGATTTTATGTAATCAACCTTTTAACTTTTTCTCAAAAAAAAGACATAAAAAACTCACTTATAATTTGAATTTATCAACAGATAATTGTAATTCCTGTGCAAGATTTCTAAGAGTAATAGTGAAACTCGACAGCTCATCTATTGAAGAGGATTGCTTTTCAATGGCTGATGCGATATTATCTGAACCAACAGCCACTTCTTTTGCTACCCCAGCCATTTCCTGTATAGAAGCTGTTACCTGTTCTGCTCCTGCAGATAGTTGCTGGGAAGCTGCTGATACTTCTTGGATTTGATTGTTTACATGTTGGAAGGCTGTTCTAATATTCTCAAAAGATTTCCCCGCCTCACTAATTACTACTACTCCAGACTCAACTTCATCAGCTTCTTTCTGCATACCAGATATAGCTTTACCGGCATCCTCTTGCATTTGCTTAATAAATCCAGCAATATCGTCTGCCGATTTTTTCGATTGTTCAGCAAGCTTCCTTACTTCATCTGCTACAACAGCAAAACCTTTTCCATGTTCCCCGGCACGTGCAGCCTCAATAGCCGCATTTAAGGATAACAAATTTGTCTGTTCTGTAATCTCAGTAATCACCTCTGTAATTTTTTCAATCTCCTTAGAATGTTCCCCTAATTTTTTAACCAACAAAGTTGTATCATCCACTGACTTACTAATGGATTGCATCTGTTGAATCGCCTTGGATAGCGCTTCATTTCCATTTTCCACTTCTTTTATCGAGTCTTCGGATGTTTCAGATACTTTAGATGATGATTCAGCAATACGTTGAATTCCTATTGCCGTTTCTTCCATTGTAGTTGCCACCTCTTCTCCCGTTTGTGAAGAGGATTCTGCTCCCTGGGTTAGCCTCTCAACAGTGATAGCGATTTGCTTACTTGCTTCGTTTGTTTCTTCAGTATTTTTAATCAATTCTTCCGATAAAGCTGTAACATGAACACTGGCATCATTTACCTTTGATATAATGTCTTTTAGTCCTGTTACCATCTCATTAATCGCACCAGCAAGTTCACCTATCTCGTCTTGAGACTTCGTATCAATCGTATTTACTGTTAAGTCTCCTTGACTTATCTTTTTCGCTATACTACTAACATCCAAAATAAGTTTAATTTTCTTATTAAATAACCATATGAACACGCCCATACAAATCAGTGAAAATAAAACAATACCGCCAGCTATAATCCCTTTTATAAGGGGAAGAGAGCCATAAAATTCTTCCGGGTATACCGCGATACCAAGTGTCCATCCCCATGGTTGATAATACTCTACATAACTCATTTGTGGCCGCTCTTTCGTCTCACCTTGATTTTTCCACATATAAGTTAATAACCGCTCATCAGGATTACTTTTTTTACTAGCTTTCACAAGGTCCTGTATCAAAAAAGAACCATCTGTAAGCTTAAAATCCTTTTGATTTTGTCCTTCATATCCTAACGGATGCATAACTGAAAGGTAATTGTCATCATAAGCCCACATATAGCCTTCTTTTTTATAAATAAAATGCGATTTACTTAAATCACGCTTTTTTTTATCTCCTAACAGCGGACCGTCGATATAGTCCTTTGCCTTGTTTTTAGCTTCTTCCAATGTGAGATGCCCGCTTTTAACTTCTTCATCCAATACTTGAATCACCGCAATTGAACCACCGACAATTTGGTGCAAATTCTGGATGCCTGCCTTATTGAGTTCGTCTTTAGCAGCAAAATAAGTCACAACACCTACCAAAGAACTCGAAATAATGATTGAAATAGTTACCGCTATAATTAATTTCCATCGTATGCTAAAACCCTTTTTCCCTTTTATCATGACAATATCCTCCCACTATAAGTATGTTTAACTTCTTCATAGTTAGACCCGTGACCTTGCGTCCTATATTTCAATGATTTTCGTTTATCTTCAAATTAAATTATATAGGACATAAGTTATTATAATTGGAAATATTTAATCTTTCAATACTAGTTATTGTTGTTGTTAATAGGACATAATATTCAGACTATAATTCACCTCTAGACCTAAAACACCAGTACCCTCATAAAGGCGTGACTACTATCCACTTTGGTAAATTTATATTTGCCCACGTATATCAAGGATTTATTACGTGTTTCGGTGTAAGAAAGTTGAGTAAATAAATCAATCAATTGTATATAAAAAAGAGGAGATACGCTCTCATATGGAACATATCATCCTCTATCGTTAATCATATCGTTATCGTATCGTTAACTTTTGGCAGATTAGTCGTTAGAAATTTCCCACTCATGGTCTCCATGTTCACCATGGTCCCTTTTTCCGTTATCCTTCTCCTCATGTTTTTTCTGTCCTTTTTTCTTTCCACGGTCTTCCCCTTCCCATCCTTGGTTTTGGGAATTCACGCCATTCTGCTGCCATTGAATGATGGTAGCGATATGTCCATGTCCCTGATGGGAAAGAGCGCTCGTTAATTCATTGATCGGAAAACCTGCAGCAAGAATTTGATTGATTTTATTAATCTGCTCTTGATTCAGGCCCTCATTCCGTAATAACTGGACGGTTTTTGCATCCAGGGTATTGCCCTGTGAGGGATTCGGACCATTTTGCGGCTGTTGAACAGGCTGTGCGTAAGCATTAGCCAGTTGAGATGAAGGCATGGACTGCTCCCCGGTCCCTGAGTTGTTCTGATTCGCGTGTGCTGCCTGTTTTTGTTCCGCAGATACTTGAGCAAGCGTCTTGTCAAGCGGAATGGCCTGCACCCGGTCCTGGTCGATCGAGCCTCCTAATGTCTGATTCGCATTGCTCGCGGATGCCGATGTACTGCCATTGTTTACAGCTTTTGCAGCAGTTGCAGATGCGATAGGTTGAGCCGTTACGCGGGACGTATCGCCGGTAGAAGTGGCAAGATTTGCCGTACTGCTCTTATTCATCAGGTTTGAGGCAAGCACCGGAGTCACCAGCGCAAGAGCAACGATGAAAAAAACGAGAATAAACGGTCGTTTGATTAACCTTTTCATGCTAAAGATATCCCTTTCTTTACCTGTAGTTTTTTACTAATTTTTATGAGCCGAGTTTTTCCCTACACTATTCGCATACATATGATTTTTTTAAGGGGTTGATGTAAAAAAACTTTTTAAGCGCTGTGATTCTCTGCCTGAAGAATAGCTCCCCTTTCTTTTCCACGAAAGGAGGCGGTCGAAAACACCCGTGCGAGATGCATCACGTTGGAAGGCGTCTCTCTTTTTATGGAACCTGGAACCCGCTGGCGAGAAAAAACAATAAATAAAAATGGGCCATTGGATGGCCCACTATCGCTTACCGCTTTATGTTCGCTTAACCGTTCAATCTTTAAACAGAAGAGATGCCCCGGCAATGCCCGGATGGGTCATTTCATACGGATCCAGAATATGGTCCAGTTCCTCTTCCGTCAGCACGTTGTAATATAAGCAGAGCTCGCGTACGGATTTCCCCGAGAGAATCGCTTCCCGGGCAATCCGTGCTGCTGTCTCATAGCCGAGATGCGGGTTCACCGCGGTGATCACCCCTACACTCTTATCCACAAACTCCTTCATTTTTTCCGCGTTGGCAATAATGCCTTCCAGACAATACTTGCGGAATACTTGAAACGCATTATTCATGATGCTGATCGATTGCAACAGATTAAATACAAGCACTGGCTCCATTACGTTGAGTTCCAGCTGCCCGGCTTCTGAAGCAAGGCAGATCGTATGGTCATTTCCAATCACCTGAAAGGCTACCTGGTTGATGACTTCAGCCATAACCGGATTTACTTTGCCGGGCATAATGGAGGATCCCGGCTGGCGGGGCGGAAGTGACAGCTCCCCAAGGCCGACGCGTGGTCCGGAAGCCATTAACCGCAGGTCATTGGCAATTTTGGACATGTTCATCATGCACACTTTAAGCGCGGCAGAAACTTCCGTATATGCGTCCGTATTTTGGGTGGCATCCACCAGGTCTTCCGCCCCTACAAGAGGAAAGCCGCTGATGTCGGCCAGATGTTTTACGACGCTTTTAATATAGCGCGGGTCGGCGTTCAATCCGGTTCCTACCGCAGTCGCCCCCATATTCACTTCATACAGGTGCTGACGCGACTGTTTAATCCGTTTTATATCACGGGACAGCACACGCCGATACGCTTCAAATTCCTGGCCCAGTCGAATCGGAACCGCATCCTGCAGGTGGGTGCGCCCCATTTTAATAATTGAGTCGAATTCCTTTGCTTTTACTGCATATGCATCATGCAGTTCTTCCATCGTCGCCAGCAGTTTTTCGAGCATTCGTAAAGTGGCAATATGAATCGCGGTGGGAAAAGAATCATTGGTAGACTGTGCCATATTTACGTGTGTGTTTGGACTGAGTTGAAAATAGTTTCCCTTCTGCTCGCCAATGATTTCAAGGCCGCGGTTTGCAATGACTTCATTCGTATTCATATTTATGGACGTTCCCGCTCCGCCCTGAATGGGATCAACAATAAATTGGTCATGGAGCTTTCCGTTCATGATTTCATCCGCTGCCGCTACAATGGCCTGACCCAGCCGGCTGTTCAGCTGCCCGGTTTCCATGTTGGCCAGCGCCGCCGCTTTCTTTACGATCGCCATGGCCACAATCAATGATTCATGGATGCGGTACCCGGTAATCGGAAAGTTTTCAACCGCACGCAGTGTCTGGACACCGTAATAAGCATGCAGCGGAACTTCTTTTTCTCCGAGAAAATCTTTCTCTACACGCACATCTTTATTTTCGCTCATGTTTGTCAACATCTCCTATGGATTTTAGAAAATAAATAGTTTAAGTATAAAACCTATGACAACAGATGATACGGTGGCGACCAGACCGGGAACCATAAAACTGTGATTTAACATGTATTTACCGATGCGTGTCGTTCCGGTACGGTCAAAATAATCGCTGCGATTATCGTACCATAGTTTGGAATAAAGAAATAGCCATTGACTGCCGGGAACATTGCGAGTAAAACAATAATAGGCTCAAGCCAGAACAGAGTTAGCACATTCCGTTTCTCTAGTATGGTATCCTTCGTTCAGTTACATAATAACGATCCTCTTTGCTCTCTCTTTACCACGTTTGTTACTATTTTCATGAATAAACCATTTACTTTTTTACTCACAAATCAAAAAAGCGCCCGGGCTTTTTAAACCCGAACACTTCTGCGAAAAGTAAAAAATTATTCTATTTTAAATCCTGTAACAAGCAGGTGAAGTTCGTCTGCCATTTTGGCCAGCGAAGCTGCCGAGGACGATAACTCCTGCATATAAGCCAACTGCTCCTCCGTAGCGGCTGACACGCTCTGCGTACCGCTGACTGTTGCCTCTGCAATCGATGAATGATAACGGAAAGAATGAACCGCCTCATCGGAACTGGCGGACATCTGCTGGACAGCAGCCGATACTTCTTGAATCTGGGAAGCGACGTCTTTGATTGACTGCTGAATCTGGGTAAACGACTCCCCGGCAGAATGAACCACCTGGATGCCTTCCTTTACTTCATTTTTACCGGCTTCCATGGATTCTACCGCTTCTTCTGTTTCCTGCTGAATGTGCGCAATTAATTCTGCAATTTGGCCTGCCGAATGGGCGGACTGTTCCGCGAGCTTTCTCACTTCATCAGCTACAACCGCAAACCCTCGTCCGTGTTCACCGGCCCGAGCGGCCTCAATCGCTGCATTGAGCGCCAATAAATTCGTCTGGGTTGCTATTCCTGTAATGACTTCAACGATTTGGCCGATTTCCTGCGAACGTTCGCCAAGTCCTTTGACCATCGATGCAAGATTATTTACGGTTTCATTAATCGAATCCATTTGTTGAACAGCGGTGTGGATCGATAAGCTTCCTTTTTCGGCAACGTCGGCCGATTGCAGCGAGGATGTCGATACATGCTGGGCACTTGCGGCAATTTGCTCGATCGCAGCAGACATTTGGTTCAAAATGCCAGACGTTTTTTCCATGCTGTGCGTTTGCTGTTCAGACCCTGCTGCCACCTGCTCAATCGTCGAAGCGATTTGTTCCGTTGCACGGCTCGTTTGCTCGGCGCTTGCCGTCAGTTCTTCGGAAGAAGCGGTAAGCTGTCTTGACTTGTTATTAACTTCGTACAAAATCGAATGAAGTGAATCGCTCATTTTGTTAAAACTATGGCTCAGATGGCCAAGTTCATCATGCGTATTGACCTCGATCCGCTCGGTCAGGTCACCTTCACTTACTTTTTCGGCGGCATCCACCAGCCTTTTTAATGGGCGGGTAATGGACGAAATAACAAAGTAAACCATAAGGGAACCAAGCAGAGCAGCAATAATAATCACCAGTACTGTCATATTAAAAATAGGTTTTGCTTCTTGTTTGATTTCATCTGAATTTAACGTCCCGGCCAGTTTCCACCCGGTTGTCTGATTTGTCGTAAAAACCATCTGTTTCGGCTGGCCATTGTAGGTGTAACTATATTCACCTGAATCCTTGCCGAACATTTGGTCCACCTGCGGCCCTTTCGCTGCCGATCCTGGCTTCAACGTTGGATGCACAATCACATTGCTCTTTTTATCTAAAATAAAAGCATATCCTTCTTTTCCGATCTGTACCTTTTTAACCGCCTCAGACAGCTTCTGCAGATTTAAGTCGATCGCGGTAACGCCTGTTCCATCTTTTGTTGCACGGGCAATCGTTACGACAACATCCTGCGTAATGGCATCCACGTAAGGATCGGTAATAACGGTCGTACCCTTCTGCTTCATAGCATCCTGGTACCACGGGCGGATGCGGGGGTCATACCCTTTGGGTAATTTATCGATGGGAGAAAGAATCATTTTTCCTGTTTGGGTACCTACGTATGTATGCAAAATTTCAGGATGGATACTTGAAAATCTATCAAGCTGCTGCCTCAGGGCAGGATTTTCTCCCTGCGGGGTAACCGTCGCGATGTTAGAAAGATATTCAACATCCTTATTTTCCGGGTCTATGGTATTGGTGATAAGATCATTGAGCAATTGTACGCTTCCCTTTACCGTGCTAAGCATTTGCTCGCCAACCTTATTTTTGGCCGTGTCAAAAGAGATGAGACCGATGACCAGACTTGGGATAAGAAGAGTAAGCGCAAAAGCTAAAATTAATTTACTTCTAATGTTAACACCAAATAAACTCATACCAGACTTCCCTCACATTCTTTCTGATTTAACTCGTTTTGCATGGGGTGACCTTCGTTCCATGAGGACAGCACTACATTGTTGAAAACATTTTTTAGTATACTATTAAAAAATATTTAAATCTACACATAATTTCACAAATATAGGGAGGAAAACACATGCGAGTAGTCAGTGCCTGTTTAATGGGCTGTAAATGCCGCTACGACGGCAACGCTAACTATGTGGAGAAGATGGCGCGTTTCGTTGAGGCCGGTAAAGCACTTCCGGTATGCCCGGAACAGTTGGGCGGCCTTTCTACTCCCCGTAATCCAGCCGAAATCGTAGGAGGAGACGGATTTGACGTACTTGATGGAAAAGCTCGGGTAGTGGACAATCAGGGAAATTACGTAACGGATTTATTCATACGGGGGGCAGAACAAGCGCTGCACATTGCGCAGGCGGCTGGTGCAAAGGAAGCAATATTAAAGGAACGCAGCCCGTCATGCGGAAGCACGAGCATTTATGATGGTTCATTTTCAAAATCGAAACGCAGCGGTGTGGGCGTGACAGCGGCTCTATTCATCCGAAACGGGATTGTTGTCCGTTCCGAAGAATCACAATAAATCGAGTAGGAGAGGGCGGTGAACCCTCGTCCTCTCACACCACCGTACGTACCGTTCGGTATACGGCGGTTCATTAAGTACTCCGTAAAGAGTGATATCGTTCTGCCAGGCTTTTCAGTTGACACGATTCGAAGAATCGTTTATCCAACGTTCTATGCAATACAGGACTTTTGGAGATACGCCAGTATCCCTTACGGGAATTTCCCCATTCATAGGCTTTTCCTTTAGGGACTCCTAAAGCGATGAGCCTTTTTACTTTTGTGCGGGGAAGCTTCCATGTTTCCACAAGCACATTCGCAGTCGTCTGCGAATCCACTTATCGAGACTCTTAAAAACACTCGGCGT
>NZ_KE387178.1:0-9545 GCF_000430625.1 Aneurinibacillus terranovensis DSM 18919
CGATACAAAAGCGGAAATGAGAAAGGTTCTGAAAGAAATTCAGGAAGGTACGTTTGCGAAAAACTGGATTCTGGAAAATCAATCCGGACGCGCCGCATTCGGTGCACGCCGCCGTATTGAAAAGGCGCATCCGATCGAACAGGTTGGTAAACAGTTACGCGAAATGATGGCCTGGATTAAGAAGTAATAAGAAAGTAAGAACGCGGAGGAGGATGTAAGATCATGCGTACCATTGAGATTTTTGACACCACTCTGCGGGATGGTGAACAATCCCCTGGAGTCAACTTGAGTTTACACGAGAAAATGGAAATTGCGCTTCAACTTGAACGCCTGGGGGTTAACCGGATTGAGGCGGGGTTTGCAGCGGCTTCCCCGGGGGACCTGCAATCCATTCAAGAAATTGCGCGCAGGGTTAAAAATTCTACCATTGTCAGCTTATCCCGCTCTGTGCAAAGCGACATTGATAAAGCATGGGAAGCGTTAAAAAATGCTGAATCCGCGTGTCTTCACGTATTTCTCGCTACCTCTCCCATTCATCGAAAGCATAAGCTCGCCATGACAAAGGAGCAGGTCATCGAGAACGCTGTAGCGGCTGTAAAGTACGGGAAAAAATATTTTGACCTCGTGGAATTTTCCTGCGAGGACGGTTCCCGTACAGAACTCCCTTATTTAATGGAAGTGGTTCAGGCGGTGGTTGACGCAGGGGCCCGTATTGTAAACATTCCGGATACCGTAGGGTACACCACGCCGAAAGAATACGGCCATATTTTCCGGGAGCTGCGGGAACACGTTCGTGGGATCGAGGATGTAAAATTAAGCTGCCACTGTCATGATGATTTAGGAATGGCGGTAGCGAACACGCTTGCCGCGATTGAAGCGGGGGCGACCCAGGTGGAAGGAACGATCAACGGAATCGGGGAACGCGCCGGAAATGCTTCCCTTGAAGAAGTGGCGATGGCTCTGGATACACGCAAAGACGTCTACCAGGCCCAGACCCGGTTAAAGCTGGATGAGATTGCGCGTACCAGCAAGCTGGTAAGCCGCCTCACCGGCATGATGGTTCCGGGCAATAAAGCGATTGTGGGTGCCAATGCGTTTGCCCATGAGTCGGGAATCCACCAGGACGGCGTGTTAAAAGAGGTTACCACCTATGAGATTATTCGTCCGGAGCGCGTTGGTTTTAAATCGAACAAACTTGTGCTTGGAAAGCTGTCTGGCCGGCATGCTTTTAAGGATAAGTTAACAGAACTTGGCTATCAGCTTGAGCAGGAAGAATTAAACAATGCGTTTAAGCGGTTCAAGGATCTGTGCGATAAAAAGAAAGATGTAACGGACGATGATATTATTGCTCTTGTCGATTCGAAGCTAAATGATATTCCCGAGATGTACCGCCTGGAAAATCTCCAGCTTTCCTACGGAAATAATTCCATTCCGACCGCCAGTGTCCGCGTTCAAACTTCGCGCGGAGACGTGCTGGAGGAAGCGGCGTGCGGCAATGGATCGGTAGATTCGATTTATAAAGCGCTGGACCGTGTCACGAATGAAGAAGTCGAACTTGAGGATTACAAAATTGTTTCGATTACACATGGCAGAGATGCGCTTGGTGAGGTTTATGTGCGCTTAAAGCAAGGTTCGTTGATTGTACAGGGGCGCGGTATCAGCACCGATGTACTGGAAGCGAGTGCGAAAGCGTATCTCAGTGCGATTAATAAAATTGTTGCCTTGCGCGGAGATACCGTAGAAGTTGTTGTATAGTACGTATAAAGAGAGCGGCAGAAGGAGTAGAACATATGAGTCAAACGTTTAAAGTGACTGTATTGCCAGGTGATGGGATTGGCCCGGAGGTCGTTGAAGAGGCGCTCCGGGTGCTGAAAGTAGTAGAAGAACTGGAAAACGTTACGTTTTCTTTTGAATATGCGCGCATTGGCGGGATTGCGATTGATGAGGACGGCACACCGCTGCCTCAGGAAACACTGGATAAAGCGCGTCGTTCGGACGCTGTCCTGTTAGGTGCGGTAGGTGGACCAAAGTGGGATAACAATCCGGGCCACCTGCGCCCGGAAACCGGACTGCTCGGCATTCGTAAAGAGCTTGGCCTCTACGCGAACCTGCGGCCGGCATTCATGCTGGATTGTATGGTGGAAGTTTCCTCGCTCAAAGAGGAAGTTGTAAAAGGCGTTGACTTGATGGTCATTCGCGAGCTTACCGGCGGCCTTTATTTTGGAGAAAAGAAACGCTACCAGGCGGAACAAGGTGAGGTGGCGTCCGATGAATTAATTTATCACGAATATGAAATTGAGCGTATTGTCCGGCGCGCCTTTGAAGTTGCCCGCCTGCGCAGCAAGCGCCTTGTTTCGGTTGATAAAGCGAACGTGCTCGAATCATCGCGCTTGTGGCGTAAGGTCGTGGACCGGTTGGCTTCCGAGTACCCGGATGTAGAACTGAGACATCAGCTTGTTGATTCATGTGCTATGGAATTAATCCGTTATCCTAAACAGTTTGACACGATTGTAACAGAAAACATGTTTGGCGATATCTTAAGCGATGAGGCGTCTATGCTGACGGGTTCTATCGGGATGCTTCCTTCTGCTTCGCTGGCGGATGGAAACTTCGGGTTATACGAGCCGGTTCACGGCTCAGCGCCCGATATTGCAGGGAAAGGCATCGCAAACCCGACAGCGACCATTCTATCTGCCGCTATGATGCTGCGTTATTCGTTTGGCCTTGAAAAAGCAGCCAATGCGATTGAAGCTGCTGTACACAAAGTGTTAAATTCAGGCGTACGCACAGGTGATATCGCAAAAAATAAAGAAGAAGCCGTAGGAACGAAAGAGATGTCGGCAAAAATCATCGAAGAAGTAAAGCAAGTGTATACGAAAGCGTAATAGACACGGGTATACGGGTAGATTAAAACAAGAGTTTTCCCTCTGCTGGAAAGGGAAACTCTTGTTTTTTTCTGTGAAAAATAAAGTATAATTGTACATTCGCTTTTTTGTTCAGAATGGAGAGATGAGAGTAGTGAGAAAAATCTGCGTTTACCTGCGATTGTTGGAATAAAGGAAAAATGTTACAGTCGAAACAAGGAAAGGGACTCGCTGTAAGTACCATCTGTCAATCGAGGTTTGAATGCACTGCGTGTTTTGTTTGTATTACAATGTTTGATTCTGTAACCATCGAAACGATCAAGAGAAATGCTGCCAAAGTTTTCAGCGGCGTGAAAAGGACCTGTGTAAATGCTATACTAATGTGAAAATGATTATGATGAAGACGAGGTTTTCTAATGATGAAGGTAACGGTTACAACGTTAAATGCCAAATATATTCATACATCGCTCGCCCTGCGATATTTAAAGGCATATTGCCAGAGCGATTTTGAGGTGAATATCGCCGAATATACGATTAAAGATCCTGTGATGAACGTGGTGGCTGACTTGTTTCAGCGCCGTCCGGATGTCATCGGATTTTCATGCTACATCTGGAATATTGAAGAAACGATCGAAATCATTACAATGCTAAAAAAGGTAATGCCGGAAGTGGCCATTGTTCTTGGCGGACCTGAAGTATCCTATGATGTGGAATACTGGATGGACAGGCTGCCGGAAGTTGATTTTATTGTAGTTGGGGAAGGGGAGGCAACCTTTCACCATCTGCTAACGGAAATAACCGGAGATCGAAAATATCATTATGTGTTTGGTGCGGCCTACCGCAAGGATGGAAAAACCATCATTAATCCGCCCCGCCCAAAGCTCGATTTAAATGACATTCCATCTCCCTTCCGTTTTGCGGAGGATTTACCCGGTCTCGCGAATCGTGTGACGTATTTTGAAACGAGCCGCGGCTGCCCGTTTTCCTGCCAGTTTTGTTTATCAAGCATTGAAGTGGGGGTTCGTTATTTTGATATTGAACGAACAAAGACGGAACTCCTGTTTTTGATTGAAAGCGGGGCGAAGCTTATCAAGTTCGTTGACCGCACCTTTAATATCAAGCGCGATTATGCAATGGAAATTTTTCAGTTTCTGATTGAGAACCACAGTGGATGTGTGTTTCAATTTGAAATTACTGCTGACATTATGCGTCCGGAGGTACTGGATTATCTGGCCGAACATGCCCCGCCGGGAATTTTCCGCTTTGAAATCGGGGTTCAGTCCACGAACGATGAAACGAATGAATTGGTGAAGCGGAAACAGAATTTCACAAAGCTTACCCGTACCGTGACCAAAATAAAAGAAAGCGGCAAAATCGACCAGCATCTTGACTTAATAGCCGGCTTGCCGGAGGAGAATTATGACTCATTCCGGAAAACATTTAATGATGTTTTCGCGCTTGAACCGGAAGAACTCCAGCTTGGCTTTTTAAAAATGCTCAGAGGAACAGGGGTGCGAAGGGACGCTGCAAAATATAATTACATTTATATGGATCAGGCTCCGTATGAGATTCTCGGCAATAATGTGCTTCCGTTTAGTGATATTGTGCGAATCAAACGGGTAGAGGACGTCCTTGAGAAATACTGGAACGCACACCGAATGGATACAACTGTTGAATATCTTATTAAGCATGAATTTGCGTCCGCTTTTGATTTTTTCCAGGAGTTCGGTGATTTCTGGGAAGAACGGGGATGGTCCCGCATTGGCCACCAGCTTGAGGACCTGTTTATCCGTCTGCACGATTTTTTACGAATCAGAGAGACGGATCATCCGGATATTATCGAGGGCTTAATGAAATACGATTACTTCCTGAACTATAAATATAAGCCCCGCAAAACGTGGTGGCATTATACCATGGAGAAGGGGGAACAATCCCGCATAATTAAAGCCATCGCCCACCGCCCGGATTTGCTCGGGGAAGATTTCCGCAAGCTTAGTCTGGATGAAAAACAGCTTCACAAGCATACCATGCTGGAAATATTGCCATTTGATTTGAAACAGTATTTACAGACAGGTACACTTGTTACGGAAACAGGCACTCTGCTTCTCATGTATTATAATCCGGATGAAAACGATAAAGCGTTGGCTTATATGGGGCCGTGGGAGTCCTTCAACCCGGTGCAGGCCTGACTGTCAACACCCCTCTTCCACTTGGAGGCGGCCCGAAATATTCCATTGGACACTTCCTTGAGATTTATGCTCTTGCTCAGTCAAACGTTGCGGAGAAGATAAAGAAGGTTCTTTTATGCCCCTTCCATTGCCACACCGTCTATGGTGTTACGTTCGATCAATTCATATGCGCCCTTTCTGGTCCGCCCGGACAAAAGTGTGGGCAATCACCTCAACGATTCCAATTCCAACTCCGGCAAAGATCGCCCCGGTAATGGTAATGAAGCTGTTTGGAAAGATAACGCCTGATAGGTATATAATAAAGATAATGGCCACAGTGCCCTGCATCGTCGAGCGGGAGAGGCCGAAAATGGGCAGCACGAGTTCATCTGCGATGACCCCTATAAAGAGCAGAAGCAGGCTTACAGTTATCACATGCCAGACTCCTGAGAAAGCAAGAATACCCGGCAGCAGATAAGAGAATAAAAAAAGAACCGCAGGGAAGAAAATGAGCTTATAGATAGCGTTAAGCAGCATGCGAATATTCAAATCAAACCCTCCTCTTTTTTGCATAGTATTTACAGAAATGTTACGATAATAGATGAATGACCCAGGAAAACATTAATACGAACAAGACATCTATAAGGAGGTACATGATGGATCAGAAAGTAGCGATGTATAAAGAGCTAACGGAGACGGCCGGGGCTCCGGGCCATGAAGGAAACGTCCGTGAATTGATGAAAAAATACATATCGCCTTATGCGGATGAAGTGACAACGGATAACCTTGGCAGCCTTATCGCCCGCAAAGGCAACAAGGGGCCGAAGATTATGGTAGCCGGCCACCTGGATGAAGTCGGCTTTATGATCACCATGATTACGGATAAAGGATTTTTAAAATTCCAGACGCTCGGCGGATGGTGGGGGCAGGTTATGCTCGCGCAGCGGGTGGCCATTCAAACGCGCAAAGGAGTCATTGAAGGGGTCATCGGGTCTGTACCGCCGCATATCCTTTCCCCGGAAGCCCGTAAGAAGCCGGTGGAGATTAAAGATATGTTTATTGATATCGGGGCATCCAGCCGGGAAGAAGCCGAAGAATTCGGCATTCGTCCGGGAGATACGGTTGTGCCGATCTGTCCGTTCACCGTTATGAATAACCCGAAAATCATGATGGCGAAAGCCTGGGATAACCGTGTCGGGATTGCGATGGCGATTGAAACGCTGCAGTCTTTACAAGGGATTGACCATCCGAATACAGTTTACGGAGTTGGGACTGTTCAGGAAGAGGTAGGTCTGCGCGGCGCGCAAACGTCGGTTCACGCGGTAGACCCGGATATTGCGTTTGCCGTCGATGTAGGCATCGCCGGCGATACACCGGGTATAAAAGAACAGGATGCCCAGTCGAAAATAGGCGCCGGCCCGCAAATCATGCTGTACGACAGTTCCATGGTATCCCATCCGGCTTTACGCAATTTCGTCATTGATACGGCAAGGGAGCATAACATTCCTTTCCAATATGACGCGATGGCGGGCGGCGGCACTGATGCCGGCCGTATGCACCTCCATGGTCAGGGGGTTCCTTCCCTAGTGATCAGCATTGCTACCCGCTACATTCATAGCCATTGTGCCATTCTGCATCAGGACGATATCGACAATGCCGTCAAGCTTATCACCGAAGTGATCAAGAAGCTTGATGCGGATACCGTGGCTAAAATCAAGCGTAACGAATATAAATAGTAAAATAGACAAGAAAGACGGAGCATTTTTGGCGCTCCGTCTTTTTTACCGTTAAAGAAAGTATATGTTGCTTTATAGTGTTAAAGCAACATATACTTTCTTCCATTGGTCACCTGAGAAAAACTCACGGGGGTGTGCCGAACGTTGCTTTTTCAATGTGGAGCGTGTGGCCGGAAGGTCGATCAGACTGACAATTGTCTCCATCCTTGAGGTACCCGGATGTTTTGTCGGTCCGACCTTCCGGTCACTAAGCGGCCGTTTCGCTTCCCTGCAGAAAAAGGACGAGCGGCAACGCCCGCGAGTTTTTCTCAGCGTATGAAAGTATAACTGTCCTATACGCATAAGGACAACTAAGGCTATATTGCGGCGCCTGCGGCTTGACGCTAGCCAAATTTTCGCTACTGCAGCTGATTGGAAATCAACTGCGTCACATGACGTTTTTCCTGCTCGCTGTACTGAGTCCAGGCAAGTTCAAACAAGACGCCCAGTCCTGGCAACGTCTTCTCCTCTTTACTTTCAATGGCATCCACAATGGTATCCCGGACGTCCTCTTCGGACGACCCTTGCATATTGTGTATAATAGCGGCTCGTAAATCCAAACTGGCGATATCCACCATATTGTTCACTCTCCTGTATAGTAAGGTTATGAATACCATTAGTTTTACCTTCCCGTTAATTTTCATCCGTTATCGGAAAATATTAAAATAAAGCGTGATATAATAGGCACGATTACATCCGGAGTTGATGGGCACAGAAAGGGGAAACGATATGGAATTGATTACTTCCGTACAGAATCCGCGGGTTAAACAGTGGATGAAATTACATAAGCGAAAGGAACGTGAAAAGGAAAGGCTTTACCTAATTGAAGGTCCGCATCTCGTTCAGGAAGCCTACGAGAGCCAGGCTTTAATCCGAGCCATTTTATTGGAAGAGGGTCACGAAATACCACCCTGGATATCAGGGACCGATGGGTACCTGATGCCACTGCTTATTATCGTAACAAAGCCTGTTATGGAGAAGCTATCGGAAACAAAGACTCCCCAGGGAATCATGGCTGTAGTCGAGATGGCGAAGCCGAAGTGTACCTTTCCTCCGTCTTTTATGTTTTTGATGGTGGACCGAATTCAAGATCCTGGTAATCTTGGTACATTAATCCGGACAGCGGATGCGGCAGGGTTTGATGGGGTGGCTATCGGGGAAGGAAGCGTTGATTTATACAACAGTAAAACTATCCGTTCAACGATGGGTTCGTTATTTCACCTGCCTGTATGGCAGGCCCAACTGCCCGGCTTTATCGAGGAAATGAGGGCCGCTTATCCTGGCACCCGCGTCATCGGTACAAGTCTGCAGGAGTCAAAAATGTATACTGGTGTAAACTACGATGGACCAGTCATTCTGGTTATTGGAAATGAAGGAAGCGGCATAAGCGAGGATATTCTGGCTATGACGGATGAGAATGTCATTATTCCACTCTATGGGCGTGCCGAGTCGCTGAATGCGGCAGTGGCCGGCTCCATCCTGATGTATGAGGCGGTAAGGCAAAGGCGCAAAAGCCACCCGGACTAACCTTTCTGGGCGGCTCTTTGCTTCTTCATATCGTCTCTCATGTTTTGCCATTGGTCGCGGGCTGCGCGGACCATTTGCGGGTCGGTTGACTTCAGGGGATGCTCGACCACTTTAGAAAAATAGCGCAGCGCATGGTTTGGTTCACCCAGCCGGCGATACAGTTCCCCGATTAAATAAAGAATTTTCAACTCGGACATGTCGGTATTCAGGTAATCCGCTTCTTCAAAAGATAATTCGTATTCGTTCAGCGCTAAATGAAGGAATCGTTCTTCGTTCGTTTTATTTTTTTGAAAACGGTACATCCAGGCAAGCCGGAGAGATAATCCGGCCAGTACACAGTGGCTTTCTTCCCGGATATCTGCCGTGTAAATGGCAAGCTTATAAGTCGATATGGCTTCACGAACCGTTCGAACCCCTGTGTAGTCTTTTGGAGTCCAGTTGGCTGTAATTTTCTCCTGAATTCGCTGTTGAATGTAATCAGGAACCGATTTTCTAAAGTTATCATTAAACGAAAATCCGCATTCGGGACATACCACAACATGGTAAAGAATGGGATTTTCCGATTGGTTTTCATAATGCACACAAAAGTCTGAGTCGCGCTTAATCGGATGACTGTGGCGCATACGGACTTTTTTGCTTTTAAATTCATGGTCACAATGGGCACATTGAAATTTTTTGTCATAGAGAACCAAGTCGTAGTCGGTCATGTGCTCCTCCCCCGTGTGCTTTTTCTCATGATTATGTACTTGTTTTCCTTTAGTATATGCTATATTCCATAGTCTTGGTAGGATAAAAAGCATGGGTGCAAAACTTGCACGCTTGAAAATTTGTTTTTTTTTATTTATAATAAACGGAAAATGTTCACTAAGGTTATCATCTTCGCCTACGACTTGATGCTAACCGGGTTTTCTTTATAATGACATAAAGCATTGACGAAGAGTAGTAGGCGGGAAGGCGTCTGCCAGGGAGAGGATGTCATGGACTGGAAGCATCCTTGAGACATAAGCGCCGGCTGAATTCACTTCCGAGCTGTCCCCTTGAACGCGATAAGTAGAGGGAAACCGGGTTACTTAGCCCGTTATCATGCAATGAAGATTAGGAGCTATTACTGTTATAGTTCTTAAATAAGGGTGGTACCGCGACCTCTCGCCCCTTACACGGGTGGGAGGTCTTTTTTTTGCCGTTAAAGAAAGTATATGTTGCTTTACAGT
>NZ_KE387178.1:9615-72029 GCF_000430625.1 Aneurinibacillus terranovensis DSM 18919
CCCTGCAGAAAAAGGACGAGCGGCAACGCCCGCGAGTTTTTCTCATGATGTTTTTTGCAGGATAAGAAACGATAATTTTCTCATCTGCATAAGTGCCACTAAGGCTATGGCAGGCGCCTGTAGCTTTGAGATAGCCAAGGTTTCTACATAAACAGAAGGAGGTTTTACTAAATGCGCGAACGATTAGAAGCATTGAAAAAGGATGTGCTGGCCGAACTGGAGTCGATTGAGCAAGTGAGTCAGGTTCAGGAACTGCGTGTCAAGTTTCTTGGAAAGAAGGGTCTGTTAACGGAAATTCTGCGGGGAATGGGGAAATTGTCCGCTGAAGAGCGTCCGTTAATCGGACAACTGGCTAATGAAGTGCGGGAAGTCATCGAAAGTAAGCTTGACGAGACGAAGAACCTGCTGGATCAGGCAGAAATCGAAAAGAAACTGGCATGTGAAGCGATTGATGTAACGCTGCCGGGCCGGATGTTTCATATTGGAAATCGGCACCCGCTCACCCTGGTGATTGAACAGATTGAAGACATTTTCCTGGGAATGGGCTTTACGGTAGCTGAAGGGCCTGAAGTTGAATCCGACTACTATAACTTTGAGACGTTAAACTTGCCGAAAGATCATCCGGCGCGTGATATGCAGGATTCTTTCTATATTACAGAAGAAATCCTGCTGCGTACCCATACCTCTCCGGTCCAGGTTCGCACCATGGAAAAAATGAAAGGTGAGGTTCCGGTTAAAATTATTTGCCCGGGTCGTGTATACCGCCGTGATAATGATGATGCGACCCACTCGCACGTATTTACACAGGTAGAAGGGCTAATGGTCGGAGAAAATGTTCGAATGAGCGATTTGAAAGGGGTTTTGCTTGCGTTTGCCCGTCAGATGTTCAGTGAGGATGCGCGCATTCGCCTGCGCCCCAGTTTTTTTCCATTTACTGAGCCCAGCGCGGAAGTTGATGTCTCCTGTATGTTCTGTGGCGGACACGGCTGCCGTGTGTGCAAGCATACGGGATGGATTGAAATCCTGGGATCCGGAATGGTTCACCCGCGTGTTCTGGAAATGGCGGGATATGACCCCGAGAAACACACAGGCTTTGCGTTCGGGATGGGGGTAGAACGAATTGCCATGCTGAAATACAACATTGATGACATTCGTCATTTTTATACGAACGATTTGCGTTTCTTAAAGCAATTCAATCGGGTGTAAGGAGGAAAGGGTAAATCATGAAAGTTTCTTATAATTGGTTATCACAATATGTTGACTTATCCGGTGTGACGCCGGAGGAACTTGCGGAAAAATTAACGCGTTCAGGCGTGGAAGTAGAGTCGGTTGAACATCTGAATAAAGGAATATCGGATGTCGTTGTCGGTTATGTTGCGGCAAAAGAAAAGCATCCGAATGCGGATAAGCTTAATGTATGCCAGGTGGATGTAGGCACCGGGGAAAATCTGCAAATTGTCTGCGGGGCACCGAACGTAGACGTGGGGCAAAAGGTTCCGGTCGCTATAGTGGGCGCAAAGCTGCCAAATGACGTAAAAATCAAGCGTGCGAAGCTGCGGAACGTGGAATCCCAGGGGATGATTTGCTCAGCAAAAGAACTTGGGATGAACGACAAGCTGCTGCCAAAAGAAATACAGGAAGGAATCCTCGTTCTACCTGAGAGCCTGCACCTCGGCCAGCCGATTGAACAGGTCCTTGGACTCAACGATGTTGTCCTGGAACTCGGTCTTACGCCGAACCGCTCGGACTGCCTGAGCATGATAGGCGCCGCTTATGAAGTTGCCGCTATTTTAAATCGCGAAGTTAAGCTTCCTGAGTTCAATGTCAAAGAAGAATCCGATATCATTGAAGATAGAGTACACATTAAAATTGACGCGCCGGATCACTGCCGACGTTATATGGCCCGCCTTATTTCCGGCGTGACACTCGCCCCGTCCCCGCTCTGGATGCAGAACTATCTGATGGCTGCGGGAATCCGCCCAATCAACAATGTGGTGGATATTACTAATTACTGTATGATGGAGGCGGGCCAACCGCTGCACGCGTTTGATTACAAAGCGGTGAGCGGGGGCAATATTGTCGTGCGCCTTGCCAAAGACGGCGAAAAGATTGTGACACTGGACGACGTGGAGCGCACGCTTGATTCCGAAATGCTTCTGATCACCGATGGCACGAAGCCGATAGGCATTGCCGGAGTGATGGGCGGGGCGAATTCAGAGGTCACCGAGGGCACGTGCAATATTTTGCTTGAATCGGCTAACTTTGTCGGTTCGTCCATTCGCAAAACATCGCGCAAGCTCGGGCTCCGCTCGGAAGCAAGTCTCCGCTTTGAAAAGGAAGTGGATCCGAAAGCCGTGGAATTCGCTCTTGACCGTGCGGCCAGCCTGATGGCTGAACTTGCCGGCGGAAAAGTGGCAAGGGGAATTGCACAATCCGTTGTGGAGATTCCTGACGATAAATCCGTAACCCTTGGAATGGGCCGGTTAAATAAGTTTCTCGGAACCTCTCTTTCAATAGAAGAAGTAACCGGCATTTTTGATCGTCTTTCCTTTCCTTATCAAGTGGAAGTGAACAATATCCATGTAACGGTGCCGACCCGTCGGCAGGATATTGAGCGTGAGGAAGATTTATTTGAAGAAGTGGCTCGCTTATATGGCTATGACCATATTCCAACGACGATGCCATTTGGAGATAACACCCTGGGAATGCTGACCCGCAGTCAGATGCTGCGCCGGACGATTCGTCAAACGCTGACGAGTGTAGGATTAGATGAAGTTATCACGTACTCGTTAACAACCCCCGGAAATTTAAACGACTTTATGAATATTTACGGTGAGACGCATTCTATTTCCCTGGCAATGCCGATGAGTGAAGAAAGAAGCGTGCTCAGAACGAACATGCTGCCGCACCTGTTAGAGACGGCTGCTTACAATATAAATCGCAAGCAGCGTGACATTGCGATTTTTGAACTTGGCAATGTATTTATGGCGGAAGAAGAAACGTTGACAAAACTTCCCCGGGAGAAACTGACACTGGGCGGATTGCTTTGTGGGCACCGTGTCGCTGAGCATTGGACTGAAAAGACAGCGCCTGTTGATTTCTACCTGGTAAAAGGGATGCTTGATGCGCTGTTTGACCGGTTGGGTATCGCCGGTGTAGAATACCACCCTGTCAAAAATCTGGCGGGCATGCATCCGGGCCGAACCGCTCAGATTCTGCTGCAGGGCAAACCAGCAGGATATATAGGCCAGGTTCATCCGATAATGCAGCAAAAGTACGAAGTGGAAGAATCGTATGTATTCCAGCTTAGCGTAGAATCCCTCCTGGAGCTTGCGACCATTCATCCGGGCATGGTTTCACTGCCGAGATATCCGGCTATTTCCCGTGACATAGCGGTCCTGGTAGACAGGGAAGTAACGGCAGGGAAGCTGCAGGAAACCGTTGAACAGTCGGCGGGACATTTACTTGAATCCGTACGGATCTTTGATGTGTATGTAGATGACAGGCTTGGCGTAAATAAGAAAAGTGTGGCGCTGGCATGTACCTACCGGGATCCGGAAAAAACATTAACGGATGAAGAAGTGCAGGAAGTTCATGAGCGAGTCGTGGGCGCACTGGCAGCCCAGTGTGGTGCGGAACTTAGAAAATAGCAGGTTAAACGAAATGAAAGGTTTCCATCCTATTAGGGCTGGAAACCTTTTAATTATGAGGGACTACAGCCAAGTTTTCCTTATTGACGTGGGGCTTTTCTTTCCTTACTTTTAATGAAATAGTATATTATGAGAAGAAGATATATGTTGAGGAGGATTTCCGCCGTGCATGAAAATAACAAGGAACGCGTTGTAGTTGAGATATATGGACAATACTATACCATGAAAGGTGAAAGCAGTTCTTCTCATATGCGGATGGTAGCAGGATATGTTGATGACAAAATGAGGAAGATTGCTTCCGCCAACCCAAGACTCGACACGAACAAACTCGCGGTTTTGTCCGCCCTTAATATGGCGGATGAATATTTTAAGCTCCGACAGGAATATGAGGAGCTGCTAAAACTTCTGGAACAAACTGCGTTTGACGACGTGGATGAAAAAAATGAAAACGCACAGCTGGAAAGTAAGACAGATAAGGAGTAAGCACCATGAGTATTTTAGATATTGTTCTACTGATTTTACTTGTTAGCGGATTGTGGAGCGGATACAGGCAGGGGCTTATCAAACAGCTCATAAAGCTCGTCGCTTTTGTTTTTTCCTTTGCTATAGCTTTTCTTTATCATAAATCTTTTGGGGTTAAACTAATGGAGTGGTTTCCCCTGTCCAAATTTACCGGAAGCGGAACGTTATCAACGGTAGGGGGAATGTTGCCGGTTGAAAACGCGCTGTATAATTTTTTGGCTTTTTTTATCCTGCTGGTAGCAACAAGTTTTCTAATTAGATGGCTTGGCGGATTTTTAAACGGCATTGCGAATCTGCCTGTCCTCTCCACTATTAATCGCTGGCTGGGTGGAGCGGTAGGATTAATAAAGAACGGGGTTATTCTCTTGCTCTTGCTCGTTATTGCCTATGCCCTACCAATTACGGCCCTGCACCAGACGATGGAAAATTCGTTTATAGCTTCCTACGCCGTAAAGAGCTCTCCTGGAATCGTGCAAATGTTTAAAGACATGGTGAAAAAGCCCGAACCTAAACTCTAATCCAACGGATTAATGCATCCCCCGGCACACTTCCTATTTTCCGCTTTAGCCCCACTCTGCCGCATGCTGCTTCACAAGCGACAGGAATTCCTGCAGGGCCGGTGACAGCCACTTTTTCCTGTGGTAGACAAGCTGGGTGGCCACGCGGTGAGGGCGGTCATCCCATGCCAGGGAAACAAGTTTTTCTTCCTGCAGTTCCTTTCGGACCGCAATTAGCGGGAGAAAAGAAAGTCCAAGCCCTGACATGACACAATTCTTAATCGCTTCAATGCTCCAGAATTCAAGGTCAGGACTTGGAAAGATGCCTTGGCTGTTGAGGTGTTTTTCGATTAACAGCCGATAGCTGCAGCCTGGTTCGGTGTGAAGGATCGTTTCATTTTTTAAATCGTTCGGGGTGACGGTTGTGTAAGAAGCCAGCGGGTGATCCCGCGGTGCTATCAACGCGATTTTTTCCTCTACCAGAGTTTCAATGGATAAATCAGTTTCTTGTGTCTCGGGTTCAATCAGGAAAGCAAGGTCGAGTTCGCCGCGGCGGACAAACTCTCTCATTTCCCAGCACATACCTGGTTTTAAAATCATTTTTACCTCGGGGTAACGTTTTTTGTAGTCGCGGATAATTTCCGGAAGGCGGAACGAGGCAAGTGATTCGGGCGCGCCGATGGTTAACGTGCCGGATAGTGTCGCAGACGACTGGATGGCATCTTTCGCCGATGCATGCATCTTAATAATCTCCAGGGCATAAGGAAGAAGGCGCTGCCCGGCATCCGTCGGAACTACTTTTTTCCCTAACCGGTCAAACAGCGGGGTTCCGAGCTCCTCTTCCAGAGATTGAATTTGCGCCGTCACACTCGATTGCGCATAGCCTAGTATCTCAGCGGCGCGGGTAAAGCCGCGGACTTCCGTTACGACTTTAAAGGTATATAAATGACGAAGCTCCACTGTCTATCTCTCCTTTCTATCGGATTATCCGATTCATATCATCGGAATCATTCGTTTTTCTGATACAACTATTATCTGTTACGATAGAATAAACAGCAAGAGTAAAAAGGAGAGATTTTAGTGGGGAGTCATAAAAGTCTTAAAAGTACGATCGGTCTGCCGCAGGCAATCGCGCTTTATATAGGAGCAGTGCTTGGTTCAGGGGTGCTGCTTGTTCCCGGGCTGGCCGCACAAATGGCTGGGCCCGCTTCACTTCTGGCATGGGGGATAATGACTTTGCTCGTTCTGCCGCTGGCACTGTCGATGGGGTTGCTGTCGGCTAAGTTTCCAAATGCAGGCGGGGTTTCACATTTTGCAACGATGGCGTTCGGACCGCGTGCAGGGACTCTAATCGGCTGGTTCTTCTTAATGTCGGTGCCGATTGGTGCTCCGGTTGCCGCATTGACTGGCGCCGGTTATATGACGGCCGCCATGGGGTGGGATAACACCGCCCGTATTGTCATTGCTGCCGCGATGCTCGTCTTTGGCCTGCTGACAAATGTAGTCGGCATGAAGATTGCCGCACAGGTTCAAATTGCAGTTGTATTCGCAATTATCGCCGTGCTTGTTCTTGCTATTATCGGAGCCGCGCCGAATATAGAGACCAGAAATTTTACACCCTTCATGCCGCACGGCTGGGTAAGTGTAGGACAATCGGCTGCGATTTTGTTCTGGTGTTTTATCGGGTGGGAAGCCGTATCCCATTTATCGGAGGAGTTCGTCGATCCGCAGCGTGAAGCGGTAAAAGGGGTCACGATTGCGGCAATTATTGTGGGGGTGCTTTATTTTCTGACGGCGCTTGCTACTGTAGGAACGCACAGTTACCACGCAGCCGGATCCGACGCTTCGCTTGTGCTGGTCATCGAAAAAATACTTGGTTCCGGCGGAGCGATAGTAGCAGGATTAACAGGTGTTTTCATCTGTACGGCGACGATTATTGCATATGCCAGCGCTGCTTCCCGTCTGGCATATGCCCTCGCGCGGGAGGGAGAAGCACCGCGATGGATGGGGAAGGTATCCAAACAGTTTGGAACACCGATCGGCGGGATTGGCTTCCTCACGTTTTGCTTTGTCGTCGTGCTGGCTTTATACGGGAGCGGGGCGGTTTCACTTACGACGCTTATCCAGTTCCCGAATGCGACCTTTATTCTTACGTACCTGGGAGGATGTGCAGCCGGAATTCGTCTGCTCAAAGGAAATGCATGGGGTGTTGGAATCAGCTGGCTGTCTTTTCTGTTGACCGCTGTCATTTTCCCGTTCGTTGGCTGGGCAATTCTCTACCCGCTTGTTATAATCGGAGCCGTTTGGATTTTAAAAAGGGCAAGAAAAACAACGGGTGAATCAAGGGCTGAGCAGGAACGTGAATTCCGGAAAATAAGCGGCTAGTTGTGCCGAAATAATTCCCTTGAACGAGACACATGATATAATGAAAGGAGACGTCTTTTGGGCGCTGTCTTTCTATACGGAAAGGGGATTATTTTTGGAAGCACGTACGTTTACTACACTGGAATTTAACAAAGTAATTGAACAGTTATCAGCTAAAGCTACTTCTTCTTTAGGAAGAGAAAAAATAGAACAATTAACGCCTTCCACAGACATTGCCGAGGTCAAGCGCCGGCAGCAGGCGACGCAGGAAGGATGCACGGTATATCGGCTGAAAGGAACTGTCCCTCTCGGAGGGATTCGGGATATTCGCCCGGCCTGTGCACGCGCCCGGCTTGGCGGTACGCTGAATACCGCCGAGCTGTTAGACGTAGCTTCTACCTTATATGCAGGCGGGCGTTTGAAAGGATTTATCGCGGGCATTGCAGAGAATGAACCGCTGCCTCTGCTGGAGGAATTAATGAACCAGGTGGAGAGGCTGCGCGATTTGGAGGACCAGATCACCCGCGCGATCGATGAAAATGGGGTCGTCGTGGATTCAGCAAGCTCTGCGCTCTCTCAGGTTCGTTCGCAGATTCGCGGAGCCGAGCGCCGGGTGCGCGAACGGCTGGAACAAATCATCCGCAATTCCAATTCGCAAAAAATGCTGCAGGACGCGATCATCACGATTCGCAACGACCGTTTTGTTATTCCGGTCAAGCAGGAATACCGCCATGCGTTTGGCGGGATTGTGCACGACCAGTCCGCTTCGGGCGCAACGTTATTTATTGAACCGGGCGTTGTGGTTACGATCAACAATGAACTGCGTGAACTGAAAATGAAGGAAGAGCGGGAAATTGAAAAGATTCTCCTCGCTTTAACGTCTTCTGTAGCCGAAGTTGCGGATGCCCTGCTCCACAACGTTGAATGTCTGGCGGAAGCGGACTTTATCTTTGCGAAAGCGGTCTACGCTCACGATGTAAAAGCAAGTGAGCCGATCATTAACGATGAAGGCCGGCTCAACATAAAAAAGGGCAGACATCCACTGATTCCCGCGGGAAAAGTGGTTCCTCTTGACGTGGAACTTGGGAGCAGTTATACGGCAATTGTCATCACAGGGCCAAATACTGGCGGGAAAACCGTGACGCTAAAAACGGTTGGTTTGCTGTCGATGATGGCGATGTCAGGGCTGCAGGTACCCGCCGAACATGGATCGGAGTTTACGATTTTTGAAGGGATTTACGCGGATATTGGGGACGAGCAAAGCATTGAGCAAAGCCTCAGTACGTTTTCCAGCCATATGACCAACATCTCGCACATTTTGCGAAAAATTACGCATAAAAGCCTTGTGCTGTTTGACGAACTTGGAGCAGGAACCGATCCTACAGAAGGGGCAGCGCTTGCCATGGCGATCATCGATTATGTTCACCAGCGCGGGGCCCGCATCGTAGCGACCACCCACTACAGTGAGCTGAAAGCCTACGCCTATGAACGGCCCGAGGTGATTAACGCGAGCGTAGAATTTGACGAGCAAACCCTGCGTCCGACATACCGCCTGCTTGTTGGGATACCCGGCCGCTCCAACGCTTTCAGCATTGCTTCCCGGCTGGGCCTGCCCGGGCAAATTCTGACTCAGGCCCGCCAGATGGTCAGTAAGGAAGAAACGAAAATCGATACGATGATTGCTTCGCTGGAAGAAAACCAGCGTCAGGCAGAAGCCGACCGCCAGGAAGCCGAACGTCTCCGCCGGGAAATGGAAGAGGCAAAGCGGCAGGTGGAGCAGCAATTAACGGAATTCGACGAGAATAAGGACAGGCTCTATCAGCAGGCAGAGGAAGAAGCGAGACGTGCGGTTGAGAAAGCGCGCAAAGAAGCGAATACGATTATCGCAGACCTCCGCCGTACGGCACAGGAAGAACGGGCAGGGATTAAAGAACACAAATTGATCGAAGCGCAAAAGCGGCTGGAAGAGGCCAATCCAAAGCTGCGCAAGAAAAAGGCGAAGCAGGTGAATGTGCCGGTGAGCCAGCAGCCGCTTGAAGTCGGGGATGAAGTTCGTGTGCTTTCCCTCAACCAAAAAGGAGAAATTGTCGATAAGGTTGGCAGTAAAGAATTTCAAGTCCAGATTGGCATTTTGAAAATCAATGTGAAATCGTCCGATCTGGAGAAGTTGAAGCCGTCCAAACCGCAGGTCACCCACCAGATAACTAAATTCCGGTCGACACGGGATCCGGTGAGAATGGAACTGGATGTTCGGGGAAACACCGTCGAAGACGCCATCCTACTAATTGATAAATATCTAGATGAGGCCCTCATCGGTGGTTTAAATCAGGTGTCCATCATCCATGGCAAGGGAACCGGGGCCTTAGGCATTGGGGTTCAGAAATATTTAAAAAAACACCGGCTGGTTAAAGCGCTGCGCTATGGCGGCCAGGGTGAAGGCGGCCTCGGCGCCACCGTTGTGGAACTCAAATAATCATATACAAAGCCTTTGATGAAAAGCGGGGAGTACGGTATAATGGCAAAGGGTTCCCCGAACAGCTTGCCCCTATGGGAGTAGGAGGTTACACGTATGCTTGATCGGCTGGCAAAAATTCTCGCCGCTGTATCTGCCTTTTTCATTCTTGCCGGTATTTTATATTTTACGGTTTTTCATAGATAGAAGCGGAAGTAAGAGCGTGGAACATCGCTCTTTTCTTTCATTTATGATAAAATATACTACGTTTAAGTTGCCGAGAGGTCGGAGGAGATTTTTCATGAAGAAGTCGCTGAATGTTGCAGTAATCGGATTAGGATTTATTGGTCTTCCTTTATCATTGAGCTATGCCCGTAACGGGGCTCATGTTGTGGGGATTGATGTAAATGAAGCGCTCATTAACGAAATTAACCAGGGGATATCCTATCATTTAGAATATTATGAAGGCAAATCGCTTGCCGATATTTTAAAGGTACAGCTCGAAGCCGGACGCTTTAAAGCGACGACCAGTTATGCGGACGCCGCCAGGCAGGTCGATCATTATATCATTACGGTCGGGATACCGGTTAAAGACGGCGACCCGAATCTTCATTACTTAACGGCTGCCTGCGAATCCCTCGCACCCGTTCTGAAAAAGGGAGATACCGTTATTTTACGCAGCACGGTCGTTCCTGGAACAACTGAAGAATTGGTTAAGCCGCTCCTTGAAAAAAGCGGTCTTGTCGCAGGGGAAGATTTCTACCTTGCGTATGCTTCGGAACGGATTGCAGAAGGTCGTGCTTTTGAAGAATTTATCCATATGCCACTTGCCATGGGTGGCATTAACGAACAGAGCGCAAAGCGGGCACACGACGTACTCAAGTTTGTTACAGAAGCTGAGGTTACCATCTCTGATATAAAAGTTGTGGAAACATCCAAAGTTATCGAAAATGTGCAGCGTGATGTTAATATTGCCATGGTTCAGCAATTTGCCCGTTTTGCAGAGAAAGCTGGCATCGATACATTCGAACTGATCCGTGTGGCCAACACGCATACGCGCGTGAACTTACTGACACCCGGGCCGGGTGTAGGCGGATATTGTTTGCCGAACGCCCTGTATTATTTGCTGCCCAAAGCGAAAGAGATTGGTGTGGAACTGCCCCTTCTGGAAACCGCGCGGCAGATTAATGATCACATACCGCAAATGTTAGTAAATATGGTGCAAGAAGAGTTAAGAAAAAGAGGCAAACTGCTTGCGACGAGTAAAGTCGCGGTCCTCGGGCTCGCAATGAAGGATTTTTCCAATGATGACCGGATCAGCCCGCCGCATTATGTAGTAGATTTGCTGCAGGAAGCAGGGGCAACCGTAGCCGCTTACGACCCCGCCGTTCCTTCACGCTACGGCTATAAAGCAGATCGCCTGGAAGATGCTCTCAACGGGGCGGACGCGCTGTTGTATCTGACCGTACAGGAGGAATTTCTTGAAATCAACTGGGATGAATCCCTCAGCAAAATGAATGAGAATCCGGTGATTCTGGATGCAAAAAACCGGATTCCGCTTCGAATCGCGGAAAAAGCTGCGCTGCTCCGCATCTAATGAGAACAACGAAAATGGTAAAGGACGTTTCTTACTGATGAACGCTCGAAAAAAAATGCTTCTCGTCTCTTATTTGTTTCCCCCGATTGGCGGAGGAGGTGTCACCCGTGCTGTGAAAATGGCCAAATACCTCGCTGAATCAGGTTGGGAAGTGCATGTATTGACGGTAGAAGAGGCGTATTATGCAACAAAAGACGAATCTCTCTTAAAAGAGCTGCCCCCCAACGTCATCATTCACAGGGCGAAAGAATGGAATCCGCTTGCCGGTGTCCGTGCCGCAAAAGCTACGGGGAACACGCAGACGCAGGGAGCAGCGGATAAAAAATCGACAGGATCGGTTCGGGATCCCGGTATCAGGCAAAAGGTGAAACAGGCCGTCGTATCCATGCTAAAAAAAGCAAAAAACACGCTGATGATTCCTGATGATATGATCGGCTGGCTGCCGGATGCGGTAAAGGTTGGAGAGCAGGTCATCCGGCAGCATCAAATTCCGGTTATATTCTCGACTTCTGGACCGTACACGTGTCATCTGGTAGCAAGGAATCTCAAGCGTAAAACCGGAGTTTCTTGGATTGCCGATTTCCGTGACCCGTGGACGCAGAATATGCACCGTCCAGGTATCGCCTGGCGGGAAGAATGGGAAGAAAAAATGGAGCGCAGCGTCATGCGAGAATCCGATGCGATTACGACGGTAACCAGTGGATTTGCGGACAATTTTCAACGGAAATTCGGCCGGGAAGCTTCGCGCATTGAAGTGATATACAACGGATTTGATCCAAATGACTATCAAAACATAGAGACGTTCCCGGATGACGGGAAATTTACGCTTATCTATACGGGGATTCTGTACAAAGAACGAAATCCCCGATTGTTTCTTGAAGCCGTGGCTGAACTTGTTGACGAAGGAAAAATTGATCGTTCGATGATTCGACTCCGGTTTGCTGGAGTCTTCGATTACCCGGGCTATACGGAAAACATCGATTGTGTCCACCGGTTTAAACTCGAAGATGTTGTTGAAATCATGGGCAACCTTCCGCATAAAAAAGCGCTCGCTGCGATGAAAGCCTCAGATGTGCTGCTGCTCATCGGTGATACCGCTCCAGGTTCCGGAGTGTACATCCCAGGAAAGTTATATGAATATATGGCGATTAACCACCCGATTCTCGCTCTTTCCGTAGAAGGAGAATCAACTAAAATTATTCGTAAGTTTGGACTGGGTGAAGTAGTGGAGCCGCTTAATAAGGAAGAGATGAAAACCGCTTTTCTAAAGCTGTATGAGAATTGGAAAGAGCAGCGAAATGAAGAGAAAACAAAGCCCAATGATATTCTCCGGCGTGCGTTTGAAGGGGATCTGGCGATTTACAACCGGCAGATTCAGGCTAAACAGCTTGGACAGCTTATGGAGGAGTATATTCGATAACGAATTCATTTCGGACAGTAACCGATACGCATCAAAGAAACCCCCTCTGACCAGAGGGGGTTTCTTTGATAGATAAGAAAGCGTAACTTTCTTATCTACATAAGTGCAACTAAGGCCATCGCCAGCGCCTTCGGCTTGGCGCAACATAAAATTTTAGGCTCAACATAAACCTATTCTGCATAAGTTGTATGGTAATTTAAAAAAACAGTTAAAAGGAGTGTCACCCTGTGTACCAAAATCCTTATCATGTATATCCCGTATCATACCCTTATGCAAACTATCCCTCAGAGCCCTTATATACCCCATATCATTCCACAAATAAAATGCCGGCGTTTATTCAGAAATCTACTGTTAAACATGAGTTAAAAAAAGCAGTGTCATCTCCGACAGTACAGGAAATTGAAGACAAGGCTGAAGAAGTTCAAGCCATCGAGACAGAGGAGCCCTCTTTGAAAGAAGTTAATACCTCTACCGAACATTTCCTGAATTACCTAGGGAAAAGAAGAGGAAAAACAATATCAGTGGCTACTCAAAATGCAGTCATTAACGGCACCTTAGAGGAAATTTTCCCCGATTGCATTTTAGTGAAAGCACAGGAGGAAAGTTACCATATCAAACCTGAAGGAATTGTGTATTTCAAATAAAAACTTCAAAGGATTAATAACGAGCATTATTTTCCTTTAGCATGGATTCCAATATCCTTATCTTATCAATGGCGTTTGATATCTGATTTATAAGAGTTTTATATTCAGCTTCCGTTTTTACGTTTACCGTATCTACTTCCAACTCTCTGAGATGCTGTTTATAACGATGTAACATGCCTGTAAGCACAGCTGTTTTTTCAGCTTCTTTACGGGGTGTTTCTTCCTCCAAAGCAGGAATATGAGGTTCTTTTAATTCATCATGATTCGCTTCCATTCCTCGTCCTCCTTAATTAAATGGTAATGAGCGTTGCGCACAGTCGTCCTGTTTTTCCAATCAACTTTGAGATAGTAACAGTTAGTTTTTATGTATTTAATCTACGCCATTTTTTACAAAATGGCGTAGACATTTCCCTTGGTTTTTAGATTCCAAGTAAGCCTATTTTCTGGTCGATTTTGCGTTTATAATCCGCAATATGGTTTCCCTTCTTTATATCGTGATGTACTTATTTGGAAGCAAATACAAACTGCTTGATTAGATTGTTTAATTCAATATGCGCCTTTGTTGGAATCTGATGTTTAACATTGGGTATCCATTTGAATTCATTATTCGGTAAGTTTGTTTGGAGAAGCCTGCCATAGGAATGAAACTCTTTATCTTCTACCCCGTATTATGCCATAAACGATATCACCTCAGTTATACGTGAAGCCACCCGGCAAGGTGGCTTGTTTGCATTTATTTTTATTGCTACATTTATGTATTACTAAAGATTACTATATAAATCAAAAGCAGCCTGTCTATATGACAAGTTGCTTTTTGTAATCTTTGCACGTCTATTCGTTCCACTAGGCACAGACAAATGGATTCATCAAATTATCCTTCGTTTTTTGCCGGATCAGGCAGACAAAACACAACCACGGCTAAAAGGCAAAAAAATATACTCTCGATAAAATAACCTGTACTGCATGTAAAACCAATAAGAATACCAAAAAAGAGACTAATGATAACCTTTTCAATTAATCGTTTCATATGCACCACTTTCCTTTGCTAAAGTAAAAGGAGGCAGACAAATTGTGCTTATGAATTGAATTATAGTTCTATATCGTAAAACGGTTATAAAGCCTCTGTTAATTTTTCATAAATTTTGGAACTTGTGAATCATTTTTTATAAGGGACTGAAATTTTTGTTTTTGCTGATTTGATTTGCCAATAAATAAATCACAAAATAAATCGGCACCCCATAAATAAATCTCCAATATAAAGGTTTGTATATTTCCATCCATGCAAAGATGGTTCTGCTAAAAGGGCACTCCCAACAGAAAAAATCAAAGCAAAAAGAATTTAACCTTGGCTTCGCAGTTCTTATGATTATCATTCGCTTTTTTCTGATGTATATCAGATGGCGATGGCTGCGCAAAGACGATGTAAGAGATATAATAGCCGGTTAGAAACTGTTGTAAAGTAACTGTACCGCCATATACACGGCGACCCCCCAGATGAGAAGAGCAGACAGCCGATTCATCGTTTTCATCCACCGGCCGCTGTGATCAAGGCTCCGCATCATTTTTCCCATAATCGCCAGAGCGAAAAACCAGATAAACGAAACGAGAATACAGGCAAGCGTGAACGTCCATTTTTCTTTCCCGGCATACGCGAGTGAATTCGTGCCGATGACGCCAATGGTATCCACGATCGCATGCGGATTTAACAGGGATACAGAAGCGGCGAAGATTACCTGTTTTTTGCCTGAGAGCGAAACAGGTTCTTCTTTCTTTTCCCCCGGTTTACTATTCCATGTAGCCCAGCCCATATACAGCAAGAAAAAAAATCCTATGATAAAAACGGATATCTTCAGCCAGGCAAAGCTGAACATAAGCAGCGAAACACCGAGTACGGCAAGGGTGATCAGCAGCATATCGCAGAAACCGGCCATTAAAATTGCGGGAAGAGCCCGGCGTAAGGTACGCTGTGTCGCTCCCTGATTAAATACAAAAATATTTTGCACGCCAAGCGGCAGGATAAGACCAAACGCCAGAATGATGCCATGGGCAAATGCTCTAATCATACGTCTTTTCCTCTTTCTTTGTTTTAGTTGTTTCCCGTTTATTTCCGAAAGTTATTTTTATTTTAGAAAATGTATTGTAAAATGTCTTCATCCAATTGGTTGGATAAGAGCCCAACCAAGTTTACTGGGGAGGAATTGATAAGTGTTTACATTGCATTGGAAGCCGGTGCGCACATCTGCTCTGCCGATTTACAAACAAATCGCCGACTTGATTAAGGGAAAGATTGAGACGGGGGAGTGGCCGGTAGGAAGCAAACTACCGACGGAACGTGCTCTCGCACAAGAGCTCGGCGTGAATCGCAGTACCGTGGTTGCCGCCTATGCCGAATTGTCTGCCGAGGGACTCATTGAAGGAAAGAGCGGGAGAGGCACCGTTATCACGAATAATACATGGACACTGCTTGCCGCAGCACCTCCGCCCGATTGGAATGCGTACGTCCATGCGGGCGCTCATCAACCGAATCTGCCTGCGATTCGGGAAATTAATCAAGCAGAGTTTATCCCCGGAATCATTCGCCTTGGAACGGGTGAACTCTCACCGGAATTATTTCCAAAAGAGAAAATGCAATCCGTTCTTAGACGCCTGATCGCACAAATCGATGCACTCGGATATGAAGAGCCAAAAGGGCTTCTCCGGCTGCGCGAACAGGTGAGCAGATATTTGCTTGGAAAAGGGATCGAAGCTTCGCCTGATTCTATTCTGATTGTCTCCGGGTCCCTTCAGGCACTTCAGCTTATTTCTGTCGGACTTCTCCACCGTGGTTCGACCATTCTGTTGGAAAAACCGTCCTACCTTTATTCAATCCATGTTTTTCAGTCAGCCGGAATGGAACTGTATGGTCTGCCGATCGAGCAAGATTATCAGGATTTTCTCCGCCGGTTAACGGACGTCAAGAAGCTGAAAAATGCTGCGCTTCTTTATACGATTCCGTCTTTCCATAACCCAACCGGAAGGGTTATGTCGGAAGAAAATCGCCGCAAACTGCTGTCTGTTTGTGAACGGGAAAGGCTGCCGGTGATTGAGGATGATGTGTACGGGGATCTGTGGATAGATACGTCTCCACCGCCGCCTTTAAAAGCGTATGATAAAACCGGAAGCGTGCTGTATACCGGAAGCCTCTCAAAAACAGTAAGCGCCGGCCTGAGAATCGGCTGGATAGTGGGACCCGTCCCCGTCATCGATCGCCTGGCCGACATTAAAATGCAGACCGATTATGGTTCCAGTTCCCTGTCGCAGTGGGTTGCAGCCGAGTGGCTGGAAAGCGGAGTGTATGAGGAACACGTGCAGGAGGTAAGAAAACAGCTCCGCAAAAGACGTGAATTGGCGTTAATCGTGCTGCATAAGTATTTTAACGATATCGCATGCTGGGAAAAGTCCGGGGGCGGCTTTTATATCTGGCTGAAAATAAAGGCAGATATTTCACCGGAAAAATTGTTTGCGAAGGCGCTGGAGGAGGGGATCCTGCTGAACCCGGGAAACATCTATGATCGAAACGACCGGCAGCACATGCGCATCTCTTACGCCTATGCAAAGCCGGCCGAATTGGAGGAAGGGTTGTATCGTCTTTCAAAGATTATCAGGGAAATAAAATCGTAAGCAATTGATTCAAATATTGTTCCTGCTGTTCTTTATAGCCGGAAAGGTCAGTGGGCGGATCCACCAGCACATTTCGGCATTTTGCTGTAAAATCCCGAACGTTGCGGTTCTCAAACGAAATCACGCCTGCAGGCCGTTTGACCACATCGCTTGCTATACACGGCGTCCCCAGGTAAAGCGCCTCCCGGACGGAAATGGCGTCTCCGTCACTCGCCGTAGGGCGGACAAATAAAGCCGCTTTTTCGATCAGTGGATAGAAAGGTATTTTCTCTTGCACAAGCATGAACCGATGCTGCAATCCATGCTCACTTAGCTTTTGTTTACACGTTTCGATCACGGACTTGTCGACTACATGGGTAATACAGTAAATGTACCCAAGATCGTTATTTTCCTGCGCCAGTTCAATAAACGAATCGACGCATAAATCCAAGCCATACAGCTCATGGCCGTTGTATAGGTTTCCTGCGCCTCCGTTCGCTACAACAACCTGACGGTAACGAACGAAAAAGTCCCAAATCGAAGAAGGAACGGCCTGCTGTGCGATCGCAAGGGAACTTTCCGACAAATCCGGTGGAATAAAGCCTGGTATCACGCTGATTTTACGGGCCGGAATGCGCAGTTCAAGCAGCTTTTCCTTAATTTCTTCACTTACCGCCACGAAATGATCGGACAGCATTCCTGTCAGGTACACCATCATTTTATGGATGGCTGAAAGCTGTTCCCCATCATTGCGCAGGCTGTGGATCGTGTGAATCACTTTTTTGCCTTTGAGCTTTAATAAAGATAGCGTAAAGCGCATTTGCCACCTTAGAAAATGGTTGTGAATTATATCTTCATTTTTTCGAAAGAGATAGGTCCACGACCATTTTTCAATCGAAGGCAGGGGAACCACCGGCCGGTTTTTCCCTGCCTGATTTCCGTTCCCATCATAAATCGTAAACGGTATGCCGCTTTGCTCCAAATGGTCGCACAAACGCTCAATGTGTATAGAAATCCCCCCAACAGGTGGGGGGTATACGCCAATTTCTGCGATTGATTTTTTAGTTTTCATCGGCCGCGTTCTCCTTCTGATTGCGCACCAGATTATAAACAACAGCAATAATGCCGAGAAGAATCCAGAACATAAAGTCGACGCGATACTGGTGCCATACGTCTTCGGTCAACCCTGCAATGGCGATGGCAATGACGGAACAAATGCCGGCTTTCGCTGTGTATGCGAGAAGTTTATCTTTACCATCGTTCATAAACAGGCTTATAACCGGAGTCTTAATGCTATGATAAAACATGTAGAGCAGGGTAACAATCGCCATAATCCCGCCGGTAACAAAATTCATTATAAAGATATTATGGAAGTGATTGACCCGGACGTCCGGCATCATGTAATCCGTATATACTTTCTTGAACGTGGTAAGGTCCGAACCGATTCCGGTCAGCCAGTAATCGCGAATCATCGCTCCCGCAGAAGTCCACATCTTAAACCTGTATTCGCTCGAAGAATCGGCTGTCGGGTTGCTGATGGTGGCAATGCGGTTCATGATAACGTCTGGAACAAGATTCAAGCCAACCGCTGCGGCAGCTGCGATAAGGCCGAGCGCGACCAGGCGGCGGCTAATCATAATCGCAAGCAGCCCGATGGAAACGAGTACTGCAAGCCACCCTCCACGTGAATAGGTGAGGATGATTGCCACGAATATAATCATAAATTGACCGGCAAATAAAATTCGATTACCCCATGTTTTCGCATAGAACAGGAGGGCAAAATTCAGCGGCAAAATCATGATTAAATACTGGACAAACAAGTTGGGATTTTCAAATGTAGCAAAAATACGCTTCGTTAAGCCGGGATTATCGGTGACATCGACCCAGCTTGCCGACGTAAAATGCAGCGTGAAATACTGGTAAATCCCATATACAGACACCAGGGTTGCCGACAAAACAAGGGTGACGATAAAACGGTAGAGAACTTCTTTACGCGTTATCGCAGCTACAAGAAGCAAATACAGGAAAAAGCTAATAAGAAAGTAAAGTCCGAAATTGACCAGACTTTCCTTGATATTGACCGAAGTGAGCCCGGTAATAAATAATATCACAACAAAAAGAAATACGGAAAAGTTTAACGGATTCTTTATATTCTTTTTGATGCTTGTATAATCCTGCCGTGTAACAAACAGAGCCAGAATAAAAATCAATATAAGCGCAAGCAGAGGCCTGTAAGTAAGAATCGGAAGTGAAAGGGCAAACAGGTAAAGACCGTGCTCTTTACGGTAGAGCGTAATGGCTAAAAAAGAGGCCGATAACACCAATTCAGCTGTTAGCTCTCCGACGAAACCAAGCGACATTCCTGCGCTATATCTATACTGTAAAAGGCCCGTGATGATCGAGATGATCGACACGAGCAACATGAAAAGACGTGTCTTCGTCATTGTATCGTACTCCCGGTACTACTTATTTGGATCAAACATATGAATAAACATTCTGCCTATAAGGCTTGTCCGTGCCATTCGCGCCAAACCCGCGGGCGTAACAATGACAAGAAGCGCGGCAGCCAGGACATCCATCCCGACAGCGAGCAGCGTGATTCTCTTAATCGTATGAAGATCCATATTTTTAGCAAACAAAAAAATAAACACGTTCGCAAGCACAAGAATAAACAATACCCATGCGCTCTGCTGCAGGCTGCTTTTATCGGTAACAGATTTCAACCGGCTAAAGACAGAATACTTTCCAATCTTTTCAGTCAACCATTGCATTCCATTGACGAGCCAATCGACAAAGCTGTGGATGAGCCACGTATAAAAGGAGGTTTTCTTCACGTTCCAATCACCTTCCTATTTCAACATCAACAATCCGCGAGCCGAACACCGCCCGGTTCGTTTTGGCAGGAAGATATTGATTGACATAGAAGAACGTATCGTCAATGATCGGGCTGCCATGGAGTGAAACGAATCCGGATGACTTAATTTTTACATATACATCTTCTTCTCCAGTGAAGCTAATCTTGCTTAGCTGTCCGTTGTCCATCGGGATGGTTACCTGCGTTGGTTTCGCGTCTACGGAGACGACCGTACCGAATGGCGCCAGAGAGCCCTTCTGGAAAATCCTGTCCCCCGGTTGAATCGACGTATGGTAACCGAGAGGCTGTCCTTCAATTACGAGTGAAACCGTCATATTTCTTGCGGGCATCTTTAAATGGTTCGCGGTATTGACCTTAAACCCGATAATGCAAAGAGAGATAAGGATAAGAATGGTAATCAGCACATCTCTTAGCGTAAAAGAGAAGGGGCGCGTATCCATTATTTATCACCCAGATTAACGGAGGAAATCACGGTATCAATCATATATTTTGGTCCTTTAATGGTCACTTTGTTACCGGCAAGAAGGGCTGTATCCTGTACAACTCCACTCTGCCCTGAAACGGTTGCCTGTGCTTTTACCGTAATGTAGATGCTGGATTTGCCGGGCACCGTGCTCATGACCATATGGCCGTCAGCGGTAGGAACCGCCTGCTGACCGGGACCCTTGTCCACTTTAACAACTTGCCCGAGATTGGTGTTGCTGTCTTTATTTCTAATCGTATCACCGACAGTAATGGCATTGACGACAAACGGGTGTTCAGCACTGTTATAGAGAACGTACGTGACTTCTTTCGTTTTGGCCGGTCCGGGACCCAATTCCTTATTGTGTGTGTACTTAACCCCTGCGTAAGCGAGAGCTGCAATGAGCAAAACAATAAGAAATAAATCAAGGATGTTGATAAGACCAAAGAACTTTCCTTTTTGATCAATGACTTTCATGAGAACCTGTTCCTCCTATTTGATATAACCACGTTATTGCACAATCTTCATAAGAATATCATATAAACAATAATGCCGACAACTTCCGGAAAACAGACCATGTAAAAAACCCGCTTTCAGCGGGTTTATCTGTGGTTGAGAAGTTCAAGATATACTTTTTTTGTCCGGTCAGCCATATGATCGAGCGTATATTCACCCAGTACGGTCTGGTAAGCGGCCTCAGAGAGACTGGTTCGTAATGACTTATTTTCCATCAAGATCATAATATTTTGTTTAATTTCCTCCGGTTCATGTACCGGAATGACAATGCCTGTCTGATAGTCTCGTAAGAAGTCCTGAATCCCGCCTACGAGTGTGGAGATAACAGGCCTTTTCGCCGCCATAGCTTCAAGCAAAGACAAACCAAGTCCCTCGGAATAAGACGGGCTGACGAATACGTCCATCGCTTTTAGAAGGCGGGGAATATCCTGGCGAAATCCAACAAAATGGATATGGTTGTGAATTCCTTTTTCTGTGGCCGTTCTCTCAAGTGATTCCTTCTCAGGCCCGTCACCGACCGCCAGCCAGTGAATGTGAGGGTGATCCTTCACCAGAGAATCAATGGCGCCCAGCAAATCATGCAGCCCTTTAACAGGAACCATTCTCGATACGGTTCCGACAACAAAGGCATCCTCCGGAATGCCGATGGACTTTCGAATATCGGACGCATGCTCATGCAGAGATTCAAACTGATCCACGGCAATGCCGTGATGAATTAATGAAATCCGGCTGGAATCCACTCCATCTGCTTCAAGAGATTCCATAATGGCCCGGGAGATGGCTATGTAATGTTTATTCCATTTGCGCGTCCACAGTTCCATTCTTGAAGCAAGGAAGTACGCCAATGGATTGGGATAATCATAGCGAAGAATACTGTGAATCGTTGTAATCAGAGGAGCACTTGGCAGCGCCCTGGACGCCAGCCTGCAAAAAAAATTGGCTTTCACACCGTGTGAATGGATTAAAGCCGGTTTTTCTTCCTGAAATACGCGGGCAAGGCCTTTAACCAGGCGAAAATCAAATCTTTTATAAGAATCGAGGATAATAACCCGTATTTTCCTTTTGCGCAGTTCAGTCGCAAACGTTGAGTTGTAAAAGCATACAACTACCGGGTCTATTCCTCGAGTCGAAAGGAAGGTGAGCAGCTCAAGGATATGCTGTTCAGCACCACCAAATTCGCCACCGCCTATCGCATGCAGTATTTTTATTTTCATCGTCCTCTGTTCACTTCCTGACTTCACAGCAGCTATCTTTATATCATGACAATTATATCTTATTTGGTTCATTTTATTCAATGTAAACTGCTTGATTTTTATTCCCTACTGTGTCGTAATTAATAGATGGATATTGCCTGCGGGCAACGTTATACGTAGGGAGATTACGATATGGCACAAACTATTGCACGTTCCGCGGCTATTATTATGGTCGTTACATTAGTAGGGAGAGTGGTCGGTCTTTTTCGGGAAATGCTGCTGGCAAACCAGTTCGGCGCCAATTATCTTGCCGACGCCTATACGCTGGGTTTTACGATTCCAAGCACCATATTTTTGTTTATTCCCGGCGCTTTAAACGCTATTTTTGTTCCTTCCATAAAAAGTATGCTCGTCAGAAACCGCAAAGAGGAAGCGGAGTCTCTCTTTAAAAAGGTGCTCAGCCTAACGGTGATTCTCTATTTAATCATAACGATAATCGGCATGTTTTTTTCAAAAGAGCTTGTGATCGCACTATCTAAAGGCGAATTTAAAGGAATTGAACTTCAAACAGCGACCCTTATCATGCAAATCATGTGGCCATCCGCTGTTTTTATCGCGTTAATCGGCGTGTTTCAGAGTACGTTGAACGCGCACCAGATGTTTTTTATTCCCACGCTCAGCACGGTGGTGAATTCTATTGTCGTGTGTGCTGCCTACCCGCTGCTTGTCCCTTTCTACGGCATTTATGGAGTGGCGGCAGGGACGACAATTGGCTTCGCTTTTGCCGCGTTCACGATGCTTCCGGCAGTCCGGAGGGAAAAGTACCCGTTACAAATTGATTTCAAATGGAATACGCCGGAGATGAAAAAAATAGGCGAACGCTTTCTGCCGATCATGCTCGGCTCATTTGTCACACAAATCTATAGCTTTATTTACCCGTTTCTTGCGTCAGGTCTCGGTGAAGGAAAGCTGGCTTCGCTCCGGTACGCCAACAATCTTTACCAGCTTCCCATGGCGATATTCGTTGCCGCGTTTACCCTGCCCATTTTTCCTTACCTCGTTGAATATTTTACAAACGGACAGCTGGCAAAAATGAAGGCATCGATTACCGAAGGCATGCAGTATTTATTTATTTTAATGGTTCCTACGATTACCGCCATGGTTGTGATGCCGGATCAGCTTGTCTCGCTAATTTATCATTTCGGCAAACACAGTGAATTTACGTCAGCGAGTGTGAAGTTAACGAGCACGGCGCTGATTTACATGAGTGCAGGACTATTTTTTCTTGCAGCCCGCGACTTATTAACCAGGGCTTTTTACGCAATGGAAAAAACAAAAATTACAGTGATAGCCGCTATCGCAGGCATCATTTCGAATATTTTAGCGAGCGTCGTGCTTATTCCTTTTCTTGGGCATGGGGGAATTGCCCTTGGTACGTCTGTCGGTTCGCTTGTCAATATGCTTTGGCTTGCCTATTATCTGCGTAAAGATATCGGAGCTTTTATCGGTCAGCCTTTCTGGATTACCGCAGGAAAAACAATAGCCGCCTCGTGTATAATGGGAGTGGTTCTTTATTTGGGTACAGTGTTTACATTCCAGTCGCTTTTCATACAGAAGGTATATACGCTTGCCGTCATCGCGGCGGGCGCAGCCGCGTTTTTTGCAGCAATGGTCATGCTCCGTGAGCAGTTAGCTGTTCGGATTATTGAGCGTTTTACAGGTAAATTAACACGCAAACGATTAAAAGAAGAAGGGTGAGAATTATGAAGGTAGCAGTAACAGGCGGAGCCGGATTTATCGGTTCACACATTGTCGACCAGTGCCTTGCTGCTGGGTATGATGTGTTTGTCATCGATAGCCTGGCAACAGGTAAAAGAGAGAACCTCAATCATAAGGCGGTTTTCTATGAAGTTGATATCACATCTTCAGATATTCAGACGATTTTTGAAAAAGAAAAACCTGATTTCCTCATCCACGAAGCGGCACAGGCATCGGTTCCCGGATCACTGAAAGATGCGGTTGGCGATGCGACAACGAATGTGGTCGGCACCGTTAACCTGTTGGAAGCAAGCCGGTTAACAGGGGTTCGCAAGGTGGTTTACGCCTCTTCGGCTGCGGTTTATGGAAACCCGGAGTATACGGGAATCGACGAGCTGCATCATAAACAGCCGCTTTCCCCTTATGGCGTCTCAAAATATGTTCCCGAGTTCTACCTTTATGTCTATCAGCATTTATATGGATTAAAGTACACGGCTTTCCGTTATGCCAACGTATATGGAGAGCGCCAGGACCCGAATGGAGAAGGGGGCGTGGTATCGATTTTCGTCGACAGAGTTAACGCCGGGCAAGAACTGAGTGTGTTCGGCGACGGAGAACAAACCCGTGACTTCATCTATGTAGAAGATGTGGCCAGAGCAAACCTGATGGCTCTGACCGCAGGGGATAACCAGATTTTCAATATTAGTACCAACCGGAAGACGAGTGTCAATGAATTAATCGAGCTGCTGCGTCCGTATGCAAAACAACCGCTCACCGTTCACTATGAAAAACCGCGTGAAGGAGATATCCTCCACAGCTATCTCGATAATACAAAAGCTAAGAAAGGACTAGGGTGGGAGCCTCATTATTCTCTGGCGCAGGGACTTGAGAAAACGATGGGTTATTACCAAAAGAAATCGTGAAATCGGTTAGAATGGTCAAGCACCAGCCGTGGAGGTCTTCATGCGTATCGCCGAGAAAGCTTGCGAAGATATGCTGGTAATCTGTGAGCGGGTCGGTTGAAACAAAAGAAACCACCCACCCGGTGGAACGTTCTGTAATCTCAAAACGAATGATTTCACCAGCCTGCTTTTTCCAGCGAAATAAATCAAAAAGGATTTCCATATTTGCTTGGTCATATCGTTTCATAAAAAATTCCCCCTTCCGGTCGAGTAGAAACTCTATGGTAGGGGGAATTCTTCATTTATGTTTACTTTCCTTTGCGATCTACAAAACTAGTGTGAAACAGGCAAAAGAAGTGGTTTTTCGCGGGAAATTCGACAGATTACAGCGTCCCGTTTTTTCGTAACAATTCAACGGCAAGGCGGCTGCTTTTCTCCGCTTCGCTCACCAGTTTGCCAATGTGCGCGTGGATGCGCTGTTTTGTACCTTCCAAATCGTCCATAAGCCGTTCAACATTCGAAAGCAGCGATTCATACTGCAGCCCTTTGATATGGCCGGCGGATTTCATTCCCAACCGCTGAACAAAACGGTCCATTTTCGGATCATAGGAGATGCCGGCAAACGGAATGTTCATGACCGCAGCGAGAATAACAGAATGGAGCCGCATGCCAAGCACAAACTGGCAGGCTCCAAGGAAACTGAAAATTTGTTTGAAATTCAACGGTTCGTCAACCACGAAGGCACCTTTTTCTTTCATCAAATTTACAATATCGATCGAGGGCGCGAGATCGGCCGAACGCTGCATGGGGAGAAAGAAAATATCCCAGCCCCGGTGAATTGCTTCATCTGCAAACTTCGCAATTTCCACTTTATACTGCTGCTCATTTTTCCAGGGACGAACGGAAATAGCCATTACCGGCCGCGTGCTGTCAGGGCGGTAGCGGGAAATTAATTGTTTTCCAAAGGTTGTATCAATTTGATCCGGGGAAATGGTAACAGCCGGATCGGCCGTAACGTGAATCGGAACTTTTTTAACCCCGAATGATTTCAAGTCCTGCCCCGATTGTTCGTCGCGTACGGTAATAACGTCAACCCGGTTAACTACCATTCGAATAAACTGTTTGCTGATCTGCCTCGTGATGGGGCCAACTCCCTGCGCGTAAAAGATAACAGGCTTGCCCAACATTTTCGCCAGCATAACAATGCCCAGATAATACATCACACTCCGGGGACTTGTTGCGTCCTGCAGGAGGCTTCCTCCGCCCATGACAAGAAGATCCGATTTTTTTAATTGAGCGATAATCGGTTTTATTTTCCAGCGGTTAAAAGCACGGATTCCAAATAATGCTTCTGTTTCAGCTGGGGTATTGGATAATACCGTCAATTCAACCTCGGGCATATACCGGGTGAGTGAACTTATAATTCCATATAAAACTGTATCATCACCGGCATTATCAAAACCGTAGTACCCAGAGATTATGATTCTTGCCATGAAAGCGACCTTCTTTCAAACCGGACTAAACATGCACACTTTAGTATAACAGGTTGCCAGAGGTAAGGGAAGTTTAACATGGTACGCGAAAAGTCTCCTTCCTAAATGTCGGCGGCGTGGGTGGGAGATAACAGCATGTGTGTTCGCACTTGTGGTCCCACACACATATGCTAAAGGTATCATCATCCAACGGAAAGGAGGCGAATTAGATAGAACAGTCTTCAGAAAATAGGCAAATGAGAGAAAAAAGAAGGGGGATAGGAGGAAAAATGTGATGAATGTCGAATAACCATATCAAGTGTAAAGCGGCAGGAAAAATGTAAAATATTTCTCTTAGCCGCATTCCTATTGACAGGCACAAGTTTTTAGAATAAACTGTTTTCGAGTGAATGCTCATTCACTATCGGAAAGAGTTGAGGATATAATGGCGAAAAAAAACGGAGAAAAATATCAGGCGATCATCGATGCGGCAGTTAAGGTTATTGCAAGCTATGGTTACCATAATGCACAGGTTTCCAAAATTGCCAGGGAAGCCGGGGTTGCTGATGGTACAATTTATCTTTATTTTGAGAATAAAGATGATGTATTGATTTCTCTTTTTAAAGAGAAGATGGGTGCCTTTATCAAGGCTACACGCGCCTGCCTCGATCAACAGTTTCATGCGGAAGAAAAGCTAAGAGGCTTAATTCACATGCATCTCCGACAATCTTCACAGGACAGAAATCTGGCTATTGTTACCCAGATAGAGTTGAGGCAGTCCAACCCGGCGGTGCGAGAAGGAATCAATAAAGTATTGAAGGAATATCTTGATGTTATCGACGAAGTCATTATCCTGGGAAAAGAGCAGAAAATATTTCGCCATGATGTGGAGCAACGCATTGCGCGGAAGATGATTTTCGGCACGCTGGATGAGGCCGTTACATCATGGATTATGAACGATAGAAAATACGACCTCGTTTCACTTGTTGACCCGATCCATGACTTGTTTCTTAACGGATTAAAAAGTGTTTAAATTGTGAATCGATTGTCTATTGTTCACAAATGGCTAAAAAAACAATCGTCAAAAACGCAAAAAAATTATTATAATTAAAAGTGGTAAAACAAAGGGAGCTACCGCCTGACCTGGCAAAATCCTGAAGGTAAAACTTTTCTGTAATCGCTATCAAAAACCTGTCGAAGATAAAGGAGGATTCACATGAATATTATCGTATGCTTAAAACAAACGTTTGACACGGAAGAAAAAATCGTCATTCAAGGCGGGGCTATCAGTGAAGATGGCGTAGAATTTATCGTCAACCCATATGACGAGTATGCGGTAGAGGAAGCGATTAAATTGCGTGATGAACACGGCGGGGAAGTTACCGTCCTAACGGTTGGTCCTGAACGTGCCGAAAGCGCCCTTCGCACCGCATTGGCTATGGGTGCGGATAAAGCGGTGATCGTGGACCCGGAAGACCTTCCATGCGATGAATTTAGTGTGGCCAAAATTATAGCGGCTGTTTTAAAGGACCGTGAATACGACCTTATTATTGGCGGGAACATGGCTGTTGATAATGGCTCGGGTCAAGTAGGCCCCCGCCTTGCGGAAGAGCTTGGCATTCCGCAAGTGACAACCATTACAAAAATTGAAGTGGATAGTGGAAAAGCAACGATTGAACGCGATGTGGAGGGCGATTTGGAGGTCATTGAAGTTTCCCTTCCCGTGCTGGTAACAGCCCAGCAAGGTCTGAATGAACCGCGTTATCCCTCTCTTCCGGGAATTATGAAAGCTAAGAAAAAACCGATGGAACGATTAACGATCGATGATCTTGGTTTAGGCGAAGATGATGTGAAAGCAAAAACGACGGCAACCGAACTTTATCTTCCGCCTAAAAAAGAAGCCGGCCGCATTCTTAGCGGAGAGATTGCCGACCAGGTAAAAGAATTGGTTCAACTTCTTCGTACTGAAGCGAAAGTGATATAAAGGGGGAAGCCACATGAGTAAAAAAGTTCTCGTAGTAGCTGAAGCAAGAGATGGTCATTTGCGCAATGTTTCTTTTGAAGCGCTTGCCGCTGCCAAACGTGTGGCAGACGGCGGAGAAATCAATGCGGTCGTATTTGGCAGCCAGGCGGCAAACTATGTTGATACGCTTGGCCATTACGGGGCAAATAAGGTATACGTCGCAGCGAACGCGGAGCTTGATGTGTATACAACGGATGCGTATTTTCAGGCACTTCGCCAGGTTGTGGATGCTGTCAAACCCGATACCTTATTCATTCCGCATACAGCGATAGGAAAAGATCTGGCACCGCGGCTGGCTGCCCGGCTTAACACTGGTCTTATCTCCGACATCATCGATGTGGAAGCAAACGGGGATGACATCGTATTCACGCGGCCGATTTATGCGGGCAAAGCGTTCGAGAAGAAAAAAGCAACCGATGGTTTGGTATTCGCAACCATTCGTCCGAACAACATTCCTGCGGGTGAACCGACTGATTCTTCTGCCGAAAAGGTCGACTTTACTGTAGAAATTAAAGACCTTCGTACCATTGTGAAAGATGTCGTTCGTAAAACAGCCGGCGGCGTCGATTTGTCTGAAGCGAAAGTTGTTGTTTCTGGTGGCCGTGGGGTAAAATCCGCTGATGGATTTAAACCGCTGCAGGAACTGGCCGAAGTGCTTGGTGGTGCTGTCGGTGCTTCCCGCGGCGCGTGCGACGCGGAATACTGCGATTATTCGCTGCAAATCGGCCAAACCGGGAAGGTAGTTACCCCTGATCTGTACATTGCGGCCGGGATTTCAGGCGCTATCCAGCATCTCGCCGGAATGTCTTCCTCCAAGGTGATTGTGGCGATCAATAAAGACCCGGAAGCACCGATTTTCCAAATTGCCGATTACGGCATTGTCGGAGATTTATTTGAAGTGATACCGCTTCTTACGGAAGAGTTCAAAAAGGTTCTTGTATAAAAATGTTCTCCTATACATGAGAGTTTAGGAAATAGTAGTGAGTGGAAAAGAACAGGGTACGCCTCCCTGTTCTTTTTGGTAATGCCACCAGCCGAAAGTTTTCTTTACTGACACTAAATCGAATTTTTTGGATGGATATTGGTAGTATATAGTGGTATACTGTTAATGATGTCTGAGCCGTAAGAGTGGAGGCGGCGGCATCGGGATTAACTATGTGCTGTTAGGAAAGGATTATATAAATAAAGGAGGATTTTTCGATGGCAATTGTTCAAGTTTCGGATAATAATTTTCAAACGGAAGTAGAGAGCGGAGGTACTGTTCTCGTTGATTTCTGGGCCCCCTGGTGCGGACCTTGCAAAATGATCGCCCCTGTTCTGGAAGAAATCAGCAGCGACCTTGGCGATAAATTAAAAATCGCGAAAGTGAATGTGGATGAAAACCCAGGCTCCGCTCAACGCTTTGGGATTATGAGTATTCCTACCTTAATGTTGGTCAAAGACGGTCAGGTTGTTGATAAAGTCATCGGTTTCCAACCGAAAGAAAACCTGATGAACGCGATTAATAAGCACCTGTAAGCGATAAAATTTTTTCGAGCCTTCCGGATTAAAACCGGGAGGCTTTTTTCCTTATTCCATTCTACTACCCTCCGGCTGCTTCGCGGCGCTCCAAACGAAAGGAGAGTACAGGCAGATGATGGTTAGCGGCGGAAAACTCGCAAAAAATCAGGATTCCATCCTGCATATATGTTAACATAAGGGGGGAGGGACGCTTGAAACATGGACGCATTAAAAGAAAAGTTGAGCCTTTTGCCTGACAAACCCGGCTGTTATTTGATGAAGAATGCCGAGGGAACGATTATTTACGTCGGCAAGGCGAAAATATTGAAGAATAGAGTGAGGTCGTATTTTACCGGAAGTCATGACGGAAAAACACAGCGGTTGGTAAGTGAAATTGCCGACTTTGAATATATTGTTACCTCTTCCGCGATGGAAGCCCTTCTTTTAGAATGCAACTTAATTAAGCAGCATGACCCGCGTTATAACGTCATGCTAAAAGATGATAAGACGTATCCGTATATCAAAATTACGAACGAGAAGCACCCCAGGCTGGAGGTTACACGGAAAGTGCTGAAAGACGGTGGGAAATACTTTGGCCCGTATGCGAATGCCGGGGCTGCCCAGCAGACGAAGAAACTGCTTGACCGCATGTATTCGCTGCGCAAGTGCAAGCATTTGCCAAAAAACGTATGCCTGTATTACCATATGAACCAGTGTCTTGCCCCGTGTGAACTGGAAGTAGACCCGGCTAACTACAGTGAAATCGTGGAGCAAATTACCCGCTTTCTCAACGGCAGCCAGAGTGAAATCAAAGAACAGCTAACAAAACAAATGCTGGAGGCGGCTGAAAACCTTGAGTTTGAACGGGCAAAAGAACTACGCGACCAAATTAATGATATTGAAGCGGTGATTGAAAAGCAGAAGGTTACCTTTTCAGATAACATTGACCGCGACGCGTGGGGCTTTTATACGGACAAAGGCTGGATGAGCATCCAGGTATTTCACCTGCGGCAGGGAAAAATGATTGAGCGCAATGTCGCCTCTTTTCCATACTACGGGGAAGCGGATGAAGATTTTATTTCTTATGTTACACAGTTTTATTTTCGTGAACATGTGCGCCCGAGGGAAATTTTGCTTCCGAAGGTGGCGTCTGTGGAGGGACTTGAAGAATGGTTGGGTTCCAGAGTCATTTTCCCCCAGCGGGGACCAAAAAAGCAGCTGGTAGATATGGCAAATGAAAATTCGCAGATTGCCCTGCAGGAGAAGTTTGCCTTGATGGCGCGTGATGAGGCGCGCACCATTCAAGCGGTGCAAAATATTGGTGACATTCTTGGCATCGGGTACCCGGGAAGAATTGAAGCGTTTGACAACTCTAACATTTATGGGGCGGATGCCGTATCCGCGATGATCGTATTTCGCGATGGAAAACCTGATAAGAAAGAGTACCGGAAGTATAAGGTGAAGACGGTGGAAGGCCCGGACGATTACGGCACAATGAAAGAAGTCATTCGCCGCCGCTATACACGGGTTCTTAAAGAAAATCTGGAGATGCCTGACCTCGTCGTTATCGATGGAGGTAAAGGGCAAATTGCAGCAACCGTGGATGTGCTGGAAAATGAACTTGGACTTTATATCCCTGTTTGCGGCCTAGCGAAGGACGATAAGCACCGTACCGCTCATCTTCTGGTAGGGGACCCGCCTGTCCCTGTACCGTTAAAACGGGATAGCAATGAATTTTACCTGCTGCAGCGCATCCAGGATGAGGTGCACCGCTTTGCGATTACGTTTCACCGCAATACGCGCAGCAAGAGCGCATTTCAATCCCAACTTGATGACATTCCCGGAATCGGTGAGAAACGCAAAAAACTGCTGTTAAAGCATTTTGGTTCGATTAAGAAGATGCGGGAAGCCACTGTGGATGAATACCGCAACATCGGAATTGGGGACAAACTGGCCCGGGAAATTCTTGCCCACTTGCGAAAAGAAAAGGAAGCGGCGGAGTAACAAACGGCTGGGCATACACTTGCCTGCTGCATAAGTTGTATGTTATTATGAATATCAACTTAATATGAAATATGAACACCTCACTTTTTCGGTGAGGTAGAGGCGCGAAAACCATGAGTATCCTGCCGGAGGACAGAGAATCCGCAGAAGGCAGAGGAAAGGGGAATTCGCCGAAATGGCAGGTTTTTCTCACCGCCTGCTGTTGGGCTTACATTGAACAAGTGTAAGACTGTCACCGGCTTTACATCCCGACTGCCGGTGGAGGACTATCTCACATGGGAAAACGAGAGGTGGGCATTAGCTGACGCTATCTGAAGGACAACAGCTAAGGTTCCTTACCTTATTGTTGTCTTTTTTATTTTTACTTAAGTTTAAAAATTCAGAGGTGTCAGTGAATGAGGAGGGAAGAAACTATGGGAATTATTGTTCAAAAATTTGGCGGGACTTCCGTAGGGACCGTCGAGAGAATAAAAAAGGTAGCCGAGCGTATTGTCGTTACACAAAAAAGAGGCTACCATCCGGTGGTTGTTGTATCCGCGATGGGTAAATCCACGGATGTGCTGGTCGATATGGCTAAACAAATTACCGGATCGCCGGCTGAACGAGAAATGGATATGCTTCTGACCACCGGCGAACAAGTCTCGATTGCCCTTTTAACGATGGCCTTGCAAAGCCTCGGGTGTGACGCTGTTTCCATGACAGGATGGCAAGCCGGAATCATGACAGAAGCGGTTCATACGAAAGCGCGTATAACGTATATCGACAGAAAGCCAATTGAGCGTGCGGTACAGGCCGGAAAAATTGTCATTGTCGCCGGATTCCAGGGAATTACGGAAGACGGTGAGATAACGACGCTTGGCAGAGGCGGCTCGGATACAACCGCGGTTGCTCTTGCGGCTGCGACAGGCGCTGATCTCTGCGAAATCTATACCGATGTGGACGGAGTGTATACCGCAGACCCACGTATCGTGCCAAGCGCGCGTAAGCTGAATCGTATTTCGTACGATGAAATGCTTGAACTCGCGAATTTAGGGGCTGGTGTCCTGCATCCGCGCGCCGTTGAATGCGCCAAGAAATATAAGGTACCGTTAACCGTACGCTCAAGCTTTGGGGTGGAAGAAGGAACCATTGTAGAGGAGGAAGCTAACATGGAGCAAGGTTTACTAATTAGCGGCATCGCTCATGATAAAAATGTTGCGAAAATTACGGTGGCAGGCTTGCCAGCGAAAGTCGGAACGCTCTCGAAACTGTTCTCGATTCTTGCCGGTCAAAATGTTAATGTAGATATTATTATCCAGAGTTTAAATGGAACGGAAAAAACGGATGTCTCGTTTTCGATTGATGGAGAGCAGGTGAGGAGATCGTTACAAGTACTTGCAAACGCGAAGGAAACGCTCCAGTATACGAGCGTGACGTCAGAAGAAGGTCTTGCCAAAGTTTCCATCGTGGGGGCCGGTATGATTACCAATCCCGGTGTCGCCGCAGATATGTTTACGTATCTTGCGGAAGCGAATGTTCCGATCAAAATGGTATCTACTTCGGAGATTAAAGTTTCGTGTGTGGTTCCGTTAGAAAATGTGGAAAAAGCAGTGCAGCACCTGCACCGGTCATTCGGATTAGATGTGGCGGAAAAGGCGGTTGTACATAGCGTATAGAAAGCGGACATTGCCGCTTTATTCAGATGCGTGCCATAAAAACGAAAAAACAGCACAAAAGGCCGATATTGATGCTCAATCGGCCTCTTTTTGCTGCCCTTTTGTCTTTCTGTTTATTGACATTACGTTGTAAACCCCTTAGTATTAGAATAACATTCAAAACGGAATACTTGCTTATCTAGAGAGGTGGAGGGACTGGCCCGATGAAACCCGGCAACCCCGCAGCATTATGGCGGATCAGGTGCCAATTCCAGCAGAACTTTCAGGTTCTGAAAGATAAGAGGCAATGAGCGACTTTGGGCGCCTCTTCTATATCGAAGGGGCGCTTCTTTGTTAGCGTGTAAAAAGGCGGTTTTTTCTTTAAAGGCGTATGGGAAGGAGTGATATGCTGCATGTACGGCAAACATATTATCGGGGAAATAACACTCGAATCTGGATATAGATTGAAAAACGTTGAAGTCGCGTATGAAACATACGGTTCGCTCAATAAAGCAAAAGACAATGCCATTCTCGTTTGCCATGCTCTGACTGGCAGTGCACATGCGGTTGGGGATGATGAAACGCCCGGCTGGTGGGAGGGCCTCATCGGACCAGGGCGTTATGTTGACACACAAAAATATTTTGTCATCTCTTCCAATGTGCTTGGTGGATGTTCTGGTACAACCGGCCCTGCCTCGATTAACCCCGATACCGGGGTGCCATATGGTTCTGATTTCCCGGTTGTTACGATTCGTGATATGGTGCGGGTTCAGCACGACCTCGTTAAGAGCCTCGGTATTTCTCAATTATTTGCCGTTGTCGGCGGTTCGATGGGGGGAATGCAGGTATATGAATGGGCTGTCATGTACCCCGATATGGTCCGCACGATTATACCGATTGCTACTTGTGCACGCCTTTCCGCTATTGCTATTGCCTATAACGATGTAGGCAGACAGGCAATTTTGTCGGACGCTGACTGGTTAAACGGACATTACTATCCTGGGCCCGGCCCCAAGAATGGACTGTCCATTGCAAGAATGCTGGGGATGATTACATATCGAACCCAGGAACTATTCGAACTTCGCTTTGGCAGGCGTTTGAAAGACGATGGAAGTGTCACAAATTTCGATTCCACATTTCAAATCGAGAGTTATTTGCGGTATCAGGGAGAAAAGCTCGTGGAACGCTTTGATGCGAACAGTTATCTTTATTTGCTCAAAGCGATGGATTCGCATGATATCGGCAGAGGGCGCGGCGGGATAAAATCCGCCCTGGAAAAGATTGAGGCAAAAGTGCTGGCCATTGCGGTAGCGCGCGATCTACTTTACCCGGATGAACACCAGCAGGAAGTTGCAATGATGCTCAACAACGCGGGAAAAACGGTGGATTATCACTATATTGATTCCATCTACGGCCATGACGGATTCCTCGTAGAATTTGTGAAAATAGGCCCGCTCGTAGAGGAATTTCTCAATAGGGAGTTTAACAGTGTAAAGCAAGTAGCCGCTTCCGGACAAAATGTATCCTATTGAAGCAACTAAGGCTATCGCCTGCGCCTTTGGCTTGGCGTTAGCCAAACAATCCTTTATGCCCGGGCTTGATTAAAATCCGTCCAGCACCCATTGATGTGCTTTCGGATGGTAAAGCAGTTCCAAATGATTAAGTGGCAGGATCTCTTTTCGCTTGACCTGATTGGGGGAAGGAGCGATCCCATCGGTAAAAAGGACACTTTCCACAAATACAAGCCCATCGCTTTTCGCATCCTGCTCCCCGGGTATGCCGTTGAAATAAGGTTGATTACCCGCCAGTACATGGACGTTGATCTCGCTGTCAATCGGCGAGGACAGCAGTTTTTCTATTAAATGACCGCCTTCCCGAATGGCAGCATCTATCCCCCTGGAATGAAGAAAAATATTTTGACCACCATAGTATAAGGTTTTAGACTGCATCTGAACCGGGTATTTATCGTCCCAGCGATACAAGAGCTGACAGGAACCCGGAAACGCTCCGCCATCGTGGTAAATACTTTGCTCCGTCGTATCCTTGTAAAGGCCATAGTACATGATAGAATCACAAGCAACCGGAGCACTGATCCCCATTGCGATGACAGACCAATTAGGGGAAACATGACGAAAGGGAAAGTCTAATCCCCGGTTAGGTGTCCCCAACATGATATACCGCTGGACTTCCCCTTGATACGGTGCATCCCACATGCCACAGAGACCTGCGAGATAAATCCATACAGGAACTCCTCCTTTACTGTGGGCAATCAAATCGATTTTATCTGTTTGGCTGACTTCTTGGATCCGCCGGATGATATTCGATAGTTGAATGGCTTGTTGCCAATTATCCCCATGAGGATGAGCAAAAGTAACCGCAAATATATCTCTTCCTGAGGATGATAGCGGATAGACAAGTCCTTTTTCCTGATGTAAAGATTCACACCAGGCCAGATTGGCATGATGTCCCGCACCATGGACAAGCAAAACCGGATGTTGGTGTGATTTTGTTGAGGCAGGCAAATAGTGAAGAAGCACATCATAGGAAGCCGGTTGCAAGGACCCAAAATGTCGAATGATTTCTTCATCCTTACATTCAATTTCCGGAATGAATTTTTCTTGTGTTAATCGGTTCTGACAGCCTCTAATTCGCTCTGTCCATTTCCAGTATCTACTGTCATCGTATCTTTCGATCACCTGATAAGGAAAATCGGTTTGCGTCAGCTGTATAAATGGGGAGGGAGGTACCGCTTTCTTGTCAGTTATATCAGGAAGATTATGAGACTCCGGTTGTTCAAATGTCATGTCCTCTTGCTCCTCCTGTCTTGCGGGCAGCCACTTTTTTATTCTTTCTTTGATTTTTTGCCAAAAGGACACTCATTCCACCCCATTGTTGGAAGTTGAAAATACTGCTCAAAGGAGTGCCACCATACAAGCAGTATTCACAGATTCCATGAATTTTCAGACGCGATTTTAAAAATCGTATCCTCACCTACCATCATATCAAATTCTGATTTTTTAGAGTTACAAGAAAAGGCGCTAGATTATAAGATAGCCTGTATGGATGATAGGATGCAGGCAGTCCTATTTCTTGACGCTATTCTCGTCTAGGAGTACAATGAATTTGTCACAAACTGTTCAATTTCATGAGCAGCGGTAAAAGATATGTGGAGAGAACTTATTGCATTACATAAAAGGGGGAATACCAGAAATAAAAACGAGTGGTAGGGGTTTCAAGATTAATGCCAGAGAGAGAGTTTTACAAATGATTACGTTTGTGAAAAAAGTGTCAAACCTGTTTGCCGCAAACTAAAAAAGGGGGGATCAGAAAAAATGGCAAATCACCGTCATTTTTTTAATCGAAAACTTCACTCCTTACTGGGAGTCGTACCAATTGGAGCTTTTCTGTTTATCCACTTGTTAACCAACTATTATGCAACCCGTGGAGAAGCAGCATTTCTTGACCGGGTCAAAATTATGGAAGGGCTTCCTTTCCTGGCTCTGGTGGAGCTTGTCTTTATTTTTTTACCGCTTCTTTATCATGCGATCTTTGGACTGTATATTGCCTTCCAGGCGAAAAATAACGTGGGGAATTATGGCTATTTCCGTAATGTAATGTTTATGCTGCAGCGCGTGACCGGCGTTATTACGCTTATTTTTGTAGCGTGGCACGTATGGGAAACTAAAATTCAGTTGGTAATGGGCACGACCCAGGCAACTGGACTATTTAAGCTAATGAATGAAATTTTGGCGAGTCCGTTTATGTTAGCCTTCTATATTGTAGGATTGCTTTCTGCGGTCTTTCACTTCTCGAACGGGTTGTGGAGCTTTGCCGTTAGCTGGGGAATTACCATCGGCCCACGTTCGCAGCGCATTTCTACGTATGTAACCATGGTTATTTTTGTACTAATGTCTGTTATGGGATTGATGGCCCTTTTCGCATTCGCGCATCCAGTTGATGTGGCCCAGGCAATCCAACCATAAGGAGGGACTAGCATGAGTAAAGGTAAAGTTATCGTAGTCGGCGGCGGCCTGGCAGGTTTGATGGCTACCATCAAAGCTGCGGAAGCCGGCGTTTCTGTAGATTTGTTTTCACTTGTTCCTGTTAAACGTTCTCACTCGGTGTGCGCACAGGGTGGGATTAACGGTGCGGTTAATACGAAAGGGGAAGGGGATTCTCCCTGGATTCACTTTGATGATACAGTATATGGCGGAGACTTCCTGGCCAATCAGCCTCCTGTAAAAGCAATGTGTGATGCGGCACCTGGTATTATTTATATGTTTGACCGGATGGGTGTTATGTTTAACCGCACGCCGGAAGGTCTCATCGATTTCCGCCGTTTCGGGGGCACCCAACACCACCGCACGGCTTTTTCCGGTGCGACGACAGGCCAGCAGCTGCTCTATGCGTTGGATGAACAAGTTCGCCGCTGGGAAGTAAACGGGCTTGTAACAAAGTATGAGAATTGGGAATTCCTGTCCTCTATCATCGATGATGAGGGAGTTTGCCGCGGGATTACGGTTCAAAATCTGCGGACAATGGAAATTCAGGCGTTCAAAGCTGATGCTGTTATTCTGGCAACAGGCGGCCCTGGTATCGTTTTCGGTAAATCTACCAACTCTATGATCAATACAGGTACAGCTGCATCGGCTGTGTACCAGCAGGGTGTCAAGTATGCGAACGGCGAGTTCATTCAGATCCACCCAACAGCAATTCCGGGGGATGACAAGCTTCGCCTGATGTCCGAATCGGCACGTGGAGAAGGCGGACGTATCTGGACGTATAAAGATGGGAAACCGTGGTACTTCCTGGAGGAAAAATATCCGGCTTATGGTAACCTGGTTCCACGTGACATTGCAACACGTGAAATTTTCCATGTCTGCGTTGACTTAAAGTTGGGCATCAACGGCGAAAACATGGTTTATCTTGACCTTTCCCATAAAGATCCGCACGAACTGGACGTTAAACTCGGCGGTATCATTGAAATCTATGAAAAATTCGTAGGGGATGACCCGCGCAAAGTTCCGATGAAAATCTACCCGGCTGTACACTATTCAATGGGCGGCCTGTGGGTTGACTACAACCAAATGACAAATATTCCAGGATTATTCGCCGCGGGTGAATGTGATTTCACGCAACACGGAGCGAACCGTCTCGGTGCGAACTCACTCCTTTCTTCCGTGTTTGGAGGCATGGTTGCCGGTCCAAAAGCCATCGAGTACATTAATGGCCTTAAAAAATCGGCCGAAGATGTATCAGATTCCGTATTTAATACAGAAGTTCGAAAACAGCAAAGCAAATATGATTCTATTTTGAACATGAACGGTACGGAAAATGCGTACGTCATTCACCGTGAGCTTGGCGAATGGATGACGGACAACGTAACGGTTGTTCGTTATAATGACCGCCTGCAGAAAACGGATGAGAAAATCCAGGAGCTTATGGAACGCTATAAACAAATAAACATTAATGACACATCCAAATGGAGCAATGCGGGTGCGGCCTTTACACGCCAGCTCTGGAATATGCTTCAACTTGCCCGCGTCATTACGCTAGGAGCGCTCAACCGTAATGAAAGCCGCGGTGCCCACTACAAGCCTGATTTCCCGGAACGTGATGATGAGAACTTCTTGAAGACGACCATTGCTTCGTTTAATGCAAGCAACAACGGTCCGGACCTTTCCTATGAAGATGTTGATGTATCTTTAATTAAGCCTCGTAAACGTGACTATTCGAGTAAGCATGAAGTTGCTGAGAAGAAAGAGGTGTAATATTCATGGCTGAAAAAACCATTCATTTAATTATTACGCGTCAGGATGGACCTGATACGACACCATATAAGGAAGAATTCAAAATCCCATACCGCCCGAACATGAATGTCATCGGATGTCTGATGGAAATTCGCCGCAATCCGGTAAATGCCAGCGGTAAAAAGGTGGCACCGGTTGTATGGGAAATGAACTGCCTCGAAGAAGTGTGCGGCGCATGTTCCATGGTGATTAATGGTAAACCTCGCCAGTCCTGTACGGCACTTGTTGACAAATTGGAGCAACCGATTCGGCTCGAACCAATGAGCACCTTCCCGGTTATGCGTGACCTTGCTATTAACCGGAATCGTATGTTTGATGCGTTAAAACGCGTAAAAGCATGGATCCCAATCGATGGAACACATGACCTCGGTCCGGGTCCACGCATGCCGGAAGTAGACCGCCAGTGGGCGTACGAACTTTCAAAATGCATGACCTGCGGAGTATGCCTGGAAGCATGCCCGAACGTAAATGATAAGTCAGCGTTTATGGGTGCGTTCGCAATTTCTCAGGTTCGCTTATTCAATGAACACCCTACAGGAAAAATGAACAAAGAAGAGCGTCTGGAGGCCCTGATGGGAGAAGGCGGAATCGAGGGATGCGGTAACTCGCAAAACTGTGTTCAATCCTGTCCGAAAGGTATTCCACTCACGACTTCCATCGCAGCTATGAATCGTGCGACTACCGTTCAATCGATTAAAAATTTCTTCCGCAGTTAAATATTTTTTATAATCAAAAAGCCCGTTCTTTTTAGAACGGGCTTTTTATATGGGATATTAGCAGTAGAGGGGTGTTCTAACGGCAGGCCCTTCTCGTACAATTCATCGTCGAACGTATGTTGGCCATTAAACATAGGCCGGTAGTAAACCACTAAATCACCAGGGAACTCTAATTTCTTTAGTTTAACCATGTTTTATCTCATGTTTTTTAAGCTTCCGATAAAGGGTGGTGCGGGCAATATTCATTCGTTTGGCGACCGCGGACAGGTTCCAGTCGGTCTCGTCTAATAGTTTAAGCAGCATTTTTTTCTCTTCTTGTTCGATTAATGAAAATCCGTCACTTTGTTCGGATAGGGCAAGCCTCATGCGGTTTTCCAATAAGTAAGAGGGTAAATTTATTAGTTTTATAATAGAAGAATCACTAAAAATCACGGCGTGCTCTAGAGCATTTTGTAGCTCCCTTATATTACCCGGCCACCTATAGTTATAGAGAAAATCCAGTGTATCTGGTGCAAGAGATAGTGACTGCTTTTCGTACTTTTCGGCAAACTGCCTTAAAAAATAATCAGCGAGCAGCGGAATGTCTTCCTTTCGTTCACGGAGCGGTGGAACGTTAACCGTTACAACATTTAATCTGAAGAATAGATCATCACGGAACTGTCCGTTTTGAATCAGCGTGTGTAAATCCTTATTCGTCGCCGCAACGATTCGAACATTGACCGGGATTGGTTTTGACGATCCGAGCCTTGTGATTTCTTTTTCCTGAAGCACCCTCAATAAGTGAACCTGCAATTCCAAAGGCATTTCCCCAATTTCATCTAAAAACAAAGTTCCTCCGTTTGCTTCTTCAAATTTCCCCTTTTTTCCTTCATTCCTGGCTCCTGTAAACGTTCCTCTTTCATAGCCGAATAGTTCACTTCCGATTAGTTCCTTTTGAATGGCGCCGCAGTTAATGGCCAGAAAAGGTTGATCTTTTCGTTGACTTGCTTCATGTATCGATTGCGCAATTTTCTCTTTGCCTGTTCCGCTTTCACCCATCAAGAGGATAGGAACATTGGTCGGTGCTGCTTTACGGCATTTATATAATGAATTGATAAAGATATCCGACTTTCCTATGATGTTGTTCCATGGATTTTGATCAATCCATGCAGATGGAAAGGGGGTTGCTTTTTTGTTTTCTTTAAAAACGACCATATATCCGCCAATTTCCCCCTTAAAGAGGATCGGTTCTAGATGAATCACTTTGAAATCTTGAACAAATATTTGGTTGTCATCGTAGATTTGCGTTGGGAAATTTGCCAGCATTGTAAGTTCATTTACTAAGGAGTGGAAACGAGGTTCATGTTTTAACTTGGTCAGCGGTGAAAGTTTGAGAGAATCGGCCAGTGTTCCATCACTTTTGAAGACCTGCAAGGTATGAGTCAAAACAAGAACGTGATGGTTTTTCCATTTTTTAACCGACTGGTAAAAATATTCTGTTAAATAGTTGTTCACTTGCATGTAAACATATTCAAGTTGCTTTTCGATCATTTGGGCAATCGACACGGCAAAACCGAGCGTGTGCGGTTGGGCAGTATACCATTGACCGGTAAAATCAATCGCACCGATCACTTTCTTTGTCAGGGGGTGGAAAATCGGAGCTGATGAGCATGTCCATGGATGACATCCCTGACAAAAATGTTCCGCTGAAAAAATTTGAATGGGACTCTTCGTTACAATGCTTGTTCCAATCGCGTTTGTTCCGGCGGTTTGTTCACTCCAGTCCATTCCGGGGGCAAAATTCATTTTTTCAGCACGCCTTATAATTTCGGATTCACCCTTTAAATAAATTATGCGCCCATTTTGATCGTTCAACGTAATGAGATAGCCGGTGCCAGCCATTTTGTGAAATAAATCATCAATGATTGGCTTAGCGACTTGGTAGAGTTCGGATTCTTCTAACAAATTGTTAAGTTCAAGATTGGATAGTGCGGGCTTTGTTTGCAATTGTCTTGGATTTACACCCGTAACTTGACAGCGCTTCCATGAATCTAAAACGTTTTTCCGAACATTATTCACAACTACCTCCTCTTTCGATTTAGTTACAAACCATTCCCATAAAAAGCCTAACTCTTTTTTCTTGTCGGGCAGGTTATGCATAGAGAAGATCGATATGTAAGGATTTCTCATTGCCTTCCCCCTTTAAAAATAAACTATTCATAATATTTTAACATATTTTTCTCAAAAAGAAATTGGCTATCTTCCTATTTTTTTAGTAAGACACTGTTTCACGATTGTAGCGTAACAGGTGTAGTATATTGCTACAATCTGAGACAGAGGTTATTGAGAAACGAACAATAATAACAACGTATTATGAATATTTTAAAAATGGCACGGTGATTGCAATATAAGTAAGTGATAATCAAATACCATTTCTGAGCTGAGAAAGGGGAGGAAGTAATGAAAACAGTGACAACAAAAAATGCGCAAATTCTCGCCATTGATGCGGGAGGAACCATGACAGACACGTTCATCATTGATGATAACGGTGATTTTGTCGTTGGAAAGGCACAATCCACTCCGGAAGACGAATCTGTAGGTCTTCTTAACTCTGCAAAAGATGCGCTTACGTATTGGAATACGACCGTCGATGAGGAATTTCCAAAATTACTTGCCGGCGTTTATTCCGGAACAGCGATGTTAAACAGACTTGTGTCAAGAAAAGGGCGGCGGGTTGGCTTAATTGTCAACAAAGGGATGGAAGATTTTCACCGAATGGGAAGAGCGATCCAGGCCTATCTCGGCTATTCTTACTCCGACCGACTACATTTAAATACACATCGCTATGATCCGCCACTGGTTCCGCGTGAATTGACAAAGGGAGTGACAGAGCGGGTTGATTTATTCGGAAATGTTGTCATTCCGCTGTATGAACATGAGGTAGAGCCAGCCGTACAGGATCTATTAGAACGGGATGTGGAAGCTATTGTTATCAGCTTACTCCATTCTTATAAATATCCGGCACATGAGAAGAAGGTGCGTGACATTGTAAAAAATACGATGAAAAAGATTGGCAAGGAAGTTCCTGTATTTGCGTCTGTTGATTACTATCCGGTTAGAAAAGAATCCCATCGTACCAACACAACAATTATTGAAGCATACGCTGCCGATCCTTCGCGTGAAACGCTGCAAAAAATCGACACCCGATTAAAAGATCACGGAGCGAATTTCGATTTACGAGTGATGGCAAGCCACGGCGGTACGATTAGCACGCAAGCAAATGAGCTTGCGCGAACGCTTGTGTCCGGTCCAATAGGTGGGGTAATCGGTGCAAAATACCTTGGCGAAAATCTAGGTATTCCGAATATTGCCTGTTCTGATATCGGTGGTACAAGTTTTGACATGGCGCTCATTACCCAGGGGGATCTAAGCATTAATACCAGCCCTGACATGGCTCGACTCGTTCTTTCTCTCCCGCTTGTTGCGATGGATACTGTTGGAGCGGGTGCCGGAAGCTATGTAAGAATTGATCCGAACTTTAAGTCACTCACACTTGGACCGGATAGCGCAGGTTCAAGAGTAGGAGTTTGTTATCCAGAAGGCGGAGTCGAGACGGTAACGGTTTCAGATTGCCACGTGGTCCTTGGATTGATTAATCCTGATAACTTTCTTGGCGGCGAAGTGAAGCTGTATCCGGAACGTGCTTATGAAGCGGTAAAAAAACAAATTGCCGAACCGCTCGGGTTGTCTGTTGAAGATGCAGCTTACGGTGTCATTGACCTTTTGGAGTCACAACTGCGCAATTATCTTGAGTCGATGATCCTGGGAAAAGGGTATTCACCTTCGCAATATGTATGCTTCTCTTACGGGGGAGGAGGTCCGTTGCATACGGCCGGGTATACGAAGGGACTTGGTTTTGAAGATGTTCTTGTTCCGGCGTGGGCGGCAGGATTCTCTGCATTTGGCTGCGGCGCGGCGGACTTTGAGTATCGTTATGATAAAACGCTCGATATTAATGTCGACGACGGCGCCAAGGATGAAAAGAAGATCAAAGCAGGTAAAGAACTGCAGGAAGCCTGGGATGAGCTTATGGAAAAGGTGGCCGTCGAATTTGAGAAAAACCAGTTTAAGAGAAAGGATGTCGACTTCAGGCTCTATTTTCGCATGCAGTATCAGGGGCAGTTAAACGACCTGGAAATTGAAGCACCGATTGAAGCATTTATCGGGGTGGATGATTGGGATGCACTTGTCACAGCGTTTGAAGAAACATATACACGAGTGTACGCAAAAGCGGCACGATCTCCCGAATTAGGTTACAGTATAACCGGTGCAATCGTTCGCGGAATTGTGGAAGTGGCAAAACCGAGAATCCCTGAAGAACCGATGTTTAGCGAGACACCGTCTGCAGACGCGTTTCTTGGCAAGCGTAATGTGTACTGGAAAGGCAAATACCTCAACGCGGATATTTGGGAGATGGAAAAACTCAAACCAGGCAACAAAATCAACTCATTTGCGATTATTGAATCTCCGGCAACAACGTTTGTCATTCCGCCTGGGTTTGAAACATACCTTGATGCACACCGCATCTTCCATTTGAAAGAAATCTAACTTAAAAAGGAGGGTACTACCGTATGGAGACTATCTTAGAAAGGAAACAGCGAAAAACGATTGGGTGGGACGGAAAAACCGTTAAAGAAATGCGCCAGGAAATTGATGAAATCAGCCGTACCACAGGTCACTATGCCGGTCTGAAAACATTGCCCCTGAAGGAATCTGACCCGATCCGCTATGAGAAAATTTTTGCAAAACTTCGTGGGGGCGTCGTGCATGCAAGGGAAACAGCGAAAAAAGTAGCCGCCTCTCCAATTGTTGAGCAAGAAGGTGAATTATGCTTTACCCTATATACGCCTGAAGCCGATTCGGTTGTTACATCCACGGGGATTATCATACATGTGGGTACGATGGGTGCAGCGATCAAATATATGATCAAAAATGATTATGAGGTGAACCCGGGAATTGAGGACGGCGATATTTTCTGTAATAACGACTGTCAAATCGGAAATGTTCACCCGTGTGATGTCCATACGATTGTCCCGATTTTCCATGAAGGAGAGCTTATTGGCTGGGTAGGCGGTGTAACACACGTTATTGACGTAGGCGCAACTGCTCCGGGAAGTATGACGGTGGGTCCTGTGACGCGTTACGATGATGGCTACCAGGTCGCCTGCCGCAAAATCGGGAAAAACGATACATTATCGAAAGACTGGTTAATTGAGAGCCAGCGGTCTGTCCGTACAACGAAGTATTGGCTGCTGGACGAGCGCACGCGTCTTGCTGGCTGCCATATGATTAGGGACCTTGTCCTTGATATCGTAAAAGAAGAAGGTGTTGATGACTACAAACAATTTATTCGTGAAGTTATTGAAGACGGACGCCGCGGATTTTTAAATCAGGTCAAAACATTGCTAATTCCGGGCAAGTATCGCCAGGTGTCGTTTGTTGATGTTCCATATGAAAATCTTGATGTTCCGCCGTATGCGCGAGTGAATACGATCATGCACGCACCGACTGAGCTTACCGTCCATAAAAACGGCCAATTCCAGATTGATTTTGAAGGAGTAAACCGCTGGGGATGGCACAGTTATAATGCCACACCAGTTTCGATTACAAGCGGAATCTGGGTAATGATGTCCCAAACATTGATTCCAAACGATAGGGTCAATGACGGTGCACTCTATGCTAGTAAGTTTGAATTGCCATATGGTTCATGGCTGAATCCCGACGATATCCGAACGGCACACAGCTATGCATGGCACTTCCTCGTTTCTGCGTGGAGCCCGTTATGGCGTGCGCTCAGCCGTAACTACTTTGCACGCGGGTATTTGGAAGAAGTTAATGCCGGCAACGCGAATACCTCGAACTGGTTGCAGGGTGGAGGATATAACCAGTTTAACGAAAATCACGCCGTCAACAGCTTTGAATCTGCTGCTGAAGGTGTCGGGGCAAGTGCGGTAAAAGACGGTATTAGCCACGCGGCGGCCATCTGGAACCCTGAAGGTGATATGGGGGATATGGAGATTTGGGAACTGGCTGAACCGCTTCTTTACCTTGGACGAAGCATTAAGCCAAACACGGCTGGTTATGGAAAATACCGCGGCGGAAGCGGGTATGAAACACTAAGAATGGTGTACGGTGCAAAAGACTGGACGATGTTCTTCATGGGTAACGGCTATATGTCGAGCGACTGCGGCTTAATGGGTGGATATCCGGCAGCATCAGGCTATCGATTTGAAGCTCATGGCACGAACCTAAAGGAATTGATCGATAACAAACAGCCGATTCCAACAGGGGGGGATCCTGATCCTGACCATCCTGAATACGACAAGCTAATGGAAGCGAAAGAAATTATCCGACACAAGCAATCGATTACGACGGAAACGATTTTTGACAATTACGATTTGTATTTAAACTATCTTCGTGGGGGTCCTGGATTCGGTGATCCGCTGGAGCGCAAACCGAAAATGATTCAGGATGACCTGAACGACGGGCACATTTTGCCGCGTTATGCGGAAAAGGTGTACGGTGCGATTATCAGCCAGGATGAACATGGTAACTATATCGTTGATGAAAAAGAGACAGAAAAACGCCGCAAGGAAATTAGAAAAGAACGGCTCAAGCGTGGTATGAAAACGAAAGAGTGGATGAAGAAGGAAAGAGAGAAAATCGTCAACAAAGATGCGGCTGTTCAAGTTCGTCATATGTATGCTGGCAGCTTCGCACTGAGTGAATCGTTTGCGAATGAGTTTAAAGAATTTTGGGATTTACCTAAAAATTGGGAACTGACAGAGGACGAGTTAGAGATTCCGGTTTTCGGTGCGAAAATTAAACGCCAATAAATCGATATGATAGGGGTGAGAACATGACAACGTATGATCGAAAAACAATTGAAGAGTTAATCGATGGCACAATTGATTTTTATAAATTGAAAAGTATGCTTTCTAATTTTAAGGATACTGACCGCTTCGATAAGTATCTGAGCATTCTCCAGGAACGCGTCTCGTGGGAAGATCCCATTTTGCTTCCGGCTGGGCTGCACCTGTATATTGTACAGAAGAAAAATGGTGATCGAATCGTAAAATGTGATTGCGGACATGAATTTTGTGAAGCGAGCGACAATTGGAAGATGCATGCCCTTATCCATGTACGCGATACAGAGGAAAAGATGGCCGAACTTTACCCGAAGATGCTTGCGCCAGATCCGGAGTGGCAGGTGATACGCGAATACTACTGTCCTGAATGCGCGACCCAGCTAGAAGTAGAAGCGGTGACTCCATGGTATCCAATTTTAAAAGACTTTGAGCCGGATATTGACGCGTTTTACAGTGAATGGTTACATCGCCCGCTTCCGCAGGCGAAATAATAGGCGAGTGGACGGCGGTCGTTACCGCTGTTCCAAGAGGCAGGTCGATTGTGGGATTAAAATTATAAAAAGTCAATCGTTGAAAAAGGGTGGTACTCATAGCGATAGCATGAGTACCACCCCTTTTTTTCATATTGGGAGTCACGCTGCTCAATGTATGTTATGCTATCGCCTGTTCTAAAATCAAATGCAAACCACTTATTGACAGTATATTCCCACTACATCTATAATTAATGTTAACTTATTTTGTTTTACAGTTAACATATTGAAAAGGAGAGGGACTATGGAAACGAGAACGATAGACACGGCCAAGGATTGGTTAACACGCAGCGATGAGATCATTGCTGGAGGAACAATAACAAAAGAAGAGGCGCTTGCTCTGCTTCAGGCACCGGACAGCGAAATGCTGCTGATTCTGCAAGGAGCCTATAACATTCGGAAACATTACTATGGCAATAAAGTGAAGCTGAATATGATTATTAACGCCAAGAGCGGCCTGTGTCCGGAGGATTGTGGATACTGTTCCCAGTCTATCGTATCCACTGCTCCGATTGAGAAGTACCCCTTATTAGAGAAGGATACGCTTGTTAAAGGCGCGCAGAAAGCAAAGGATTTAAAAGCCGGTACATACTGCATCGTTATGAGCGGCAGACGCCCGACCGACTCGGAAGTCGATAACGTAGTGGAAGCTATCCGTGAAATTAAAGCAGAGAATCCCCTTAAAATTTGTGCCTGCCTTGGCTTGATTACACCTGAACAGGCGAAAAGGTTAAAAGAAGCAGGGGCCGACCGTTTTAATCATAACCTTAATACGGCGGAAAGCCACCATGCGCAGATTACAACCACTCATTCGTATCAAGATCGGGTAAATACGGTGAATACCGTAAAGGAAGCGGGCATGTCGCCTTGTTCGGGTGTAATCATAGGCATGGGCGAATCCGATGAGGAGATTGTCGATATGGCGTTGGCTTTACATGAACTGGATGCTGACTCCATACCGGTTAATTTCTTAAATGCAATTCCCGGAACTCCGCTGGAACACAGCAAACAATTGGACCCAAGAAAGTGCCTGAAAGTGCTTGCTTTGTTCAGATATATTAACCCGACAAAAGAGATTCGCATTTCCGGCGGCCGTGAAGTCAATCTCCGTTCCCTTCAGCCAATGGGTTTATATGCGGCCAACTCGATTTTCATCGGCGATTATTTAACAACAGATGGGCAAAAAACATCACTCGACCATCAAATGATTGAGGATCTCGGGTTTGAAATTGAGGAGTGCGCGCTGTAAAAAATAGTTGAGGTGCACTGCCTCTGAGATCTTGCGTTGGCTTCGCGCATTTCACACGTTCTGAGGTGTTTTACTATCTTGGGAAAAAGAAATTGTGTATGGTATAATTGTGATAAAGGTTGCCCAAATGGAAGGAGGATGCATCGTGAGTTCGTTTATGCAGCATCCAAAACAGAAGTATAGCTATCAGGATTACCTGAATTGGCCAAATAAAGAACGATGGGAACTCATTGATGGTGTTCCGTTTAATATGTCTCCTTCTCCATCCAGAAAACACCAGCAAATCTTAGGAGAATTGGCAACTGAGTTCACCTCTTACCTGCGGGGCAAACCATGTGAGGCATTTGTTGCACCATTTGATGTCAGACTTTTCGTTGAGGAAAAGACAGATGACGAAATCATGAATGTCGTTCAGCCTGACATCAGCGTGATCTGTGATCCGAATAAATTGGATGACAAAGGTTGTAAGGGAAGCCCTGACCTCGTTATCGAAATTCTTTCTCCATCAACAGGGAAATTGGACCGTTGGATTAAATATAAGTTGTATGAACGTGCAGGTGTCAAAGAATATTGGATTGTTGAGCCAACGAATAGTACAATCGAGGTTTTTATTTTGAATCAGACTGGACATTTTGAACTGAATTCGGTTTATGGACAAGAGGACACCGTGCGAGTTGGAATTTTCGCTGACCTTCTCATCGATTTGAAAGTGATATTCAAGGAATAAAAATGTTTAGTTGACTCCAATCAACTGTGTTAATGCGTCCCGGAAGGCTTAGAAGAGCTTTCTGGGACGTTTTGTCGTATACGGCAGTGAAAAAAATAATTTTTTTCTGCAAGGAAAGACCACGAAAAAAAGAAAAAGGGTTTATTCTATTGCCGACGCTTACTTAGTGTTTACGTTAGGCATATCCAAAAACGTAGCCGGAAAAAATATGGACAACTACTGTTGGAAAGTTGGAGATGATTTAGCCATGTTTTTTCACGGGATTGATTACAAGTACCTTACCCTGCATTATCCGGTTCTCTCACCGCGGCAGAGCAGGGGGAAAAATAAGGAGCAGTTGGCTGACAGGCGGCATCTGATTGAAAAATTCGGTGTGGAGCCGGTTCATTTACTGGAGTATATTCGCGGGGAGTATACGCTGCAAGATTGCCTTACATCCTGCTTCGAATTCGGTGATGTGGTGTTGGCGTTTCGCTCGCTCCCTTTGCCATTCTGGCAGTTAAGCCGTCATGAGATTGGGGTTGTGGTTCTTGATATGCGGCTCGCCCGCTGGATTTTTACCAAGAAACATGCACATATAGCTAAACTTAAAAAGTTATTTCCGCATATTGCATTAATTGAGGTTTCTGATTAAGGAACGAGAATTATCCGGCTGGAATATAATGTGTCGCAGGCCCAAAATTCCCCCGTCACTGCACCACCCTTCCTCCCTGGTCATAAACTATGGTGACTGTATCCCTTTGCCTTGTACTTGAGAGCCCGAGCAAGGAGGGGTAGCACATTTTGGGTAACGACCAGAAAGCGAAGCCGTTATTAACCAACCGAGAAAGAGAAGTTTTTGAATTATTAGTGCTTGATAAGACGACCAGGGACATTGCACAGCAGCTTTTCATCAGTGAGAAAACGGTGCGCAATCACATAAGCAATGTGGTGTGGTTTGAAATACACCCATTCTAAAACGTCTAAAAGCCTTGATTTCATTGGTTTTTGGTACTGAGGGAATTTGGGTAGGATTGAGCGTGGGAAGCACTCTGGAGGCGAGTCAAGCCTTGTAGGGTGCTTTTTCTGTCGGTGAAGAAGATCAGGTAGGGTAAAAAGGCTATTTAAAAACGCAATCGAATTTATTAGTTGGGAACACGGGATTTTAGGAAATGGACAACCATACAGATATCTTTATATATTAAACAGAAGATGGGAATACTAAGATTAATGTCAAGCGAGAGAAATGTACCGTCTGGATGACGCAAAAGGCAATTGCGGAGCTGTGTTAACCAGCGCAGGCATCGTTACAATGTACTTGGATTATGCAGAAGACCAAGCCGAGCGCCAGTCTACTATGATGGAATGGATAAAGAAGCTGAACTCATTCCTAAAATTCAATGAACTCGAGATCTAGACTAATGCAGGAAGCAACTCACAGGAAGTAGCAGAGAAGTTTGCGAGAAGCGAGTGAGACGATCAGCACTGGATGTATAGCAATAATTTTGAGGATATTATTAAAATAAATGGACTGAACAAATAGATTAAAAACCATGCCGCAGATATATTAGGCATGGTTTTTAATTTTGATTTAAGTTATGGATAGTCTAAACATTATTACGATTGGACAAGAATATATATTAGTACTTAAAGAAAGAGGCAGGTGAATTGTTATGAAATACTTTCTAGTTAAGTTTTCAATTGATGGTTACTCAACATTATTAGCTGATTCTTATATTTCAGCGAAAAATGAATTAATTGATTCGAGGTTAAATCAATTAGTTTTGAACACTTCGGAGAAAACGATAAGGACTTCAGTTAAGTACATTGCGGAAATGTATAAACGATGTCCGAGATGCAATTCAAAACTGCTAACATTCGATGCCCAGAGACAGAAGGCATATTATCTACTTTTCGATAATACAATAGACTCTGATAATCCTATAGAAAGGGATATATACGAAGAACAACATAATTCAATAAAATGTTCCAATTTGAAATGCGGATATAGTCCAAGCTAAATTCAAATACCATACTTCAATTCTCGGTTTTTAAACGCACGCTCTCCACCTTCTAAAATGTTACATACATATTCACGTATTCCTTCTTTCCCTTGGGCTTTTAGGGTATGTTCAAGGGAACCGCTGATATAAGATAACTCCTCTGAATTATTGCTTGCAACAATAATTTGTTCAGCGTCAGCATTAACTACAATGTTGGCATTATGTGTTACGACAATAATTTGTCGGTATTTTTTAATTTTCTTAAAAAGTGGAACTAGTTGCTCCATAATAAAGTTATTATCAAGATCATCTTCAGGCTGGTCGAATACAAATGGAGTGAGGAAAGGGTCTGTCGCCAATTTTAAGCAAACATAAAATGTGCCACGTTGTCCAACTGATAATTCGCTTGGCTCTTTCCCTTTGTATTTTGTTTTTGCGATAACAAAAAGATACTTACTTCTATGCAAAGCGCTGAAAAAGAATTGCAACAATTCTTTTTCGCCATTTCGAGTAAAAAAGTCCTCATACTCAAGAAACTCTTGAAGTGAAATACTCTCTCCAGCCAGATTAATGATTTTCTCATTTTTAATTAATCGAAGAAAGTCATCAGGATTCTCCACATTTATCGTTTTTCTGATCTTTTGATCGGAAGTTTCCCCTCCTGTTGATCTGAATTTAGTTCTATTAATGAAATTACTTATTGTTGAATAGAAATAATTCAAATCAATATGAATATCCCCATAAATCTCGATGTCTGAAAGAAGCTCAGATACAATATTCTTTTGTTCATCTGACCAACCGTCTCGTCCACTTAGAAGTTTGATCCATTCCCCTTCTATTTCCTTAATCTCCGATTGGAGTTCACTAAACAACTCGTTGCCAATGTTATGGCGTTTTTCGTATAACTCCGACAATTCCTTTTCTTTTAGTTCGATTTCATTAATGATTTCTTTAATTGAGTCAATCTCTTCTTGATAATTCTTTACTTTTTCAAGTAATGAGGTAATGTCTCCTTCAATCCCAGCTTGTTGGAATTGGGACTTGATTAAATTATTTGTTTCAATAATCACCTTGAGCTGTGCATTCTTAATGCTAAGTGCTTTGTCGATGGCGTTTATTTGTGGCTCACAGTCTAGAAGAGGTATTTTATTCTCTTCAATATCAATTAACTCATTAGCTTTTTGGATTTCTGCTTGTAAGCTTGCAACTGATTCAATAACTCTCTTCTTTAATTGTGTTAGAGTCCCGACACTATTTTCGACACTACCAAGAATAATATTATTATCACGATATTGTTTAATTAATGAAGCATTTTGTTCTGTTGTGACCGTTTTAATAAAGTCTTCATTTTTCTTCATTAATTTTTCGTTATATTCTTTGCTATGTATTAAATTTCCGTGTTGATCAGATGTGGTAAACCAGTCATTGATTTCTTGTATTTTGTTTAAAATGGCTCCCCTGGCATTCTCAACTTCATCGTCTGTTTTTCTGTCTTTTAAACCGAGTAAAGATTTAATTTCTTTATGGAGTTGTTCAGGGTTTTCAGCAATTCCTTTTACTTCCCCTTGATGTACATGTAGATAGTCCAAGTTATTTTCAGTTTCGATATTAAAAATATCGCTTGAGCCATCTTGTTTAGTAAATGTAATATCGAAGTTTTTTTGAATTTCAATATCATTTACGATACGAGATGTCTTATTAAACATTTTAGCTATGGAGCTAAGCAAGATGCTTTTTCCTGAACCTCTACCCCCAATAATTGCAACGAGATTTGGATTAAGTTCAAGCTTCGTATCCGAAAAACGCACTTTTTGTTTTGGGAAGATTGTTGTACTATTTATTGATATATGTGAAAAATATGGTTTTTTAAAGTCGTGTTGCGGATTATTCTCCTGAATTTTTATTCTATCAGGTTCGAAAATAAACTGTTTTAATCCTTCAAAAGTTGGGTCTCCTTTTATCCAAGTGTAACATTTGTAATCGGTAAGCTGATCAAACCCATGAATATCAGTTGAATGAAGGAGTTTTTTGTTACCAAAATGTGACAGTATGATATCTTTCTTAGTAATATTATCATCTTGGGAAGCAGTGAAAAATGCACTGACCCGATCATATAATTGTTCTTTAAAGGGCTTGAGTTGATTTCCTTTGTCAAGATTGTTCCATTCTTTGTACCCAAGTAATAGGAAGACCTTATTTCTCCAAATTTCCGAGTTTAGTAAATCAAATACTTGCTCCGTTGAAGGAATTAGTTGCGCAAAACCTGATTTTAACGTGTTATCACTTGAGCATAGTTGTAAATTTTCTCTGCTTAACTTTTTTGTTGCATGTATTTTTAAGCTACTTACGTTAATGCGTTCAATGAACTCTTCTTTAATTTGTTTGATGTCATTATCAAAGTCTTCTTCATTAACATTAAAAACAATGTGCAAATTTACTTTTTGGAGTTCACTAGGGTTCGCTGCTCCAAAAGTATCAATTCGAAACTCAAGTACTGGGAAGATTTTTAAAATATTTTTAAGTCGACCATTAAATCGGTATTCCTTCATTAACTTTTCATATCCGTCTATAAAATAATAATCGTTGATCCCTATAACTCCAACGTCGCTAGGTAAAGATTCTAAATGTTCAACGAATTTATCCCATACTTCTGGAGTGTCCCCGTTATATCTTTGTTCGATTGATTTTGGTGTATGAATATGTAGATCCCATTTCCTCCATTCAGAACCTCTTATATAGCTCATTAAAACTCTCCTCCGATAAACTAATTAAGAGATAGTTCTACAAGATGATTACATTTTCCTCCTAGTAACGACACTTGTCTGCCTTAAAACAAGGAAAACAGACCTATCCTGTCGAATAAATCTCTTAGGGCTATAAGAATAGAAAATCAGGGTGACGCTTGAAATGAGTACAGCATATCACAGTCAATATTTTGCATACGAGCTAACCAAGCAGAGTGCTTCTAATACAGTAAGTCGTTTAAGCCAGTGTTTGATTAATGCAACAGTTGATCTTAATCCTCATCAAGTTGAAGCGGCATTGTTTGCCTTTCGGGCGCCACTAGAGCGAGGGGCAATTCTTGCAGATGAGGTCGGTCTCGGTAAAACGATTGAAGCAGGTTTGATCATTAGCCAACTTTGGGCGGAACGTAAGCGTAAAATTTTAATCATTGTCCCTCCGCCGCTGCGTAAGCAATGGAATCGGGAGCTTATTGAGAAGTTCTACATACCTTCAGTTATAATGGAGAGCAAGAACTATAATGAGTCTGTTCGAGAAGGGCAATCATTCCCATTTGAGCAAAGAGATAATGTCGTTATCACTTCTTTTCAATTTGCCCGCAATAAATCGGCTGATATAAAGCGAACACAATGGGATTTAATCATCATTGATGAGGCTCACCGTCTTCGCAATGTATATAAAAAGTCAAACAAAATCGCAAGGGTACTGCGTGAGGCAACGGAAGGTTATCCAAAAATATTGTTGACAGCCACTCCACTACAAAACTCGTTAATGGAATTGTACGGATTGGTGAGTTTTATTGATCCGAGATTATTTGGAGATGAGACCACATTTCGTAAGCAATTTGGTCACGGAACAAAGGAAATGACGAAATACGATTTTCTGGATTTAAAAGACCGTTTGAGACCTGTCTGCCATCGAACACTGCGCAGGCAGGTAACGGAGTACGTTCCATATACAAAAAGAATACCACTAGTACAGGAGTTTACATCCAGCGCCTTAGAGTGGGAGTTATACGAAAAAGTATCCAATTACCTTCAACGTGAAGACATTTTTGCGTTGCCGAAAAGTCAGCGAAATTTGATGACATTGGTGGTGCGAAAAATATTAGCGTCTTCGTCATTCGCAATTTCGGATACATTATTATCGCTGGTCAAAAGACTAGATGCCTCATTGGAAGAATCGTGTTCAACAGATGAGATTGAGAACATCTATAATGATATTGATGAATTGGATAGCACGGTAGAGGAATGGACAGAAGATAATGTCGATGAAGATCAATCAGAAATAGATGACGCTCGTGCTACTGAAAGAGAAGATTTACTCCGAGAACGTGAAGAGTTGCTTTCTTACTATGAACTCGCCAGTTCAATTACAGAGAACGAGAAGGGACAAGCATTGCTTATTGCCCTCTCCAATGGTTTTGAGAAACTGCGTGAACTTGGAGCGAATGATAAAGCGGTTATCTTCACAGAATCCAGAAGAACACAGACATATTTGAAGGAAATGCTTGAGCAGAACGGCTATCATGGTAAAATTGTAGTATTCAATGGTACAAACAATTCACCCGAAATTAAGGAAATTTATCAAAGATGGCTTGAGAAGCATCAAGACGATGATCAAATCACTGGCTCCAAAACGGCGGATACAAGGGCAGCATTAGTAGAATATTTTCGTAATGAAGCGTCTATTATGATTGCGACGGAGTCAGCGGCGGAAGGAATTAACCTTCAGTTTTGCAGTCTCGTTGTTAATTATGACTTGCCTTGGAACCCGCAACGAATTGAGCAACGGATTGGCAGATGTCATCGTTATGGTCAGAAGCATGATGTGGTCGTTATAAATTTTTTAAATCGTAAAAATGCCGCTGATCGAAGAGTTTATGAATTGCTGGATCAGAAATTCAGTTTGTTCGAAGGGGTATTCGGTTCTTCAGATGAAGTGCTTGGCTCTCTCGAATCAGGTGTTGACTTCGAAAAAAGAATCCAGCGAATTTATCAATCCTGTCGGTCTGCTGAAGAAATTCAAGAAGCATTCAATCAATTACAATTAGAACTGGACGAGCAGATCCAGTGCAGAATGAAGGAAACAAGGAAGAACCTACTCGAAAACTTCGATGATGAAGTACGTGAGAAGTTAAGAAACCATTACGAGCAAACGACTCTTCAGTTAAATAAGATGGAGCGTTATTTATGGGCTATGTCTGTTTACGAAGGCAGAGCGCAAGCACACTTTGATTCAGAGAATTTAAGCTTTAGGCTATTGAATAGTAATGATAATTACCAGTTGATTTCTCAAGTGAAGAAGAATACAACAAACGATCATGTACATCACTATCGATTAGGTCATCCATTGGCAATAAATTGGATTGAGCAAGCAAAAGGTCGGCAATTGCTCAAGAAGAAAGTCCTATTCCGTTATTCTGACTATGAAGGCAAAGTAAGCCTATTACAAAACTTAATTGGGAATAATGGCTGGTTGTCTCTTGACTTTTTGCAAGTAAAATCTGCTGAGGATGAAGAGCATTTGATTTTCTCAGCAATTGATTCTAATGGAAATCAGATTGATCAAGAAATATGTGAGAAATTATTCGATTTACCCGCAGATGAGTTGGAACTTGTTGACGGTGAGGAGAATAAAGATACGGATTTTGCTAATCAAATAAGAGAGATTAACAAGCAACAAGAGTCGGCAATCCTTTGGGGTATTCAAGAGAGAACGAATGAGTTTCTTGACCGTGAACTAGAAAGACTGGATAAGTGGTCGAAGGACTTGAAGGAGAAGCTAGAAATTGAATTAAAGGAATTAGATGCAGAAATTACTCAACTCCAAAAAGACGCAAGAATGGTTCGGCAAATTGCAGAAAAGCTGGAATTAAACAAGACAATACGTGAACGAGAAAAGCATCGTAGTGAACTGCGACGCAATCTTTTTGATGCGCAAGATGAGATTGATCGTCAAAAGGAACAGCTTTTTGCCGAGGTTGAGAAAAAGCTAGAGCAGAAGATTAATAGAAAGCATTTGTTCTTGATTAAATGGGAATTAGTATAACAATTGAGGTGTAAAGATGAGCAAGAAGACGAAGTTGGAATTGACTTGGATTGGTAAGGATGAAGGAATTAAAGTAGAACCACGTATTTTACTTGAAGATCAATTACTATCATACCATTCGAGTAAGAGAGTTAATGAAAATGATATCTTTGATAATACATTGATTTTTGGTGATAATCTATTAGCTCTTAAGGCAATAGAACAGAAATATACGGGGAAAGTTAAATGTATTTTTATTGACCCTCCTTATAATACTGGTAGTGCCTTTGAACATTATGATGACGGTCTAGAACATTCGATTTGGTTGAATTTGATAAAACCTCGGTTGGAGATACTGAGAAATCTATTATCCGAAGATGGTTCAATATGGATTGCAATTGATGATAATGAAGTTCATTATTTGAAAATATTATGTGATGAGATTTTTGGGAGGAACTGCTTTATATCCTCTGTAATTTGGCGAAACTCAGATAACAGCAATAATAATGTTACTACTTTTTCCCAGGATCATAATTATGTTCTGGTTTATTCTAAAAAGCCGAACTGGACACCTAAATTTCTTAATGATCCTGAAAAAAGAAAGCATTTTAAAAATCCTGACAACGATCCGAGAGGTCCATGGTTTGATGGTAACCCTGTAAATAATCCTGGTTTAAGACCAAATTTACAATTTAATCTTATAGGTCCTTATGGGGATATTATTAAGCATCCGCCAAATGGTTGGAGATGGTCAAAGGAAACAATCGATGAGAAATTGAAAACAGGAGAACTGAGGTTTTCGGATGATGGCAAAAGGTTAATCCGTAGAACATATTTGAATGAGCAGAAAGGATTGCCACCTTCAACACTGTGGACTACTTTAGAGGAAACTGGACATACCAGACAGGCAAAGTATGAATTAAAAAATTTATTTCCAGATGTAAAAGTAACTGATTTATTTAGCACACCAAAACCTGAAAAGCTAATTCGCAAAATCCTTGAATTATCAACTGAACCGAATGATTTAGTTCTCGACTCCTTCGCAGGTTCTGGAACAACTGGGGCTGTAGCCCACAAAATGGGGCGCAGGTGGATTATGATTGAATTAGGAGAGCATTGCCATACCCATATCATTCCACGCATGAAGCAAGTGATAGACGGTACCGATCAGGGCGGTATCAGCAAGGAAGTAAATTGGCAAGGCGGAGGCGGGTTCCGATACTATCGCTTGGCGCCAAGCCTTCTAGAGAAGGACAAGTTCGGGAATTGGGTTATAAATAAAGAATATAATGCACCAATGCTAGCCGAAGCAATGTGCAAGCACCATGGATTTACCTATTCGCCAGACGATACGATTTACTGGAAGCAAGGAAAATCTACAGAAACGGACTTCATCTATACAACAACACAGCTAGTCACAAGGGAAATGGCTGACCAAATTCATGAACAACTGGGTGAAGATGAGACGTTGCTAATTTGTTGCAAAGCTTATAGTGTGAATGCTTCGGACTATCCCAATATTACCTTTCAAAAAATTCCTGCTTCCGTTCTTAAAAAATGCGAATTTGGAAGAGACGATTATAGCTTAAATGTTGCACAGCTTCCTCAACTGGAAAAGACAGGACAATTGGAGCTGTTTGGTGAAGGGGAAGAGATATGAATAAAATTGTAAATGCTATATCGGCTAGGCTTAGCTTGAGAAAACCTCAAAAGGAATCGTTAGAAATTCTATCAGATGTTGTAGATGTGATTGAATTTAGGCGACACGACAGCCAAACTCTAGTCGCAGAGTTAGAAAAAATAAAGTCTTTATATCCATCTGTTACAGATTTTGAACGTGAATTTCCTTCGCTTTGTTTTGCTTTGGCAACAGGTGTGGGAAAGACACGATTGATGGGAGCGTTCATTTCCTATTTATTTTTAAGTAAGGGGATTAAAAACTTTTTTGTCCTTGCTCCCAATTTGACGATCTATAATAAATTAATTCAAGACTTTACCCCTAATACTCCAAAGTATGTATTTAAAGGTATAGCTGAATTTGCATCTTTACCTCCTGTTATTATTACAGGAGAAAATTATGAAGATGGCATCGGTAACCGCAATCAGGGAAGCCTATTTAACGATGTTCACATTAATATATTTAACATTTCCAAAATCAACTCTGAAGTGCGTGGTGGAAAAGCACCGCGCATAAAGAGATTGAGTGAATACATCGGTGAGAGCTATTTTGAATATCTTGCTTCATTGCCTGATCTTGTTTTACTTATGGATGAATCCCATCGTTATCGTGCATCCGCAGGGGTTAAAGTATTAAATGAATTAAAGCCGATATTGGGGTTAGAATTGACGGCTACCCCTCAAGTAGAATCGGGAACTCGGACGATTCCTTTCAAAAATGTGATCTATAGTTATCCTTTACATAAAGCAATGGAGGATGGCTACGTTAAAGAACCAGCCGTTGCTACACGTGAGAACTTTAATTCAAGACAATATACGGAAGAGCAGTTAGAAAGATTAAAGCTTGAGGACGGTATTCTTGTACATGAAGAAACCAAAGTCGAACTGGAAGTCTACGCCAGGCAGAATCATCATCCGATAGTGAAGCCTTTTGTTCTGATTGTAGCGCAGGATACTACCCATGCAGGAAAATTAATGGATATCATCCAGTCGGAGGGCTTCTTTGATGGACGTTATCGGAACAAGGTCATAACCGTTCATTCTAACCAAAGCGGTCAAGAAAAAGACGAAACGATTCAAGAATTGACGCAATTGGAAAATCCTGCATCAGAAACAGAAATCGTTATTCACGTCAATATGCTTAAAGAAGGCTGGGATGTAACGAATCTCTATACGATTATTCCATTACGAGCTGCGAATTCGAAGACTCTCGTAGAACAGTCCATTGGCAGAGGTTTACGGTTACCTTATGGAAAAAGGACAGGAGTTAAAGCAGTTGACCGATTAACGATCATCGCTCATGATCGTTTTCAAGAGATTGTTGATGAAGCGAACAACCCGAATTCTATCATCCGCAGTGGGGTATATATCGGAAAAGATGTAGCCACAGAACAGAAGCAAGCTATAACCTCCGTTCCAAAACTGGAACAGAGTATAGTTCAGCAAATTCAGGCTCAAGTTTCAGCTATATCCACAAGTACTAGCGAACCGAAACAAGTTCAGACGGAAGATGTGAAGAGTGTATATGAATTGGCACAAAGAAAACTCCAGGCTTATGAACATTTACCGAGTTCAAAGTATTTGGCAACTGGAGAAGTTAAACGTCAATTAGTTAAGGAAATACGCTCAGAATATCTTATTAACCAGTTAGATCTATTTCCAGAGCAGACTAACGCCTTAGTAGAACAGGTGGTAGAGGCGTTGGTTGAACAGACTATTCAGTACAGTATCGATATTCCGAGAATTGTCGTACAGCCAGTTGGTGAATTAACTTGGGGCTATCACCCGTTTGAATTGGAAGTATCGAGTGTCAATTTGCAGCCAGTTGCTGAACATATTTTAATACAGCATTTAAGGACACATACTCGGGAAATATTGCAACGTAATAATAATCAAGCAAATGAAGAAAGATTAGAAGATTATCTGATTTCGGCACTCATAGATTATCCTGACATATCATATGATGACCATGCTGAGTTGTTATACGAGTTATGTAATCAGATGGTCAAGCATTTGCAAAGTTATCTGCCAGATGATAACGCTGTTCGCAATGTTCTTCAGTATAATCAGCGGCGGTTAGCCGAACTGATTCATACCCAGATGAAGAACCATTATTATGAGTCCGCCACTTCTTACGAAGTCCATGTTAGCAAAGGATTTACAACATTTAAACCAGTTAGTTATACCACATTGCTATCCGAAGGAGTACGACCGTTCCGTCAGCCTGTTGAAGATAAATCACGTATCCGTAGTATGGTGTTTGGCGGATTTATTAAATGCCTTTACCCAGAGCAGAAGTTTGATTCGGATAGTGAACGTCAATTTGCAGTCATTTGTGAGAATGATCCGAACGTTGACAAATGGTTTAAACCATTAGCTGAACATTTTAAAATATACTACAATCAAAGCAATGCATATGAACCAGACTTTGTTGTCGAAACCAAGACAAGTAAATTCATCTGCGAAATCAAGAAAGAGAAAGAAATGGAGGACAGTATCGTTCAAGCAAAAGCACGTGCAGTTATGGAGTGGTGTACCCATGCATCCAAGCATGAGCTTGAGCATGGTGGTAAAGAGTGGAGTTATCTTCTCATTCCTCACTCTGATGTTCAAGAAAATATAACCATCGATGGCTTGAAATCACGATATATGTTCCAGTCTCAATAAGTTAACAAAACTAAACCCTTGCCCCGATTTCGGGGCTTTTTTTGACTAGTTCTGCTTTCACGTCTAGCTGCATACCTTTTCGTAAATAATGAAGAAGGGAATTTTAACAAGGACTCAGAATAAGTATATAAAAGGTTTGCTTTTACTTCTAACTGCCGACCATTTTGTAAAGGGGTGAGACAAAATGAATGGGCAAATACAAGAAAAAATTCAGAATATCTTTGAACGACAAAAAGGGTTTGCCAAAACAAAGGATTTTCTTAATGAAGGAATTAGCAATTATTATATTCGGAAACTGGAAGCTCAGGGAGAAATCATTCGGATTAAGCAAGGACTATATCGGGACGCGAAATATGAAGGTAATCAGTACGATGAAATCGTTGAAATCTCAAAAATCATTCCCAAAGGGGTAATGTGCCTCCTCTCCGCGCTAGCTTACTATGATTTAACTACATACAACCCGTGGGAATATCAGGTTGCCATACACAGAGGGGCTAAAAAGCCGAGTTTGCCAGACTATCCACCGATTAAGATTATTTATTTTTCTGAAACACAGTATCAATATGGGATTGATGAGATCGACATAGATGGGAATAAAGTCAAAATATATGATCGAGAAAAAACGATCTGTGACATTATCCGTTATCGGGAGAAAATCGGTATTGATGTCATGAAGGAAGGTCTACGAAATTATATACAAAGACCAGAAAAGAACATAACGAAACTTGTCGACTGTGCAGAAAAAATGCGAATCAAGACGGTTCTTCTAAAATATCTAGAGGTGCTTTTGTGATGAGTGAGATAAAAAATATTCCTGCTTCTGTTGCTGAACGATTAAAAAATGTAGCCAAACAAAGTTGTAAGGCGTTTGATCTCGTATTGCTTCTATATTTTCAGGAGCGTTTTGTAACCGGTAAACTAGAATTAACAGATTTCGCTAAATAAGAATGAGCAAAATTTCCCATACCCTTCCTATTAATCTATGATAGAACTGGAAATTCTATCATCAGGGGGAAGCGGTGTGAGGAACGAAGAAAGGTGGTCTATGTACTTCGCTATTCGGCAACAGAAGGAGATGGGATTAAAGAAATCCCAAGTGGCAAGGAATCTAAATATATCCCGGAATACGGTCATCAAGTTCTGGGACATGACAATCGAAGAATACAAAACGTTTATGGAGGGACTTGAGACACGAACAAAGAAGTTGGAGTCTTTTGAATCAGAGATTGTTGGGTGGTTGCGAGAGTACCC
>NZ_AUMJ01000033.1 GCF_000430625.1 Aneurinibacillus terranovensis DSM 18919
GAAAGTATATGTTGCTTTAACACTGTAAAGCAACATATACTTTCCTTAACGATAAAAAAGGGCACTGTGTAACAGCCTTAGTGTCTGCCTTCCCTCTCTATATATACTTACCGAGGCATTATTTTATCTTCGTAATCGTTACAAATACTTCATTAGATTTAAGAGGCCATATCCACAAAATTTAGACTTGGATTATTACTTATCAAAGTTGAATTAAACGACCCAATTACTATCTTGTCTACAGACAAATAACAGGTTTCCAGAATGGCCCTTTCTTTTTCCGTACATTCTCCTGTAGTATTGGGGACCTCCGGTATCTTTACCATTTTAAATTTTTGAGGGTCATTAATAATTGTATTGAGCCAGTCCCCGTATAAGCCAAGCGAGTCAAATCCCTTGACTCCATTCTTCCATATTTCTAGAAGCCGTTTGCCAGAAACCAATTTATAATAATTTATTCTGCGGGTTTTATTTAAACGACCTCTATCACCTACAGGCGGGAGAAATAAATTCTAATAACTGTTTACTTAACTCAATATGTATAGAACATAAACAACAAAGAATCAACTCCCTAAAGAAATTCAGCCAGCTTTTACGCAGTTGAAAGTACTACAACATTTGAAAACCGCAGGTTTTAAAAAGCAATTTGGCTTTTCTTATTCGTATCTATACAGTTGGTTTACGCATGCCCCCCTCGTGAAGGAAGTCGTCGAAAGAGGACTCCATACCATCGGCATGGTCAAAGCGGACAATAAACGTTAAGAGCGAAGATGAGACACCACACTTATCCTAAGATAAATGTGGTGCTTCTACGTCGATTCAGTATTCTATTTTTTATTCCTTATATATCATTTTATCTTGAGAGAACAGCTATATATCATCTACTATACAAACAATATAATTACCGCGACTATCTCCTGATCTTATAACGCCTAATTCTTTTAGACGGCGTAGACCGTTTGTTATGCTTGGCGTGGATGCTTGAAGTGTATTATCAAACAAACTACGTTGGAATACCTCTCCATCCTCCATACGGGCAATAATTTGTAGCATGGTTCCTGCGTGACTTTTTCCCAGGATCTCAGTTAGATGTTTAACTCTGTCATAGCGTTGTAGCTCTTTAAGAACTTTTAACAGGGATTGATTCACACAGTTCAGATAGAACAGCAGAAAAGGGTTTAAATCCCCTTGCGTACCCGCCATTAGAGTGTCATAGTATTCATCAACGTATCGATCAATAAATTCCTCAACGGCAAAGGCATCTTTGATTTTGGATAAGTCCGGATGAATTAAACCAACTAATGTTGAAAAGGCGCGTGCAGTTCGTCCATTTCCATCAGGGAATGGATGAATGTATCCGATGAAGTGATGTGTTATGCCTGACAAGATAAGAGGATGGACTTTCTTACTGTGGTCCTCTTCGATTGAATAAGGATTTTCGTATCCTGTTACAGACGTATATAACCACTCGAAAAAAGCGTTCATATAAGCATCAATATCAGCAGAAGACGGCGGAACATAACTAACGTTTCCGTTTCCATCAGTTAAACTAACAGGGATTTTACGATAGCCTTCCGGATGGTTTGTTAAATTTTGCATTAATAATGTATGGAGCTTGATAAGTGTCCGTTCGTCCATATCATAAAAGTCATTTTCGGGTTGTAGTTTGTAAAGATAGTTATAGGCTTCAAAAACATTCGCTACTTCTATTTGACTTTTCTCTTTCAAACTTAGTTTTTTTGCTTTGTATCCTTCATATAAATATTGAACTTCTTTATACCCAAGCTTATTTTGTTCAATTTTTGTGGTGAAGTGCGCTGTACGCACCATTGAATTTCTTAGTATTGTTGGTTTCAGTGGGTGATCTTTTAATCCTAAACGAGCTAAGGCACCGATATTACGTTCGGCTTCAAATATTGCCTGCATAATTTCATAATCCTGATAATTGACATTTGGAATAAAGACGAGTTTTCCTGCTCGTTCCTCAAAATGTTTACCTTTAAATATATACATAATTACACCTCAAATTAGCATTAAATTTCCTTTATTTATAAGGGTTTATACTGTTTTTGTCAATCGTTAATTATCACAATAAATATCACATTTATTTATCATTTTTGACATAAATTTACCTTGTTATGCATATGCACTCGATATTTTTGTTTTTGTGCAATTTTCTTATATTAAAATACAGTTGTTTAATGTGAATATTTTTGAAGAGATAGGCACGACATCAGTAAATTTGGTACAAGGAAAATAAAAAAACGCAGCACCCAAAATAGGATGCTACGCTCTGCTTATACTTCACTTTTTCTTTATTCACCGGTAATCGTATTCCTAAACATTTTTGCCGAATATATAGTTTACAAAATCGAAGAAGGAAAGAGATCAGCCGCATCCTCCTCGATGGTATGCTTTTGTATTACTCATCCGATCCCCCCCTTTGCTTTACGGATCCTGTAATTTGTTTAGTTTTCAAACCAGCCTACCGGCTCCACCTGCAGATTAATGTTAATTTGCTTAACCTCGGTAAACTCATCATACCCGAAGGTGCCGAGCCCCCGGCCAATCCCGCTTTGCTTATATCCTCCCCACGGGGCTTCATTATAAGTTGGATGGTAGCTGTTAATCCAGGTGATGCCGGCCCGAAGCTTTTTAATCACACGCAGCGCTTTGGCGCCATCGCCGGTGAACACTCCGCCCGCCAATCCGTACGCCGTGCCGTTGGCAAGCTTAATTGCCTCCGCTTCATCTTTAAACTTTTGCACAGCGAGAACCGGCCCGAAAATTTCCTCCCGGACAATGCGCATCTCCGGGGCCGTATCCACAAAAATTGTCGGTTCCACAAAGTATCCTTTGTCCAACCCATTCTCTGTCAGACGGCTGCCCCCGCAAACGAGCCGGGCCCCCTCCTGCTTCCCAATTTCAATATAGCGAAGCACTTTTTCCATATGAGCCTGGCTAACGAGTGGTCCCATTTCAGTAGCAGGGTTATCACCGGCTCCTACGCGAATCGTGCGGGCTCGTTCCACCAACCGCTCCACAAAGCGATCGTGAATACTTTCTTCCAGAAGCAGCCGGGAACCGGCCGAACAAACCTGCCCCTGATTGGCAAAAATAGCGAATAGGGCATAATCAACCGCCGTTTCGAAATCGGCATCGGCAAAAACGATATTGGGCGATTTACCGCCTAGTTCCAGAGAGATCTTCTTGATATTGCCTGCCGCCGCCTTCATGATGCTTCGCCCCGTCACCGTGCCGCCTGTAAAGGAAACTTTATCAACGAGGTGGCTCTCAGCCAGTTCATTGCCTACCGTCGGCCCTGCCCCCATTACCATATTGGCCACGCCTTTCGGGATACCGACTTCCTCAATAATTTCAAACAGTTTAGCAGCGGTGACAGGTGTCACTTCCGATGGTTTAAAAACAATCGTATTCCCGGCAGCCAGCGCGGGAGCAATTTTCCATACAGACATCAAAAGCGGGTAGTTCCACGGTACAATCAGCCCACAAACTCCGACAGGTTCCCGCACGACCATCGCCTGCATCGGGTCCGCGACCGGATATGTCTGCCCGTCCGGTTTCGTTGCCAGCCCGGCATAATAGCGAAAGCACGCAGCAGCATCCGCCACATCAAATCGGGATTCACGCAGGGGCTTCCCGTTATCGAGGGTTTCGAGGCGGGCAAGCTCTTCCGCTCTCTCTTCCAGCTTATCGGCGATAGCAAACAGGAAGCGCGCACGCTGCGCAGCCGGCAATTCCGCCCATTCTCCGCCGTCAAAAGCTTCTCTCGCCACTTCAATTGCATGTCGCGCGTCGGCGGCGTCCCCTTCCGCAGCCCTTGCGATTACCTCCCCATTTGCCGGATTCACAATCTCGCGCGTTTTTCCGCTCTGGGCATCGGCCCATTCACCGTTAATGTACATTTTTAAATCAAGCATTTTTCTCATCCTCCCTGTTATGTTGAAAAATAAACACTTCCATTTTCCTCCCTTTTCATTGTCCATTTTTCTTAATTTTCCTGCAAATATAGTGCCAAGTATACATATTGAGATAATTATAAAAGGAGGGTTTCGTGTGAGACCATCGTTTATGCATAGATGAATAACCTAGTTATTTTTGCATGCAAAAAAACACCTCACCACTATCATGGGTCGTCCCGATAGCAGCGAGGAACAAGTAAAAGGTTTATATTTCTGCATGTGTTTGTTTTTGGATGATTTTCTGATATTTGCGGCTAACGGATGATTGGCTGATGCCTAATATCTTAGCGGCCATGGTCGTTGTTTTATATCGTTCCATCGCCAGCAAAATCAGCTGTTCTTCCACCACCTCAAGCGCTTCCTGGAGGGGAATAAGATGGGTGATAATCGGCTTTGCTTTCGTCGAAGCTTTCTTCCACTGAAGAAAATGATGAATATGGTCTGCATAAATGATGTCTTCCTCTGTTGTCACCACTACCCGTTCGATAACGTTTTGCAGTTCCCTTACGTTTCCGGGCCACGCATATACCTCTAATAAATTCAAAGCATCCGGATGAAGCTGAATATCCCTGTTATATTTGTTGTTTAGCTTCTGCAAAAAATGATAGGCGAGCGGCGGAATATCCTCCGGGCGTTCTCTCAGGGAGGGAATGCAAATCGGAATAACGTTTAAACGGTAAAAGAAATCCTCACGGAACTCCCCCTTTTCTACGAGTTGTTCTAAATTTTTATTGGTTGCCGCAACGATCTGCACATCCACCGGAATCGCTTTTGTACTCCCTATCGGAATGACTTCGCGCTCCTGCAGCACCCGCAGCAGCTTGACCTGTAAAGACAGCGGCATTTCCGCGATTTCATCCAAAAAAAGAACGCCCTGATCGGCCTGCTGGAAATATCCGTCCCTTCCCTTTGGATCCGCGCCGGTAAAGGCACCCTTCTCGTATCCAAACAGCTCGCTCTCCAGCAGATTCTCCGGGATGGCTCCACAGTTAATCTTTAAAAACGGCCGATTGGCTCGTGGGCCCAGCTGGTGGACCGCTTTAGCAAATACTTCTTTTCCGACACCGGACTCACCGGTGAGGAGCACGGTTGAAGAAAACCTTGCGACCTTCTCAATCTGTTTCATGATCGCGTCTATTTTCGGGCTATTATAAACAACATTCCGGTAAAGATTATCCCTGTTTTTTAAATCTTCCAACTCTTTTTTATACTGCTGGGACAGCTTTTTCATTTCAAGTAATTCGCTTTTAAGTTTTGTCGTTTCCGTAATATCTCTAAAAGCGATCACAATCCGCTCCAGATTTCCGGATTCATCAAAAACAGGATTGCCAATCACCATTATCTTTTTTCCGGCTGATGTATCTTTGATAACGGAAACTTTCCTTTTCCCTTCCATAACGAGCCGCGTCACGGAAGGTTTAAACCATTCCTTTTCTTCCACTTCAATGAGACTTTTCCCCACTATTTGGTGCAAATCAATGTCCCAGAAATCCTGCATTTTGTTATCACTAAAACGAAGTAGTTCCCCTTTGTTATTGACAACCAGGATCTGATCGTAAATCGTAGAAAGAATAGCCTGCAGGTCTTTATTTAAATCTTTTACATACCCCAATTCCATAGCCATTTCTTCGAGGGCGGGAAGATCCTGAACAATGATAATCATCCCTTTGACTTCATGCTCCCTGTTTAGTATCGGGCTGTAATCCGCGAGAATCCCCATTTCTGTCGTGATATGAAGCTGGTTTAACACCGTTTCCCCGGTCGTAAAAACACGGTCAATCTGTGCCGCCCCGAAAATTTTTCCGCCTTCATTACTGATGGAAGTTTATCTGCCTTCCACTTAATCATCCGAAGGCCTTCCTCGTTATAATTAATAATATATCCCTGCTTATCCAGCACAAAAATACCAAGCGGAATAGACGAAAGAATTGTGCGGAATAAATCGATGTTGTCGTTATCCTGCCGCAGCAATTCAATGATAATATCTTCTCTGCGCAGGTATCCGCATACTTCATCCTGCTGATTCTTGACAATGACGAATTCTTCGCCGAGTAGTTTGAAGAAGTCAGAAACGGCGATGTGAACATAAACATGGTAGACAAAATGAAGCGGGATAAGATTAGCCTGCAAGAAGGGGATCTCGCTCGTCTTTTCCGCATTTTCCGTGAGGATATCCTGTGTGCGTACATACCCTAATAATTCATCTTTCTTTTTCACAAAAACAATCGGTTCTTTATGGTCATGAAGGTACGCCTGAATGGCTGACAAAGACATGTCAGTGGAAATCGAATGAATCGGACGTATATTTTCAGGTGTAAATACCAGCAATAGAGCCATTCCCCCTAACGGATACCATGTCCATTTATTCTTTGCTTACCCTTATAGTATTACAGCGGGATCGGTTTATACAATGGATCCACACCGTTTTTCCGGTATGATGTTTGCTATTGATTGTTCATTTTCTATGGCAAATGAGAAAAACTCACCTCAAGGATGGAGACAATTGTCGGTCTGATCGACCTTCCGACCACACGCTCACATCGAAAAAGCAACGTTCGGCACACTCCCGCGAGTTTTTCTCAGGTGACCCATGGAGGAAATAAAAGCGGGGGGGCTTTTTCAGAGCCAGCCTCCCCCGCTTTACGCTTCATAAAAAGATATGGTATATTTTCCTGAACATAATCCAGCATCATTCCCGGTTACTCTCTGCCTATACAAGTACTTCTCTGCTCACTTCATTTAGAACTTTCGCAAGCATTTCACATACGCGGTCGCATTGATGTTTTTCAATGGTCAATGGCGGCTCAACCCGAATCGTTTTGGCGTTGATCAGCGTTCCTGCAACAAGCACACCGTTGTCAAACAATCCTTTTGACACTTCGTATCCAATCTCATCATTGACAAATTCAATACCAATCAGCAGGCCTCTCCCCCGTATTTCTACAACCTTATCCTCATGGCCTTTTGCGGCTTCTCTTAAGCCGGCAATCAGGTACTCTCCCATAACCGCTGCCCGCTCCGGAAGTTTCTCCTCAATGAGAACATTAATGGATGCAAGCGCAGCCGCACAGGCAAGCGGATTGCCGCCAAAGGTAGTGGTGTGAAGGAAGGGATTGTCAAACCAGTTCGAGAATACCTCTTCAGTTGCGATCGTGGCACTCGCCGGCATCACTCCACCGCCAAACGCTTTTGCCAGACACATAATATCGGGAACCACATCGTATTGCTCTGCACAGAACATAGTTCCGGTTCGGCCCATCCCGGTCTGCACTTCATCAAAAATGAGCAGAGCGCCGTAATCATCGCAAAGCTGGCGCAGCTTAGGCAAGTAATCATCAGGAGGAATAATGACTCCGCCCTCTCCCTGAATCGGTTCGATAATCACAGCCGCTACGTCCTCCCCAACCATTTGGCAGGCATGCATAGTTTTGTGCATCATATCGATATCCCCGAAAGCGACATGACGGAAGCCGTGGACAAGCGGTAAAAATGGTTTACGAAAGACGCCTTTGGCCGTCCCGGAGAGGGAACCCAAACTTTTGCCGTGAAACGCCCGCGTCGTGGCAATAAAGGTATTTCTTTTATCCCTGTTGTTGTGGTAAATCTTGGCCAGTTTAATAGCGGCTTCGATCGACTCCGTGCCGCTGTTGCCGAAAAACGAGTATTTTAAATCGCCAGGTGTGAGAGCAGCCAGTGTCTTGGCAAGGATAGCACGAAGCGGATCAAGCAAATCCTGGCTGTGAAGTGCCTGGCGGTCCAGCTGATCTTTCACCGCTTTAACGACTTTGGGGTGCCGATGCCCTACATTATAAATTCCAAAACCGCCCAGGCAGTCGATATACTCCTTGCCATTGACATCCATGAAACAATTGGCCCCGGAATCTTTCCACTCTACGGCAGCAAACTGACCGCCTTTTGTTACAGACTTTCTGTATTCCAAAAAACCTGAATTTACATAATCCCGAAACCCGTTGACGGTCTCACTCGTCACCCACTGCGACTCTTCCTTTGTAATTTCCGACTTGGAGATTAACTCCAGAACCTTCGAGGTATAGTCATAAATTTCGTTATATTCCTTCATACTCCATTTCCTCCCTAATCATTTTGATTTTAAACATTTTAAATGCAATTCACATGCCAGTTTTTTTGAAAACTGGAGAGCGGTACCAGCAGGGAATCGCCGGAATGGAGAAGGGCTCTTGCCTATGACAATTTGAATAACATTATGCATCTTTGCATAGTTTTTCAACTCAACACGAAGATCGGGACTTGCTCATCTACCCATGTCATTTTTCCGGCAAGACCCACTCCCTATTTTAAAAATACATGATATATTCAGAACAATCGTTATATTTTTGAAAATTGGCATAAGTATTGCTAGCGATATTGATTGACTGTCTGATCATACAGACACCAAAAACATTATGAGGAGGAATGATAGGTGGAAAAAGTAGTGACGTTGAAACGGGCACTTGGACTATGGCCCATTGTTATGCTAGGTGTAGGATATATGACACCAATGGTTGTATTTGATACATTCGGTATTGCCTCCCAGTCAACAAACGGGCTGGTCCCCCTCGCTTATATTATTGCCCTGGTTGCTATGTTATTTACCGCTTTTAGTTACGGGAAGATGGTCAAGGCGTTCCCAAGTGCAGGATCAGCCTATACGTATACACAGAAGACCATTAATCCCCATCTCGGTTTTCTTGTAGGATGGTCTTCGCTGCTTGATTATTTACTCCTCCCCATGGTTAATGCTTTATTGGCACAAATTTACCTCACTGCTGTTTTTCCGGACGTTCCAAAATGGATATGGGTCGTTGGCTTTGTTCTTTTTGTTACCTTTCTCAACATGTGGAGTGTTATTTCAACAGCCAATTTCAATACCATTTTAGTTGTGTATCAGTTCCTGGTCATTGCCTTTTTTATTGTTTTAGCGGTCAGAGAACTTACTCATGGAGCGGGTTATGGAAGTGTTCTCACTACTCAGCCGTTTTACAAGCAGGGAATGCATATATCAGCATTGGTAGCCGGCGCTACGGTTTTGTGTTTCTCCTTTTTAGGATTTGATGCCGTAACCACGTATTCTGAAGAAACACCAAATCCGGTACAAACCATTCCAAAAGCTATTTTGCTTACTGCATTTATAGGCGGCATTATTTTCATTCTTGGTTCATACTTTACCCAGGCGGTATTCCCGGATGTTTCAGCGTTTAAAAATCCGGACGCAACGTCACCTGAGATTGCACTTTATACCGGGGGCAGGGTATTCCAACTGTTCTTTCTTGCCGGCTCTCTTGCAGGAGTCATTTCTTCAGGGCTGTCCTCGCACGCCAGCGTGTCGCGCCTTTTATACGTAATGGGCCGGGATAACGTACTTCCAAAAAAATTGTTCGGGTATGTGCATCCGCGCTGGAGAACGCCTGTATTCAATGTCATCCTGGTGGGGTTCGTTTCCTTAACAGCCCTTCTGTTTAATTTGGAAACAGCAGCTTCCTTTATCAACTTTGGTGCGCTGATTGCTTTTACATTCGTTAACGTATCGGTGATTGCTCATTATACGGTTAAAAGGAAAAGATACAAAACGCTTAAGGATTTTCTTTCTCATGTTGTGATCCCCACCATTGGAGCCGCCTTTGTGGCCGTTCTATGGTATAACCTCGAGCACAATTCGTTTATGCTGGGCACCGGGTGGAGTATTATCGGCTTTATCTACCTCCTCTATCTGACGAAAATGTTTAAAATGAAGCCCATCGATATTCATTTTGAGGAGGCGGAGGAATCCGTGTAATCAAATCATGTACAACATGGAGTAGAATCCGGCCGTTCTACTCCATTATATGTTGCAGTCAGAATGGTTCATTCGTCCCTATCGGTGCCCTATCTCGCGACGGTCAATCCGTAGATTTTGGCTTCCGGTATTCCATGTTTTAACACGTAGGCGGCTTCATTCAGTGTACTGCCGGTCGTATAGATGTCATCGACAATAACGATCGTGCGTGTATTTTTTGCTTCCGATATTCGGTTTTCGCTAGACATTGTGCAATCCGCCAGTGTTCCGGCCCTGTCTGCATAATCGCTCCTGTAACGAAGAGTGTGGTCTAATGCATGCAAGCGGCCCTGCCGGTTTTTATGGCTTTGTTTTTCCGTTGCTCTTACTTTTTCCAGCAGGCCTGCTACTGGCACGCCCACGGCAGCCCCTAACAGACGTGCGAGTTCTTCCGCCTGATTGAAGGTTCGTTCATGCAGCCGGCTATCGTGGAGAGGAACGTATGTAATCAGGTCAATTCGGGGTAAATGTGATTTATCACAGATCCCCTTACTCTCCTTACTCTCCTTATTCTCCGTTTTGTAGTGCTTGTTCCATGCATAAATCAGAAAAGCGGCCAGTATTGGTGCGAGCTTGCGGTCTCCACGAAATTTATACCGCGCAATGAGTTCCTTCATTGTTTCATTATAGGTGGCGGCACTGCGGGAATAGGTCAGATACGTTTTGCCGCGGCGGCAGCAATCGGGACAGATACTGTTTTTGCTGCCGTCTATACTGCCGCCCGGCATCCCCTGGCTATGCAGCCATAACCTCCCACACCCTTCACAAATGGCATCCTTGTCAAGAAAAGTAAACATCGACTCACACCGGAGGCACAGCCGGCAGGGCAGCCTCCCCCGCCGAAATACTGCCATTCCACATAACAGACACGAATCAGGCTGCGGATATATCCAATTGATCATTCGTTGAAAAAGACGTACGCCTACACGGTTTGGATCCCGCACTGCATGGCCTCCCTCCTGAAGTATATAATGAATATACACACCTGCTTACTCCATTGCTAACGATTAACAAACGACCGATCATGTTGCTCCTCGCCCGCTGGCATTTGTCAAATAGCCCGCCTTTTTTGCGATACGGTTCATCGCTTTAATCTGCTTAACCGCGGCTTTCATCGCGCCCGTTGGTTCACCCGCCAAAAAAATAATCAGCCCATTCGGTGAAGCGGCGGATCGGCCGACGCGTCCCGCGATCTGGACAAGGGTTGCCTCATCAAAAATAGGGGCATTTGCTTGAAAGACCAGTACCGAAATGCCTGGTATGGTCACCCCTCGTTCCATAATCGTTGTCGTAACTAGAAGCTTAATCCGGCCCTGCCTCATAGCCGATACTTTCTCTTCCCGTTCTGAATCAGCAGCATGCACAGTTTCTATCAGTCCTGACCAGCGTGGGTCGAGGGCAAGCACATACTCTTTAATTACCGATAACTGATAAACCGCATGAACAAAAATAAAACCCGGTGCGCCGTTTTGCGCCAGATATTGCAGAAAGCGCTGAAACGAAGAAATTGGACTTCTACTCTTTAAACGATTGTTTAATTTTGCTTCGGTCCTGATAACCGGTACGGGCAGCGGGTGCCCATGATAGCGAAGCGGAATTTTTTCATGGGGCAAATACATCGGATGCCGGGGCTGTTGCTTCATTCGCAGTTGATGCTCACGGCGGGGTGTAGCGGTTAAATAGATGGTTTTCCCGGCAATTTTCCGGGAACGTTGAACGGCAAACGGCAGCAAATCGTCATTCGTATACGGATACGCATCTACTTCATCAACGATGACCAGGTCAAAGTGACGATAGAACCGCAGGGCTTGATGGGTAGTAGACAGGACAAGCGGGGCACGGGTCCATTTTTCCTTCGATTTGCCGTGCAATACGCCGATTTCGTAAAAAGGAAACGCCTGACTAAGGCGTGGGGCCAGTTCTAATACGACATCGCGCCGTGGCGTCGCCCACAGTATACGAGCCCCCTCGCCTAACGCATACAGCAAAACAGGAAACATCACCTCCGTCTTTCCGGCACCGCATACCGCCCAGATTAAAAACTCGTCCCCTGCGCACCGCTGCCCGTTTTTCCACTTTTGTAAAAATTCCAGGAGTTTTTTCGCGCCTCCCTGCTGCGCAGGAGTCAGAGTGGGAAATCGATCGAATACATGTTGCCATCTATAAGTCTGCATGCCATTCCCTTTTCCATTCCTTTTCCCATTTCCGTTCTCAGCCCGGCCCTCGCCTTGATATTCACCGTCATTTACCACATTTCTTCCTGCCTCATTTTTGCTTGGGTCATTTCTCCCTGCATGGTTTTTGCCAGGAGCGTTTTTACTCCCCCACCTACAACTATCCGTCTGTTCCCCCGGTATCAAATAATACGGTGTACACGAAGTGCTTCTTCCCATCGTCAGGCATCGTCTGCAGTATGCGCACAGCTTGTTGCACCGCTGGCAAAACACCACATGAATGTCTTCCCCACTTGCATTGCAGCGGTTGCAGTGATACCATTGCGTTTCCTTTATCGTTTTCTTTTCCAAATCTTGTGCCGCCCTTCCCCTCCGGATGGCGGACCATACATGGTAAAGGGAAGCAAAAAAGGAGAGAAAGCTTCTCCCCTTTTTCTCCTGGTGCCCTATGTTCCCGAACTCGACGCTTTCAACTTTGGCACTTTCGACTCTGACGCTCTCCACTCCGTATTTCCGTTCGATCTTTTTTTCAAGAATCAGTTGTTCAATGGCGGCGGTTACTTTCTTCCGTTCTAAAAAATGGCTGCCGCCGGCCGATGATTCGATCATCCACCAGAGTTCATCTTCGAGCAGAGCCCGCCCTTTTATCACTTCATAAATTTGTGCGATTACCTGTTCATCCATCTTTATCAGCTTGCGTTGTACCCGAGTTTTTGTTCTGCTGCGACTTCAACCTTGCTTTTTATTTCTTCTTTGCGATCCCGCTGATGCTTTTGAATGACCAGTTCCCCATTGCTTCCTATGGCGAACTCCACCTCGTCCAGCGGGCTGATTCCTGCCTTTGTCAGCAGTTCCTGCGGCAATTGCACATGTCCCCCGTCACCTACAATAACCTTTACCATCTCAATCATCATCCTTCCAAGTATGATTTGGGACGCCCCCCACGTTGCCTAACCATCTTGTTTGTCTCTATGCATTCGACAAAAACCCATATTTTTCCTCTTGTTATTTCTTTTATTTTTTCGTTTTTCGTTCGACAAATTATTACAATTTTTTCCGTTTAATTCATAAGGAGAGTGGACAAACTGAGAAATAAGGAGGTGGCAAGATGACACTGTTAAAGAAGAAATGGATGCGGCGAATTTCCCCGGGGGTGGGAGATAAGGTGCCCCATGTTTATATAAACGAGACCGACCCTTCTTACTACGAAAAATTGCTTCGATTTAATCGGCACAATGTAAAAGCACTTTACCAGTTGGGAAGAACATGTGAAAAGTCCGGGCATTTCGAAAGAGCGCGATCCTACTACGAAAAGGCCATCTCTATTCAACCGTATGAACCAGCGGTCGGCGCGCTCCTGCTTCTTCGGCGGAAGGAACAATGGCTGGAAATTCAGAGGGAGCATAAGAAGAAAGAAGCGGCGCTGATGTCGAAGAAATGGGGAGCACAGCGAAAGCAAGCGACAAGAAGTAAATTCGTTCAGTCTATCATTATTACCCTGCTCATTTATCTCATCGCTATCATCTTAACATTTGGCGTTGTGCTAAACTAAACGATTACGTTTGGCCGGGTCATGGTTCATACAAGGGAGTAAAACATAAATCTGACTCATCCAAAAACCAAAAAGGATAGCCCATCTATTCGCAGGACGTGCGAATAAATCGGCTATCTTTTTTGTTCATTATGCTTACGTTCGCAAGTCAATGTTCCACGTAAGAACTTCCCGAGGCGCTGCTCCTGTTTTTGCTTCGATTCCGGCATCAGTTTTTGCCTCCGCCTCCGCTTCTATCTCTGCCTCTGTTATCTCTGCTTCTGCTGTCCCTTCCCCATTTTGCGGCTGTTTGGCCGGTACCCATTCCTGTATAACATGGATTTCCTGCAGCAGTCCTGTGAAGTCTCTTTCCAGGTGATATAAAATAGGTAGCGTTAAATCCTTTGAACCGCTATCATATGCCCGAATGGAAACGGGTACGCCTTCCTGCAGCGAGACCCACTGGATATTCCTGATGACATACTCAAGCTGATCTTGCGAATTTCCTGTCTGCAGTTCCACCTGTTTTACCCTGCTATTTTTTTCGGTGTCATTTTTTTCAGCCGCAAGCGAAGGGATTGGGAATGAAAAAATCCATTTTCCCAGTCTGGGAATCATAGCGACCGCTATCAAATAGACAACAATCGTCGTAAACGCCGTAAATGCAAAAGTAGCCCACACGGCATTTCCCCTCCCTCTCCTTACAGCGTATGCAGCACGCAACAGCAAAGTGAAGGGGCGGCTGATGTATGGCAATAAACCTAACAAGCATACAGCAGCAAATCCGTCCGGGCTTACCCTTGATTTACAAACGGGTACTGATTTACAAGCTTTTTATTACGCAAGCTTGACCCAGCCGTTTTTAATAGACATAACAACAGCCTGGGTGCGGTCCTGTACATCAAGTTTCTGCAAAATACTGCTCACATGATTCTTAACAGTTTTCTCGCTGATAAACAGTTCTTCACCGATAGCGCGGTTGCTTTTTCCCTCCGCCATCAGTTGGAGAACTTCGCGCTCCCGCGGTGTAAGCGCTAAAATATTGCTTTCCTTATCACCGGCGCCAAGTTCGCTTACATCGCTCATCAGCACGTTTTCTTCCACGCTTTTCTCAATGCTGCTTAGACGACGAAACTCGTTAATGAGTTTGCCTGTCACTTTCGGGTGGATGTACGCCTCACCGCGCGCCACAGAATAAATGGCATCGATTAACGAATCGGAATCCATCTCCTTCAGAAGGTATCCGGATGCGCCGGAACGCAGAGATTTGTATACATAATTCTCATCATCATGGATCGACAAAATAATAATGTGGGAATCCGGGGATTGTTCTTTAATCCGCTGCGTGGCGAGAACTCCGGTCATTTTGGGCATATTAATGTCCATAAGAATCACGTCCGGCTGATGCTCAAACGCCATTTCGAGCGCCTCTTCCCCATCGGAAGCTTCACCCACCACGGTAAAGTTGTCCTCCATTTCCAGAATGCGTTTGACCCCCTCACGAAACAGCTTATGGTCATCCACTAATAAAATCGTTATATTGTTTTCGTTCATATTTTTCCTCCTGCTTCGAACAGTTTTTACCGGTCGGTTTCTATCGGCCGGGACGGCTTGTCGGCCCACTTGCCTTCAAGCGGAATACTGAAGCGTACCGTTGTCCCCTTGCCGATGGTCGAGTCAATTCTCATTTTTCCCTGAAGAAGCTTTGTACGCTCTTTCATTCCCATTAGCCCAAACTGCGGGCGTTCACCCTTTGTTCCATTTTCAAACCCCACACCATCGTCAACGATGCGGAAATGAATGACCTGAGGTTTAATTTCAAGACGTATTTCAACCTGTTGCGCTTCCGAATGCTTGGCAACATTCGTTAGCGATTCCTGTATCAGGCGAAACACCGCCACTTCAATCGCACCTGGAATTCGCTGGTCAGACCCTGAAACGGCTAATTTCGTCTCGATTCCATGCCGGTTTTGAAAATCTTCGATATACTTTCGTAAGGTCGGAACGAGACCGAGATCATCGAGCGCCATCGGCCGCAGATCAAAAATGATTTTGCGAACATCTGTAAGGCTTGCACGTGTAAGCTCTTTTAATAAGCGGAGCTCCGTTTTGGCCTCATCAATCCGGTTTTGATTGAGCATTCGCTCCACTATTTCGCTCCGCAGCGCAACATTTGCCATCGATTGGGCAGGCCCGTCATGAATCTCACGCGCCACCCGCTTTCTTTCTTCTTCTTGTGCCTGAATGATTTTAAATCCAAGCTGCTGGTGATTCTGAGCCGATTTAAGCGCCTGTCCTACCTTCTGCAGATCGCCATTTAAGTAATTAAGCACGACACTGACGTGAGTCATAAGTGTTTCTGCTTTTTGAATCGTATCTAAGATAGTACGCAGCCGGCGTTCCAGTTCATCGCGGCGGTGGCGAAGCTGCAGCTCTTTGTCCCGTGAGAGCGTTAGCTCAATCTGAATCTTGCTCGCTTCTTCGTATGCCTCACGGATTTCAATCTCACTAAACTTATGGAAGTTATGGCTTACATGTGCCAGCCTTTGTCTTGCCCGTTTTGCGGTGAATTCCAGCTGGTCGGTTTGACCAATCACCTTTTCCACTTCCCGTTTTAGGTGCTCCAGTTCAACAGAAATGCGGGTGCTTTCCTGGCGGGCGTTCTCCGAGATATCAAATATCTTCTCTTTGCTTTCTTCTACCGAAGTAATGGTTTTTTGAAAAATTTCATCCAGCAATTCGACATCGATATTTGCCTCACCCATGTAAGTCCTCCTTGATGACCCTTAGCCCTAGCGTACCGTTTTTTCTCATCTTTTAAACTCACACTTCTTCTGTAGCCAACAATAAATTTTCGACAAAACTCACAAAACACCTTTTTATATTGTACCATTCCTCCCAAATAAACAAAACAAAACCCAGCACAATAAATGTGATGGGTTTTAAGGATGGAAAAAACAGTTTCAATTATCGTGCAAGCTCAGCCGCTTCTTTTTTCAAGACTTCCGCTTTATCCGTACGCTCCCACGGAACATTCAGGTCATTGCGGCCGAAATGGCCATATGCGGCTGTTTTACGGTACAGCGGGCGGCGCAGGTCAAGTTCTTTAATGATACCTGCAGGGCGCAGGTCAAAATGCTTACGAACAAGTTGAACAAGGACTTCTTCGTCGACTTTACCGGTTCCAAACGTATCTACATTAATCGACACAGGCTGGGCCACTCCAATCGCATAGGCAACCTGTACTTCACATTTATCAGCAAGTCCGGCTGCCACGATATTTTTTGCCACATAACGTGCAGCATACGCACCGGAACGGTCTACTTTTGTCGGGTCTTTTCCGGAGAACGCACCGCCGCCGTGGCGCGCATAGCCGCCATACGTATCCACGATGATTTTACGTCCGGTTAAGCCGGCATCCCCCTGAGGTCCGCCAATAACGAAACGGCCGGTTGGGTTAATGAAATACTTTGTATTTTCATCGAGCAGCTCAGCCGGAACAATCGGCTTAATCACATGCTCTTTCAAGTCTTTCTGAATTTGATCCAGCGAAGTGGCCGGATCGTGCTGGGTGGAAATAACGATGGTATCCACGCGAGCCGGCTTATCTCCGTCGTATTCAACGGTTACCTGTGTTTTACCGTCAGGACGAAGGTAATTAAGTGTGCCGTTTTTGCGAACTTCCGCTAAGCGGCGGGATAATTGGTGGGACAAAGAGATAGGCAGCGGCATGAGTTCCGGGGTCTCATTGCATGCAAACCCGAACATTAAGCCCTGGTCTCCCGCACCGATGGCTTCAATTTGTTCATCGGTCATTTGGCCTTCACGGGCTTCCAGTGCCTTGTCCACCCCCTGGGCAATGTCAGGAGATTGTTCGTCAATGGAAGTAAGCACCGCACATGTGTCAGCGTCAAAGCCAAATTTAGCACGGGTATAGCCGATTTCACGAATCGTTTCACGAACGACTTTCGGAATGTCTACATAGCAGCTTGTCGTGATCTCACCGGCTACGAGAACCATACCTGTTGTTACTGATGTTTCCGCTGCAACGCGCGCATTCGGATCTTTTTCAAGTATTGAGTCTAAAATTGCATCAGAAATCTGGTCACAAATTTTGTCGGGATGCCCCTCCGTAACCGATTCAGATGTGAAGAGATGACGTCCTTTTTTAAGCGCCATGTTCACGTACCTCCTTATGCACCATGTTTGTGGATGGTCTTACCAAGATACGGTACTCCCTTCCCATTCCCTCGCAAAGCAGTAAAAAACCTTTTCCGGTTGAAACTTTAGGAAAAGGTTGGTTTTTTACTCATCCTTTGCCCTTTATCGTTCAGGATATAGCACGCAAAAGCATGCCTTCCTGCTGGTTAGCACCGTTCACCGCATGTTGAGAGCCACTTATAGTAATAAGGATGCTCCACCTCTCGCCAAATCATGCTGCGATGGGGTTGCCGGGCTTCATCGGGCCAGTCCCTCCGCCTACTCGGGATATAAGGGTCTTCCGTTCTAAACGAGCATATCCTATTTACCGGAACCTGTCAATAAAGAATGTCAATCATTTATTGAATGGTATATTTTCCACGAATCATAATGTAAGAAGGTCCTTTTACAACCTTGAGCCCCCGGTTGTCGTTGGACGGGAGTAAAATGAGGTGATTCAGTGGAATGTCGATGTCACGCTCAAGATTTTGCCCGCCCGTTACATCTGGCAGACCGTATCCGTCACCCGCAGGCGTATAAGCAACCGCCTCGCCTGTCCGCACGATGAACTCTGTACCTGAATAGCCGACGACTACCTTTCCGGCAGGTACTTTTTCTACGGCCAGTTGACCGGCTCCCGCGGAAGCCTGTCCCCCGGTTTTACCGGTTCCCTGGCCGCTGGCACTCGCGCGAATTTCATTTTCAAGCGCGGCCTTTATTTGATCAACATAACTTTTGCTCACCCCGGAGCTTGTCACTGTAGACTTCGCCCCTGCACTGATTTGATTTTCAATATCAGCTTTAATTTTATCCACATAGCTCTTTGTTACGATCGGGTCATTATCAGATCCCGGCGTTAACGTTTCGGCAATCCCGGATGATACCCCGCTGATGGTAAAAGCCAGCACGGCTCCAACCAATCCGTATCCCCACTTTTTCATCAATTTTCCTCCATTCCCTTTTTACTATGTCATTTAATCATACGTATAAAACAGGAAAATGTCGTGATTTTTCTTTAATTAACGTGTTTTTTAATATGTAATCCATTCAATAAAAAAGAACGCCCATTTACCAGGCGTCCTGTAATTTTTAGAATGAAAAGCTGGCTTTTCTTATCAACCAGATCGCTGCCAAAATCCAAGCGATTATGATCAGCGAAGAAGTGAGCCATCATTCCTTAATCCTTTCCTGTACCCTTTGCCTTTAGCCCTGGCTCACCCGCAAAAGCAAACCATCCGGCTGCTTTTCGGTTGAAATGGAGGAAAAATCTTGGACGAGTATATCAACGGGAATGAAGAAGAAACCATTCACATTCTTCATGGCTGAACTGCGGGCCGGATATTTTTTTTGCATTTTGCCCTCGGTAAGAGTAATCTGCTGTAGTTTGCCGTCCCAGTAGATATTCCAACCATATGTATCCGCGAACGAACGAAGCCCAATATACCACTTACCTCCGATTCGTCTGGCCAGCAGATTGTTGTCTGCTACCGGAAAACCGGCCAGTTGAATAGTCCCATCATTATTTAACCCGAGTGTAAGCGCGCCATTTAATTGGGCAACAGCCTGAAGCAGTTGTTGATCGGGACTGTCTACTGTGAAATCTGGCGTAATGCCTACCTCATTAATCTTTTTCATGGTCGGTGAAAAGTACTCTTCGACGGTCATCTTTAATACGCCGCCGGTTTTCAGAGGTTGAATATCCTGCATGACCCCTTTACCATATGTCGTCGTGCCGATAACCCTGGCAACACCGTAACTCTGCAGCGCGCTGGTCACAATTTCCGAAGCGCTTGCTGTCCCTTTATTCACGAGCACAATGAGCGGGTAATCCCAGTTTGACCCATCTGTATCCAGGGCTTGTTTCTGTCCGGTACGATCCTCCACATAAACGACCACGTGCTTCCCTTTAGGCAGGAACATTCCCGCGATTTGTATCGCCGCATCCACATGCCCCCCCGGATTATCACGCATGTCAAAAATAAGACTTTTCATCCCCTGCTGCTTCAATTTGTCCAGGTTTGTGCGCATTGCGTCCGGCGCATCTGTGGAAAATGTGGAAAGCTGGAGGTAGCCGATATGATTGTTCAACATTCTGCTTTCGACAGGCGGAATCTGAAGTTCTTGACGTTGAATTTCAAACGAAAGCACTTTTCCTGCCCGCTTTAAATCCATAAAAACATAGGACCCGGCGGCTCCCTGTATTTTACCCGTTACCTGCTCAATCTTCATCCCCGTTACGCTATCCCCGTCAATCTTGAGGATTTCGTCACCGGCCCGCACGCCGGCAAGGTCTGCAGGCGACTTGTCCAGTACAGAATGAACAAAGAAGCGGCCGTTTTTCTCGTCTACAAAAATGCCTAAGCCCGCAAAATCCCCTTCCACGTTGTCAATAAATGTTTTAAATTGATCGTCGTTAAAATAAGACGTATACGGGTCTCCCGTTTGATTGACCATTCCTTGAATCGCGGCATCCGTCAGTTTTTTAATATCCAGGTTGCTATTCAAATGGTGTTCCACAAGCTGGTGCAGGACTTCATCGATGCGTGCTTCCTGCTGCTGATACACTAAAGAATCCGGTGCCTTCACGGCCGCAAAAGCCGGCTGATACATTCCGCTCCCTATCAATAACGCTAACATGCCTGCCATTCCCACACGAATAAATGGATTGACCATATTCCTGCAAACTCCCTCTCATGTCTCTCTACATATACATATAATTTAATTCACTTCATAATCATTCGACGGAAAAACCGTATCTCCTTTAATTGGCTGACAGCCGCCTCTGCGTTCCAACTAATGACCCTAAAAAAGCAGTTTTTATGATTTTTTCATTATTTATGGCAGAACTTATCTCTAGCAATAAAGCAGAAGCTGCAAGGTCGGTTCAAGATGCGATGTGTATATAGCGGCTATTTAAATATGTAAGAACGAGGAATCCCCGCTGCCAGTTTGCTGAGCCAACGGGGGTTTTTCAGCGTATAAGACCTGCGATTTTTCGTCAAGCGGGGAAACTTATGATAAAATAAAACTTATTTGCCGAAGGATGGACATGCGATGCTGTTTCATACACCTGAATTCTTTTTTCTTCTTATCCTTACCTTTATTAGCTACTATCTGTTTCGCAATGCCCGTCTCGTCCTATTAAGCATTGCAAACGGGTTATTTTATGCGGCAGCCAGCTGGGGATTTCTCTTTCTTTTTTTAGGGGTATCTTTTGCTTCCTACCGGATTGCGCGGCTGATTCCGGGCAAGAACGGGCGAATGTGGACAGCGATTGGCATTCTGATCAACGCAGCCAATCTTTTGTTTTTTAAATACTCGTTGTTTGTTCTCCATAATATTGAAACGATAACCGGGTGGCAGCTTGTCACTCCGCACAGCTTCTGGTCCAGTATCGTGCTGCCGGTGGGGATCTCGTTTTATACGTTTCAGTTGATAGCCTACCTGGTAGACGTAAGAAAAGGCCTAATCAAGCCGACGAATTCGTATTTACATTTCTGGGTATTTATCGCTTTCTTTGCGCACCAGCTGGCCGGCCCCATCATGCGCGGGAATGAATTTATGCCGCAGGTGGAGAAGACGAGAAGCTTACACCTGCATCCGGCCGATTTTAAATACGGAGTTTACTTGATCATGTGGGGACTCGCCAAAAAAATCATGATCGCGGATAAACTGTCCCCGATCGTGCAGCAGTATTTTGAATCCCCGGCTTCGCTCCATGCGATGCAGGCGTGGGTCGGCGCTTATCTGTTCGGTTTTCAGATTTACGCCGATTTCTCCGGCTACAGCGATATGGCGGTCGGGCTCGGCTATTTATTCGGATACCGGCTGCCGATCAACTTCCGCACCCCTTACATCAGCGGAAATGCCACCGAGTTCTGGCGGAGATGGCATATTACCCTCTCAAGCTGGATTCGCGACTATATCTATATCCCGCTCGGAGGATCAAGGAAAGGAAAAATACGAAAAGACGTGAATTTGCTCGCATCGATGCTCATATCCGGCCTGTGGCACGGTGCGATGTGGACGTTTGTCATCTGGGGGTTTCTCCACGGGGTTCTGTTAATCATACATAAATGGTATATAACCTTGATTAATAAATGGACGAGTGCGCCAACCCGGGCTCAAGCGAACGTGAGTTCTACTTCTACCACGAAACCCGTAGCCGAAACCGAAAGCCGCAGAGTATCCACGTCGGGGTCCAGCTCCCGCTTTGAACAGCGCTCTTCCGCCGTTCATTCCATCGGAAATGATACCGAGTCTGAGGTGCGTATACCGGCCAAATCCAGCATAGCCGCTCAAATCGGAAAAGGATGCTACCGGATTCTTGCAGTGTTTATCTTTTTCCAGTTGACCACCCTCACCTGGGTATTCTTCCGGGCGAAAAGCGTCGCGGACGCGTTCCTGTACATTCGCGGCATGCTGTCACCCGCCAGTTGGACAGGCATTCTCCAGCAGTTCTCCGGGCAAAAATCTTACCTGCTGCTGGCGGCCTGTTTATATGCCGCCCATTGGTTCGAATATATTGTACGCAGCCATGAAAACAAGCTGGGCGTCTGGTGGCACCGTTTTATTCCGTCACCCGTACGCGGCCTGCTCTATACCCTGCTCGTTCTCCTCATAATCGCAATGATAAAAGGTGAAAAACATGAATTTATCTACTTCCGGTTCTGACCAAACAAAACCCAACCGCAAACGCCAAACATGGTGGATGCGGGGATTGATCTGGGCGCTCCTGCTTCTCGTACTCAGTGAAATTTTTATTTTTCGCAATCCTGCGATATATGGAGCAATCCCGGCCAGCTCTGTCGGGCAGATTACCGACCTGGAGAAAAGGCTGGCCAGGCAGGACCGCGCGAAAATCAAGATGGTCATCTTCGGAGACTCGCAAAGTATGGATGCGCTCCGCCCGCCAATGCTCGCCAAAAGATACGGCCTCAAGCCCGACGAGATGTTTAACCTGAGCGTGAGCGGCGGCAAACCGGTTGATATGCTGCGCCTGTACGAAAAGGTAATGGACACGCTGCCGAATGTGAAATACGCCATCCTGGCCGTGAACGAACACCAGTTAAACAACCGGAACTATCTGGATGACACGAAATTCCGCTATAACGCAACGCTGCTGGAACGTTTGGAGACCCCCGGTTTTACCAACAAAGCGGATCTCGCGTTTGGGTGGCTGCTGTATTCGTATGGAATGCGCGGAGTATGGACACAGATGCTCCCTCTGTATCTAAAAGGACAACTGCCGCAGCCGCCGGATGACCACTATGCCTACAGGTGGGGCCTGCCGCCGGTGGAAAAAATTGAACGAAATCATATTGGCCCCGCTTACAGCAAGGTCGTCGCTGACCGCTGGATGGCAAACTATCAGGTAGAAGGCCCACAAACAACTGCCTTTGAAAAAGTACTCGCCGGACTGTCATCACGCGGGATAAAATGGACCATTCTCCAGCTTCCCCGCACGCCGGAGTTTGAACGGCTGATGAAGGAAACATACGGCCCCCAGCAGAAGGCCTTTCGCGATCTGGAAGCCAGGCTCGCACAGCAGTATGGTGAAAAATTTGTCGTCATTCCTCCCGTGCTGGGAGACGAATACTTCCGCGATGCGAATCATGTGAATAAGCGGGGAGCGGAGCGGGTCGCGGGGTATGTGCCGGGGATTTAGTTGTTGGTTGATATCACTAATCAGGTCATCCATATCAGTATATTGCCATTGTAATAATACGGTTGCCGTATTCACCCCGTCACTAACAGTAAAGTTGCGATTTTTTGAGCGGTCTTCATCGGTACCTGTGAAGTGGTTGTTTTGGAAGAAATAAGACCAATCGTTACCGCCCAACGTGATAGCCGCATTCGACCCGGTTTTGAAGGTAGAGATGAAGAACGTATCCCCAAACCCAACGGCAGACACCGTTCGACTACCAAGATCTATGTGATGATCATTGCAATATTGTTGAATGAAACTATCGACAGCCGAGCCCACCACTTGTCCGCGGGTAAATCCGTTTAGCGGGATATCCCAGTTCAAGTTGACAGGAATCGTATAGGTACCGTCACTTATGGTGAATTGCTTAGGGCTTGACGCAAAATTGGTTGAGGTGATCGTGTAGCTTTCCTGTCTGGCCTGCGTGGCGTACACCGTTGAGTAATCAAAGTTGGAAATGGCCTTGCTTGTTGAGAAAAACTCGCGGGCGTTGCCGCTCGTCCTTTTTCTGCAGGGAAGCGAAACGGCCGCTTAGTGACCGGAAGGTCGGACCGACAAAACATCCGGGTACCTCAATGATGGAGACAATTGTCGGTCTGATCGACCTTCCGGCCACACGCTCCACATCGAAAAAGCAACGTTCGGCACACTCCCGCAAGTTTTTCTCAGGTGACCCATGGAGGAAAGTATATGTTGCTTTAACACTGTAAAGCAACATATACTTTCTTTAACGGTAAAAAAGGGTGACAGAGAGTATCTTGCCTGTACTCTCTGTCACCCTTTTAAATAAGCCGCTGTTTTAATTTGAAAATATCCCGGTCATGCTCGGCTACCTTTTTTTCAAAATAAAGCAAATCATCCTTTGTGACCATTGTTTCTTTTATTTCCTTTACTTCAGCGGTTAATTCTTCGAGTTTAGCGCTCAATTCGTCTACCTTTTTATTGGTAAACCCTACATTCGCAATAAGTTGATACAGATGGTTACCTTGCTGCTTCTGTTCGGACTCCACTTTTTCGATTCTTTGCTCAACATTGTCTAATCTTTGTTCAACATTGTCTAATCTTTGTTCAACATTCTCTAATCTTTGTTCAACATTCTCTAATCTTTGTTCAACATTGTCTAACCTTTGCTCAACATTCTCTAATCTTTGCTCAACATTCTCTAATCTCTGCTCAACATGCCCTAACCTTTGTTCAACATTGTCTAATCTTTGCTCAATACGGTCTAACCTTTGGTCAACCTTTTCGATACTTCCCTGGATTCCCTCTAACATCTGCAAAATTAAATCGGATCTACTATCCATGGGTTACCGCTCCTTCTTTTGTTTTCCCTAATTTTACCATATACTCAGCAAAAAAACACTGTGTAATTCCATATTTTTGTTGTTTCTCTAAGCAGCTGTTAAATCAAAGAGAGAAAGCAGGCGGCCTGTCTAAGATTACTACACCAGCGTGATAGACCAGTCGGAAAAATCCGGTTCTTCCTTCAGGAATGCATTCTTTCCGTATTCCAATGTATATCGTGCTACCGTATGAGGTGGAATATGAAGGTCGGACAAATCAAACGGTTTCGAAGCCACTACGTCACCCCGGGCGTCACGCAGTTCAAAAACGATTTGGTCAGCAAAGTGAATTTCTTCATCCTGTCCGTTTCGAACAAGAATTTCAACCGCCAGCTCTCCCTCATCCGAAACACTGACACGCGCGCCGATAAAGTTAACCTGGCCTTCCGTCTGTTCTAGCACCCGCTGCAAATCCGCGTAAACCCGGCGATCTTCCTGTTCAATCTTATCCTGCAGCATGGAGGAATTTTCTCTTACCTCAAAAGAAAGGGTATCCGTTGTCGGCTTTATCTGGCCACTCTGCATATGGAAACCAACATACCATGAAGAAAGGTCAGCCGAAGGGGTAATCAGGTGTTCCGGGTAGAAATCAAACCGGTACGGAATGCCTGTGCCCGGTTGAATTTCCAACGCCTGCAGGTTAAACACCTTGCGGGCAACCGCGTTGTAATTCGCATCGACAAGGACGAGCGGCACCTGTGTAAGGATCACTTCTTCCTCTTTATTGTTTCGCAGAAAAGCGGTCAATGTTAAGGCAAAGGGTCCCTGTTCGATTCTATACCCGTCAATCGACAGCTCACCCTGCTCCAGCTGAGGCAGTTCCGAATAGCTAAACTGCATAACATAGCGCATTTCATTCGACAGGTTTTCTTTAAATGTATCAGGAATAACGAGAGTCGTCTGAGGCTTTGCCCATTTTTTTTCTTCTGTAGAGCCTGCTTCCTGATTGTTATTTTCTTCTTCTATAGTAGAGGTATTTTCTGCGGACTCATGGGCTTGTCCTGTTTCCGCTGCCTCCTGCAGTTCTTGGGATTCCGTTTGTTCCGGGGAAGTTTCCTGTGAAAGTTCCGGAGCCGCTTCCGCAGCAGAACGACGCTTTTTAAAAAATGCCATTAGTACAGCCTCCTTTGGTCTATTGTTATTATAGCTTTTTTTCAAATAAATCAGAAGGGATTTGGACATTCATTTCAATATAGTTTTACGCCGACAAATTTGAACCTCTCATGGCTGAAGCCTAGAGATTCCTAAGTACGGACCCCTAACGGTTTCTAAATAAAAAAGGCCGACTATGATAAGACGCTTAAAGCAGGCAATTGGTTGTGGTACATCTCTCCGGGATATGATTTCGCCCCGATTTTGCTGCATGAACCCGCCACACAATCGTAACAATTCGATTTCAGGCAGAACTCATGTGACAAAGAGATTTCCCGGCAGCTATTCAAATTATACCATTTACTTCCAAATTGATTCCGGTTATAATGAAAACCAAAGATAATCTGACTCGCACCACTCGGTTCGGAAAAATGTAATGTTAGGAGGGACAAGCATGACGGAAAAAGTAATACAGAACATCTTGCTTCAATTGCAATCTATCAATGAACGTATGGTTACTAAAGACGACATTGCCGGTATGGCGACTAAGGGCGATATCGCTAATATGGCAACTAAAGACGACATCGCCGACATGGTCACCAAGGCGGATATTGCTGACATGGCCACCAAGGCGGACATCGCCAATATGGCCACCAAAGACGACATCGCTGACATGGCCACCAAGGCGGATATTGTCAATATGGCTACTAAAGACGATATCGCCGACATGGTCACTAAGGCTGATATTGTCAATATGGTCACCAAAGACGACATCGCCGACATGGTCACTAAGGCTGATATTGTCAATATGGTCACCAAAGACGACATCGCCGACATGGTCACTAAGGCTGATATTGTCAATATGGCTACTAAAGACGATATCGCCGACATGGTCACTAAGGCGGATATTGTCAATATGGCTACTAAAGACGACATCGCCGATATGGTCACCAAGGCTGATATTGCTGACATGGCTACCAAGACTGACATCGCCGGAATATACACCAAACTCGATAGTATCATAGCCCAGGTCGCTCACAACAGTGAACAAGAGAAACGCCTCGAAACCGCGGAAATAAAAATTGAACAGTTAGAAACAGACGTTAAGCTTATCAAGAAAATACTTTCAGTATCATAAGGAAAACTTGGGTAACCCGCCTTCTCCGATGCAGCAGCAGTGTAAGCAATCAGCAAAAACAACAGATCAGCAGAAGCGAAACGCTTCTGCTGAGCCCGCCCTTTTCATCATGCCGATTTTGTTTTTTATTTATGGCTTCTATTTGTTCTCTACTAATTTGTATCTATGCCCAGTCGCCTTGCGTATGTGCGAAGTTTCACAAGACTTCGTTGATTCCATTTCTTCACGCGCTCATAAGGGGCTCCCATTATTTTAGCGACCTCGACCAGTGAGTATCCATAGCGAATATGGAGTGTGATACACTGCGCTTCATGGGATGACAAGGGAGCCATCCATGCTTTCCAGAGCATGTCTTCTTCCAGCGCATCCGTATCTTCACCCGGGATAAGTTCTTCCCATGACAGCTCATCTTCCGAAGGCAATGCAGGGAAACAATGATGTGAATGGTATCGATACTCACGTTTGAACCAGGCGTTTAACGCGCTGCGAACGACCATAAACATGTACGTGGTTAAGGAAGCCCCGCGTTCCGGGTCATACGATAAAAGCTTGCTCCAGCATGCAATACGGGCGATTTGCTTTGCCTCCTCTCTGGCAGTGCCAACCGGTAGTCTCAGCGTCCACTTTTCTAAAAGCGGTTCCATCTTGTTCATAAAAGCAATCCAATCTTTTTCTTCCATAATAGTGTCCTTTCCCAGGACCGGTCCTTGGCTTTATTTACGCGCAAGACAAGCATACTCCGGAAGAAAAAAGACGGCAGACGGCCAATCCGCATATAGAACAAAAAAACGCCGCTCTACTCAAACATAATTGCACTTCTATCGAACGATAGGCTGCCAAGACAACTTTCTATATGGATTTAGAGCTCACCATTCCAATCTTTATACCGGAGTCGAAGGTTCTCGGCTTGGCGCAGTTGGCTTTTGACGTATCGAAGGTGCTGGGGAATTTTGAGGGTATGGGAATCTTTGAGGATAATCCGGCTTGAGCTTTGTGGGGATTCTGCATCATAATGCTTGATAGAAACATATTTTATAAAGCATGTGCGGTGAGCCTTGCTGAAAACGCCGAAGGAGAATGGAATTAAAATAAACGCTTCTTTAAATGCGAGCGGCGGAAATTTGCGCTGGCCGAGCATGTCCCATGAACGCCGCCGAACGAGTGCCAGATCCATGCATAACTCGCGGCTAATCTTCTTAAGAAACTGAGAGGTACTGCAGGTTGCATAGAATTCTTCCGTGCCAATATACATCCGGGTCACTTCGCCTATTCCATCCATACATGCCGGAAAGAAGGTATGGCCGCCTTTGAAAATGAAATTGTAGACGCCGTCAGCTAATTTTAGTTCTTTCATTGAAATCCCTCCCTTTTATTGTATATTTTTCAAATCTAGTATAAATCATTTTCTTGCAGAAACTAACAAAATATCACCGCAAATTTCGTCGGTTCTCTACAAAAACCGCAGGAAAGAACTTTTCCAAACTTATTCCCCTCTGTCCCTGTCATCTATCATTTTTTTCAGTTGTCGATTGGTAAGCAAACATAATATAGTAGAATGTGATTAAAGAAAGTAGCAAAAAGAGAGAGCATATTGCATAAGGTGGTTATATGATTCAACCAGGGGAACTTCCACAAATTTTGAATACAATACCATTCGGACTTGTCTTTATCGACTCAGAGCAACGAATTGTTTTTCACAATGACTATACGGCGCAACTATTTTCTTTTCCACAGGCGGTTACCCATCAATTATTGGGGGATATATTCCCCCATTTGTCTAAAGAACTAGAAGATGTTCAAGAAGCGTTCTTTAATTTTGCCTATACCGGTCATGATTTTTTTGTGTACAAGGTTCCTTCTTATTCAGAAGATCGATTAACGGGTTTTTTGTTGATATTTCAACGGATGAACATCTTAGATCAACTGGTTCAAGAAACGGATTTATATAAAAACCTGGCGCTGGATTTAAATACGATTCTGGAAACCACGTTTGATGTGATCTACGTTTCTGATGGAAACGGGATCACCCTTCGAGTCAGCTCCGCGTGTGAATCGTTATGGGGATATTCCGAAAAAGAATTGGTGGGTAAAAGCGTTTTTGAATTGGAGCGGGAAGGTGTATACAATCCATCCGTTACACGTCTTGTACTGGAGCAACGAAAAAAAGTGACGATCACCCAAACGACGAAAACCGGAAAAAGATTAATGGCCATGGGGATCCCCTTATTTGACGAAAAAAAGAAAATAATTCGCGTCGTCAACGCTTCACGAGACATTACGGAAGTCAGCCTTCTCCAAGAAGAAATTGAAATGCTAAAACAAGCGACTGAGGGGTATCGGGAAGAAATCCGAAATTTAAGGACCAAAAACGGTGAAGAAGATCACCTGGTTTTTCAAGATGAAAAAATGCGGATGGTCGTCCATATTTCCGAGCGAGTAGCGAAGGTCGATTCTCCTGTCTTAATTACCGGCGAGCCCGGGGTAGGCAAAGAGTTTATCGCCAGGCTAATCCATCGTTGGGGGGAACGGGAAGAGAACCCTTTCTTGACCATGAACTGTCGATCCATCCCGGAGTCGATGTTCGAACGCGAATTGTTCGGAGCGGAGAATAGTGAGCACGTCCACTATGGAGTCATTGAATTAGCGTCTGGAGGAACGCTGTTTCTAGACGAAATCGAATGTCTCCCCGTGTCCATTCAAAGTAAACTTCTTCAGGTCATTCAAGAAAAAAGGTTGACCCGGGCAGGATCGTTCCATGTCCTTCCGGTGAATGTTCGATTAATCACCGCTACAGAAAAGGACTTACAACAAATGGCGAACAACGGGACATTCCGGCGGGATCTATTTTACCAGTTAAATATCGTCCCGATTCACATTCCTCCTCTTCGGGAAAGAAAAGAGGATATCATTCCACTAATTTTGTTATTTCTTAAGTCCTTGAACCAAAAATATGGGCAAACCAAAAAATTTAAACCCAAATTGTTGAAAGTATTACAAAGCTATACTTGGCCAGGGAATGTGCGGGAATTAAAAAATATAGTGGAACGATTATGGGTCACTTCTGAAGGTCCTTGGATTGGATTTGAACACCTACCGGAACACATGGCGATTCATCCCAACCAGAAGGCCATCATCGTTAATCGGGTGGTACCTCTTCAAGAAGCAACAGAGTCGTTAGAAATGGATCTTCTTCGAATGGCGCTGGAAAAGTATAAATCCACAACTAAAATTGCCGAAGTGCTAGGTGTCAATCAATCGACGATCAGTCGAAAACTGCAAAAGTACGGATTACCAACATTTCAAAAACACTAAATCAAGCTATGCATTTATGCATAGTTATATTCCTCTTGCAATTCAAATGGATAACGGCAAAAAACCTAATACTGGAAGCTAAAATCTATGCATAAACGCATATGTTTTTGTTATGACATTATTGTGAATGTTTTGTATCGTATGTTATAACAGAAATGTAGAAAAAATAATAAAGAAAGGGGGGGGGATGAAAGTCAGTGGATAAGGTTCTTCGTGTGGCAGCTGCTCAAATGAATTGCACCCTGGGAGATAAAGAAGCAAATATTAGAAACGCTTCCAAGTTGATTGAACAAGCGGTAGTACAGGGCGCCAAATTAGTCGTATTACCAGAGCTGTTTAATACAGGGTACCGGGTTGAAGAACAAGATATGCAACTTTCAGAAGCGATTCCAGGTCCGACGACCGATTGGTTGTGTGCCATGAGTCGAAAACATCAGATTTATACGGTAAGTTGTATCCTTGAGAAGCCTTCAATAGAAGGTGTGGTATTTGATACGGCAATTCTGACCGGTCCGCAGGGAATCATCGGAACGTATCGCAAAATTCATCTTTGGGATCAAGAAAATACTCGATTTGGCAAGGGGAAAGCGTTCCCGGTATTTGATTTGGGATTTGTTCGAATCGGCCTTCAAATTTGTTATGAAGTGGGCTTTCCTGAAGGAGCACGGATCCTCACCTTGCGCGGGGCGGATCTCGTCATTTATCCATCGGCATTTGGAAAGGCTCGCCTGTACGCTTGGGATATCGCAACTCGCTCACGGGCTTTAGAAAACGGAACATATGTAATTGCTTGTAACCGTTCAGGGGTGGAAAGAGGAGAAACAGTATTTGGAGGTTCCTCCCGGATCGTCAATCCTCAAGGGGAGGTTTTAGTGGAAGCAAGTCGAGAAGATGAAGTCATTCTTGCCGATCTCGATTTGTCCCTTATATCCAAGCAAAGACAAACCATTCCGTATTTACGCGATCTAAATCGAGCGTTAATTAAAGAACAATTAGCCAATGTATAGGAGGGCACCGAATGTCGACCTATTTATCGACCAAGGATACGGCTTCTATCTCCACGGCCAATGAATCAGAAGCCGTATCAAAAGGACAACTAATTTACGCATCTATTGTCGCTTTTTTTGCTTGGACGTTCTCTGTCTATGATTTTATCTTATTTGGAACATTATTGCCAGTCATGGCTGCCGATTTTCATTGGACCACTGGTGAAAGCGCAAAGGTAGCAACTTGGGTTTCCATAGGAACATTTTTAGTTTCCTTACTCGTAGGCCCGATTACGGATTATTTCGGCCGCAAAAACGCGTTGCTTATCACTACAGCAGGTGCGGCCATCAGCTCGGGGTTAACCGGATTTACGATGAATCCGCTTTATTTAATTCTAGTCAGGGCAATTTCCGGCCTCGGGTATTCCGAACAGGCAGTAAACACGACCTATTTATCAGAAATTTCCGGTCATTCGAAACGGGGGCTCCTCTATAGTTTTATCCAAGGCGGTTGGCCGATCGGGGTTTTGTTTGCCTCTTTCATGACGGCAGTGTTATTGCCCCATATTGGTTGGAGAGGTGTATTTTGGGTTGGAACGCTACCGGCGGTTATTATCTTACTTCTTCGGATTAAATTAAAAGAGTCACCCAAGTACCAACAGTTGCAGGAAGTTCGCCATTTGATGAAGTCCGGAAAGACTAAGGAAGCACATCGACTCGGTCAAGAACTGGGGATCGATTCGGAAAAAATGACAAAATCCACGGTTGCTCAGTTGTTTGCACCTGATATTCGTCGACACACAATCTTCTTAGGAATCGCCTTTACATTAAACTGGTTTGCGATCCAAATTTTCGCCGTTCTCTCGACCACCGTGTTGACTGGGGGAAAAGGAATTTCGTTTAACAATTCTTTGTTCCTCTTGATTTTATCGAATGCTCTTTCTTACGTCGGGTATGTTTTCCATGGGTACCTGGGTGATAAGTTCGGGCGCCGTGGGACCATCATTGTAGCTTGGATTTGTGGCGGATTATCCTATACGTATATGTTATTCATCGCCCATGGGTATTGGCCTGTGTTGATTTCGTATAGTATTGGCCTTTTCTTCCTGATTGGTTCTTATTCCGCCCTCTTTACGTATATGGGCGAGTCATTCCCGACGCGGATCCGTGGGACAGGGTCCTCTCTCATCAATTCGTTTGGGACCATTGGGGGCATTTTAGGTTCTGTTCTTTTTACCGTATTAGTGGCATCCGGAACTCCAGCTCATGTGGTACAAGCCAGCTTCTTTGCAGGAGCTCTTCCCCTGCTGATTTCCGGAATCTTAATGTTTGGTGCTAGATCTGTTCCTCCTTCTCAATCTTTAGAGGAAATTTCTAAATAGATAACTAAAGGAGATGTACAAGATGGCAAAAAAAGAAATTTTGGTTGCGTACGGCATTGATGTGGATGCTGTCGCCGGTTGGTTAGGTTCTTATGGTGGGGAAGACTCCCCTGATGACATTTCTCGCGGTCTTTTTGCCGGAGAAGTCGGAGTGCCTCGTCTATTGAAATTATTTGAGAAATACAATTTGAAAACCACCTGGTTTGTACCGGGCCACTCCATTGAAACCTTCCCGGAACAGACCAAAATGATTGTTGAACAAGAGCATGAAATTGGGATTCACGGGTACTCCCATGAAAATCCCATTGCGATGACTCGTCAGCAAGAAGAAACGATTCTATTAAAATGTATTGATTTGGTAGAAAAAGTATCCGGAAAACGTCCTACCGGATATGTTGCCCCTTGGTGGGAATTCTCGACTGTGACCAATGAATTACTGTTAAAACACGGAATTAAATATGACCACAGCTTAATGCACAATGACTTTCATCCATACTATGTTCGAGTGGGAGACAGCTGGACCAACATTAACTACGAACAACCCGCAGATAAGTGGATGAAACCGTTGGTTCGCGGAGAGGAAACGGATCTTATTGAAATCCCGGCCAACTGGTACTTAGATGATCTGCCTCCTATGATGTTTATTAAGAAGTCTCCGAACAGTCACGGATTTGTGAATCCGAGAGATATAGAACAAATGTGGAAAGATCAATTCGATTGGGTGTACCGTGAACACGATTATGCCGTGTTTACCATGACGATTCATCCGGATGTGAGCGGAAGACCTCAAGTGCTTCTGATGCATGAACGTCTCATTGAATATATCAATAGCCATGAAGGCATACGTTGGGTCACGTTTGATGAAATCGCAAATGATTTTGCCGGTCGTTATCCTCGTAAACGGTAAGTGGCCGAAAAGAAGATGTGCCGGAGTAGCTGATAGCAGCTGCTCCCACCTTTTATTCCAGGAGGGTTTACCCATGTGCGTTCTTTGCGGAGAGTCTGTTTTAAACGTTCATTGGACAGAAAAAAAACGTTTGAATCCAGATACTGATAGGATAGTCGGTCAATTTCAACGAAGTCGAATGCGTGAACGAAATCATCGGATCAAGCTGACGAATCAGGTATTAAAACATTTTGGATTGCATTTGGAAGATTGGAATGGTAGTAAATTTCTTCTTCGCAACAATAAAGGAAAAACCGAAATCGTCCATGACTTAGGCAGCTTATGGCCTGCAGCTGAAAAATTAGCCGGTCGAGCCCTGGACCCTTTGGATCCTGTCTTTTTAGAACGTTTTACTTCTTAAGATTGGCAGAAAGGAAGAACCATCATGAGAAATACAACCAAACGTCCGGTCACGATTATTACAGGATTTTTAGGCACAGGAAAAACCACTTTGCTCAGCCGCCTTCTGACTCACCTCTCGATGAAACATACTGCAGTTTTAGTCAATGAATTTGGTCAAGTAGCATTAGACCACCATCTTCTTCAACGGGTGGAAGAGAAAACTATTCTCGTTGGTGGAGGTTGTTTATGTTGCTCGGTTCGGGAGGATCTCATCAAAACGCTAAAAATATTATTAGATCAAGACCAACGGGGGGATATTGAACCAATTGAACGGGTAGTAATTGAAACAAGCGGCCTTGCGGACCCTGCCCCGATTTTGTTTACCATTTTGACGGATCCTGTTTTGCAGCATCATTTTTATGTGGACTGTGTTTTAACAACGGTGGATGCCGTGAATGGTGCTAGCCATTTAAAAAATCAACCTGAGTTTTTCAAACAAGTCGCGGTCGCAGACAAGATTATTCTTACTAAAACAGATATGATTACTACGGAAGATGTAGATTTGTTAAAATCCCAGCTTTCTGTTTTAAATCCAACCGCGCAGCTGGTCGAGGTTGTTTGTGGGGAGATTGAGCCGCAGAAATTACTTGCCTCAAACGAATCCTCCTTGCTTCGATTTGAACAACAAAATCCGGCACCGATTTCATCGAATCATCCTCATCTTAGCGATACCGTATCAGTCTCGTTTACATTTGATCAACCTTTGGATTGGACAGCTTTTGGGCTATGGCTTAGCATGCTTTTACATGCACGAGGGGAACAAGTGATTCGGGTGAAGGGGCTAATCGATGTCGGAGAGGAAGGACCCGTAGTTTTAAACGGCGTACAACATATTATTCATCCTCCTGAACATTTAGATAAATGGCCAAGTGACGATCATCGATCTCATGTCGTTTTCATTATGCGTTCAATTGAAATCCAAACGATTCAAGCTTCGTTGCAGGCCTTTCAACATCTACTCGGTTCAAAGGGTTATCTAAATGAACAAACTATATGAAAAAGAGTGCTTCGATACTAGCAAACTCATTGAAAAATGGGGGCGCAAAGCCACGGGTCTAACGTTTGATTAAGCTATGATAGCCGGGCTGCCGAAAAGTCTCTGAAATACGCTATGATAGGTCAGAGCTAATCCAATATATATGATTAGCTTTTTTATTTATCATCCATTCAGAGGTGATGCGTTTTGCAAAACCCTTAGTGAACGAAACATAAAGGAGATGTGTTCTATGAATCCTCTTGGGAAAAACATAAAAAATATCATAAATATCAACTTTGGTACGAAAATTGCAGCCATAACGATTGTTATTATTATCGCAACAGTATTAATTCTATCTGTTTTTACTTATACAGCTCAAGAGCAAGCGATAAATAACCAAATGAAAATGGAAGTACATAGCAATGTTAATAAATTAGTATCTGATGTTAATTCCTATAATCAAACAGTCAAAATTCTAAAGGAAAGTTTGCAAAACAACAATTTGAAATTAGCTAAATCGGTTAGAGAAATACTTAAAGGTCGTAACAGTTATACCACTGCGGAACTTTCTGCCTTGGCGAATAAGATTGGTGTGTCGGAAGTCAACGTCATGAATGATAAAGGAATTATGCAATTTAGTAGTAATCCCGCTCTCATTAATTATAAGTATGATTCATACCAACAATCCAAACCCTTTATGGAGGCAATTACAAATAAAAACTTTGAACTTGCACAAGAGCCTGCTATTCGTGGAGCAGATAAAAAAATGTTCATGTATATTGGTGTCGCCCGCCAAGATAAAGCCGGGATGTTTCAACTTGGGATGGAGCCTGTAGAATATCAAAAAGTTGTTGATTCTATTAATCTACAAGATGCAATAAAAAAATATTCATTTGCAAAAACCGGGTTTACTTTTATCGCTAATCCTCAAGGGGTCTTAATCGCTCATCCACAGAAAGATTATATAGGAAAAAACTTGAATACTCTTCCTTTCGGAAAATTAATTACTACGGATAATGAAGGTGATTTCCAGTATAAAGAAGGTGGAAAAATTAAATATTTGGCCTTCAAGCGTACATTTGACGGAACTCTTATTATGGCCACCGTTGAAACCGACGACTACTTTCATTCTCTCTATACTTTAATGTTTAAATTTATTCTCTGTGGATTTATTATTGTTCTTATTTCAATAGGATTTGTTTTATTTTATTCAAGGAGAAATATTGCAAAACCTATAATAGAAATTCAAGGTACGATGAAAGAAATTGCATTGGGTAATTTAAAGCACGTATTTACCTCTACAAGAAAAGATGAAATTGGGCAGATGTTCAATCATTTAAATCAAATGTCTAGTAGTCTTCGCGAATTAATAGGGAAAATATCGGCTAACTCGGAACAAGTGGCAGCTTCAGCAGAAGAATTATTAGCGAGTGCTGAACAGACGGGGAAAGCAACAGAACAAATCGCTTCTACGATTCAAGAAGTCGCTGTAGGTACGGATAAACAGACCAAAAGTGTGGAGAAAAGTTCACAAACCATCGGTGAATTAGCAGTGAGTGTCCAAAAAATTGCGGATAACGCACAACATGTTTCTGCTTCTGCATCCGACACTTTAGAAAGGGCAGAAGAAGGGGCGAAAAATATTCAATTAGCCATTAAACAAATGAACGCAATCAATCATACGGTTACCGGTCTTTCCGAGGTAGTCCAAACCCTGGGAGAGCGTTCAAATGAAATTAGTCAAATCGTTCAGGTTATCACAGATATTTCCTCCCAAACAAACCTCCTGGCTTTAAATGCGGCAATCGAAGCAGCGAGAGCCGGAGAACATGGAAAGGGGTTTGCGGTTGTAGCTGATGAAGTCCGTAAACTAGCAGAACAATCCTCAAATTCAGCGCAGCAAATTGCACATCTTATTAAAGCGATTCAAGAAGAAACAAACAAGACGGTTCGCTCGATGGATCATGCTACGAAAGAAGTAGTAGAGGGGATAGGCGTTGTAAATTTAGCCGGTGAATCTTTTGAACAGATTCAGAACTCTGTAAATGACGTGGCAACCCAAATTGAGCAAGTTTCTTCTGCCGTTCAACAAATTTCTGCTGCTACAGAGGGGGTCGTTCACTCGATTGCACTTATTTCAGAAGTGGCAGAGGTTACCTCGTCCGAAACTCATAATGTATCAGCCGCTACGGAAGAACAGCTAGCTTCTATGGAAGAAATCTCGTCTTCTGCTTCTTCTCTAGCCAAGATGGCTGAAGAACTGCAAGAGGCCATTGGGAAATTTAAAGTGTAACTCTTTTCTATAAGCGTGAACTACCCGCCACCTGACGAGCACAAGATGGCAGCACAGTGAGGATACTGAATGATTATTACTATCTAATTTCATTTATATAACGACCTTTTGTTTATCTAAGCCTGATTATATCACAGCATAAGAGAGGAACAATGTTAGGCTGCACCTCACCGAAGCTGCACCTCACCGAAATTTATCTCCCACTTTCACTGGTGCTGTCGCACCTTCACATTAGAAGTGGGAGACTTCTTTCGGAAGAATGTTAAATGCCAAGCCTGAAACCACTTCTTTGCTACTGCTGCTGTTCTACCGTTATTTTTGCGTTATCGGATAACTGTGCCGCTTTATCCGAAATCACCAGATCTCCGGAATTAATACCCGCTGTCACCATAGTCTGTGAACCGGATTGGGCGCCCACCTGAATTTCTTTGCGTTTCGCGGTGCCGTTCTGTGCGACAAATACGTACGATTTTCCCTGGTCACGGACGATCGCGCTTGTCGGGATCAGAATCCCCTGCTTCGCGTTCGGGTCAAGCGCACTCACTTCAACGACCATTCCCGCCTTTAGCTGCAGGTTCTTATTCGGTACAGTCACTTCTACAGGGTAGCCTTTTCCGCTGTCATCGAGCGGACTGATGTTCGTAATCGTGCCTGTTGTTGTGTAGGTAAACGCAACGGTTTTTACCTGAACCTGATTCCCTACTTTCATCCCATTAATGGCGTCTGCCGGTACATACACGAGCACTTTCACGGTATCCAGGTTAGCCACAACAAGAACCGGAGCCTGCGGTGATGCCATCTGGCCCACTTCCGCATTCTTTTTGCCGACGATGCCGTCGATCGGAGATGTTACTGTCGCATCGTCCAGCGTATCCTGAGCGACTTTTAAACCGACCTGAGCCTGTTCGGCAGCCGATCTCGCCGCGTCAATTCCGGCCGTACTCTGGGCTACAGACACCCCTTGCCGGGCCGTCTGATAGCCGGATGTAGCAGTCTGCAGAGCGTTTTGTGCGGTGGCCAGCCCCTGTTTGGCCTTGGCCAGGGCGTCCTGGGCACTCTTATAATCCGCCTGCGCTTTATTATAGCCCGCCTGTGCATTGACGAATGCCGTCTGGGCGGCGTCCAGCGAACTCTGGGGAGCCGCCCCCGCATTAAACAGCGTTTTGGTCCGCTTTAAATTCGTTTGTGCATCCGTAAGCGCCTGCTTGCTTGTCTGGAGGCCAAGACCGGCCACCTGCACGCCATGGCTCGCTTGATCCACATTGTTCTGCGCCTGTGTAATGGCACCCTGGGCCTGTATGATCCCGCTTTTCGCCGAGACAGCCCCGCCCTGTGCCTTCACAACGTTGGCTTGCTGTTCTGCCTGGGCTCCGTTTATGCCCGACTGGGCAGCTGCCACCGCCGCCTGCGCTTTTACCACCGCATTTTTCAAGTCCTTATCATCGAGTGTAAACAGGGTCTGCCCCTTCTGAACATGGCTCCCTACGTCTACCATCATCGATGCAATTTTACCAGCCAATTTAGGCGAAATAGGCACCTGCTGCCGGGGTTGAACGGTACCCGTATAGACCGGACCGCTGGTAAAGCTGCCCGTTATAGCAGCTGTTGTCTCCACCGGAACGGCGGCATCCTGCTGAAATGCCTCTTTGGCATCGGTTCCGCATCCTGCGAGTGCTATTGAACCGAGACATAGGCCCGCAGCCAGTATCATCGTTGCTTTCCGCATACTAACCTTTCCTCTCCTCTTTATATTCATCATTGTTCTCACCCATCCAAATCCATGATTATGCTGATGTTTCCTGCTGCGCAGGCTTCGCCGGTTTCCTCCACTTCACAAAACAGAACACAAGCGGAATGGCGACAAAAACAGGAAGCGACGCAAGGAGAAAACAATCCCCAATCGCTCTCGCCAGGGAATCCTGTGCAATTAAGCCTGCCAGATTCGACATCCCCGTACTTCCGCTGAATATATTCAAACCAATCGAGGTCGGCGTAATGAATTCAGACGTTTGCTGATTATGCAGCGCTGTGCGCTGCTGCATAATCGTGGTCAGCACCGCAATCCCCATCGAAGCCGCCACCTGGCGAATCAAATTAGACAGCGACGATGCGTTCCCCACCTGCCGGGGGTCGACGGCATTCATCCCTGCGGTCGAAATGGGCATCATACAAAGCCCAATCCCGATTCCGCGAATCGCCAGCGTCCACTTTAACCAGTTCTGTGACGTAATCACCGTCAATGAGTGAAGCTGATAGGTCATCACGCTAAGGATGGTTAATCCGACCAACCCAAGCGGGACCACACCTATTTTGTCAAATAGTTTTCCCGCGATCGGCATCATCACGGCCATCGCAATGGCCTGCGGCATAAGCAGAAGGCCTGTATCGATCGCGGACATGCCCTGAATGTTCTCCAGATAAATCGGTGTTAAAAACACCCCGCCAAACAGGCCAATCGTGACAAGGCTTGCCGTAGCCACGCTAAGGGTATACGTAAAATTTTTAAGCAACGAAAGATTGATAAGAGGATCTTCACGTCCGGTTTCCACCCAGATTAGAAGCGCCCCACTCATAATCGAAATAAAAATTAAAAACACAATTTCAAACGATGTCCATCCATCGGATTCTCCGTTACTCAACGCGTACAGCAGCGTTCCTGCCGATATGACCGCGAGAATAAATCCCCACCAATCAAACGACCTGGTTTCATTGACCTCTGTTTCGTGTAATAGAATAGCAGCCATTAATATCGCAAAAAGTGATACCGGGATACAAACAATAAACAATAAGCGCCAGTTAAACCATTGAACCAGGTATCCACTTAGCGTCGGCCCTACTGCCGGGGCCACCATCGCGGATATCCCCCATACTCCCAGGGCCGTTCCAATCTGTTCCCGCGGCATAATTTTATAAATAATCGCCATACTCAGCGGCATGATGACACCGCCGCCCAATCCCTGGATAATGCGAAAAACGATGAGCACTGTATCGCTCCAGGCAAGCGCACAGAGGAGTGAACCGAGCGTAAACACGGACAGGGCTACAATAAAAAATTTTTTATAGCCCAGCCGATCTCCCATAAAACCGCTAATTGGAATAATAACGCCGGACGCCAGCATATAACCGGTAAGCACCCATTGGATGCGGTCCGTAGTCGAGCCGAACACGTTCATAAGTTTCGGAATCGCCACGTTAATTAAACTGTTGTTTAAAATCGCGACAAACGCCCCGAGAATAATCGCGATCAGGGCAAACCAGCGAGAGGCCATAGAATCAGCGGATGGAGGAGCTGCTGCTGTTCCCATAAAAACATCCCCCTTCCCTATTTAATATGTATCTTAACTTCTACGTTCGTTCCCGGAATGACATCCAGTCCGGCCGGACGATCCAGCGAAATTTCAACCGGTACACGCTGGGTAACTTTATTGAAGTTCCCGCTCGTATTGACCGCCGGCAGAAGCGAAAAGGTAGAGTTAGAAGCCTTCCCAATCCTGCGGACTTTTCCTGTTAGCGTCTTTCCGCCCAGCGTATCAATGGTGATGTCAACCGGCTGGCCGAGGTGAATGCTGTTAATATACGTTTCTTCAATGTTTGACTCAACATACAGGTCATCCAAATTCATCATCAGGGCAACAGGATTTCCAGGAGCCCCTATTTCATGTTCCTTGTTGAAAATCTTAACGACCGTGCCGTTAATCGGCGCCCGGATGAGCGCTTTGTCAATCATGCTTGGATCCATATTGGACGTGTCCTGCTCCGCAATGACTTCATTCTGCCGAACCTTGTCGCCTTCCTGGACATCAATGTGGGTAATCTCACCCGGAACCTGCGGCATCACACGATACTCATCGCCCTGAATGCGCGCATCATCGGATTTTACATAATGGGTTCCCTCATACCAGTAGTAGTACCCGATGCCGCCGCCACCGAGGACAAGAACAGCAAGAATCAAAGTTAAAATGGCTTTTCGGTTCATCTCGTTTCCCCTCGTCTTTTTCGATTCGACTATTTTTATTTTATATATAAATATTTCGTAAGCGAAATATTTATGCGAGAAAAAATTACTTGCACTGCTTCCGACCCTTTAATTGTTCCTGAAGTTTTGCAGCTAACAGCTCCAGCGATTTGAAAATCGCGGACCTTTCTTCTTCGGTAATTCCCTCCAGAATAAAATCAAAATAATCATCTTGAAGAACCGGAACTATATTCTGGAGTTCGTCTAGTTTTTCTGTACGGTACACCCAGACAATCCGGCGGTCCTCCTTATCACGTATACGCCGGACATACCCTTCTGCCTCCAGCCTGTCAATAATCCCGGAGACGGTACTATTTGAAAGCCCTACCTGGTGACTAATCTCAGATATTTTCCGCCGCTGGTCGTTTAAGGTACGCAAAACCATCAACTGTGGGACGGTAATCCCGTATTCCGATAATTCACAGGCCACCAGATGAAAAATATGCTGGTTAATCTCCCGGATAAGCAAGCGAACATGCTTGGTCGCGTAAGTCATAATCCTCCCCTCTCTTTTCCCTTCAGAATAAAAACACAATCCTAAAATAATGGAGCCGTCATTTAAACTATACCTCGTGCAGTAAAAAATAGTTCGCACAGAAAATATTTACTTATGAAGTATACAATAGAACGAGAAAAAAGGAAAGATTGTAATGATAAGCAACTTTATTCATTCAGGAGCAATGCTATTAACACCCATTTTGTTAAAATCTTTTGTGTTAAAGGTTGCAACATATCCACTTATATGTTCAGCTTTTGCAGCTAAATAGGCATCAGCAAAATCTACATTGTGTTTAGCGTAGTTAAACAAAGCTGTTAACAAAATTTCTTTATTATCAACTTCACAAAATTCGATGATTTTAATTAGCCATTCTGAGATGTTTATTCTTGAATAGCCATAATATTTCCCACTTAGAACGTATACGCATTCAGCGGTCACGATTTATTTGTCATTCGTTCAAATAGCATTCGGGCTTTCAGAGAGTGTTCAGGGTGATCATTGGCTAAAAAACGAATAACAATGTTGGTATCTAAAATGTATCTCATTGAAAATTATCTCCTGACTTCGACTCCATTCTTTCTTCAAGAGAATCTTTTAGCACCTTTTTAAAATCCGATGTATCCAGTTTTGGTTTAGCCACCCCGAATAAATCAAGAATCGCTTTTTTCTTCACTACTTCAATTTTCGTTTCACCGTTTTCGTCGATAATGAATTTTATATTATCTCCTTCTTCGATCCCTAACCTCTTACGAATATCCAAAGGGATCACTACTTGCCCCTTACTTGACATCTTACTCACGGATGTAACCATACTCTTATCACCCTTACACTAATAATATTCTTACTTATATTTTATTCTTACCAGCATAAAAAGCAAATGATTTACTGATCTCTATTAAGTATAGTATCGACATTCCTACCCCTTACTTCAATAACAGGGAAATCTCAACTATGCTACCGCCATTTTTGCCTCTGGCACGAAAAGTAGAATTGCTGATCTAAGGTATCTTTGTCTTGGGTATCCAGGTTAGGAAGCCTCTCAAAGAGACTACACTACCTCTAATGGAGCCGACACATGTAAATAAGAGAACTAAAAGAACCTACTTTTTAAAGCAGGTTCTTTTGTGTTAGATAAATGTAAACTTGTTTACCGATCAAGTGTTTTCTAAAACTGTTAAACCATAATAACACTCAGTGACCTAATTAGAAAGATGTTGAACTGCCAGTTACAACATTACCATCTTTCACATTAACATTACGGAGTATTTGACCCGGCGTAATTGTGATTGGTGAAGGTTGTTGAGAAGATGAATTAGGAGTTCCTGCCGCATTAACATTTACAAGAATTGAATCTAATGTAACAGTTAATGCATCATTTGTTGTAACATTCCCAACAAAAATCATATCCCCAGAAGTTACATAATCACCGCCTAAGTCAATAGTAGCAATTAGATCCGGTGTTGTCAGGTTAATCGTATCCGTTGAGGTTAGAGGAAACGAATCTGTATTATAAATCATCATAGTATCATTACTTGTTGTTGTGTAATTGTCCTTTATAAAAACAGTTACCTTACTCTTGATACTCGTTAAATTCGGTAATGAAGGTGTAAATGCTAATTTAACAGCATCACCTGTGCTTAATATGCCATTACCATTAAGCAACCCTGAATTTACAGAAGAAATTGTTGTTTGTATTCCTGGAGAAACCCCATTACTGCTTACATAGTATGGGGTTCCTGAAGTAAGCGACTGAGAATTACCACTTGCATTTGTTACAGTAGCATTCTTAGCAGTAACAGTAATGCTAGGTATGGTTACACCTGTGCCTAATGTAACATTCACAGCGGCAGCTAAGGTTAGGCTTGGAATATTTGCACCGAGACCTAGTGTACTTTTACCTAAAGCTAAACTAACCGGAGAATCTACTTCGATATTTTGGACACCAGTGAAATCACCATCAAGAGCAATCACATCACTCGTCGTTAATCCAACTGGATTTACTGTAAACTTAGTTACATTAAGCTTACTACCTTGTTCAGCTACAATATGGCCGCCATCTACATCTGTAACAATGATATCCGTTGCTGTTATATTACCCTTCAAATGCAAACTGTTATTAGCAACGTTTTTAACAACTATATGAGTCGCAGATACATTGTTAAGAGTTGCTGCTTGACCATTATCAATCGTAACTGTACCGTTAACTATTAAATTTTGTAGAATAACACTACTACCACCTGTAATAAAAACATTACCGTTTACTGTTGCAGGATGGGCACTATCACTTGGACCATAGGTTCCATCTGCTGTATATATAATGTTTCCAACATAAGTAGCATCGGAAGATAGGTTAAAATTGTATTGATCCGAAGAACTACTATTTAGAATTATGCTTCCAGTTCCCCCGGAACTATAAGAACCACCACCGCCGCCACCGGTGCCTGGTGAGCTTGAGCCAGTACTACCGCTTGAAGAGCTGGAATTATCAGAACCAGTATTTTGTTGATTATTACCAGTTGATCCATTGGAACCGGAGGGGGTTAAAACACTCGATAAATTCACTGCCATAACAGCTACTTCTTGGCGAGTGGCTTTTTGTTTAGGATTGAAGTTCTTCCCATCCCCTTTTAAAAGCCCCGCCTCCATTGCAGCCCCTACATAATCTCTAGCCCACAAGCTAATCGAGCCTTTATCACCTACTGTTAAAAGAGCAGCTTTACCTTGAGCATCAATCTTTGCCGCTTTTACTAAAATGACTGCCAATTCTTCCCGGCTAATAGAATCGTTAGGCTTGAAGTGGCCTTTACCGTCACCTAACATAATACCCGCATTATATACTGCTGCTACATATGGTTTGCTCCAATCTGCGGTAACATCGGAAAATGGTACAGCAGAATTATCAACTTGTAAGTTTAATAATTTTGTTAAAACCACCGCAACTTCCTGACGTGTCATGGTAGCAAGGGGACGAAACTTGCCGTTTGTGTCACCGCTAAAAATACCTAGGGATTGGGACTTTAAAATATAATCCTTTGCCCAACCCGCAGCAGTATCTAAATCTGCAAAACCTGCAGCTGTGGCAGATGTTGTTCCCGCTGTTTGATTAGCAGTCACTGTTGAATTATCAGCCATTGCCACTGTTGGAGCAAACGCCATCGATAATACCGCCGTAGTAGCCAAAGCCTTATTCAATCTGTTCTTCATAAAATACCTCCTACTTTTATGTAAAATATTAATTAAAAACCATATATATCAAAACAAATAAAAAGATTATAATAATAATGGATAAAAATACTATCTTTTAGATCGGTACTAATGATACAATAATTCACACAAAAAGTCTGTCGAAAATTGTCGAACTATAGAAAATTAGTTATATAGACCTAAAAAATGGTTATTTATAATGGAGGTACTTACATATTAAGTAAGAGCGGGAAGTAAGGCGGATCCTATCGTCAAGACACGGATTTTAATAATTTAAGGTAGATATTATGAGATGGATCAATAGTGGCGGAAGAGGACGTAGCCCCGTAATGAGCCTGACCGCAGGGAGGGCGAACTAGGGGAAGCCGTAGGCGGCCAGGCTTTTCAAAATCTACATTCTATCAGATGAGTTTCTCCAAAGAATATAGAGGCTGGAGTCCGGTAATTCAAAGATTGGCGGACTTTTTAGACTTCCTCATATTTGATGGAACACCATAAGCGCTCAGTAAATATGCTGCCTACGCTCATTCTCTGCAATGGCAGACAGACGGTCCATCATTGCCTTATGGCGCGTCTCATAATGCACCAACTTGAAAGTTGAATACATGGCTCCCATCCTGAGACGCGTGTCAGGTATTCCTTGATTCTTTTATTAACCAGTTCCGTGACATCCGTTTGGGGTCTGTGAGAGCACCGGTAAAGATATAGTTGGAAAAGGAGCAGATAAAACCTTGGTAACTCCATGAGCGAAAGACTATGGAGAAAAAGCGAGTAAAACGACAGGAAGAGCCTAATCTTGGTTGGATCAGGCTCTTACGTCATTACTTAGCATACCTAATTAAGATAGGTGCCTATAACATAAAATTTTGCTAATTTTTTTGTTTACGAACTTCTTTATTAATGTCAGTTCCCTGATGATTGGCTACTTCCTGATGCCTGGCCGCTGCCGCCTGAAGCTGCCGCCCACGGCTTGTTATAGGCTGCGATTGCATTGTCATGCGCAATAGTGAGTTCAAACAGTTTTTCCTTCAACTGGTCAACTTTCAAATTTGCAGCGACCATGTCTGCCTGTGTTCCTACGCCAGCATCGAATTGAACTTTAGCTAGTCGCGCCGCTTCTTCAACAGCCGGAAGCTGGGCTTCTGCAGCCGTATACTGGTCCTCTAATTGACGAATATTGTAATAGAGTGAGCGAACTGCCCCTGCCATTTGGTCTTTTACATTTGCGTACTCATTCACTGCATTCGTGACATCTTTTTGCACCGCTTCATAAGGCGTTGTGCTTGTATGGTTATTAAAGACATACAAATCTAAATTGAGTTTCTTTATGTCGATATTTTGCTGGGCATTCCATACGGTAGGACTATCTGAAAGCACACGGCTTACATGGCCTTCAAGATCAGATTCCTGTAATTTTTCAAATTTAGGCTGTTCCGCCAATTGTGGACGGTCATCCGGTTTATATCCCATCAATTGATTTAACGCCTGATAGGCACTTGAAAGCGCAGTTTCATCCGCTTTTATTGTCTTAGTCGCCGCATCCATACTAGTTTCAGCATTTACACTGTCAAAGTTACTTGCTGTCCCCACATTATATTTCGCACGGGCAACATCATTTTGCACTTGTGCATTCTTTGCTGCCAACTGATCCAGGTTTAATTTCGCCTGGGCTTGCAAAATCGCATTATAGGCTTTTCTAACTGAATAAACAACGGCATCCTGTTGAGCCGTGTATGTGCGCTTGGCCATTTGATACCCAATTCCGGCCTGGATCGCACCCGAAAATACGGCATTCGTTGTTACCGTTGATGTGGAATACGTATAGTTTCCACCCGGTTCAACAACCGGAACGACGCCATTATACTTCACATTATCTGCAGCTTTATCCCTTACATCTGCAGCACGGTCGATATTGGTGGCAGCCTCTTTTAATGAATAGCTGTACCCTAATGCATTATCAATTGCCTGCTGCAAAGTTAACCCCTGCGCACTCTGTTGCGAACTCGCGCTCTGCGTTTGTGCGGATTGTACGCCTGCCGATTGTGCGGGCATCGTATCCGCATAAGCAGGTACGGCAAGAGGGATAAGCAGGGCCGAAGTTACTAAAAAGGAAGAAACCTTCTTCATGTTTCTCATCACCTTTACAATCTATTAAAAAGGACTCCCCTTCGGGAGCCCTTTTTATGAAGTTATCAACTCGAAAATATTTTTACGTTGCTTACTTCGCTATTAACAATATTATTTTGTGTTCGTGTTAATAGTGATTTCACCAGTAGATTGGTTCCAATTGATAGTAGCGCCAAGTGCATTTGCCAAGTAACGAATCGGAATCATTACACGATTGTTTGTAGCTGCTTTGCTGCGGTAAACCGGAACATCCATAGCAACTTTAGCGCCGTTTACAGTGAGGAATTTATCTCCTACACGAGCAGTAATCACACGGCTGCCATTGAAGATTGTTGCAGTAGAAGTTTTGTCATCCCAGATGATTTGGTCATCAGATACGTTTAATGCATTAGCTGCAAAACGAACCGGGAGGAATGCACGATCCCAAGCAACAAGCGGTGCAGCATCCATTGTTGTTTCTTTTCCGTCGATAGTGAACGTTTTGCTGTTCAGTTTGAACACGATGTTTTGTGCTGTAGAATCAGCAGGAGCTGGAGTAGCGATTTTTGCTGCTGTGAACGATGTAACACCTTCATAGTTACCGAATGTAGAAGCTGTTTCGTTCAGGTCAGAACCGCCAACTTGAACATCAATGTTACCTACTGGAACAGAACGGTCTGCAGTAATTTTCAGGCCGGAAACTTTAATCGTACTAGCTTTCGTGCTAGAAGATCTTACCGGAATGTTGATTACCCAGCGACTGTCATTGTTACGCTTAATACGGGATACAGAAGATGTATCAAGCAACAAATCTCCATCCGTTACAGAAACGCTTGTAGGAACAGTCGGCGTTACCCCTTCAGGGAAGATTAATTGAATGTTGTTTCCATTAGGGTCAGTTTGAGTAGAGCTATAGTCAATGGCTCCACCGTAAGCTTCTTTGATTGTAACATCACTAACTGCCTGGTCTTGTGTACCAATTGTAATGTTTGCCGGATCAGCAGAAAGGCTAGCTGTTACAGGAGAAACAACTTTAGCAATTGTAAATTCACCAGTAGCGCCTTCTGTACCGCCAACTAAAACTTTAATATCTCCTGTAGCATCTGGTGCTACGTCGATATTAGCGTTTTTCAATACTTGTTTGATAGCATTTGCACGGTTGGCAGAAGGACCAATGACAAACTTAATTGTTTTTCTTGTGCTGTCGCTATCAACGACTTGCGCATAAGCAGAACTACCCGTGCTCGCGCTCGTGTTAATTACAGCAGAATTCGGGTATGAAGATTGCGCGTTATCAACAGTCAAATCTTTGACAGTCAATGCATCACTAGTTGATACACGAGTCCATTTTGCATTTCCTTCAAGAGTCAAGGTAACAGTACGTCCAGCAATCAAGCTGTTTGGAGCGCCTTCTTCGATAGCGAATGAACCGACTTTAACGGCACCCATACCGGCACCAACCGTCTTTGGATCACCAACACCATACACCTTAACGCTATAGTCACCATATTTAGCCATGACTGCATCAGAGTTGCTTGTGCTGACGCTACCTTTACCGGAAATCGCTACATCTACATCGCCTTGTTTTGCAACTGTTTCATCGTTTATAACTACACCAAGGTTCTGGAGCATCCAGTAACCGGCAACTGATGTATTTGAAGAGCCTGTGTTTTTGATATAAAGAGTACGGCCGTTGTCATCGATAGAGTAGCTTAAAGTAGCACCAGAATTTCCTGCTAAATCCGTTACAGTAACACCAGCATCAGAGAGTTTTCCACTGCCAGTTAACGGAGAAGTGGTTCCATTCGAAGGATTGTAGGCACCCCAAACGAATCCATCCGGCAATTTGTATTTGATTTTATCAGTACCGTTGTTAGTCAATACACCAGGACGGTCTTCTTTAATGCGAATAGCATCAAGTTTACCCAGTCCGCTTGTGATTGTTTTAACACTGTCAATGCTTGTAGCAACACTTCCGCTTCCAACATTAGCTACTGTCAGGCTTCCGCTGTTGAATGCGCCGCCAGCTTTACCTTCGACAGTCAAATTAACCGGTCCATTAGAAGCGCCATTTACAGAAATACCAGTTAAGTTAACATAAAGAGATGCAACAGCTTTAGCTCCAGCAACTGCATTTGTCTTCAACCAATCAGAATCAAAGTTGATTCGAACTTGATTATTCGAAAGAACGTCAGCAGTTACTGGATGGCCAGCATTTTTTGCAGTGGTAAGCGCGTCACCAACAGTTCCGCTTTGTGTAAGGAAGTTATCGCCTACTGCTACTTCAATAGTAGACGGAGCGGTATTACCGTTAGCAGCTGTTCCTAATGCAGAACCGTTAGTTAAAGGAGTACCTGTTCCAGATAAATTGAAGTTGTAATCACTTGGTAAAGTTAAAATAACAAAATCTCCGGATGTTGCTAACTCAGATGCGTTAAAGTTAATTTGTACTTTTCCAAGGTTAGCGTTGTTTACACCGTTCGAAATAGATTGAACAGATGTTGCGCTATAAGTTGCAGCAAATGCCGTAGATGCTACCGGAGCAACAACTGTTGCGAGAGCTGCAGAAGCAGAAAGAACTTTTAATGCTTTGCTTTTCAATGTCTTTTCCTCCTAAAATATAATATTTTGCGGTCATGCTTTCTCGTAATAGAATACATAATGCTTCTATTAAAAGCGCACAATCCTGCATTTTTTTGGTTGAGAGCATTGTCTTTATCTATCTATCGAACCAATCTCCTCCTATGTACTTTCACCCCCCAAAGGAGAACAGTTCTATTTATCTTTTTTGATAAAGCTTTGGTATGTAAAAACACACCAAAAACACAGGGGTTAGTCGCACAGACAATTATCCATGCTACAAAGGCTAGTATACATCGCATTTTAAAAGAAGTAAATAGAATTTTTACTAGTTATTTCTTAAATTACCTCTTCGAAAATGTTCTGCAACTTATTAGACGTAAGAGGAAGAAAAAAGTTGCATCTTCATTTTTCTTTTTTCTTCTCACTACATCGCCTTGCATTTCGTACACATATATAGACGCGAAAGTGATTAAAAAGGTTGCGTGAATAAAAATTTTTTTAACTAAGCTCGCAATTCATCGATGCTTTCTTTTTCCTGGCGCAATACAGCCACACTTACACCGAATAGAATCCAAAAGATCGGTGCGGTTCCAATAATGGAATCGTTAAAAAATGCTTGTATCAAATACGCGCACCAACCCGTAAATAAAGCGGCTAATATTTTTTCTTTCTCATACACAATTCGATTTCGTATAAACGAAATATAATGCAAGAAGTGACGAATCATTAAAAACAAAAACGCTATTAAGGCGAGAATACCGGAGCCAAATGCAAGACCAATATACATATTGTGCGGTTTATCAACCACTACATTTGCATCATGTAAATTCGATATTTTGTTTGGATCATCTTGCGGAAAGTGGTAAGCCAAGGTGTCTAACCCATAACCTAACAGAGGGCGTTTTTTAATCAATTCAAACGTCTTCTCCCAAATATAAACCCGTCCTGTTCCCGCAGCCCATCCTGGCTGAGGTAAATCAAATTCATCCTTTATTTGTTTTCCTTCAGCAGCATATACCTTCTCAGGGATAAAAGGTGAGTTTTGAGCCAAAAAATCCACCGTCTTCACTGTATGGCCATTCGCCTTTTCATATACTTTTTTACTCTCAATATTCTCTCCATCAGCTTTCTGTCCCATAAAAAACCCAATGGTATTCGTCCAAACACTTGGATTGTGTTCATTAAGTAAAGTGAAAACACCAAAATAGGCGACAATAGCTACAAAAAATGTAATAAACGCCGGTCCGGGTTTTACGCCTGCAATAATTAAAAACAGGACCAAAGGAATTAAAACAACAAACGTTAAAAATCCACTTGTCGACAATGATGTTAAAAGCATAGCGAATGACAGGATAGAAATAAGCAATGAAATAGCTTTATCTATTTTAGAAGAAGCAAATAGTGCCTTCACTAAAAAAATCGTGATAAAAACTGAAGAAATCCCACTGACATAGTTCGGATTATTGATAGTGCTGTTGAAGGCAGAGCCTCCCTTAATTGCGCTTTGAGGAATATCTGAAGGTAAAATAATCGCCCTAATAAACGAATAGTTTAACAAATCGGCTCCATAAAAATAAAGTAAACCCAGTACAGCATTGATAATAATAGCAGGGTACATGGCATAAAATAAAAGTTTTAATTTTTTTTCACTGTACATTACACTAGCCGAAATGAAAAAAAGAACTAAATAGCATAAGTACGTAATGACTCCATCATGGCGATTATACTGACCAAACAAACTTAACATTTTATAATAGGAAGTAATTGCCGAGATTGCTATGAGTAAAAACAAAGCTCCTGTTGGCAGATTGATATAACTTGATTGGATAGTGTATCCATGGCCTAACATTTTGTATAAGAAAAAAACCAATAGTAACACAGCGCCTATAACTAAAAAGACAAACTTATAATACGTAAAAACATCGGCTTTCATCCCACTTCCCAGTACCGGATCACCAATAACCGGACTTATATGTTGTATAATAGCTGCTCTTGTCAACAATGGAATTAGCGCTACTATCCCTACTAAAATATTTATAATAATTGAATCAATAGACTTTTGATGTTCAAGCATTAACTTTTGGTCAAGATTTAACTTATTCTCTTTCATAACATTCTCCCTCCATCTCTTAATTGATTTATTTCTTCTCTATTCCCATACTTTTTAAAACTTTATCAATTTGTCCATTCAATTGAGGATTTGTATTAACTTTTTTAGCTTCCAATAAATATTTTTTAGCTCTGTCAAGCTGGCCTTCGGCTTGCAACACTTCCCCATATTGAGCAAGATAGGTAGGGTTTTGTACGAGAACCGGGCGCTGCTCCCGCGCTTTTGTGTAATACTGGTCTGCTTGAGCAATCTTTCCCTGGTTATATAAACTTAAGCCATACTCCCATTGAAGAAAATAATTATCCGGATAATTTTGAAGTAATTCTTTTAGTTTATTTCCTGCTTCATTATATTTACTCTGATTTAACAACTGATTTATAAGCTGGCTTTCTTGAGAGTCTTGGGCAAATTGATCATTTTGAGCTTGTCCTAACATCGCAGTTATAATTATCGATAGTACTCCCACAATAAGAAGCAAGTAAGTTAAGAGATTTCGCTTCTCACCTGTTAAATGTTTGTTCACAAAGTTCCCCTCCACTTTTATACATAATCCTTCTTTATTTAATACAACAGAAAAATTACAAAAAAAGACTAGAATTGCATCTCTAGTCTGTTAATAACCATTAACTTCAATCCACCATTTTTTCAAAGTCATTTCATGATCCTTTTAAATTTTGATAAAACTTCACTTGAAGAAGGATTCGACTCTTGCACAGCCGCTACTTCATTATCGCCCAGCAATTTCAAAAACAACTCTCTGTCTTTCTGGTTTAGCGTTTTAACACCACCTGCTTGATCGCGATGGAAGATCACTCGAATGGTTTGAAGCAAGATTTTAAGGTCCAGACCAAAGGAATAATTCCTCACATACATTAAATCATAGCGAAGTTTATCTTCCGCTGTTGTACTGTACTTAGCCATTACTTGCGCAAGTCCCGTAATACCCGGTTTAACGGACATTCGATATGTATAATCGGGAATTTCAGCCTTAAACTGCTCAATAAAAAATTCGCGTTCAGGCCTGGGACCAACAAGGCTCATATTTCCTTTTAAAACATTAAAAAGCTGTGGAATCTCATCAAGTCTTGTCGAACGAATAAATCTTCCAAATGGTGTAATTCGTGAGTCGTTATCGGTGGCAAGAACAGGACCTGTTTTCTTTTCCGCATTGAATACCATACTACGGAACTTGTAAATGATATACGGCTTCCCATTCCTTCCAAGTCTTTCTTGTTTAAATATCCCTGGCCCCTCAGAAGTGAGAACGACTCCAAGATAAGTAAATACCATAATTGGACTTAATAAAATTAAAAGCAAACCCGATATTACAACATCAAAGAAGCGCTTAGTAAAAAGTTGTGATGGGTTCAGTTTAGGGGGTTGAATTGATAGTACCAGCATATCATCTATCTGCTGAGGTTCTGAGTTGAGAATAAACAGTTCAAATAATTCCGGAACCACTAATACTTCCTTCCCGAATTTAGCACAGTAACTAATGACTTCAGCCTTCTCTTGTTGATTCAAATCGGAACTGAGTAAAATAACATCTACCTGTTCAATTCGAGTAGCAAGGGCAGCCCATTCATGGACGGAATGAAAGCCTTGTAAAACAAACCAGCCCTGCGCATGCTGGAGAAATTTTTCTGCAATAGATAGACCAGCTTCTTTTGTTTTACCGATAATCAGAACTTTTCTCTCTCCATATTTTTTCTTAGCAAACAGCCAAATAAGTGATCGGTTTACTGTAAAAAGCGGAAGATTGAAAAGGGCAGATAACAAAATAACACTACGGGGAAAAGAAAACCCGCGATACCAGAAAGTTAGCGCCATCGTAAAAACAATCAGAATCAAAATTGACATAACAACGGAGTACAACAGATTATATAAGCTTTTTCGCCGCCAATTTGAATATAAATCAAATAAATAAAAAATGATAAACGCTCCAATTGACAACCAGGGAAGAATGATAAGGTATGGTTCTAAATTATATCTCGGTACTTGAAAGCCAAACTTAAAGCAATAAGCAAGAGCAAAACCAAGATTAATAATGAGAATATCCGATATTGATAAGAAAAATTTATATACCCTCATTTTAAAACTTGTATTCATTATACCGCTCTCCCTAGTTTAACTTCTGGTTATGCACGAAAACATTATATAACACTTCCTTTGTAAATTCATGTGAATTCGACAAAAAATATAATTAGAATTTCAATATTAGAATTTCAATCAAAGATTCGTTTGGTATCGTTTTACACAAGTTCTTCGTAAACAGAGAAGGTTTTCTCTATCATCTTCTGCTTCGTAAAGTGCTCTAGGAATCTTTTTCGTCCGGCTTCGCCCATTTGCTTTCGAAAAATAGGGTTGTTTGCTAAAACCTCCAGACGGTTCTGAACAGCTTGCACGTCTCCCCGTGGGACAAGAAAACCGGTAACTCCATCGATCACCGCTTCTTTCACCCCTCCAACATCGGAAGCAATTACTGGCAAACCCGCTCTCATGGCCTCTAAAATACTAATAGGAAAACCTTCGTAATGAGAAGTTAAAACAAAAACATCACTTTTTGATAGAATTCCTGGTATATCCCTTTGCATTCCGAGGAAGGAAATTCTGTCTGCTACATGTAATTGGTTCACCAATAGACGACTTTGCTCCATTAATTCACCATGTCCAACTAATATAAATTCCACGGGAGAAGATATATTAGCTGCTGCGCGAATAAGTGTATTGTGGTCCTTTTGAGCAGAAAACCGCGCAACCATAACGACTCTCATTGTGTCGCCCGTATCTTGGTTGTTAATTGAATATTGTTCCGAGATACCATTGTGTATTGTTATTAGTTTATTTTCTTCTGCCACCTCATACTGTAAAGCAAGCTCACGATCGTATTCTGATACACATATTATTTTTTTAGAAATCTTTGCCGCTACTCTTTCCATAGGTATTGAAATTTTTTTCCTGAAGGCGGAAACACCCTCAGTAAAGGCCCAGCCATGGGCAGTAAAGATACTGGGGAAGTCGGCTAACCTCGACGCAAACCTGCCTATAAATCCTGCTTTAGAAGAATGAGTATGGACAAGGTCAGGCTTTATCTTCCTTAATACACGCAATATATCGCGCAAAGCTAAACAATCATAAAAAGGATGGATAGGTTGAATTAACGTAGGCACGTGCCAGACTGAAACAGGAAGGTTCCTAACACGTTCGGTTAATTCGCCTTCCTCCCCAACAATTAAATGACACTCCTCGAACTGAGAAGCATATCTGAGAAGATCAAAAACATGCGACTGAGCTCCACCCCAATCTGACCGTGTAATAACATAAGCAATTTTCATATAACCCTCTTACTCACTTTATATTCGATTCAGAATAATCAACATCTTAAAGATTGCATTATCAACCAGAGACTGACGAAATCCTTCCCCGCTAAGTGCATACTTTAGCCGACCCATTATGGTGCTCCTTTGCTCAACAAAGCGATTTAGCACTGCTGCATATTCCGGAGGTAGTTGCTCTCCAAAAATACGTTTAAATTCTTTTACCTGTTCTGAAATAGGAAGCCGACCGCCTCTATCAACGAATCGTTTAACTCTTGTAATCCACTTCCCTAAAAAATCGGTTTTTGCACCAATTGAATTCATAGAATGTTGTCTGTAAAGTATGTTTGATTCAGAATCATAGATTACCTTTCCAAAAGCGGATGTAACTAGATACGCCCACCAATCATGCATAATAACGAACTGGAGATTAGGTAACTTTTGTAATATGAGACGTTTAGCCGAACGATTAAAAACCACCGTACAACCTACCGCAATGTTTTCTACGAGTGCATTGTTAAAAGAGGCTCCCCGTACCGGCTCAGGAAGGTGTCCAATATCATTTAGGCCTTCATCAACCAACGTTACCTGAGAACAATACATAGTAGGAACCTCAGAAGAGAACTGCTTAAGCGCCTTTACTGCTCTCATCAATTTATCAGGTTTCCATACATCATCCTGGTCACAAAACGCAAAGTAATCGGCGTCTGAAGATAATGCGAGTAGTTCAAAAAAACTTTGGATAACTCCGACATTGTCCCCATGTACCAAGGAAATATTATCATGATTATACCTTTCCCGTAAAATATCTATCGTTCGATCGGTCGATCCATCGTCCCGGATGAGAATATTGATATTACGATATGTTTGCTGCAATAAACTATCCAACTGTTGCTCTACATACTTCTCGCCATTATAGGTTGATAATAAAATTTGAACCTTTTCCATATGGGCTCCCTATAAAACTTTAATCTCTTCCTATTACATATTACATCATAACAAAAAAGACTAGAGTTGTGTCTCTAGTCAACGTTTTTCAACGTTTAATTCCTTTAAAAAATCCTGTAAGGCTTCACGCCAGGGTCGCAGCAATTGCATTCCATTTAATCGAATACTCATATGGTCAAACACCGAATAAGCCGGGCGGGGAGCGGGAACCGGATATTCGGCAGTTGTAATCGGGTTAACTTTCACATCCAAACGATTGGCTTCTTCAAAAATAGCAGAGGCAAATTCATACCAGGAACACTGGCCTGTATTGGATATATGATACAAACCATAAGCATCCGTTTCAATAATACCCATAATAAATTCCGCTAAATCTACCGTGTAAGTTGGAGACCCTATCTGATCATGGACCACATTCAATTCTGAACGGCTCTCCGCCAGATTTAACATGGTCTTCACAAAATTTTTCCCGTGTTTCCCGTAAACCCAGGAAGTACGAAGAATAAAATATCTAGAGGATAAGCTCTGAACAAATTGTTCACCGGCGAGTTTTGATTTTCCATATACGCTTTGAGGATTTGTCCGGCTAAACTCATGATACGGAACATCCGCCGTACCATCAAAGACATAATCGGTACTAATATAGACAAACTTTGCCCCATACTTCTCAGCTTGTACGACCATATTCCGAGTCCCGTATGCATTCACCTGATAGGCACAGTCAACTTCTTGCTCTGCAAGATCCACTTTCGTGTAAGCAGCAGCGTGGATGACGACATCCGGCTGCACTTCCTCCATAACGGCTTTCACTTGATTATAGTCAGTAATATCAAGTTCATGACTGGAATAGGAATACACGTCATAACGATTTTGCCGGAGCAAATTCGTCACATCTGTCCCAAGTTGTCCCCTTCCGCCGGTTACTAATACTTTCATCACTTTACCTCTTCCAGACGATGTTTATACTGCTCTTCATAGTACTGCTGATAATCACCGCTTATAATTCGTTCCCACCAATTTTGATTATCTACGTACCACTTAATCGTTTTTACAATTCCCGTTTCAAAATTGTGTTTGGGTTCCCAGCCTAATTCCGTTCGTAATTTTGTTGCATCGATGGCATAACGCCGATCATGGCCAGGGCGGTCGTTCACGAATTTAATTAAGCTCTCCGGTTTGCCAAGTTCAGCTAAAATACGTTTTACGATTTCAATATTTGTACGCTCATTGTTTCCACCGACATTATATACTTCTCCCGATACTCCATTATGAATAACGAGATCAATCGCAGCACAATGATCTTCAACATACAGCCAGTCACGGACGTTTAATCCATCCCCATAAACAGGCAACTCTTTATCTTGAAGGGCGTTAATAATCATTAGCGGTATCAGTTTTTCAGGAAAATGATACGAGCCATAATTGTTAGAACAGCGTGTAATATTCACCGGAAGACCATACGTTTCATGATAAGCACGCACCAGTAAATCAGCACTTGCTTTGCTTGCTGAATAAGGACTGTTTGGCGCCAATGGAGTCTTCTCGGAAAAGTAGCCAGTATCCCCTAACGTTCCGTATACTTCATCCGTAGAAACCTGCACATATTTTTTAATGCCATATTTTTTTGCGGCATCAAGCAGCACCTGGGTTCCCATAATGTTCGTTTTTACAAATACATCGGGATTCGTAATGCTGCGGTCCACATGAGATTCAGCGGCAAAGTTTACAATCACATCCACGCCATCTGAAACAATTTGATTCATCTGTTCTCTGTCGGTGATGTCCCCTTTTATAAACGTATAATTGTGCGCTGGTTCCACATCTTTTAGGTTTTCAAGATTTCCGGCATATGTTAGCAAATCCACATTGATAAATGTATAGGCATGATACTTTTTTACCATGTAGTTGACAAAGTTACTACCGATAAAACCGGCTCCACCTGTAATCATCATTTTCATTGTCCAATTTTCCCCTATTCAAAGTTTAGTTCAGCATCTTTAAGCAACGGATGAACTTTATCCTTTTCCGAAAGAATCGGATTAGATGTAGGCCAATCAATTCCGAGCGCAGGATCGTTCCATAATATACCTCTATCATGTTCCGGAGAATAGTATTCATCGACTTTATACATCACCTGCGTGTTTGGAACAATCGTACAAAAACCATGGGCGAATCCTTTGGGCACTACTAGCTGTCTCTTATTGTCTTCACTTAAAATAAAACCCTGCCATTGCCCAAAAGTAGGAGAGCTCTTCCGAATATCAACAACCACATCATAAATGGCACCCGTTAGGACGCGTACAACCTTAGTCTGTGCTTTAGGGTTTAATTGATAATGCAGGCCGCGGAGAACACCGGTCTCAACGGAAAGTGACTGGTTATCCTGGATAAAATTATAGGTGATGCCTAAATCATTCAATGTTTTTTCATTGTAGCTTTCCATGAAATAACCGCGCGAATCACCGAAAACTTTAGGTTCGAGAACAAAAACATCTTTTAATTTTGTTTTTATGATTTCCAATTACCTTCACTCCACCGTAACATAATCTTTACTTCGATTGGCTAATGCGATTAAGTATTGGCCATACTCATTTTTCATAAGTGGTTCCGCTAAATTGATTAATTGATCTCGCGAAATATATCCCATGCGGTAAGCTATTTCCTCAAGACAGGCAACTTTAAGACTCTGCCGTTTTTCAACGGTCTGGATAAATTGTGAAGCTTCGAGTAAAGATTCATGAGTACCGGAATCCAACCAGGCAAATCCACGGCCTAGTAGCTCTACTTGTAAGTCCCCTGTTTTTAAATACTCTTTATTAACATCCGTAATTTCCAACTCGCCTCTGGCAGAAGGTTTAATATTCTTAGCTATTTCAACTACGCGGTTATCATAGAAGTATAAACCAGTGACCGCATAATTCGATTTCGGCTCTTTCGGTTTTTCTTCAATAGAAAGAACCGTACCGTCTCCATCAAATTCGACAACACCAAAGCGTTCCGGATCTTTTACATTGTAACCAAATACGGTGGCTCCTGATTTTCGCTTAGCTACCTTTTGAAGGACTTTAGTAAAACCATGCCCGTAAAAAATATTATCACCAAGTATGAGAGCTACGTTGTCATCACCGATAAACTCTTCTCCTATAATAAAGGCCTGGGCCAGTCCATCCGGGGAGGGTTGGACGGCATATGTAATTGAAATCCCGAGAGCAGAGCCGTCATTTAGAAGCTGCCGATACCTAGGTGTATCTTCCGGTGTTGAAATGATAAGTATTTCTCTAATGCCTGCCAACATCAATACAGATAATGGATAATATATCATTGGTTTATCATACACAGGTAACAATTGTTTTGAGATTGCTTTTGTGAGTGGATAGAGGCGTGTGCCACTACCACCGGCTAGGATAATGCCTTTCATACTTCCTACTCCTCGTATCAATCTAAAAGAAAGAACCATTTTTATTCTAAAACATTCAAATAACTCTTATAAATTTAAGACACTAAACTTTTTTATTTTCAGGAATGAATTCATTGAATTGCAGTATCATTATAACAATAAATCTACCAATAAGATTCACAGTTAAAACCACCCTACATAACCACTAAAATGGACTGTGTAATTAATTAAAAACCTTATATTGTTATCCAGCTCTTATTACTTAGATTCTTTAAATGTAAGATTAAACTTTTTTAAGTTTCCCGGCATTTTTATCTATTAAGATTTACTAACAGTTAGCTTTAAAAAAGAGGGTACTTATACAATGTAAATGTATAGAACCCTTAATACTTATTAACCCTTGTTCATTAAGAAAACACCTAATACAATAACCATTAGTCCAATAGACTTAGGCACGGTAACTGTCTCGTTAAATAGAAAAATTGACATTATGAAAACAAAAATATATCCTAGTGAAACCATAGGGTATGCAGAACTTAATTGATTGCCGGATATTACCACCATCCAAAGCAAGGAACTTGAAATAAAGCAAATAAACCCCAAAACAATCATCGGGTTGGTGAAAATTGTAATAAGTTTGGATGGCAAGACATTTAAAGAAGTGCTCCCAATTTTATTCATTCCAACCTTTAACAATACTTGACCGACAGAACCAACCATTACAGAAAAAATTATTAGAAATAAGCCTTTCACTTATGTATCCTCTTTTCACATTAAATAACTATCTATTTCTACTAATAGTAGAAGCACTTTCAACAAGAGCCTTATTAGATTTAATGATTTGATTACTTTTTGTTATAAGTTGAAGATAACGATTAATTGTTTTGATTATCTTCATTTTACTTTTTCCTTCTTTTTGATCATAACGTAATACCAATCCTACTTCCCCAATTTTTGCGCCAATTAAGCTTAACTTTATAATTATCTCAGCCATACATACAAATCCAAGTTCCTCAACAAGAGCATTATTATATATGAGGTGGGCTTGTTTTAAAATAGCTGCTGAATAGGCACGATATCCGCATGTGTAGTCTCGCACACCTGGTATATGAAAAAACATTTTTAGTATAGTGCTTGCACCTAAACTGAGAAATTTACGATGCAATGACAATCCAATCTCTTGTCCACCCTTAGCATAGCGCGAAGCGATAATAATATCTAAATCTTCTTTTTTTAACTTATTAATCATTTCTTTAATCAATGTTGGATTATGTGTATTGTCAGCATCTAATGCAACTACCACATCTTCATACGCAGCGACGGTTGCAGCATATTGAAGACCATTCTTCATCGCACTACCAAGCCCCTTATTAACACCATGGTCAATAATATGAACAGGCATCCTTTTAGAATATTGCTTAGCTATGGGTAAAGTTTCATCATAACTTCCATCATTAATAATAATCACTTCGTAAGAACTTTCATCTTCAAAGACATCTGAAATACGATTAAGTAATAAAGGCAACGCCTTTTCTTCATTATAGCAAGGAAGCAAAATAAAAGTTTTCATATCAACTCTCCTAATCAACTTTTTTACATAAATTATTTAATTTCAACACGAGCATCTGTTAAAGTGAATGCATTTTCCTTTTTACCGCTTATAAAAAAACCTATTCTGTAAACTCCGGGATTAATCTGATCCTTGATAATAATTGCTTTATATCCTGAGTCATCGTAATTGGCTTTTTTAAAATGCGTTGTGACATCAGGCCTTTTTTCCAATTTTGTACTTAAAATATAAGTTTTTTTATTCGAAGATAGAACAATATATTTCTGCTTACCGTCTAAATTTTTTCCATCAATAAAAGCCCAACCTCTCATTTCTATATAATCTTCTTTATTCTTTATTTGGTCAATCGCAGATAAAATGTTTTTTGTCTCGGTTGGCAATATTAAATTGTTTTGTATTTTACTTCCTTCAAAGTATAAAAAAGGTTGTACAAAAATCATTGCTACATAAAAAACAATAGGAAAAGAACATGTTAATAAGAACTTTACAGTGGGATTTTGAGAAAGCTCATCCATCTCATTTTTATTTTTTAAGACAAGAACAAAAAATAATACTAACAGAGTTATCAAAATTGTATACAATAACCCTGGGATATGGCCCTGTAGTTGATAGGTGAACGGCATATCCTTAATTCCGTGTCCAAACCAAGGTTCCAACATTGCCGAATCAAGGTTTCGCGTAAAATAAATCAAGTTATTTATAACAATTATACATGATACTGTAATAAAACATAAAAAGGTCATCCAAGTTTTAATCGCTATGAAAATACAAAACGGTACCATCCAAATACACCATTGCGGCAACCACCATGTGGTACAAAAAATATCAGCAATAATAGCAGCTGATACCCAGCTTACATACCAAAATATTTCTTCTCTTTTTATTTTTAAACTAAAAATATAAAAAACCAAGAAAAAATAAATCAAAAAATATGGATAAGTCGGGGTGAGTCCTTGCATAAAAGCTCTATCAAAAAGTGCGTTATCATCTTTCCATCCAAACAATCGCGTAACCAGAGCATCCCCCCAAAAAGGAAGTAAAGTTAGACCATAGACCCCCACCCCTACTATAGTTAGTCGGACTACTTTCCAATAATCCCTTTGTCCTAGAATAATAGCAAATGGAGGAATAAGCAACAACGCGTAATTTTTGAACGCAGCAGAAAGTCCAAGCATTACTAAAACTATGTAAAATCGTTCTTCTACCACATAATATAAAGCAACCATTGTTAAGGTAGCAGGTATAATATCAAGTTGTCCTTGCATAAAACCACCTGCCAAAATTATAGGGGAAGTCAGCCAAAGTGTCACAACAACTTGGGGGTTAAGTCCTTTCTTTCGTGCGATTTTGTATACATAGAACGCTCCCACAAAAAGCGCAATGATGTTAGGAATTTTGAGCAAAAAACCGCCAATTCCATACTTAAAGCCCTGAGTTAGTCCATAAATAGTCAAGTCATTTTTAGAAATAGGATTAATGTTAAGTAGTTTTAAAAATCCAATATAAGCACCGTTTGTAAGATAATACAATGGAGCCATAGGAGTTTCAATTTTATTTAAAGTAGGATTTGAGGAAAACCATTTATATACATTTAAATGACTCCATTCTACCTGATTACTAACAAAACAATTTAGTATTAAATCACCATGAACAAAGCTAAAACATATAAAGCATAAAAAGAGGAAATAACCCCCAAAAAAAATCAACGTTTTTCTTGAAAAATGTTCAATTTTAATAAATATCATATAGACTCCTTTTACATTTCTTTTCAGAAGATGACTATTTTACATAGATTGAATCCTTATAAAGGCATATTTACTTGATTAGTTTGAGCAGGTAGTTTACCCTTTTGTAAAATAATTATTTACGTACTGCATAACCAACTATATACACATAAACACCATTTTTTTCAAACAAAATAGGACTACTACCAATTGTATAAATGACTGGTGTCAAGGTCTAATCCCTCACTTACTAATAAAAAAGATAGCCCACTGAATATTCTAAAAAACTTTCTACCTTTATTAAAGGGTTAAAACTTAAACGAAAAGAGCAATTTGATTTATTCTTTTTTCTTTTAGATTTGCATCTATACAATAGAAGTTTGAAAAAGTAATCTCCTAGGAAGAGCTAGATAACTATAAAGCAATTCAACCTGCTTATGTATGATGCTTTGTTAAACTTAACATTTCTTTTAGAAACACACTAGCACTTTGTTTAATTATATCCAATTCAGTTTCGATAAGTATGATCTATCCCATCCTTGGCAATATTTTTACAAAAATACATAAAGGAATTTCAAAATAATTATTTTTATGGCTTAATCCTAAATACGATCTTTTCAAGTAATAATAACAATTTTTTATAACTTTTTTTGTAGACGGTTTATAAAATCAAATTGAGGTATATCATTAACATAGAATTCTACAATATTTTTATTTAGGTTACATTTTAAATTAATATTGTTACATAAATAATAAATATTTTGAGCTATTTCATCAGGGGAACATTTTTTTATTGATAAAATATTCCTGCTTGCCTCTGATAAATTCTTATTCTCAAAACTATTAGTAATTACTTTCAGCCCAAAACACGCCATCTCAAGTGGAGGGTAACTTGGATGAGGAGAAATCATCAGAGAGATGCCAACTGCAGATTCCAATAAAATTTTAGCATATTCCTCTAAGCTCATCTTGCCTTTAGATATTACAGTTATTCCATTTCCTATATCAATATTAGGATGTTGTTCACCAGCTGAGATAATATTCCATTCACTAGCCCTTGGATATGTTTGAGACCAGATCCTAAGAGACTCAATAATTAAAGAAAATCCATTTCTAGCAACAGATGGTCTTCCATATATCAAAATTTGCCTTTTTTTAGCAACTTGCTCTTCCATTAAGAAATACTCTCTTAATTTATGATTTAACTTTGGTTCGAAACAATATTCTTGACTAAACATATAACCTTTTTCTTTAAAATAGTCATTAAGCAAGGATGAATTAAAAATAGCAATTTGAGGACCATCATATTTATAAGTACTTTCAGCCAACACATACTGACTTGACCATTGATAAAATCCAGGTTCAAAGTCCTGAATAAAATAAATCATTTCTTTAATATTTTGATTATATGCTTCTGATTGCCACTTAACTAATCTTTGAGCTGCATAAGCCGTCCACCATGCAGTTGCCATAAATATATCATTACTACTTACCGGTAACGTTCTATTGTATCTGTCATTAACTGCAACAATTTGGTATTCATCATTAGCATCCTCATCCATTGACAAAAACTTGTATTCTTTAAATGGCTCTAAATCCTTCTGAGTTGGAGAGGCGTCAGTCAAGATAATTCTACGTTTGAATTTATCTCCAGATAATTCATCAAAAAAATGAAGAGCTGTTGATATACCTCCGAATAAATGTTCTTGATTAATTGACGGTACAATAAGATTTATTCTTTTACCTTCGAATAAACTTTTCCGAGCATTTAAAGGTGTTATCTCACCGATACTTGTTTCTATTAAGGAGGCATTTATATTTTTGTAAATTTCTCTTATAATTTTACTACGTCTAGCTAATTTTTTAATTTTATTAAGCATTTGTATCACCTACTTTTATTGAAGGCATGGTATTTAATAAAGATAAATTCGGATTATAATACGGATCGCCATTCTCTCTGAACGGACTATAATGTTTAGCTGAAAGCGTAAAATCAATTTCAGGAATATAATTTGAGCGTGTCTTAGATTCTAAGTGGTATAATTTCACATGCGGATCATATATATTCACCAGGCCCATTTTCAATGCTCTTAATGATATCTCAACATCACTTCCACACACAACGAATTCTTCGTTAAATTTGCCTATTTTCTCTATCACCTCGCGTGAAATAGCTAAGCAAGCTCCTGTTGAAGCAGAAACGTTTCTAGTTATAACCGGAGAAACAAAAGGAGAACCAAAATGTATAGGATTCATTCCTTTGAATACATGCTCCGCCCATCCTCCTAACCCGATTACAACACCAGCATGCTGTATGCTTCCATCCTCATATAATAGAAGTCCTCCCACAGTTCCTACATTTTTTCTCATAAATTTTTCAGTTAATCGTTCTAACCAATCTTCACTTATCACGATTGTATCATTATTTAGAAATACAAAAACATCTCCTGAGGCTTCCGCGATCCCATGATTATTTAACTTTGACCAATTGAACTCATAGTTTGCATTAATAACCCGAATATTTTTATACAATTTTTGGATGTTATCAAACCATGCCATTGTTTCATCATGTGCCGAATTGTTGTTCATTATAATAACTTCAAAATTTGTATATGTTGTTTTCGAAAAAATACTCTTAATACACGCATCAATTAATTCTACCTTGTCTTTTGTAGGAATAATTATACTAACTTTAGGTTTTTTTTCAGGTAGTTTGTATCTAACATCATATACATATAATTGTTTATCCTCGACCGCCCAAGCATTGCCTTCTCCATATACTCTTGATAAATGTTCATTCAAAGCTCTTAAACCTGCATCATTAGCATATGGTTTGGATTCTGGATTACTAGATGTAGAAGTTTCGAGGGCACGCCAAGAATATAAAACTTTGGGAATATGGTAAATCCGTTCTGTATGTTCGCTTATACGTAATACTAAATCATAATCCTGGCTTCCTTCAAACCCGATTCTAAATCCACCAATTCTACGGACTAATTCAGTACGATATAAACCTAGATGACAAGTATACATTTGTGAATATAATAAATCTGGAGACCAATCAGGTTTAAAAAATGGAAGAGACCTTTCTCCTTTTTCATTAATTTTATCTTCATCACTATATATCATGTCGGCATCAGGGTATTTGTTTAGTAACACAACATTTTCATATAATGCATCAGGGGTTAACTCATCATCATTATCCAATAAAGCAATAAAATCCCCTAAAGCCATATCCAGAGCTGTATTTGAAGCTGCAGAAATATGTCCGTTTTTTTTGCGATAAGTTACTTTTATTCTTGGATCTTTAGCCGCGTACTGATCTAAAACATGTTTAACATGTGCTTTAGTCGAAGCATCATCAGCAATACACAATTCCCAATTAGAATATAATTGTGCTTCAACAGACTCAATACATTTACGCAGCCAACGTTCCTCCACGTTATATACAGGAAGAATAATTGATATAAGAGGTTGATATGATAACTCATTTATATGCGCATGAATTCGCTCAACCCTTCCATCATTCAAATTGTCCCTTTTAATGGCAATCTCATATTTTTCCGGATCAATAGACTTATATGGAGAACTATGAGATAAGTAGTCTTTAATTTTTATAAAAGAACTTTTTATGCCATCACGTTTTATAACTACAACTGCCTTTTTTGCTAAAAAGGCTATTTTTTTGCTTTCTTTCGGTATTTGTAATATTTTTTTTAATAATTCACCTATATTTCTTAATGGTCTTGTGATTTTCCAGGACGTAGAATTTAAAATTTGGCATATTTCATTTTCTTTATAGTTTAATAAACTTTGTTTCGCTTCTAATTCCCGCTCAATATTTAACAATTTTTCTATGGATTCATTTAAAAGAACTTGTAGTAAATCCTTTTCTTCCTTAATTGCATCCAATGTGGTTTTGAAGTCAAGCTTTAATCCATTGATTTCTAATAGGTATTGATTTAACTTTTTAATTAAATCATCATTAAGCAAAGTACCCTGATTACCAAAGTATAAATATTTGAGTCTAAAAACAACTTTTTTTATATTTTTTTCACATTTAATATTAAAACATATTTGAGGATCAGACGTTTCAAATACGAACAAATCATTAAATTGATATAAAGCATTTGTTTGATAAGGTTCTAATTTCTCTTGACCATCCTCATATAAGATTAAAACTTCCTTGAGCGAAATTATAACGGGAGAATTACATGGATCAAAACGCATACTCTTTATCTTAGAGAACTGTGTAAGGTCAAATTCTATTATATTTTCTTTTCCAACAAACTCTCTAATAATTGATACTTCTTCTTTGTATCCATCACCGCCTTGATCAACATATAACTGCATCTGGTATTGAGGTAATACTTTTTTTGATATTTCTTCTATTCGAAGAAAATCGTCAACATTCAATTTCTTTTTTGCTTCAAATACAAATTGATATACTTCACCATATTTTTTTTTCTTTAATTCCATAGCAAGACTATTCGGGATATCAGCATATGAGTTATTAAATTCGTTCTGACCAACCCTTGTATAAGTAACCATTTGCGTAACCGGAACTAAATTTGCAAAATCTAATAACTCAACTGCAGAAGAATACGTAAAGAAACGAACGTGTGTGCTATCCAACAATCCTGTTTGTTTGTATTCAAATTTATTATTAATCAAATCTATAATAATTGAATTATGTGCAATATTTGGTAAGGAAACCAAAACAGATCCTTCTTCTTTTAAAAATCGAGTGGCAGTCTTCAAAACTTTTTGAGGGTTATTTAAGTGTTCTAAAACATCAGCAAAAATAATATAATCAAACATTAAATGTCGATATTTATCAATCCATTCATAATCTTCGATATTGCCAATCAAATAATCTTGAGCATAATTAGCAGCTTGTTTACCAGCTATTTCATCTAACTCAACAATATAAACCTTACATGATAAATGTTCACTAAGGTATTTCGTCATTTTTCCGTTTGCTGGCCCAAACTCCAGAACCACGCTACCAGGTTTTATTTTCTTTATTATTAAAGAGTGAGAATCATCCACTTCCATATTTAACTTAAAATCATACTTCATCGCAAACCTCCCACTGGTGCTTTAAAATTACTAATCCTTCTCCAATATAATTAGAACGAATGGTAAAAATTTTCGCTTTAGTTAAATACTCTATTGGCACTGTTGCATTTTGCTCCATAATCGCCACATCAATATAATAACTCCCGCCAATAAGATTTAACTCATCATATCTAATTCGACATTTATTAACACCAATATCCCACTTTATAGGAATCTTATCCAATAGAGTATTAACCCCACAAATGTATATATGATCTAGTGTCCTTATAGCAACACCTAAAACAGGTTTCTCGACTTTTTCCCGAACTTCATATTCAACTTCTATAAATACCTGGTCATTGTGTTGAAAAATGTCCTTACTATTTCCCAACGCATCAAACATGGTAATGTTTTTAATACGAGCAATATCGAATTCAATATTATTTTTATTTTCCAAAGTGGCTAATTGTTCATTTTGAGATTTATCATCTGTATCATTATTATTTTTAAATGTGCCAAGATCCTGCATTTTAGGCACTTCACCAATCTTCAAGAAATCAAGATACATATCTGTGACAATATCCGTTTCACCTTGAGCTTGAACAACACCTTCATTAATCCAAATTGTTTTAGTGCAAAATCTTTTTACACTATTTATATCATGAGTTACAAACAGAATGGTTTTTCCTTGCTCTCTGAACGTTGTAAACTTCTCCATACATTTAATTTGAAATCGCAAATCTCCGACTGCCAACGCCTCATCAACTATTAGAATATCTGGTTCTACATTAATAGCAACGGCAAATGCTAAGCGAGCAAACATACCACTAGAATACATTTTTACTGGCTGATAAACAAATTGACCAATTTCAGCAAAAGAAAGAATATCATCTATTTTTTTATTCATCTCTTCCTTACTATAGCCCATTATCATACCATTTAAATATATATTTTCTATACCAGTTAATTCAGGGTTAAAACCAGCACCAAGTTCCAAAAGCGCCGAAACTTTTCCATTCACGTGCACAGTTCCCGAAGTAGGAGTTAAGACTCCAGTGATAATTTTTAGTAGAGTTGACTTACCGGAACCGTTTTTCCCAATAATCCCCACTGTTTCACCTTTCTTTATTTCAAAAGATAAATTTTTAAGAGCATAAAAATCTTTATGATATTTTTTTCGTAACGGATGTAGAGATTCTTTTAATCGGTCAACAGGATGGTCGTATAATTTATAGGATTTTGTCAAGTTATCTACTCGAATTGAGATTGTATCCATATTTATTGTTCGTCCCCTCTAAATTACATCAGCAAAATGAGGCCGTAATTTTTTAAACAAAGTACCCCCTATTATGATAAAACAAAATGTAATTATCCAGAAAAATGCAGTCAATTGATAATGCTGCCAAAACCATACATGATTTATAAAACTATCCCTGTATCCTTCTACAATATAATACATCGGATTCAACTTAAAAAAGTAACGATACCTTTCTGGAAGAATTTTAAAACTCCAAAAAATTGGTGTTATCCAAAATCCAAACTGTAGAATCATTCCGATAATCTGACCTATATCTTTTAAAAAGACCACTAATGAAGAAGTGATTAGAGATAACCCGAAAAGGAAACACAATGTAGCTATCAAGTAATAAACAACTTGAACATTATAAATAGATGGGAAATAACCATACATTCCATAAAGAATAAAAATAAAAACGACAAAAAATAAATGAATGAATAAGGAAGACATTATTTTAACTATCGGAAGAATACTTACATTAAAAATAACTTTTTTTACCAAATAGGTATTTTCTATTATAGCATTTGTAGCACTTAATAAACCATCATTAAAGAAAAACCAAGGTAATATTCCTGGTACTAACCATAAAATGAAAGGAACATTATTTATTGGCATTGATTTAAAACCTACTTGAAAAACAAACCAAAAAATTAAAATTGTAATAAGAGGTTGAATAAATGCCCAAAAAACACCTAGATATGAACCAAGATATCTTGACTGAATATCGTTTCTAGCTAATTCAAAGATAAGCCTACGACTATTTAAAAAGTTAACAAAAGCTTTATAGAATGATTTGAGGTTGGTCATTAACTAATTTTCATCCCTTACATTATTCTCATGCCATACAATGATAGCATTTTCTTTTTTAAATTTATCACTTAGGCTAATGAATTCTTCTTTGTTTAAAACAAGAACACGAATTTTACGCTTAATTAAATACTCAACTTTTTCTACAAGTTGCTGTAAATAATTCCGATCAAAATCCCCGACAACAACAAGATCGATAATCCCAGAATCAATACCACACGCATAATCACCGATAATTAAAGCAGTTTCGACATTACCAAGCTTACTTAATATCTCATCAATCAACGTATCTATTCCTAAATATTTTTTTACAATATTATGTAAATCATTAAATAATGAATGTTTTTTATTCGCTTGGTAAACTTTTGTTCTTCCCTCATTCTTAGCTTCTAGCAGACCCGCTTCAGTTAATCGATTAAGCTCAACTCTAACAGCATTTGTTGATTCCCCGAACTCTTCCGCCAGCGAGCGTAGATAAGCCCTCGTTTCCGAGTTTAGAAAAAACTTTAAAATAAGCTTAACCCGTGTTTTAGATGTTATTAAATAATCCAGCAATTCCGTCACTCCAGTAAAACCTTATCTTTTTTCACGAAATTCCACTATAAAAACTACCCTATCACGAGTAATTATTTTACTCGTTTATTCAACGGGAGTCAACCATCCACATTTTGAGAACGCGGAGAAATCCTGAAATATTAAAAGGAACACGCTTCTTCGCTGATTAAAGTGAAAACCACCTGTTAATACTGGAAATAATAGACCAGTACACGGAGGTATTTTCATATGTTTATAGAGATTGATGAAGTAGAAAGAGCCATGCATACCCCTGAACCATGGTATATCGATCGTTGTCAATTTAATGAAGAATTACAACAACTAGACGTTTTCGTCAAGTATCGTAAACGTGGTTTGTTTACATGCCAGGGTATGGAACCGAAAAGCAACCGGTATATGATACGGCAGCTGAAAATAGGACATGGAGGCACTTGAATTTTTGGGAATATCCTACCTACATTCACGCAGAACTACCTCGAACCAAGTGTGGTCAATGTAACACAATCAAAAGAGTCCATGTTCCATGGGCGATTAAACCCCGTCACTACTTTACACTGAAATTTGATGCGCTAGTGATGACCATGGCAAAAGACATGCCAATGAATGCGATTGCTCGTCTTCTTGGGGAACATGATACTCGGCTTTGGAGAATCTTACATTACTACGTCGAACAGCGATTGAAGCACAGGATCTGTCTCAAGTAACGAAAATCGGACCGATGAAACTTCGTCTAAAAGAGGACACCATTATATCACCATCTTTATGGACGCTGACCAAAAAGTAGTCATTTGTGCTACAAAAGAAAAAAATGCTGAAACGGTCCGTGTTTGCAAAGAACATCTGGAAGCTCACGGCGGAAACGCCGAACACATCAAAGAAGTTTGCATCGATATGTCCCCAGCCTTCATCAAAGGGTTTGAGGAACATTTTCCTCATGCCGCCATTACTTTTGATCAATTTCATGTCATAAAGAATGTCAATGATGGACCTCTGTCAAGATAGTAGACACAGATTAATTTTTCATGCTGCCAACTTATAGAACATTAGTTCGTAATTAGATGACGTTTGGTATCCGATGGAAGAATGAATCCTCTGGTTATTGTAAAATATCTCAATGTACTCAAAGATGCTTTTCTTCGCTTCTTCCCGATTCTCGTATTTATTGAGATAGATCAGCTCCTTCTTCAGGACGCTGTGAAACGACTCGATACAAGCGTTGTCATAACAGTTTCCCTTACGACTCATACTGCCGATCATTTGATAGACTTGAAGTTTCTTCTGGTAATCGTGGGATGCATA